>DASZUK010000001.1:0-191878 GCA_035547695.1 Acidimicrobiales bacterium
CGCCCGGCTGGACCGACGTTGTGATCTTCTCCACCACGATCCGGTCCCCGGGCTTCAAGGTGGGGTACATCGATGTGGACGGGACGTAGAACGTCTGCAGGAAGAACACCCGGACCACCACGGCCAGCACCACCGCCACCACGATGACCACGCCCCACTCCACCAGCCACCGCTTCGACCGCTTCTTCGGCGCCGCCGGGCTCCCGTCCCCGTCGGGGTTCCCCGCACCGCCGCCCGGGCCCGCGGGGCCCGCGCCGTCGGAGCCCGTGCTGTCGGAGCCCGTGCTGTCGGAGCCCGGGCCCGCGAGGCCCGTGCCGCCCTGCTGCGCCGTGCCGCCCTGCTGCGCTGTGCCGCCGGCGGGGGCGGTTGGCTCGGTGGCACCGGCGAAGGCGTCCGCCGGTGAGGTCAGGCCGCCGGCCGCTGGCTCGGTTGTTCCGGGGCCCATGGGTGGGCCAGGCTAACCGGTCCGGTACCCGCTATCCGGCCAAGCCGGCGTCGCCGGCTGCGGCGGCCAGCTCCTCACGGGCGCGGCGCAGGCTCTCCCGGATCCGCTCGCCGGCGGCCACCCGCTCGTCCCGGAACGCCTGGATGCGGGCCAGGACGTCGTCGAGGCGGGCCACGAGCTGGTCGTTGGCCACCACCCCCTCCTCCAACAGCTCCCGCCGCCTGGCCGGCGCCACCGCGTCCGACCACAGCTCCGACCGCACCCGGTCCAGGACGGCGATGTCCTCGGTGTTCAGCACGGCGCGGACTTCGGCCAGCGAGAACCCCAGAAGCTCCTGCAGGTTCCGGATCCTGGTCACCCGGGCCACGTCGGCCGGCGAGTACATCCGCTCACCGCCGGCCCCGTAGCTGCTGGGCCGCAGCAGGTCCAGCTCTTCCCAGTACCGCAGGGTCCGGGTGGTCACCCCGGTCAGCTTGGCCACCTCGCCGATCCGGGACATCTCCGGCACCCCACCGGCCGGCGGCCGGCTCGAACCCTTCACCGGCGGCGCTGTGGTGGCGTCCTTGGCGGCCATCAACCGCTACCCCCTGCGCTTCGCTGTCCGTCGGCCCCGGCTCCCATCGGCCCTCCGGTGCCCAGTCCGCTTCCGATGCTACCGGCCGTGGCCGCCACCTCCGGGTTGCCGGCCCGGTCCTCGCCGCCGCCGGCGGCCGAGATGGCAGAGCCGCCGCCGGCGGCCGAGATGGCAGAGCCGCCGGTGGCGGTGGCCAGGTCCGGCCGGACGTGGGGGCCGCGGACCCACGAGGCGGCGGCGGCCAGCAGGCAGCCGACGATGGCGAAGTCCAGGGCGGCGTGCAGGCCGTCGCGGAACGGGCCGGTGATGAGGGACGGGAAGAAGCTGCGACCGAGCAGGGCCTGTTGCTGGGCATGGGGCAACTGGGCCAGGGCGTGGGCGCCGATGAGGTGGCCCACCGGGTTGTAGCCCAGGAAGGCCGCGAACAGGGTGGACACCGGTGGCAGCGAGGACGCCTGCCTGGCGTCTGCCGGGGACACCCCGTGGGCCACCAGGCCGTGGTAGAGGCTGGCCGACAGGGAGCTGGACAGGCCGACGATGAGCAGGGTGAAGAAGATGCCGATGGACAGGACCTGGGCGGAGTTCTGGAAGGTGGTGTTCATCCCGGACCCCGCCCCGCGGTGCTCCGCCGGCAGGCTGTTCATCACCCCGGCCCGGTTGGGGGACCCGAACGACGACATGGACATCCCGGTGAAGAACAGCAGGACGGCGAAGACGCCGTAGGAGAAGTCGGCGGGCATCAACTCCAACAGCGCGAAGCAGACCGCGGAGGTGATCATGCCGCCGGTGGCGAAGGGCCGGGGGCCGAACCGGTCGGACAGCACGCCGGAGATGGGCCCGGCGATCAGGAACCCGGCGGTCAGCGGCAGCATGGCGATGCCGGCCCACAGCGGGGTGGAGGCGAAGCTGTACCCGTGCAGCGGCAGCCAGATGCCCTGCAGCCAGATGATCAGCATGAACATCAGGCCGCCACGGGCCAGGGCGGCCAGGAAGCCGGCGAACACCCCGGCGGTGAACGCCCGGATCTTGAACAGTTGCAACCGGAACATCGGCTGGGGCACCCGGGTCTCCACGATGCCGAACACCACCAGCAGAGCCAGCCCGCCCAGCACGCAGCCCAGCACCATCGGGTTGGTCCACCCCATGGTGTCGTGGCCGTACGGCTCGATGCCGTAGGTGATGCCCACCATGACCAGGACGAGGCCGACGGCGAAGGTGATGTTGCCGGGCCAGTCCACCCTGGCCGGTCGCCGCTGGCTCAGCTCCCGGAGCATCACGTACCCCATCACCGTCCCCAGCACCCCCACCGGCACCGACACCAGGAAGATCAGCCGCCAGTTGACGGGGGCCAGCACCCCGCCGAGGACCAGGCCGATGAACGTGCCGCTGAACGCCGCCGCCTGGTTCACCCCCATGGCCATCCCGCGCTGGTGGACCGGGAAGGCGTCGGTGAGGATGGCTGCCGAGTTGGCCATCAGCATCGCCGCCCCCACCCCCTGGAAGATGCGCAGCACGATCAGCCAGATGCCGGCCGCCGTGCCGGACATCCAGGTGACAGTCAGCAGCAGCGAGAACACGGTGAACACCGCGAAGCCGAGGTTGTAGATGCGCACCCGGCCGTAGATGTCGCCCAGCCGGCCCAGGCTGGTCACCAGCACGCTGGTCACCACCAGGAACCCCAGGATCATCCACAACAGGTAGAAGCTGTTGCCGGTCTCCAGCGGGTCGATGTGGATGCCGCGGAAGATGTCCGGCAGGGCGATCAGGGTGATGGACCCGTCGATGGTGGCCATCAGCATGCCCAGGGTGGACACGAACAGGGCCACCCACTTGTAGTTGGGCGGTATCGCCATGTCGCCGGTCGGCGCGGCCCGTCGTTCGGCCGCCCGTCGCCGGATGTCCAAGGCCAGGTCCATGTCGCTCCGCTCCGCCGTCCCGGGTACCCCCTGCTCGCCGGTCCCGGCTCGCCAAGTCACCTTAACGTAAACGTGAATACTCCGGGTGCACGACGTCGGCGGCGAGGCCGGTGCGGTAGGCCAGCCGGGCGTACTGGGCCACCATCCGCTCGGCGTTGAAGTAGGACCCGGTGAGGGCGATGCAGGACCGCATGACCGCCGCGTAGCGGTCCGGCCGGTCGTAGAACAGGGGGGCCACCACCAGCTCCAGCTTGGCGTACAGGTCGGCCGCTTCGGCCTGGTCGTCGCGGTCCGGGGTGTCCTGCCCGATGGCCCACCCGGTGACCCCCTCGACGTGCCCCTCCACCCACCACCCGTCGGGGACGCTGAGGCTGGGGACGCCGTTGAGGGCGGCCTTCATGCCGCTGGTCCCGGACGCCTCCAGGGGCTTGACCGGGGTGTTGATCCACAGGTCGGTGCCGGCGCAGAGCATGCCGGCCAGCCCCATCGAGTACTCCTCCAGGTACACCACCGGGATGGTGCCGGCCAGGTCGCGGCCGACGGCCACCACCCGTTCGATCAGGGCCTTGCCGTCACGGTCGGCCGGGTGGGCCTTGCCGCTGTACACGATCTGCAGCGGCCCGGCCCGGTCCACCAGGGCCCGGAGCCGGTCCGGGTCGCTCAGCAGCAGGTCGGTCCGCTTGTAGGCCGCCGCCCGGCGGGCCACGGCGACGGTCAGCACCGACGGGTCCAGCCGGACCCCGGTACGGATGGCCACCTCGTCGAACAGGGCCCGCTTGGTCACCGCGTGGGCGGCCCGCAGCTCCTCCAGGTCGATGTCCACCGCGGCCCGCAGCAGGGCGTTGTCCAGCCGCCATCCCGGCACCGCGTCGTCCAGCAGCCGGCCGACCGCCGGGGCCACCCAGGTGCCGGCGTGCACCCCGTTGGTGATCCAGTGGACCGGGACGCCGGGGAACATGGCCCGGGACACCTCGCCGTGCCGGTGCGACACCGCGTTGACGAAGTCCGCCCGGGCCATCCCCAGCAGGGTCATGTTGAGCTCGTCGCCGTCCATGCCGCCGAGCTCCTCGATCAGCCGGGCCCGGTCGTCGCCTAGGGTGGCCACCACCAGCTCCCGGGGGAACCGGTCGTGGCCGGCCGGCACCGGGGTGTGGGTGGTGAACACGCACCGCGGCCGCCCGTCCCCGTCCCCGGTGCCGTCCCGGTCGGCCAGGGACCCGCCGGCGTCCCGGTCGGCCAGGGACAGGGTGAGCAGGGCGGAGTGGCCCTCGTTCATGTGGTACACCCGCAGCCGGTGGTGGCCGAGGGCGTCCAGCAGGGCGGCGCCGCCCAGCCCGAGGACGGCCTCCTGGCGCAGCCGGTAGGCCAGGTCGCCGCCGTACAGCCGTTCGGTGATGGCCCGGTCGTCGTCGGCGTTGCCGTCCAGGTCGGTGTCCAAGAAGTACAGCGGCACCACGTGGCCGGTGGCCCCGGCCAGGTCGTGCCGCCAGGCGGTCACCTGCACCGGGCGGCCGTCGACGGGGACCACCACCCGGCAGTCCACCGGGTCCAGCAGGTCGGCCGGGTCCCACCGGACGGGCTCCTCGGTCTGGGTGCCGCGGTCGTCGAGGTGCTGGACGAAGTACCCGCCGCGGTACAGCAGGGTGACCGCCACCACCGGCAGTCCGAGGTCGGCGGCAGCCCGCAGGTGGTCGCCGGCCAGGACCCCGAGGCCGCCGGAGTAGGTGGGCAGCCGGTCGTCGACGGCCACCTCCATGGAGAAGTAGGCGATGGAGTGGTCCATCGACCGACGATAGGCGAGGGGGTCCGCCGGTGCCCAACCCGGCCGGTCAACCCGGGTGGCCGACCCGGCCGATCAACCCGGCCGGTCAACCAGGCCGGCCGGTCAACCCGGGTGGTCGACCCGGCCGATCAATCAGCCCGGGGAGTCGTCAGCCGGGGTCGCCGGGATCGGGGGAGTGGCAGACGGCCTCGACGTTGTTGCCGTCGGGGTCCCGGACGAAGGCGCCGTAGTAGTGGGGGTGGTACTCCGGCCACAGGCGCGGCGGGTGCAGCACCTCGGCCCCGGCGGCGGTGGCGGCGTCGAAGAACGCCCGCACCGCGGCGCGGTCCGGCGCGGCGAAGGCGATGTGGGACTCCCGGAACCCGTCGCCGGTGGACCGGCGGCTGATCCAGAAGGTGGGCCGCGGCGGGACGCCGTAGCCGATGGCGTCGCCGAACTCCATGACCCGCACCCCGCCGACGGTGGCCAGGACGGCGTCGTAGAAGGCGGCCGAGGCGGCCAGGTCGTCGCACTGGATGGACAGGTGGTCGATCACGTCAGGGATGTGTGGGGTTGCAGGGGTCGTACCACGGCTGCTCGCCGTCGGCGTTGTACAGGGCGACGGCCAGGGTGTCCTGGTCGGCCTTGGACGCCTGGTTGGGGGGGACCCCGACCAGTGTCGGCCGGCCGGCCAGCCGGGCGGCCACGTTCCAGGTGGACTGGCTGAACTGGAAGGCCCCCATGTACTTCCCTGTGGGGGACACGATCTGGTAGTCGCCGCCGGACTCGTGTTGGACGACGCACTGCAGGAACGAGTTCAGGGCCGGGTCGGTGCCGCCGCCGGCCGGCGCGGCGGCCGGGGCGGCGGTGCCGACCACGATCTCGGACGGGGTGGCCGCGGACCGGGCGGCCTGGGCCTGGGCGGTCTTGATGGCGGCCGCCGCCGCCTGGGCCTGGGCGGCCTGCTGCTCGGCCACCGCCTCGGCCAGTTGGCCGTGGACCTGGGCGTTCTGGGCGGCCAGCCGGGACTGGGTGTTCTCGGACTGGGCCAGCAGGCTCCGGGCGGTGGCCTCGGCGGCCTGGTCGGCGGCCACCGCCTGCTGCTGGGCGGCCTGCCGGGCCGCCAGGGCCTGCTGGTCGGTGTGCAACTGGTCCACCGCCAGGTTGAGGTCCCCGGACACCACCTCCCCGTACTCGGTCCGGGCCCCCGCGGTGGCCTGGTCACCGAACAGCGGGTCGGCCCCGGCGGTGGCGCCGGCGTCGACGTAGGCGTGGACGGCGGCGTCGCGGAGCTGGTCGGCGTCGTGGGCGATCCGGGCCCTGTCGGCGGCGATGCGGGTCTCCAGTTGGTCCACCAACTGCTGGTCCTGCTGGGCCTTGGCCACCTCGGCGTCGTACTGCTGCTGGTACCCCCCGATCTGCAACTGCTCCAGCACCATGGCCTGGGCGATCTGGGCGGCCTGGGCCTGCAGGGAGGCCACCTGGTCGGCGCCGGCCGGTGGCGCGGCCGGGGCCAGTGACGCCGTACTGCACGCCACCACGACACTTAGGGCACCGAGGAAGGGGAGGCTCCGCCTGGCCTGGCGCATCGTGTCCGTCCGGCCCCGGAGGGCACGTCTGACATCGATCACGGAGGTTCTTGCTTACCCTCCGGCGGCGGGGACCGTCAAGCCGGGACCGGCCGGAAGTGGTAGCGGGCCCGGTCCCCGCCGCCGGCCGGCGGGTCCACCACCAGGGCCACCGCCGTCCCGATGGCCGGGTCGGCCCCGGCGTCGCCCGTCCCGTCGAGGACCAGCCGGCCGAGCACCAGCGGTCCCTCCGCCAGGGCCACCACCCCGAGGTGGTACGGGACGTCGTCCTGGAGGTCCGGGCTGGGGGCCACCCGGACGGTGGTGACCGACCACAGGGTGCCGGCCCCGGAGACCGGCTGCCAGGACCAGCCGATGCCGTGGCACTGCGGGCAGAACGTGGTCGGCGGGAACCGGACGTGGCCGCACCGGCCGCAGCGCTGGGCGGCGAACTGCCCGGCCGCCAGCAGGTCCCAGAACTCGTCGGACAGCCGCCCGCCGCGGCTGGCCCCGTACGCGTCGGCCATCGGTTCCTCCCGGTCCTCAGTCCCTGGCCAGCACGGCGGTGGAGAACACCCCGGTCATCGGCCCGCACACCACCGCCAGCCGCGGGTCGGCCACCCGCCGGCAGAGCGACCGGTCGAAGGTGTGGTCGTCGTCGGCCCACCCCGGGCAGCGGTCGGGGACGTCGCCGCGGAACTGGCGGACCACCTCGACGATGGTGTGGTTGTACGGCACCATGTTGTGGGAGTGCGACTGGCAGCCGCCGTGGGTGGACAGCGGCAGCCGGCCGTCGCCGAACCCGCAGTGGTCCGCCACGAAGGCCCCGCCGTCACCGACCGGGCAGAACCCGGCGGCCTCCACCGCCATGACCGGGCCGATGGCGAAGTGGTCGTACACCGACAGCAGGTCCACCTCGTCGTGGGCCACCCCGGCCCGGCGCACCGCCTCCACCATCCGCGGCCGGGACGCCAGCATGTCCAGGGTGGGGACGTTGTAGTAGGTGCTGAACCGTTGCTCCACCGCGCCGCCCAGCACCCACACCGGCCGGTGCCGGCAGTCCCTGGCCCGGTCCCCCGACGTCACCACCACGCAGGACCCCCCGTCGTTGACCAGGGCGCACATCAGCAGGGTGAACGGGTCCGCGATGGGCCGGGCGGCCAGCACGTCGTCCACGGTGTACGGGCCGCGGCCGAACATGACCGCCTCGGGGTTGACGGCGCCGGCGTTGCGGATGGTGGCGGCCGCCTGGGCAAGCTGCTCGACGGTGGTCCCGAACTGGTGCATGTGCCGCCGGGCCTGCAGGGCGAACTGGGCCGCGGTGAACGACCCGGTCCAGTCGGTGAACTCGTACTGCGGCGTCGTGTACGCCGCCACCGCCTCCCCGGGCGGCGGCTGGGCGAACCCGTGGGCCAGCACCACCGTCCGGGCCTGCCCGGCCCGGATGAGGGCGGCCGCGTACAGCAGGGCCTGGGGCCCCGAGTACGGGATGGCCGCCACCAGCGGCCGGCCCAGCAGGGTGGCCAGGTTGCCCGGGGCCACCCCCAGGCCGTTGCCGTCGGGGAAGGTGACGTTGCCGAATGCGTCCACCTCGTCCAGGTCCATGCCGGCGTCGGCCAGCCCCCCGAACAGGGCGTCGGCCATCAGGTCCTGGCTGGACCGCCCCAACTGGCGGCCCTGGGCGGTCATGTGCACGCCGACGATCGCCACCTCACGACCGGTCGTGGCCGCCGCCGTGGTCATCCCCCGATCCTCCCTTCCCGCCGGCCTCCCGCCGGCCCCGTCTCCGACCGGCCTCCCGCCGGCCCCACCCCAGCGATGGTAGCAAGCG
This sequence comes from Acidimicrobiales bacterium, assembly GCA_035547695.1. Taxonomy (GTDB): domain Bacteria; phylum Actinomycetota; class Acidimicrobiia; order Acidimicrobiales; family RAAP-2; genus DASZUK01. The sequence continues at coordinate 8,097 of DASZUK010000001.1, forward strand.
CTTGATTAAGGGGGCCGGCCGCCGGGACCCGGCCGTGGTGGCGGGGCCGGCGGTACCGTGTGCCGTGGCCCCCGGCGACGGTGACACCGTGCAGCTCGACCTCGACGGCCATCCGGTGGCCGTGTCCAGCCCCGCCAAGGTGTACTTCCCGGACCTCGGCGCCACCAAGCTCGACCTGGTGGGCTACTACCGGGACGTCGGCGGCGCCATGCTCGGGGCGGCCGGCGGCCGGCCGACCATGCTGCAGCGGTTCCCCGACGGGGCCGCCGGGAAGTCGTTCTTCCAGAAGCGGGTGCCGGCCGGCGCGCCGGACTGGCTGCAGACCGTGGTGGTGGCCACCCCCAACGGCACCACCTCCCGGGCCCTGGTGCTGGCCGACCTGGCCCACGTGGTGTGGGCCGTCAACCTGGGCTGCCTCGGCTTCCACCTGTGGGCCGTCCGGGCCGCCCGGCCGGAGGTGGCCGACGAGCTCCGCATCGACCTGGACCCCCAACCCGGCGTCGGGTTCGACGAGGCCCGCCGGGCCGCCGGCGCCGTCCGGGACTTCCTCGACGAGGTGGGCCTCCGCGGCTTCCTGAAGACGTCCGGCAGCCGCGGCCTGCACGTCTACCTGCCCCTGCTGCCCCGGTGGACCCCCACCGAGGTGCGGTCAGCCGCGGTGGCGGTGGCCCGGGAGATGGAGCGGCGCCGACCCGACCTGTGCACCGCCGCCTGGTGGAAGGAGGAGCGCGGCGCCCGGGTGTTCGTGGACTTCAACCAGAACGCCCCCCACAAGACCGTGTTCGGGCCCTGGTCGGTCCGGGCCCGGCCCGGCGGGCAGGTGTCCACCCCCATCGGCTGGGACCACCTCGACACCGTGGACCCCGACGCCCTCACCATCGCCACCGTCCCCGACCGCCTCCGCCGGCTGGGGGACCCCTGGGAGGGCATGGCGGAGGCCGCCCAGTCCCTGGACCCGCTGCTGGCCCTGGCCGAACGGGACCGGGCCGCCGGCCTGCACGACGCCCCGTGGCCGCCGGAGTACCCGAAGGGCGCCGACGAGCCCACCCGGGTGGCCCCCAGCCGGGCCCGGAGGGGCCGATGACCGGCCCGTCGACATGACCGGCCCGTCGACATGACCGACCCGTCGACATGACCGACCCGTCGACCACCGACCGGCCACCGGCCCATCCGCACCTCGCCCCGACGTCGCCGTCCCGGCCCGCCGGCCGGCCCACCGCAGCGGTCGGCGGGCACGTCATCGTCTGCGGGCTGGCCGGCGTCGGGCTGCGGACGGTGGAGCAGTTGCGGCTGAGCGACGTCGGGGTGGTGGTGGTCGACGACGACCCCGATCCCCGGCTGGGCCGGGTGGTGCAGGGCTGGGGGGTCCCCCTCGTGCCCCAGAGCCCCCAGATGGGGGACTGGCCGTCGGCGGCCGGGCTGGACCGGGCCCGGGCGGTGGTGTGCGCCCTGCCCGACGAGCTGGCCGCCCTGGAGACCGCCCTGCGGGTCCGGGAGCTGCGGCCGGACATCCGGCTGGTGGTGCAGATGGCCAACCCCGCGGTGGCGCAGGCCCTGGAGCGGGTCACCGGGCCGGGGACGGTGCTGGACGTGGCCACCCTGTCGGCGCCGTCCTTCGTGGAGGCCTGCCTGCGCCGGTCCACCCACCACCTGGACCTGGGCGGCCGCCGGTTCTCGGTGGACCGGTTCGCCGTCGGCGACGGCCGGCCGCCGTCCACCCTCCGGAACCTCTTCGGGCAGCTTGCCCCGGTGGCGGTGCTGCCGGCCGACGGGTCCGACCTGGTGGTGTGCCCCGGCCGCGACCACCCGGTGGTGGCCGGGGACCGGGTGGCCGTGCTGGGCACCCCCGACGAGCTGGACCAACTGGCCGTCGACCGGCTGGGGCTGCGCCGGCCGTCGGCCGACCGGCCGGCGGTGGCCGCCGTGGGCCCGGCCGCCCGGGTCCACCGCCGGGTCCGGGCCCTGCTGCAGACCAGCAGCAGCCGGGCCCTGGCCGCGGTGCTGCTGGGCCTGGTGCTGCTGCTGGTCGCCGCCGCCGTGGTGCTCCGGCTGGCCTACCAGTACCCGGCCGGCTCCGGCGGCCGGCTGCCGCTGCTGTCGTCGGCGTACTTCACCGTCGAGACCGTCGCCACCGTCGGGTTCGGCGACTTCTCGTTCGCCCACCAGCCGGCCTGGCTGCAGGTGTTCGGCATCGCCCTGATCGTGCTGGGGGTGTCCCTGGTCTCCACCGCCTTCGCCCTGTTCACCAACATCCTGGTCAGCCGCCGGTTGGAGCAGTCCCTGGGCCGCCGGCAGGTGCCCGGCATGGCCGGCCACGTGGTCGTCGTCGGCCTCGGGTCGGTCGGCATCAGCGTGGTCGAGGGCCTGGTGGCCGAGGGCCGCCGGGTGGTGGTGGTGGACCGGGACGTGGACAACCGGTACCTGGGCCGGGTCCGCGCCCTGGGGGTGCCGGTGGTGGTGGCCGACGCCACCCAGCGGCAGACCCACGCCATGGTCAACCTGGACCAGTGCATCGCCGTCGCCGTCACCACCAGCGCCGACTTCACCAACATCGAGACCGGCCTGGCCGTCCGGGAGTCCCTGGGGGACCGGCGGGAGGACGTGCCGGTGGTGCTCCGTATCTTCGACGGCCACCTGGCCCGGATGATGGAGCGCAACTTCGGGTTCGGCTACGTCCGGTCCACCTCCGCCCTGGCCGCCCCGTGGTTCGCCGGCGCCGCCCTCGGGCTGGACGTGCTGGCCACCTTCTACGTCGACCAGCAGCCCTTCCTGGTCGGCGCGGTGTCGGTCACCGGCGGCCTGCAGGGGGTGGCCATGGGGGACCTGTCCGCCCGGACCCGCGTGGTGGCCATCAGCAGGGCCGCCGCCGGCGGCCAGTTGGAGCACCCCCCGCGGCGCGGCACCCGGTTCGCCGGCGGCGACCGCGCCTACCTGCTCGGGCCCTACGAGGAGCTCCTCAGCGTCCTCCGACGGGACCAGTTGGCCGGCTGACCCGGCCCGGTACCGTCTCCTTCGTGGACCCGGCCCCGGACACCCCGTCGGTGGACCGCCTGGTCCGCGCCCTGGCCCTGACCACCCTGCTGCTCTGGGTGGGGGCGAGCTGCATCCTGCCGCTGCTGCCCGAGTACCTCCGCGACCGCGGCGGCTCCGACGCCACCGTGGGCCTGGTGATGGCGGCCTACTTCGTGGCCGCGCTCCTGTTCCAGTACCCCGCCGGCCGCCTGGCCGACCGGTTCGGCCGCCGGCCGGTCCTGCTGGCCGGGCTGGCGGTGTACGCCGCCGGCAGCCTCGGGTTCCTGGCCGGCCCCGCCCCGGCCGTCGACATCGTGCTGCGCGGCCTGCAGGGCGCCGGTGCCGGTTCCGCCGAGGTGGCCGCCCTGGCCATGATCTCCGGCGCGGTCCACCTGGAGCGGCGGGGGCGGGCGTTCGGGTCCATCTACGCCGCCCAGCTCGGCGGCATGGCGGTCGGCCCGCTGTTCGGCAGCCTGGTCGGGGTGGGGTCCATGGCGGTGCTGTTCGTCGCCGCCGGGGTGGCCGCCCTGGTGGCCTGCCTACCCGCCCTGGTGGGCCCGTCGGTGGCCGGCCACGACGACCTGGCCCCGGCCGCCGCCCCGGCCGCCGGTGCGGCCGCCGGTGCCGCCGCTGACGGTGCGGCCGCCGCCGCCGACGGTGCCACGGCCGACGGTGCGGCCGACAGCGCCGCCGCTGTGGTCGTCGGCCACAGCCACGGGCTGCCGGCCCTCAACCGGTCGCTGGTCGGGGCGGTGCTGGCCGCGGCGGCGTTCGGGCTGACCATCGGGGTGTACGAGTCCTGCTGGACCCTGCTGCTGGACCTCCGGCACGCCCAGGACTGGCAGATCGGGCTCAGTTGGACCCTGTTCGCGGTGCCGTTCGTCGTCATGGCGCGCCCCGGCGGCTGGCTGGCCGACCACCTGGACCGGCGGTGGCTGGCGGTGGGGGCCCTGTCGGTGTCCGTGGGGCTGTGCGCCCTGTACCCGTTCCTGCACAGCCTGACCTGGCTGCTGCTGCTGGGCGGCCTGGAGGCGCTGGCCACCGCGGTGTCGCTGCCGGCGGCCCAGTCCATGCTGACCCAGTGGTCCCCGGCGTCGGAGGCCGGCCGGGTGCAGGGGCTGTTCTCCACCGCCGAGACCGGCGCCATCGCCGTCGCCGCGGCCGCCGGCGGGGCCCTGTTCGGCCTGGCCGCCTGGGCGCCGTTCGTGGCCGCCGCCGCCGGGGCCGCCGTGCTGACCGCCGCGGTGCCGTTCGTGTGGGCGCCGGTGGCCGGCCGGGCCGCCGCCGCCCACCTGTCGGTCAGCCGGCCCGGTCGGCCGCCGGTCGGCAGTCCGGGCACAGCCCCACCAGATCCAGCCGGTGCTCGGTGACCTGGTACCCGGCGCTGGCGGCCACCGCCCGGGCGGCCTCGGTGAGGGCCCGCTCCAACTGCGGGGAGGGGTGCACGTCCTCCACCCGGCCGCAGGTGCCGCAGACCAGGTGGTGGTGGTGGCCGGACAGGTCCTCGGCCAGCTCGAACCGGCCGTGGTCGTCGGTGCCGGCCACCCGCCGGACCACGCCGACGTCGATGAGGGCCGTCATGTTCCGGTAGGCGCTGCTCTGCGGCAACGCCGGGGCCGCCGCCAGGATCTCCGGCATCGACAGCGGCCGGCCGGCCGACCCCAGGGTGTCCACCAGCACCCGGCGCATGGGGGTGTACCGCTGGTCCACCTCGGCCAGCCGCTGCCCCACCTTGTCGTGCACCGCTGCGGGCAGGGTCACCGGTGCAGATTAGGCCGGTCCCGCCCGTTGCCGGTCCCGCCGTCGTACAGTTCGGGGGTGACGACAGCCGAGCCGGTCCCCGGCGACCGCCCGCCGGCCGCCGGCCCGGCCCCGCCGGCTGCATCTCCGGCCACATCTCCGGCTGCCCCGCCGGCCGCTGCCCCGCCGGCCGCCGGCCCGGCTCCGACGGCGGCGGACCCGACGGCGGTGATGCGCAGCCGCAGCTACCTGGTCACCCTGGCCTTCGGGGCCCTGGTCGGGGTGCCGGTGTCGGCGGCCGCCTTCGGGTTCATGGAGCTGGTCAGCGTGGTCCAGCAGGCCCTGTACGACCACCTGCCCAACGGGATCGGGTTCCACGGCACCCCGGTGTGGTGGCCGGTCCCCCTGCTGGCGGTCGGCGGGGTGGCGGTGGCCGCCGCCATCCGGTGGCTGCCGGGCAACGGCGGCCACGTCCCGGCCGAGGGGTTCAGCGCCGGCACCACCCAGCCGGTCGCCCTGCCCGGGGTGGTGGTGGCCGCCGTGGCCACCCTGGGCGCCGGGGCGGTGCTCGGGCCGGAGGCCCCCCTGATCGCCCTGGGCAGCGGCATGGCGGTGCTGGCCGTCAAGGCGGCCCGGCCGGGGACGCCGCCGATGGGGGTCATGGTGGTGGGCGCCGCCGGCAGCTTCGCGGCCATCGCCACCATCCTGGGGTCCCCGCTGCTCGGTGCCATCTTCATGCTGGAGGGCATCGGGCTGGGCGGCGGCCTGATGTCGGCGGTGCTGCTCCCCGGGTTCCTGGCCGCCGGGGTGGGGTCGCTGGTGTTCGTCGGCCTCGGCGCCTGGACCGGCCTGGGCACCTTCTCCCTCACCATCCCCGACCTGCCCTACCTGGCCCGGCCCACCGCGGCCGAGCTGGGCTGGGCGGTGGCCGTCGGGCTGGCCGGCGCCCTGATGGTCCTGGCCATCCGCCGTGGCGGGCTGTGGGCCATGAAGCTGGCCACCCCCCGGCTGTTCGTCGCCGTCCCGGTGGCCGGCCTGGCCGTCGGCGGGCTGGCGGTGGCCTTCGCCGAGGCCACCGGCAAGGACGGGTCGTCGGTGCTGTTCTCCGGCCAGAACCTCATCGGTCCCCTGCTGGTCCACGCCGCGGCCTGGTCGGCCGGCGCGCTGCTGCTGCTGTTGCTGTGCAAGGGGTTGGCCTACGCCGTCTGCCTCGGCAGCTTCCGCGGTGGGCCCATCTTCCCCGCCCTGCTCCTCGGGGCCGCCGGCGGGGTGGCCGCCTCCCACCTGCCCGGGCTCGGGCTGATCCCGGCCGCGGCCATGGGGATGGGAGCCACCTGCGCCGCCATGCTCCGGCTGCCGGTGGTGTCGGTGGCCCTGCCGTGCGTGCTGCTGTTCCACGACGGGGTGGCGGTGGCCCCGGTGGTCATCGTGGCGGTGGTGGTCGCCTACGTCACCACCAACTGGCTGGACCCCAGGCCGGCCGCCCCGATGGCCGTCGCCTAGGTCCCCAGGCGGTCAGCTCCCCAGGCGGTCAGCTCCCCAGGATGCGGGCCTTGGCCTGGGCGAACTCCTCGTCGCTCAGCGCCCCGGCCTGGTGGAGCTGGGCCAACTGCTGCAACTGGCCCACCGTGTCGTCGGCTGCCGGTGCCGGCGCCGGGGCGGCAGCGGGTGGCGGGGGAGGGGTGGGTGCTGCGGCCGCCGGCGGGGGAGGGGCGGGCTCGGCCTGGCCCTGTTGGGCCTGGGCCTGCTGGGCCTGGGCCTGCATGGCGCGGTTGGTGCCGGCCTTGGCCCCCATGTAGGCCACGCCGCCGACGGCGGCGGCCCGGAGCAGGGGGCGTCGACGGACGAACGGCATGGTCAGGCCCCCTCGGCCTGCAGCGCCTCGAGGTCCACGCCGATGGCCAGGGCCAGCTCCGGGGCGGCGGCCACGATCTTGGCGCTGCCCACCACCGGGTTCAGGGCCACCAGCAGGGCCAGCAGCTCCTCCGGGGTGACCCCGGCGTCCAGGGCCAGGCCGACCTGCCAGACGTACGACGCCGGAGCCGCGTCCAGGGCGATGAGGGCGGCCACGTTGACCATGGCGTAGGTCTTCGGGTCCAGGCCGGACGCCTCCTGGTTCTCCAGCCGGGCTCGGAGCAGGTTCTCCAGCACGTCGGGGTTGTGCTGGGCGATGCCGATGAAGGCCTGATGGGTGTCGTCAGCCATGGAACCTGTCCTCCGGGAAGCTCGGTGTTGGGTGCTGTTCATGTGTACCAGCCGGCTACCCGTTCCCGCAGTTCGGCCAGGACCGGTCAGCGGCGGCACCCGCGGATCAGCCGGTGCAGCCGCCCTGTCACCGTCCGGGTGGCCGCGGCCGGCGGGGTGCCGTAGGTGCCGTTCACCGTTGTCTCCGCCCGCAGCAGCGCCTTGTCCGACAGGGCGCGGTCCCCGACGCAGCCGGCCACGGTGGGGGACGCGCCGTCGTACAGGGCGTCCACCTCGTTCTGGTCGCGCTGGTCCGCCAGTGTGAGGGCGGCGTCCAGTGTGCCGGGCCCGGCCTTGGCCGCCCGGCCGGGGTCGCAGGCGGTCAGCCGCACCAGCGGGCCCGAGCCGGCCCCGCCGGGAACGGGGCCGCCGGGAACGGGGCCGCCGGGAACGGCCCCGCCGGGAACGGTGGCGACGGTGGCCTGGCCGGCCGGCATGGCCGCGGCCCACCGGGCCAGGGCGCCGGCCAGGGCGGCGGTGCCGGCCGGTGTCCGGCCGACGACGTCCGCGGTCAGGCAGGACCGCCCGGTGGGGGTGCGGTACTGCACCATGGACCCGCCGCCCCACCGGCCGGCGGCGGACAGGGCTTGGCGGGCCGGCAGCCGGGCGGCCAGGGTGAGGTACAGGGTGAACGCCCCGAATGTCTGCCGGCCGCCCTGCCGGTGGGACCCGGCCGGCCGGGCCGGCGCCGGCAGCGTCCGGGAGCCGAGGTGCCGCAGGTAGTCCACCGGGTCCAGCACGTCCAGCTCGGTGGCCGGCGGGTCCCGGTAGGCGCGGTCGATGGCCGCGTTGCCGTCGGCGACGGTGTCGGCGTGGGCGGCGAACACCGCACCGACCAGGTCGGGGCCCAGCACGTACGGCACCGACGCTGTCGCTGTCAGCACCGGCACGGTCAGCGCCGATGCTGTCGGGCCGGTCGTCGGGCCGGGTGTTGTCGGCTGGTCTGTGGCCCGGCGCTGCTCGGCCACCGGCAGCGACGACTGGTAGTCGTCCTGGTCCACCACCGCGTCCCCCTCCTCCAGCGCCGTCAACCCGAATGTCTCCTCTTCGGTCTTCGCCCGGCGGTCCAGCCGGTTGAGCCCGAAGTGCTGGTCCTGCAGGGCATGGGTCAGCTCGTGGGCCAGGGTGACCTGGACCGCCGGCGTGAGGGAGCGGCCGCGGAGGTACAGGGCCTTGGTTGTCGGTGTGTAGTACCCCAGCACCGCCCCGCCGGCGTCGGCGGCGGTCTCGGCGGCGACCACGTCGACCGACCCGTCCAGCAGCCCCAGCGCCCGCAGCTCGGCCGCGTACCGGCGGACGGCGGCCAGTGTGGCCGGTGTGGTCGGCGTTGTCTCCCTGGCCACCTCGGCGTCGAACGCCCTGGGTGTCTGGAAGTGGACCGGCACCGGCCGGACGAAGGCCAGCCCGCGGTCGTGGCTGACGAAGGCGGCGATCGGGGCCACCCCCGGTGGCCACGGTGTCCCCGGCCCGGCGGTCGCCAGCCCGGCCGCGGCCAGCCCGGCCACCACCACCAGGACGGCGGCGGTGGCGGCGAACGGCCGGAGGCGGGACCCTACGCCGACGGCCACAGCGGGGCCGGCACGTCCAGGCCGGACGGCTCGGCCCACCGGTTGCGGTACGTCACCCGGTCCACCGGGGTCCGCGGGGCCACGCCCCACCGGCCGGTGGGGTAGCCGAAGCTGACGCACCCCGACAGCACCCACCCCTCGTCGGCCGGTACCCCCAGGACCTGCAGGGTCTCCTCCAGGTGGAACACCCCCATGACCACCGTCAGGCAGCTCCCCACCCCGTCGGCCCGGGCGGCCAGCATGGCGCTCCACACCGCCGGGTAGATGGACCCGCCGGTGGGGTCGTGCTGGCAGAACGGGAACAGGAACAGCGGCACCTCGGCGAAGTGGTCGGCCAGCCACTGGGCGGAGCGCTGCACCTTCAGGTTCTGGACCGACTCCGGCCGCTCCGGGTGGGCCGCGGCCTCGGCCAGCATCGGGGCGTAGATGGTGGCCCATAGCTGGGCCACCGCGTCCTGGTACAGCGGGGCCAGCCGGGCCTTGGTGTCCTGGTCGTCCACCAGCACGAACCGCCAGTTCTGCTGGTTGCCCCCGCTGGGCGCCCGGATGGCGGCGTCCATGATCCGGGCCTGCACCTCCCGCGGGATCGGGTCGGGGCGGACCCGGCGCATGGCCCTGGTGGTGTACAGCGCTTCGTGCAGGTCCACCTCGGTCTCCTCCGCTCTGGGCCCTCTGACGCTCTGGGCCCTCTGACGCTCTGGGCCCTCTGGCGGCCCCGGCCGGTGCTCTCCGGCGGCGTCGAGGGCGTCGGCCCCCGCCGGTGGGCCGAGGCTACGCCGACGGGGTCGGCCCGGCCCGACGCCCACCCCGCGGCAGGGGTGGCCAAGATGGGGGCGTCATGGTTGGTGGCTCCGCCCGGCGGGTATCGGGGGCCTGGACCGGAGGAGAGGGGAGTTGGGCATGGGGTTGCGCCGGGTCACCGTCGGGATGGTCGCCGTGCTGGTCGGGGTCGGGGGCCTGGCCGCGGTGCCGGCGGCGGCCGGGGCGGCCGGCCCCACAACCGGGCTGACCGGGGTCACCCTGGCCGCAGCCACATCGCCGGGCACCTACCGGCTGTCGTTCACCGTCCACCAGACATTCGGGACCCCGGCGCTGCTGGCCGTGGCGGTCCCCGGGGCCACCTTCCCGACCGGGGCCACAACCATCCCCATCACCTGCACCCCGTCCTGCGCCAAGGCCCCCAGCCCGTCGGCCAGCGTGTGGGGGAGCACAGGCAGCCTGCACCAGTCCGGGGCGTCCTCCGTGGTGCTCAACCTGTTCGCCTCTTCCGCGTTCACCGGCGCCTTCGCCGCCGGCCAGACCCTGTCGATGACCCTCCACCTGACCCCGCCGGCCACCACCGGCGACGTGCCGGTGTCGGTGGCCGTGGAGACCGCGCCGGGCACCGTGCTGGCCACCGGTGGCGGGCAGTTGGCGGTGGCGACCACGACAGCGCCCACACTGGGCACGGCGACGGTGGCGGCGACGGCCACCCCCAACGCCACTGGGTACCCCGCCGCCGGCTGGTCCACGACGGTGTCCGGGCTGCTGCAGTACGGCACCCGCACCGACCTGGTCACCGTCTACGCCCCCGGCGCCACCCTGCCCACCGCCGGGTACACCGTGGCCACCTGCACCTACCACAGCCTCACAGGGACAACCACCGACGCCGCCTGCGGCACAGTGACCGTGTCGGTGACACCGGCCACCACCGGGCTGCCCGGCGCCGCGGCCGTGCTGAAGATCACCACCGGCTCCCTGGCCTCGCACGGCACAGCGCCGTCCCTGACCGGGTTCACCCTGGCCGCGCCCGGCGTGGCCAACCCGTCCGGGCCGGCCGCGGCCGCCCTGCCGGTGGTGGTGGGGTCCAGCGGCACAGGCACAACCACCGCCACAGGCACCGCCACCCTCGGCCAACTGGGGGCGGCCGGCACCACCGCCACCGCCCTGGTCGCCTCGCCCACGGTCGACCTGGCCAGCACCAACTACCCGCACTTCCCGGTGGCCGCCACCGTGGGGCAGACAGCCAAGTTCGGGCTCACCCTGGCCAACGGCACCGACTACGCCTGGCCGGCCACAGCGGCGGCCCTGTCGTTCACCGCCACCGGCATCGCCGGGCTGAGCCCCGGGTCGATCGAGGTGCAGTGCGGGTACGAGGGCACCGCGCCGGCCGGCGCGCCGGCCAAGGCCACATTCACCTTCACCGGCACCGCCGGGTCCCTGGTCTCCAACGCGGTCGGGGTGCCGCTGCTCAAGACACACAGCACACCGCTCGACTGCACCCTGTCGTCCTCCGCCAACGCCGCCGCCGGCACACTGACCCTGACGGCGGTGCTGACCGACACCAAGGCCGCCACACCGGCCACAGCGGCCAGGCACTACGTCCTGGCCACCGCGGCCGACGCCCTGGCGCTGCAGCCGGCGCCCACCACCGGGTACACCCTGGACGCCTCCGACGGCGGCATCTTCACCTACGGGTCCGCCCAGTTCTACGGCTCCATGGGGGGCAAGCCGCTGAACCAGCCCGTCGTCGGCATGGCCATGACCGCCGACGGCAAGGGCTATTGGGAGGTGGCCGCCGACGGCGGCATCTTCAGCTTCGGGGATGCCCAGTTCTACGGCTCCATGGGCGGCCGGCCGCTGAACAAGCCCATCGTCGGCATGGCGGCCACCGCGGACGGCGCCGGGTACTGGCTGGTGGCCTCCGACGGCGGCATCTTCAGCTTCGGTGACGCCGGCTTCTACGGGTCGTCCGGGTCCCTGGCCCTGCGGGCCCCGGTGGTCGGCATGGCCGCCACCCCCGACGGCCGCGGCTACTGGCTGGTGGCCGCCGACGGCGGCATCTTCACCTACGGCGACGCCCGGTTCTCCGGCTCCGCCGGGGCCCTGCGGCTGAAGGCCCCGGTGGTCGGTATGGCCGCCACCCCCGACGGCCGCGGCTACTGGGAGGTGGCCGCCGACGGCGGCATCTTCACCTTCGGTGACGCCGCCTTCGCCGGCTCCGCCGGGGCCCTCACCCTGAACAAGCCGGTGGTCGGCATGCTGGCCACCTCCGACGGCGGGGGCTACTGGCTGGTGGCCGCCGACGGCGGCATCTTCACCTACGGCGACGCCCAATTCTACGGCTCCGCCGGGGCCCTGCCGCTGGTGAAACCGGTGGTCGGCATCGCCTGACCGGTGGCCGGTGGGTGGTCGGCACGGCGTGGCCACTGGTCGGTACGGCCTGGCCAACCGGCCGGCACGGCCCAGGGCCCAGTCGCTAGGTTGGCCCCCATGGACCACCGCATTCTCGGCCGGACCGGTGTCCGGGTCAGCCCGCTGTGCCTCGGCGCCATGATGTTCGGGGCCTGGGGCAACCAGGACCACGACGACGCCGTCCGCATCATCCACCGCGCCCTGGAGGCCGGGGTCAACTTCATCGACACCGCCGACGTGTACTCGGCGGGGGAGTCGGAGGTGATCGTCGGCAAGGCCCTGAAGGGCCGCCGGGGCGATGTGGTGCTGGCCACCAAGGTGCACGGGGTGATGGGGGACAACCCCAACCGGCAGGGCAACTCCCGGCGGTGGATCATCGAGGAGTGCGACAACAGCCTCCGGCGGCTCGGCACCGACTGGATCGACCTCTACCAGATCCACCGGCCGTCCCCGGAGTGCGACATCGACGAGACCCTGTCGGCCCTCACCGACCTGATCCGGCAGGGCAAGGTCCGCTACGCCGGCAGCTCCACCTTCCCGCCGTCGGAGATCGTCGAGGCCCAGTGGACCGCCGAGCGCCGCGGCCGGGAGCGGTTCGTCACCGAGCAGCCCCCGTACTCCATCCTGGTCCGCGGGGTCGAGGCCGAGGTGCTGCCGACCTGCCAGCGGTACGGCATGGGGGTCATCCCCTGGAGCCCGCTGGCCGGCGGCTGGCTGACCGGCCGGTACCGCAAGGGCCGGGACATCCCGGTCAGCCACCGCGCCGAGCGGGTGCCGGTCCGCTACGACATGTCCCTGCCCGGCAACCAGGCCAAGCTGGACGCGGCCGAGGCCCTGGCGGTGTTGGCCGAGCAGGCCGGCGTCAGCCTGATCCACCTGGCCCTGGCCTTCGTGCTGCGGCACCCGGCGGTGTCCTCGGCCATCATCGGGCCACGGACCATGGAGCAACTGGAGTCCCAGTTGGGCGCCGTCGACGTTCGGCTCTCCGACGATGTCCTCGACGCCATCGACGGCATCGTGCCGCCCGGCACCAACCTCAGCCCGCCCGACGCCGGCTGGGTGCCGCCGTCGCTGGCCGATCCCTCGCTCCGCCGCCGGTAGCCGTCCGCCGGGGTCGGTCGGCCTGGCTCGGGTGGAGCTCCCACGCTCAGGACGGCGATCCGTCTCCAGCGGAGCGTCCGGCGAGCAGGTTGGAGGTGCATCGCACGACGTCCTCCGCCAGGCCGGCATGGGCCCGTTCGTGCGGGGTCGCGGTGCTGGCGAGCTCGAGCACCACCGCGAGCGTCTCCTCCGAGAGGGCGGCTGCGTCGGCGAGCCCCCATGCCCGTCCCTCGGCAGCGAGGTGGTCGAGGGTGAGGGCCGCGTGACGGTGCTCACCGGCGATGGCCAGGGCGACCTCGCCGTCGTTCGGCTGGTGCACCTGCGGCACGACGTCGTACGCCGGTGCCAGCGTCATCGACCCGTCGGGACGGTGGAGGAGGGAGAGGTTCTTGGTGTGCAGGTCGAGGTTGCCCACCGCGACCGACAGGACGACGAACTTGAACAGCCGCTCCATCGAGTCGCGATCCCCGGTGAGGGAGAAGACGCGGGCGACGCGTTCGAGGCTGACTCGACCACCGTACTTTTGGTACTTCTGGTCACCCGCCACCCCGAGGGCCTGGTTGAAGTCCTCTTGGTGGATGCGCCCCTGGGGAGCATCCGGGGACCGGTCGTACCGTTCGATGACGACGGCCGGTACGCCGTCGAACGTCTCGATCCACGTCGAGAACGTGGTGAGCCCGAGGGCTCGGGCGAAGCGTGCCCCGAGCTCCTCGTCGTAGATGGAGGTCGGGTGGTCGCTGGACTCCGGCTTGAGGATGTGCGTCGACGGCCAGCCGTCGATCACCCGGTTCCAGCCCTCCTCGGTGCGGGCGAGCACGATCTTGTCCTGGACGCCGGCCAGCGACGTCTTGCCGCCGGCCGGCTTGTTGCCCAACGGGTTCAGTTGGACGTGCACGAGCATGTCCGCCACCCCGGCACCGGACAGCGGCTCGAGCGCAGGCTGCCTGGGTTCGCCGGGGACGTCGGGGTCCCAGATCTGGAGGGCCCCGGCCACGTCGCGGCCGTAGTGGCGCAGCAGGCCGATGGCGTCATGTTCGCCAAGGCCGGCTTCCTGGGCGAGCCGGGTCAGCATCCGCCCTTCGGGGAGCAGCTCACGGAAGAAGTTCTGCCGACGTCCCTTGCGGGCCCTCACCGGCACGACGGCAAGCGGGATGGACAGGGAGAGGATGGGGCTGTCGATGCCGAGCTCGGCCACCGCGGCCGGGTCCGGCAGGAAGTCGAACGTGCGCCACGTTCCGGCGAGCACGCCGAGGTGGCTGCCGTAGAGCTCGACGACCAGGTCAGCCACGTTCGGTTCTCGGGGTGCCACGTTCGGTTCTCGGCGTGCCACGTTCGGTTCTCGGAGTGATCGTGGCGGTCAACTCCATGCCGGTCTCCCGCATGGCCGCGAACAGGCGGTCCATCACGATCGACGGCTTGCCGGATTCAAGCTCCCAGACGTATTTCTGCGTCGTGCCGAGACGCTTGGCGAGCTCGCGTTGGCTCAGCCCTGCGAGCAGCCTGGCCTGCTGCAGGATGCGCCCCAGCGATGCCGCGCTCGTGACCTTCCCCGTGTACGCCACGACCACCCTCCGACTCCGATATCGGAGTCATGGTATCTGACTCCCTTTTCGGAGTCAACAAGGATGACGTTCATATCAACGTCATCCTGCCCGTGCGGGTGGGGTCAGTCGCTCCCGGTCGAGCCCGAGCGCGGGGGTGGGGTCAGTCGCTCCCGGTCGAGCCCCGAGAGCGGAGGCTGGGATTAGTCGGTCCCCAGGTCGAGCCCGAGCGCGGGGGGTGGGATCAGTCGGTCCCCAGGTCGAGCCCCGAGATGGCGTCGACGTACTCCTCGACCATCCCCAGTACCACGTCCCGGGTCTTCCGCACGGTGGTGGCCCGGCCGATGACCTGGCCGGCGGGGTTGAAGTTGACGTCCTTGGCCTGCACCGGGTAGGCGTGGCCCCGGGACACCGCGTCGATGGCCACCATCATCTGCAGCGGCATCGGCAGCGGGTCCGGGTTCTCCGGCACCTCCCAGGCGTCGGTCCAGTCGTTGCGCAGCATCCGGCACGGCTTGCCGGTGAACGACCGCGACCGCACCGTGTCCCGGCTGGTGGCCGCCAGGTAGGTGTCCATCTGGGCCGGCGGGATGTCGGCCTCCTCGACGGTCAGCCACAGCGACCCGGTCCACACCCCGGCCGCCCCCATGACCATGGCCGCGGCCATCTGCCGGCCGCTGCCGATGCCGCCGGCGGCCAGCACCGGGGTGGGGGCCACCGCGTCGATGACCTCCGGCCACAGCACGATGCTGCCGACGTCACCGGTGTGGCCGCCGCCCTCGGAGCCCTGGCAGATCACGATGTCCACCCCGCCGTTCTTGTGGTTGAGGGCGTGCTTCACCGACCCGGCCAGGGCGGCCACCAGCAGACCGTGGTCGTGGGCCTGGGCGATCACGTCCTCCGGGGGGGTGCCCAGGGCGTTGGCCAGCAGCTTCACCTTGTCGTGCTTCAACAGCACCTCCACCTGCGGGGCCGCGGTGGCCGCGGTCCAGCCCAGCAGCTCCCGCTTGGGGCCCCCCGGCAGCTCCGGCACCCCGTGGTCGGCCAGGATCTTCTTGGCGAAGTCCCGGTGGCCCTGCGGCACCATGGCCCGCAGCTCTTCCTCCAGCTTCTCCGGGTCCAGCTCCCCCATGCCCTCGTACTTGCCGGGGATCACGATGTCCACCCCGTACGGGTGGTCGCCGACGTGGTCGTCCAGCCACTGCAGCTCGGTCTCCAGCTCCTCGGCGCTGAACCCGACGGCCCCCAGCACCCCGAGGCCGCCGGCGTTGGACACCGCGGCCACCACGTCGCGGCAGTGGGTGAAGGCGAAGATCGGGAACTCGATGCCCAGTCGTTCGCAAAGCTCGTTGTGCACGGAAAGACCTCCGTCGTCTGGCCGGGCGCCGCCGATGCGGCGGTCCGGTGGCGAAACGAGAACAGATTCTAGTTTCGTGGCCGGCTCCTGTACAGGCCGGCTCCTACAGGCCGGCTCCTGTACAGGGCGGGGCCGTGCACGGAAGCCGTGCACGAGGCGGGGCCGTGCGCAGGGGAGGGCCCTGTGCGGGCATACTCGTGGCCGACCAGGAGGGGACCGAGAGGGAGGTGGGCCGATGCCGATCCAGACGTCGCCGGTGGTGGCCGAAGAGGACTGGCAGATGCGGCTGGAGGTCGAGGACGGGATCGGGGTCCTGACCCTGGACCGTCCGGAGAAGCTGAACGCCTGGAGCTGGGAGGCCTCTCGCCAGCTCGGGGCCCGGGCCGACCAGATCCGCTTCGACGACCGCATCCGGGTGGTGGTGGTCCGGGGGGAGGGACGGGCCTTCTGCGCCGGCATCGACCTCCGGCAGCCCCGGGACCTGGTCCCCGGCCGGTCACCGGCCGAGAAGGTCCGCAACTACTACGAGGGGATCCGCTGGGTCCACGAGCGGTTCCGGGTGTTCTCGGAGCTGCCCCAGCCGATCATCGGGGCGGTGCACGGCTACTGCCTCGGGTTCGGTTTCGAGCTCGCCCTCATGTGCGACATCCGGCTGGCTGCCGACGATGCGGTGTTCGCCCTCCCGGAGGCCTCCATCGGGGTGTCCATCGACGCCGGCGGCGACCTCCGGCTGTCCCACGAGGTGGGGACCGGCTGGGCGAAGCTGCTGGCCATGACCGGCCGGCGTATCGACGCCGCCACCGCCGAGCGGCTGGGGATCGTCCAGCAGGTGACCTCCCCGGACGACCTGATGCCCACCGCCATGGAACTGGCCGGTGAGATCGCCGCCAACGCCCCCCTGGCGGTCCAGTCCATCAAGCGCACCATGGACGCCTTCGCCTACCGCGGGTTCGCCGAGGCCATGAAGTTCGAGGCGCTGTCGGCGTCGGTGGAGTTCGTCTCCGAGGACGTCCCGGCCGGCTACGCTGCCAAGGCGGCCAAGCAGCCGGTCCGGTTCGAGGGCAAGTAGCCGTGCCGCCGCTGCCCGAACCGCCGCCGGCCGGCCGGCCGATGCTGCCCGCCGACACCTTCGCCGGGGTCACCGCCGTGGTCACCGGCGGCGGCACCGGCCTCGGCAAGGCCATCGCCGTCGAGCTGGCCCGGGCCGGCGCCGCGGTCGGCATCCTGTCCCGGTCCGAGGACCACCGGCTGGCCGGCGTCGCCGCGGTCGAGGCGGCAGGTGGCCGGGCCGCCGAGGCCGCCGCCGACATCCGCGAGGCGGACCAGGTCGTCGCCGCCTTCGACCGGCTGGAGGACGCCCTGGGGCCGATCGGGGTGCTGGTCAACAACGCCGCCGCCAACTTTCCGGTGCTGGCCGCCGACATGAGCCCTAACGCCTGGCGGGCGGTCACCCGCATCGTGCTGGACGGCACCTTCTTCTGCAGCCAGGACCTCTACCGGCGCTGCCGTGACGCCGGCCGCCCCGGGGCCATCTGCAACATCCTGGCCACCCAGTCGTTCACCGGCGGTCCCGGCATGGCCCACGCGTCGGCCGCCAAGGCCGGGGTGGGCAACCTCACCAAGACCCTCGCCGTCGAGTGGGCCCCCGACGGCGTCCGGGTCAACGCCCTGGCCCCCGGCCTGTTCCCCCACGAGGACATGCGCGACGACCTGAAGGCCCTGCGGACCACCGGCGACGAGGTGGACGCCCGCCGGTCCCCGGCCGGTCGGCTCGGCCGGCTGCACGAGCTGGGCTGGGCGGTGTCCTGGCTCTGCTCCCCCTACGCCGCCTTCGTCACCGGGCACACCCTGGTGGTCGACGGCGCCAACTGGCTCCGCCGGGACTTCGTCATGCCGGAGTTCACCCCGGTGGCCGACCAGCTTTCGGCGGTGCTGCGCCGGCCTTGACGCCCGACCCCCGCCGGGCTGTCCGCGGGCTGTCCGCTGGGCCGCCCCGGCCGGGTGAGGACACCTAATTTTTCTGGGTCACGGGCGGCCGACTTTGGGCAGGTACTATCTAGTTGATGCACCTTGTTGTCTCAACTAGACTGTCCGCATGGAGCAGTTGAACCTAGCCAGCTTGCCGAAGTACCTCACTTACGAACCGGCGGCGTGGGGCCTGCTGGAGCGGCTGCGGTGGCCGGAGGGTCAGGTCGTGTGCCCGCACTGCGGGGTGATGGACCCCAAGCACTACTTCATCGCTGCCCGCTCTGGGGAACGCAAAACCCGGACCGGTGCGACCACCTACCGGCGTGTCTGGAAGTGCCGGCACTGCTCCAAGCAGTTCTCCGTGCTGGTCGGGACCATCTTCGAGTCGTCCAAGGTCCCGGTTTCCAAGTGGCTGTTGGCGATGTGGTTGTTCAGCGCCGGCAAGAACGGAGTGTCGGCGCTAGAGCTGCAACGTCACCTTGGGATCGCCTACCAGACTGCCTGGTTCATGGCCCACCGACTGCGAGAGGCCGTCACTAGGGAACCTCTGGCGGCGTTGTGGTCTGGCACGGTGGTGTCGGACGAGACGTGGGTGAGCGCCACTCCGAGGAACAGGCACACCAACGAGCGAGTGGGAGCCAAGCAGGGCCACGCCGACAAGACCCCGGTGGTCGCTCTGGTTCACAAGGAGTCCGGAGAGGTTCGGACCAGAGTGGTCACCAAGGTCAACGGCAGACGCTCCGCAAGGTGCTCTCCGATCACGTAGACCCGGTCACCAGTCACCTGCACACGGATGCCAGCCAGGCGTACACGAAGTTGGGACTATCGTTCGTGTCGCACGGTGTGGTCAACCACACTGCCGGCGAGTACGTCCGGGGGAATGTCAGCACCAACGTGGCCGAGTCGTTCTTCTCGCAGTTCAAGCGGAGTCTTGATGGGACGCACCACAACGTGTCCAAAGAGCACCTGCACCACTACACGACCGAGTTCGAGTTCCGTTGGAACACCCGTAAGCTGACGGATGCAGAACGGGTACAGAAGTTGATCAACAAGAGTGCCGGTAAGAGGTGACTTACCGACCACTGACGGAGCAGTAGTGGACGGCAACGGGATCGGACCGTTCAAAGCAGTTTCCAAGACAGCAATGGGCTACCAAGCCACCGCCCGCGATGCAGTGACCTGTCGCGAGTGCGACAGGTCACTGCATCATCAGTTGTAAGTAGTTAGCTGACTTGCGTCAGCTAAGGCGGTATAATGACGATGATGTAGATGATCGGTCTCATCGTGTTCTCCTTTCTGTAGGGGATCTGGAACAAGGACTCGGCTGCAACCGAGTCCTTGTTCGCGTCTTGGGCCTACCCAGTGGCTCTCCCGTGGGTGTCGTCGTTGACCAACTCCATCAACGGGATGGTGCCGACGGTGTCGTGGCTCTCCCACTTGGCTCCCCTGTAGGAGCCGTAGCCAACCCGGACGACCAGTCCGCTTTTGGTGAGGTCGAGCAGGGCCGTGCGAACGGCGTTCGGCAAGTCCGTTACCTCGGGGGTGTCCTCCCACCCCTTGATCGTGTCGGCGATGGCCGGGGCCTTCCACGGACCACCCTGCTCCTCCAGGAGCTTCTGAACCTGACTCTTCACGGACGGCCGGGCAGGCGTCGCCGTCGGCAGAACCACGGCGTGGGCACTGGGGGCAGCTTGCAAAAGCTCCAGGGCCTGGAGCACCTTGGTCAGTTCTTCCTCCAGCTCCCGGCGGCTCGCCTCCAGGTACCGGATCGCCTCGGCGACATGGTCGGTGTGTGCCATGCAACCCACGCTATCAGAAGTTCGAGGACCATCGTGACCATCCCCTACTACTTCGCTAGCACCCCTAGCTCCATGAGAGGGGGTAGCCTTGAGGCCGTGAGGGATGGACAAGTCGACCAGGGAGAAGCACGGGAGTTCGAGAAGTTCGTCGCTGCCGCGATGAAGGTGGACCCCAAGGGTCTCTCAGGGAAGCACCGCAAAGATGCACCCCCAGACGAAGCCGACGAGCCACCCGCCGACTAGCGTTACGTATCCGATGCAGTTCCCCTTCGGGGTCGAACTGCGGATGGGGGCGTAGCTCAGCGGCAGAGCGGCTGGTTGTGGTCCAGTGCGACGGGGGTTCGATTCCCCTGGCCTAAGAGCCCGAGCGGATAGGAGCAATCAGTCCGATCCGGTCGTCGCTCGATCGAGCAGCTTCACGATCAACAAGATGGCTACGACGAAGGCGAGCTGGGCGTCTCGGTGGCACTGGCGACGGTCGGTGTTGCGACGCAGTTGCCCGTAGTTCGAGAGCCAGGAGTTGGTCCGTTCGACCGGCCAACGACGTCCGAGCGGGACGCGTACCGCCGGTTGGCGGGTGCGGGTACTGACTCTCGGTCGCACCGGCGGGACGACGAGCTGAGCGATGCCGGCTGCGGCCACATGGGCCCGGACGACGCCGTTGTCATAGCCACGATCGAGATGCAAGGTGGTGATCGCGTCGAGCAAGCCGCGTTGGCGCACCGCCTCGAGGGTGGCGGGCAATAGCACGCAGTCGTTGCGGTTGGCCGCCTCGCTCACCCAGGCGAGGGGGATGCCGTCGGCGTCGGTGGCGACCGACCATTTCCAGCCGAGTTTTCCCCGGTCAACCGGGCTCTTCCCCGTTCCCTCACCGCCGCAGGGGGCCTTGTGCAAGGAACCGTCGACGCAGGTCTCGGCCAGGTCCAAGCCGACGACTTCGTCGTAGATGGCGAGCATCGTCTCGACCAGGATGTCGAAGACCCGGGCGGCCACCCACTCATCACGACGCGCCCGAAGGGTGGTGTCCGACACCCCGCCGCAGAGACGTTCGGCGTCCACCCAACTGCAGCCGGTGGTGAGCCGGACCAGCATCGCCCACAAGCAGGTTCGGTCCGGGACCCGGCGCCGATGACAACCCAGCGGGTGGCCGTCGGGGGGCGCTGGGAGCAAGGGGGACACCGCTGCGTAGACAGCATCGAACACTTCAGGCTCGAGTGCGCGCATGATGTGGGGGACCTCCACTGGGTCGTCGGGTTTGGGTAGCACCCGACATCCCAGTTGGGCCATCACGACGACCGGTGGATGGTCCCTCTCTGGCGCCTATCCGCGCGGCCTCTAAGTGCCTAAGGTGCGTCAACTAGATAGTCCCCCAGATATGCCTAGATTGCGCCGCCGGTGGCATCAAAAAAGTTTTGCCGGGCACCCCGGTCACGCAGGGATCGTGCGGGTGAGCGGCCACCTATCGTGGTGGTTGCCGGCGTCGATCACCCGGTCGCCGGTGCCGTCGGCCATCACGGTCACCTGACCGGTCCGGCAGGTCAGGACAGCCCCAGCACCCGCAGGGCGTTGGTCCGCAGGAACTTCGGCCACACCTCGTCCCTGAACCCCACGTCCGGCATCTCGGTCATGATCCGCCGCAGGGACAGCCCCATCGGGAAGTAGCCGGCGTAGATGATCTTGTCGGCCCCCCGGGTGTTGGCGTAGTCCACGATGTCCTTCGGGTAGTACCTGGGGGCGAACGCGCTGGTCGAGTAGTGCAGCCCCGGCCACTTCAACATCAGCTTCACCGCCAGCGCCGTCCACGGCTCGCAGCCGTGCCGGGTCACGAACACCAGCTCGGGGAAGTCGAACATCACCTCGTCGATCAGCTCCACGTGCTGGCAGGCCACCTTGAGGCGGGGGCCGGGGACCCCGGCGCAGCAGAACACCGGGATGCCCAGCTCCACGCACTTGGCGTACACCGGGTACATCCGCTTGTCGTTGATGGCCACCTGCGGGAAGGTGCCGGCCGGGAACACCCCCACCGCCCGCACCCCGAAGGTCTCGTGCTCCTTCACCAACTGGGCGATGCCCCGCATGCCGTCGTTCGGGTCCACCGAGGTCGACGGGATGAACCGGTCCGGGTACCGCTTCAGGGCGTCCGGGCCGGCCTCCCCGCCCACGTTGACCAGGCCGCGCTCCACCCCCCACAGGTCCATTTCCCGCAGGGTCACCGCCACCGGATCGGCCGAGCCCCGCAGCTCCTTCTCGGGCACGTCCTTGAACAGGTACTCGGCCGGGAACTCGAACGACGCCCTCGACTCCTCGTCCCGGGTCTGCCGGGTGATGAACCGGTACACCTCCCGCAGGTCGTCGTGCGGGAACCCGATCATGGTGTCCACGATCCCCACGTTGCCGGGCATTCCCACCTGGGCACACCTCCCCCTGGCCGTCCTCCTGGTCCCTCCTGGCCGTGCCCTCTGGCCGCCCCTGATTGTACGGCCGGGGATCAGCCGTTCTCGTCGGCGGCCGCCCCGGCGCCGACCTCGGAGCCGGCCAGCTCACCGACCTCCAGCAGGCCCAGTCCGATCTCCTGGGCCAGGGTGTGGTGGACCGCCGGGACCTGGCGGCCGCCCCGCAGCCAGGACACCACGGCCCCGATCAGGCTGGTGGCGGCGGCGAAGTAGAAGGCCAGGTGGAGGCCGTCGGCGAAGGCCGGCGAGATCAGCCGCGGGAAGAAGCTGCGGCCGGTCAGGTAGCTGTGCTTGGCGTGCCCCAGGCTGGCCAGCACGTGCGGGGACACCAGCGTCTGGATGGGGTTGAACCCCAAGAAGGCGGCGAACAGGGACCCGATCGGGGGCAGTTGGGCGACGTTGGTGGCCGCCCCCTTCGGCACGCCTTCGGCCACCAGCCCGTGGTAGAGGTGGGTGGGCAGCGACGACGCCAGGCCGAGGGTGGCGATGGTGAAGAACACCCCGATGGACAGCACCGACGCCGAGTTCATGAAGGTGACGTTCATGCCGGCCCCGACCCCGCGCTGGTCCGGCGGAAGGCTGTTCATCACCCCCATCTGGTTGGGGGTGATGAACATGCCGGCGGCCACCGAGAAGACCAGCAGGATGGCCGCGAACGGCAGGTACTCGAAGTCCATCGGCAGGACGTTCAACAGCAGGTAGCAGAGGCCGCAGCCGACCAGGCCGACCGTCGCCAGGCCCCGTGCCCCCAGCCGGTCGGCCAGGATGCCGGCCACCGGGCCGGCCACCACGAAGCCGACGGTGATGGGGATCATGTAGATGGCCGCCCACAGCGGGGTCTGGGAGAAGTCGTAGCCGTGCTGCGGCAACCAGATGCCCTGCAGCCAGATGATCAGCATGAACTGCAGGCCGCCACGGCCGACGGCAGCCAAGAAGTTGGCCGTCGCCCCGCAGGCATAGGCGCGGATCTTGAACAGGTCCAGTTGGAACATCGGGTCGGGCACCCGCAGCTCCACCAGGACGAACAGCACCAGGACGGCCAGCCCGCCGAACACCATGCCCAGCACGAACGGGCTGGTCCACCCCATGGTGTGGCCGCCGTACGGCTGGATGCCGTAGACGATGCCGGTCAACAACGCGATGAGGCCGACGGCGAAGGTGACGTTGCCGAGCCAGTCGATGGAGGTGGCGACCCGCCTGCCGGTGTCGTGGAGCTTGATGTACGCCCACACCGTGCCGACGACGCCGAACGGCACCGACACCAAGAACACCAGGTGCCACTCCACCGGCGCCAGCACCCCACCGAGGATCAGACCGATGAACGACCCGGTGACGATGGCGATGCCGTTGATGCCCATGGCCCGGCCCCGCTCCTGCTCCGGGAAGGCGTCGGTGAGGAGGGCCGACGAGTTGGCCATCACGCAGGCCCCGCCGACCCCCTGTCCGATCCGCATGAGGATGATCCACAGGGCCGCGCTGGTCCCCTGCAGCCACGTCACCGACAACAGGATGGAGAACACGGTGAAGATGGCGAAGCCGAGGTTGTAGATCCGCACCCGGCCGTACATGTCCCCGACCCGGCCCAGGCTGACCACCAGCACCGCGGTGACCAGCATGAACCCCATCAGGATCCACAAGAAGTACGACGTGTTCCCCGGGGCCAACGGCTGCAGCCCGATGCCCCGGAAGATGTCCGGCAGGGAGATCAAGAGGATGGACTGGTTGATGGTGACCATCAGGATCCCGAGGGTGGTGTTGACCAGGACCACCCACTTGTACCGGTCCTTGTGAGGCGCCGTCGTCGTCACCGTCCTGCTGCCACCGTCCTCCGCCCCGTAGCCACCTCATGTCCACCGCATGAACCGGGGAAACATCCCCGTTTGCCCGCCGGCTGAACGCTAACACAATGGTCTACGCTGGGCCGATGGCGCCGGAGGGGACGTCAGTGCGGCCCGGGGGGGCCAGGGGGCCGGCCGGCCGGGCCGTCCCTGCGCTGCGTTCCGACGCCGCCCGCAACCACCAGGCCCTCATCCAGGCGGCCCGGGTGGTGTTCAGCCAGCGCGGCCTGGACGCCCCCCTGGACGACATCGCCCGGCAGGCCGGCATCGGCAACGCCACCCTGTACCGCCACTTCCCGACCCGCTGCGCCCTGATCGCCGCCGTGTTCGCCGACGCCCTCGGCGACGTCGTCGACGCCTGCGAACGGGCACTGGCCAACCCGGACCCCTGGGACGGCTTCGCCGGCCACGTCCAGTTCCTCTGCGCCCTGCAGGCCAAGGACCGCGGCATGGCCGACCTGCTCACCATGTCCATCGCCGGCGCCCCCCACCTGGAGAAGGTCCGCCGGCGCGCCCACGACGGCCTGGTCCGCATCGTCGACCGCGCCCAGCAGGCCGGGGTGCTCCGGCCGGACTTCCTGCCCGAGGACATGGGCATCTTCCTGATGGCCAACGCCGGCCTCATCCACCGCACCGCCGAGCGGGCCCCGACGGCCTGGCGCCGGCTGGCCGCCTACTTCCTGGACGGCGTCCGGCTGGACGGCGGCCGGAGCACCCCGCCGCCGCCACCGGGGCTGCGGGCCCTGCGGGCGGCCATGGCCAGCCAGGGCGCCCACTTCGGCTGCTGATCCGGCCGGGACCCCCGCCGGCCGTCGGGCACCAGCCACCGGCCCGGCCGGCCCGGCTCAGCTCAGATCAGCTCAGATCAGGTCAGTAGTGCCAGGGGTACGGCGACCAGTCCGGTGGCCGCTTCTGCAAGAACGCGTCCCGGCCCTCGGCGGCCTCGTCGGTGCCGTAGGCCAGCCGGGTGGCCTCGCCGGCGAACAACTGCTGGCCGACCAGCCCGTCGTCCACCAGGTTGAAGGCGAACTTCAGCATCCGCTGGGCGGTGGGGCTCTTGGCGTTGACGGCCGCCGCCCACTCCAGGGCCACCCGCTCCAGGTCGTCGTGGGGGACCACCGCGTTCACCGCCCCCATCCGGTGGGCCTCCTCCGCGGTGTAGGTGCGGCCCAGGAAGAAGACCTCGCGGGCGAACTTCTGGCCGACCTGCCGGGCCAGGTAGGCCGACCCGAAGCCGCCGTCGAAGCTGGCCACGTCGGCGTCGGTCTGCTTGAACCGGGCGTGCTCGGCGCTGGCCAGGGTCAGGTCGGACACCACGTGCAGGCTGTGCCCGCCGCCGGCCGCCCAGCCCGGCACCACGCAGATCACCACCTTCGGCATGAACCGGATCAGCCGCTGCGCCTCCAGGATGTGCAGCCGGCCCACCCCGCGGCCCGCCGGCTGGCCCTCCTCGTACTGGTACCCGTCCCGGCCCCGGATGCGCTGGTCCCCGCCGGAGCAGAACGCCCAGCCGCCGTCCCGGGGCGACGGCCCGTTGCCGGTCAGCAGCACGCACCCCACGTCGGCCCACTGCCGGGCGTGGTCCAGGGCGGTGCACAGCTCGTCGACGGTGTGCGGCCGGAACGCGTTGCGGACCTCCGGGCGGTCGAACGCCACCCGCACCGTCCCCTGGTCGACGGCCCGGTGGTAGGTGATGTCGGTGAAGTCGAACCCGGCCACCGGTTGCCAGGCGTCGGCGTCGAACAGGGCGGAGACCATGGCGGTGCAGCCTAACGGCGGGCCGCCTGGCGGCGGGCGGCCCAACGGCGGGGCGGCTGACGGCGGTGCCGCCTAACGGCGGGACCGGACCGGCCCGCGGCCGAACAGCACCGACCGGGCCCGGGCGGCCGGCAACAGGGCGGCCCGGGCGGCGTTGGCCCCGGCGGCCCCGTGGACCCCGCCGCCGGGATGGGCGGACGCCGAGGCCAGGTACAGCCCGGCCACCGGCGTCTCCGGCCGGCCGGCCCCCGGCAGCGGCCGGAACAGCACCTGTTGGTGCAGGGCGGCGGTGCCGCCGTTGACGGCGCCGCCGTCCAGGTTGGCGTCGGCCGCCTCCAGGTCGGCCGGCCCGGCCACGTGCCGCGCCCGGACCAGCGACCCGAACCCGGGGGCCAGCGCCTCCACCCGGGCCTCCATGCGGTCGGCGAACCGCTCCAGCCAGCCGGCCTGGCCGCCGGCCACGTCCAGCTCGCCGGCAGCGTCCCCGCGGACCCGGCGGGGCACCCGGGCGTAGGCCCAGGCGGTGCCGGTGCCCGGCGGCGACCGGGTGGGGTCGGCCACGGCCGGCTGGCCGAACAGCACGAACGGCCGCCCCGGCAGCCGGCCCATGGCCAGTTGGGCGGCGTGCTCGGTCAGGTTGTCGACGTCGTCGGCCACGTGCACCGTGCCGGCCCGCCGTGCGGCTTCGGCGGCCCACGGCACCGGGCCGTCCAGGGCCCAGTCCACCTTGACGGTGCCGCTGTCCCACTGGAACCGGCCCAGGTCCCCCAGGAAGCCGGCCGGCAGTTGGTCGGGGTCCAGCAGCCGGCCGTACAGGGCGGGGGCCGACACGTCCGCCAGCACCGCCCGGCCGGCGTCCACCTCGGTGCCGTCCGCCGTCCGCACCGCCACCGCCCGGCCGCCGCGGACCACCACCCCGGTCACGAGGCTGCCGCACCGCACCGACCCTCCCCGGCGCTCCAGCCGGCGGACCAGGGCGGCCGTCATCTGCCCGGCGCCGCCTTCGGGCACCGGGTTGCCGTGCTCCTGGGCCAGGCAGCCGAGCAACCAGCCGTACAGGCCGCTGCCGGCGGCCTCCGGGGCCAGGTCGGCGTGCAGGGCGTTGCCGCCCAGCAGCACCGCCGCCCCGTCGCCGCCGAACCGCTCCTCGGCCATCCGCCGCACCGGCAGCAGCAGTTGCCGCGCGAACCGCAACGTGCCCACCCGGCCCAGCCGGCCGGCCAGCCGTACCGCCGGGCCCACCGGCGGGAACGGCCGGAACAGGCAGTCCAGGAACGGCGCCGCCACCGTCCGCCACTCGTCCACCATCGCCGTCCAGGCCGCCCCGTCGCCGGGGAAGAAGGCGTCCACCGAGGCGGCCGTGGACGCCACGTCGGGGCCGATGGCCGCGCAGCGACCGTCCGGCAGCGGATGGGCCAGGGCCACCGGGGCCCGCCGCCACCGCAGCCCGTGGTCCTCCAGGCGGAGCCCGGCGAACACCGGCGACACCGCCGCCAGGGGGTAGAAGGCACTGAACCGGTCGTGCCGGAACCCCGGCTCGGTTAGCTCGGCCGTGCGCACCGCCCCGCCCGGTTCGTCGGCGGCCTCCAGCACGGTCACCGACCAGCCGGCGTCGGCCAGCAGGTTGGCGGCCACCAGCCCGTTGGGGCCGGCGCCGACCACCACGGCGTCGGTCACCGGGTCAGCGCTGCCGGACCACCGGGCCGGCGTCGCCGTCCTGGTCGGCGAACTGGGTGCGGTACAGCTCGGCGTACAGCCCGCCGTGGGCCAGCAGCTCGGCGTGGGTGCCACGCTCCACCACCCGGCCGCCGTCGATCACCAGCAACTGGTCGGCCTCCCGGACGGTGGACAGCCGGTGGGCGATGACCAGCGAGGTCCGGCCGGCCAGGGTGACCCGCAGGGCTTCCTGCACGGCGGCCTCCGACTCCGAGTCCAGGTGGGCGGTGGCCTCGTCCAGCACCACCACGTCCGGCGCCTTCAGCAGCAGCCGGGCCAGGGCCACCCGCTGCTTCTCGCCCCCGGACAGCCGGTACCCGCGCTCGCCGACCACCGTGTCCAGCCCGTCCGGCAGCGACGCCACCAGCGGCAGCACCTGGGCCTGGTCCAGGGCGGCCAGCAGCTCGTCGTCGGTGGCGTCCGGCCGGGCGTACCGCAGGTTGGCCCGGAGGCTGTCGTGGAACAGGTGCGGGTCCTGGGTCACCACCCCGACGGTGGCCTGCACCGACCCCAGGGTGGCCTGCCGGACGTCGACGCCGTTGATCCGCACCGCCCCGCCACCGACGTCGTAGAGCCGGGGGACCAGGTTGGAGATGGTGGTCTTGCCGGCGCCCGAAGGACCGACCAGTGCCACCATCTGGCCGGGGGCCACCGTGAACGACACGTCGTGCAGCACCTCGTGGCGGGGCGCCGACTCCAGCGTGGCCACCGCCTCCAGCGACGCCAGCGACACGTCCTGGGCGGTGGGGTACGAGAAGTCCACGTGGTCCAGCTCCACCGTGGCCGGGCCGCGGGGGATGGCCACGGCGTCGGGGGCCTCCTGGATCATGGGCACCAGGTCCAGCACTTCGAAGATCCGCTCGAACGACACCAGGGTGGTCATGACGTCCAGGTTGACGTTGGACAACTGGGTCAGCGGGGCGTACAGCCGGGCCAGGTAGGCGGTGAGGGCCACCACGGTGCCCACGGCCAGGTCGCCGTGGACGGCCTCGACGCCGCCGTAGGCGTAGGCGAACGCGGTGGCCAGGGCGGCGGTGGTGGTCAGGGCCACCATGAACAGCCGGGAGTACAGCGCCTGGGTGATGCCGATGTCCCGCACCCGGGCGGCCCGCCGGTCGAAGTGCTCGGCCTCCGCCTGCGGCCGGCCGTACAGCTTCACCAGCATCGCCCCGGACACGTTGAACCGCTCGCTCATCACCATGTTCATCTCGGCGTTCAGGTCGTACGCCTCCCTGGTCATCGCCCCGAGGCGCCGGCCGACCAGCCGGGCCGGGATCAGGAAGCAGGGCAGCAGCACCAGGGCCACCAGCGTGATCTGCCAACTGAGGATGAACATGGCCACCAGCACGATGGCCACCGTGATCAGGTTGCCGACCACGTTGGACAGCAGTGTGGTGAACGCCTGCTGGGCGCCGATGACGTCGTTGTTGAGCCGGCTGACCAGGGCGCCGGTCTGGGTCCGGGTGAAGAAGGCCAGCGGCATCCGCTGGATGTGGGCGAACACCTTCGACCGCATGTCGAAGATCAGCCCCTCCCCGATGGTGGCCGAGATCCGCCGTGTGCACAGCGACAGCACCGCCGACACCAGGGCCAGCCCGGCGGCCACGCCGGCCAGGGCCACCACCAGCCCGGCGTCGTGCCCCAGGATGCCCTTGTCGATGATGCCCCGCAGGATCAGCGGGTTGACCGCGCCGACGACCGCGTCCAGGACCACCACCGGCAGGAACACCGCCAGGATCTTGCGGTACGGCATGGCGAACCGCAGCATCCGACGGGTGGTGCCCTTCTTGACCCGGTGGTCCAGCACCGACCGGTCCTGGCGGAACGACCGCATGCCGGAGAACCCGACCCCCCGGCCCGGCGGCGGCATCTCAGGCTCCTGTGCGCCACGACATCGCCGGCCACACTACCGGTGGCCTGGCGCTCGTCCTGCGAGTGCTGCGGCCGTCGCTCGTCCTGCAACCGCTGTTCGTCTTGCGGCCGCTGTTCGTCTTGTCGTCCTGCGGCCGCCGCTCGTCCTGCGGCCGCCGCTAGTTCTGCGGCCGTCGCCGGCGGATGCGGGCCAGGTAGGACCAGCGGCCCAACAGGGCGCCCACCGCCCCGACCACCATGGCGCCGACCACGGCGGCCAGCAGGCCGGCCAGGAAGTGGCCGGTCACCGGCCGCCGGGTGATGACGCGGTACAGCAGGTCCACCAGGACCAGCAGCACCGCCACCGGCAGGGCCACCGCCACCCCCTGGCTGACGGCGCCGGTCGGGCGGCGGCGGTGGCGTCCGGCGATGCCGCCGGCCACCAGGAAGCCCACGGCGCCGATGACCACCGGGAGCAGCCAGAGCCGGCCGGCCCGGTTGTGCAGCCCCTCCGCCGCCAGCAGGCAGGGCCCGCCGACCAGCAGGGCCAGGATGATGCCGTCACTCAGCGACCGCCAGTGCAGGGTCAGCCCGGACCCGGCCGCGGCCTGCCGCTCGGACACCGGTGCCGGGGCAAGCTGCCGTGGTGTGGACGCCGGGTCCAGGTCGTCCATGTCGTCGGCGATGAGGCCGTCCGGCAGCCGTGGCGCCGCAGGGGGCCGTGGCGCCGCAGGGGGCCGTGGCGCCGCAGGAGGCCGTGGCGCCGCAGGGGGCCGTGGCACAGCGTCGTGACCCGGTTCCTCCGCCATGCCCGCAGCAGCCTAACCCGAGGGCGTCGTGAAATTCTGGGGGCCGTTCCGTGACGTTTGCACGAACCGCTCCGCCGGGCCCGGGTCGGCGGCGAGGTGCAGGTGCAGGTAGGAGGCCAGCAGGGTGGGGGAGGCCCAACCGGCCGGCCCGGTGCCGGTGCGGCCGGCCACCGCCAACGCGTCCCCCGGGGGCTCCAGGACGGAGTAGTGCAGCTCGTGGCCCCGCAGGTGGGCGCCGGCCGGGGCCACCGGGTTGCCGGTGCGGACGGCGGCGGTGCGGTACCCGACGGTGATGCGGTCGGTCATCTGCCCGTCGGCGGGCAGCACCCCGCAGAGCGGGTGGCCGTCCAGGGACCGGGCCAGCCAGAGCAGGCCGCCGCATTCGGCCCAGGTGACCAGGCCGGCGGCCACCTTCCGGCGGACGTCGTCCAGCAGCGGCCGGTTGGCGGCCAGGGCCGGGGCGAACACCTCGGGGTAGCCGCCGCCGGCGTACAGCGCCCGGGCCCCGTCCGGCAGCGCCGGGGACTCCAGCGGGTCGAACGGCAGCAGGTCGGCCCCGGCCTCGGCCAGCCGTTCCAGGTTGTCCGGGTAGGCGAAGCTGAACGCCGGTCCGGCCATCACCGCCACCGGCACCGCCGGGCCGGTGGACCGGGTGGGCGGCAGCGAGGTGCCGGGGACGAACGGCGGCGCGGCGCGGGCCAGGGCCTCCACGGCGGCCAGGTCCACCGACCGGGCCACGGCGTCGGCCAGCCGGTCCACCGAGGCGGCCACCGCCGTCGGGTGCTCCACGACCGGCACCAGGCCCAGGTGGCGGTCCCGCCAGCCGAACCCGGCATCGCGGCGGAGGGCGCCCAGCACCGGCAGGCCCAGCGGCGCCAGGGCCTCCCGGAGGATGGACTCGTGGTCGTCGGACCCCACCCGGTTCAGGACCACCCCGCCGATGCCGGCGCCGCCGCGGAGCCGGCACAGCAGGTCGTGGTAGCCGTGCACCACCGCCGCCACCGACCCGGTCACCGAGGCGGCGTCCACCACCAGGACCACCGGGGCCCCCAGCAGTGCGGACACCTGGGCGGTGCTGGACTCGGTGCCGGCCCCGACCCCGTCGAACAGCCCCATCACCCCCTCGACGACCAGCAGGTCCGCACCGGCGGCGGCCCGGGCGGCCAGCGGCGCGATGGCGTGGTGGCCGGACAGGAACACGTCCAGGTTCCGCCCCGGCCGGCCGGTGGCCACGTGGTGGTAGGCGGGGTCGACGAAGTCCGGGCCGACCTTGGCCGGGGCCACCGCCAGGCCCCGGCGACGGAACGCGGCCATCAGGCCGGTGGCCACCGTGGTCTTGCCGGCCCCCGACTGGGTGCCGGCCACGACGAGGCGGGGCCCCAGGGCCGGCCAGGCGGTCAGTGCTCGATCCCCTTCTCGGCCTTGATCCCGCGGTCGTTCGCGTGCTCGGTCTTCCGCATCTCGGTGCCGTCGCCGGCGTGCAGCAGCACGATCGATTCGCCGCGAGCCATGGCCGGTCACCGTAGCCGCGGGCGCCGGTACCGCCCCTGGCGATGCCGCCATTCACCGCCGCCGATCGCCCGATCTCCTGGTTCTAACCGATTGGCAACCAAAGTATGACGGCCACGCCACCGTCTTGAAATTGCTCTCGAAGGGTCCCTGATTACCGTCGCACGCAGCGGTAGCCGGCGGATGTAAAGGGTGTTTTTCTACGGAAATGGCACCTGGGTCGGCCAGTTCCGGCGGCAGCAAAGCAATATCGCAGCAAAACGGCGACAAGGTAACGGACAGATTTTATGTACAGGTGTCAGGGCGAAAAGGGTGGTCGGTCCGGCAAAATGGCCGTTGCCCCGCGCCCGGACGGGGGACGATGACCACCCTGCCGGTCGACGCAGCACCGCCGCGGCTGGCTCCGGCGGTGGCTCCGGCGCCGGTCGCCGGGCCGGTGCTGCGGCGCGTGCCCTGGGCCCGGTGGGCCCTGCTGGTCGGGGCCACCGCGGTGGCGTTCAACGGCACCTTCCGCTCGGCCGCCCAGCAGGCCCACCAGGGGGCGCCGCTGGCCTACCTGTTCCTGCTGCCGGCCTGGGCGGTCGCGCTGGCGGTGGGCACCACCCTGCGCCGCCGTGGGGAGCTGCCCATCCACGACCGCCAGGTCGACTGGATCGTGGCCACCGCCCTGGCCGTCGGCCTGTGGATGCTGGACGTGCTGCTGGCCCCCCGGCTGGGAGCCACCGCCGAGCTGGTCCGGGTGGACGTGGCCGGGATGCTGCTGTTCGTGGCCACCGCCTCGGTGCTGTTGTTCGGCACCCGGGCCACCGGCCGGTACTGGGCCACCTGGCTGTTCCTGGCCGCCTGCTGGCCCCTGTCCTACCAGTTGGTCGGAGCCGCCCTGGGCGGCACCACCACGGTGTACGCCACGCTGGACGTGCTGCTGACCGCGGCGGCTCTGGGCCTGGCCCGGGGGGGCTGGCGCGCCGGTGCGTCGGTCGCCGCGGTGACCCTCGCCACCGGGGCGGTGGGGGTGGCCGCGGTGGCCCGGTTGCCCCAACTGTCGCAACTGTCGCAGATGGCTGCCGAGGTGCTGCCGGCGGCGGCGGCCATGGTGGCGGTGGTCGGGGTGGGGCTGGCCACCAGGTGGCGGGCGGCGGCCGGCCGGCGGTGGGCGCGGTGGGCGCTGGCCCCGGCCCGGCCCCCGGCGGTCCCCCGGGCCAGGGTGGCGGGGGCGGTGGTGGTGGTGCTGGCCGCGGTGGTGCTGCTCCGCGGCGACATGGCCCCGCAGACCCTGGCCTACCGGTCCTTGCCGAAGGCCGGCGCCGGCTGGACCACCCACGCGGTGGTGCCGGCCGGTTGGGACGTGGTCGGCAAGCCGGCCCGGTACGGCTGGGTGCCCCGGTACTTCGGGCTCGGGGCCCGGTGGCAGCGGTTCGACCTGCGGCCGGCCGCCGGACCGGCGGCGGTCGAGCCGACGTCCAGCCGGGCCATGTCGGCCACACGGCCCACCACCACGTCGACCACCGTGGTGGTGGACGCCCTGACGGTGCCCGACGCCGGCACCCTGGCCACCTACCCGTCGGTGGCCTGCTACAAGCTGACCACCCCCTACCTGACCTCGGCCGCCCCGGTGGACCTGGGCCACGGGGTGGCGGCCACCGTGTACTACGCCAACTCCGCCGCCGCCCAGTCGGTGGCCGACGCCAACTGGACCCTGCTGACCTGGGTGTGGAAGGTGCCGGCCGGTCCCAGCGGGGACGTGCAGCGCATCACCGTGTTCGCCGCCGACGGCGCCGCCGGCCGGGCCGGGGTGCCGAAGCCGGCGTCGCCGGGCACCAACGACGGCATCCGGACCACCTTCACCGACATCCTCCGCGGCGCCTCCACCGTCGGCAGCCCCGGCCCCGACGCCAAGGCCCTGGCGCAGGCCACGGCGTTCGCCAGGGCGGTGGTGGCCGACCAGGTGGCGGGGCAGGCGGCCGAGCGGGCGACGGGCCAGGTGGCCGAGCAGGTAGTGGGGCGGGCGGCCGGCCAGGCGGCCCAGCAGGTGGCGCGATGAGGCGGCCGCTGGTCCTGGACCGGTCCGAGGTGGCGCAGGTGCTGGAGGACAGCACCACCGGGCTGGCTCGCAAGGCCCCGCTGCTCTCCGCGTCGCGGACGTTCAGCGGGCGGCAGGTGGCCGCGGCCGGCGGCGTCCTGGCGGCGGTGGTGGCCGTGGCGGTGGCCTGGCCGATCCCGACGGCGGTGGCCGGGGTCACCGTGGCCACCGTCCTGTACCTGGCCAACCTGGCCGACCGGTTGTGGCTGTTCTCCAACGGCCTCGGCGGGTCCCCGGCGGTCCGGGTCAGCCCGGCCGACGCCCGGGCCATCCCGGACGACGAGCTGCCGGTGTACACGGTGCTGGTGCCGGCGTTCAAGGAGCCGAACGTGGTGGCCCAGCTACTGGCCGGGCTGGGGCAGATCGAGTACCCGGCGGACAAGCTGGACGTGAAGCTGCTGCTGGAGGCCGACGACACCGAGACGGTGTCGGCGGTGGAGCAGACCATCGACGACATCGAGCTGCCGGTCGAGGTGCTGGCGGTGCCGCCGTCGGAGCCGCGGACCAAGCCGAAGGCCTGCAACTTCGGCCTGCACTACGCCGACGGCGAACTGGTCACCATCTACGACGCCGAGGACGTGCCGGACCCGCTGCAGTTGCGCCGGGCGGTGGCCGCGTTCCGGCGGCTGCCGCCGGACGTGGCCTGCATCCAGGCCCGGCTGTCGTACCACAACCTGCGGCAGAACCTGCTGACCGGGTGGTTCGCCTCCGAGTACGACCAGTGGTTCGGGTTCACCCTGCCCGGGCTGATGAAGACCCGGTCGCCGATCCCGCTGGGGGGCACCTCCAACCACCTGCACACCGCACTGCTCAGGCAGCTCGGCGGCTGGGACCCGTTCAACGTCACCGAAGACGCCGACCTGGGCATCCGGCTGGCCCGGGCCGGCTACCGGACGGCGGTGCTGGACTCGGTGACCCTGGAGGAGGCCAACAGCGACCCGATCAACTGGTTGCGGCAGCGGTCCCGCTGGTACAAGGGGTACCTGCAGACCTTCCTGGTGCACACCAGGGAGCTGGGCACCCTGCGGCGGGAGCTGGGCTGGCGGGGGCTGGTGCGGATGTGCAGCGTCACCGCCGGCACCCCGGTGGTGGCGGTCATCAACGTCGTCTTCTGGGCCCTGGCCATCGCCTGGGAGCTGGGCGAGCCGACGCTGATCCGGGAGATCTTCCCTTCCTTCGTCTTCTACCCCGCCATGGTGTCGCTGGTGCTCGGCAACGCCTCCATGATGTACTGCGGCCTGGTGGCCGCCCGAGTGGACGGCAAGGTCCGGCTGCTCCTCCCCTGCCTCACCGTCCCCGTCTACTGGGTGCTGATGAGCGCCGCCGCCGTCAAGGCGATGGTGCAGCTCATCTTCCAGCCGTCGTACTGGGAGAAGACCGTCCATGGCCTGGACAGCCGGCCGCGGGCCTGAACCGACCACCCACGTGGACCGCCGCCCCCTGCTCCGTGGCCGTCGATGGCGGCAGCGTGCCGCCCGGACCCCGTTCGGCGCCGCAAGGGTCGGACCGGCCGCACTGGCCGCACTGACCGTAGTGGCCGTACTGGCCGTGCCGTCGGTGCTCGCCGCCGCCGTCGGCACGGTCCCGGCGTCGGCCGCCACATCGGCGTCGGCCGCCACATCACCGTCGGCCACCACCTCGGCGTCGGCCGCCACACAGGGAAACGCCACGGCGGCCACCGGCACGTCGCAGGCCATCTCGTTCACCTTCCCGGAGCTGGGCCTGGCCGACAGCTACCGGTTCCTCGGCAACGCCTCGGTCGGCGTCCAACTGCCGGTGCCCAAAGCCCTGGTCCCGTCGACCCTGGTCGGCACGCTGGTGGTTCCCCCGAAATTCGGAACAGGCACCCTGGTGGTGCAGTCCGGCACCCACTACCTCGGCTCCATCCAGTTGCCGCCCAACTCCGCCCAGCAGCAGCGCGTGCCCTTCTCGCTGTCGCTGGCGACCGCACCGATCGTCGGGCAGTACGCCAGCTTCACAATCGTCATCGAGCAGGCCAACGCGGCGGAGGGGGTGGTGCGGTCCTCGACCTGCGGCGGGTCGTCGTTGCCGCTGGAGCTGACCGATCCGTCGGTCACCTACAGCGGGACGTTCGAGGCTCCCACAAGCATCGCCACGTTCTTCCCGCCGGTCCTCGACCACCTGGTCCTCTACGTGCCGCCCGACCCCACGCCGGCGGAGGTGACCACTGCCCTCGACCTCTCGGCGGCGGTGGCGGCCGACTACCACCTGGTACCGGCGGCCGTCGAGGTCCGGCAGTGGTCGTCGGACGGCCTGCCCCCGGCCCCGACCGCGCCGCTCGACCGGGCCGTCCTCATCCGCCAGTCCACGGCGTCGGCGGCAGGCATCACCATGCCGTCGGTCCCGACCGGCGACACGCTGCTGGTGCTGTCCGGATCGGCCTCGACGCTGCCCCGGCAGGGGACCCTGCTCACGAACCAGATGTCGAAGGTGGTCCAAACCCAGGGTGCGACGGTGCTGCACTCGTTCACCCCCCCGTCGGCGGGGGAGAGCGAGCAGACGTTCAGCCAACTGGGGCTGTCCGGGCGGGCGACGTTCGCCGGCCAGCAGCAGTTGTCGTTCACCTTCAGCCAGGCGCAGCTAGGCGGCCCGGTCAACTCCCTCACAGTGGACATCAAGGGCTCGTACACACCGGTCGAGGCGGACGCCAAGGCCACGTTGTCGGCTGCGGTGGACGGCGTCGTCCTCGGGGAGGCCCTGCTCACCCCGTCGGGGAAGGTGACACTGCCGGTCACCGTCCCAAAGACCCTCGTCTCCCGGACAACGACCCTGGCGCTGTCGATGACCTACTTCCCGGCCGGGTTCTCGTGCGGCCAGGTCGGCCGGACCATGACGTTCACCGTCGATCCCCGGTCGTCGGTGGTCCCCACCTTCTCCACCGGTGGGTTCGGTGGGTTCGCCGCGCTGCCCCAAGCCCTGTTCCCGACGTTCGAGGTGGCGTTCGACCGCACGACAGCGGCCCGGTTGACAGCCGCGGTCCAGACCGTCTGCGGCATCCAGCGGGAGGTGGGGGTGCCGCTGCACCTCCAGGTGGTGCCCATGGCGACGGCCATGGGCAACCGGGCCCCGGCGCTCGTCGTCTCCAGCACACCGGCCGTCGAGCGGGCGCTCGACCCACCGCTCAGGACCGAGAGCGCAGACCGGTACGCGGTGGAGAACGCCACCCACGGACGCCTGAAGATGGATCAGGCGGTGGCGTCGCTCCAGGTGTTCGACCAGGTCCACCGGCAGCGGACCGTGGTGTACGTCACCACCTCGGGAACCTGGCAGCTTTCGCACCGGCTGTTCGGCTGGTTGGGCAACACCGCCACGAAGTGGTCGGCCCTGACCGGCGACGTGCTGGCCGTCGGCCCGAAGGGGACACCGGCGAACCTGACCGTCAGGGCCGGCGGCCCACAGGTGTTCACCGTGGCCCCCAAGAACCACACCACGCAGCTCGTGCTGGCCATCGGAGGGGTCTTCGCCGTCGCCATCGTGTTCCTGCTCGCCTGGGCCCTGCTCCGCCGCCGACGGGTGCGGCGACGCCTGGCCCGCGCCGCCTCGGGTGACCGTGGCGCCGACCACCGCACCAGGGCCGGCGACGTGCCCGCCGACCACGGCACCGGCGAGGTGCCCGCCGACCACGGCACCGACGAGGTGCCTGCCGACCGCGGCACCAGGGCCGGCGACGTGCCCGGTACCGGTCACGGCGCCCGCTCCGACGAGGAGACCTGGTGGTGACGCCGGTCGCCGTGGGCTCCCGACGGGGCAGCATGGCCCTCGGGGAGCTGGTGGTGGTGCCGCCCCCGGTGGTCCCCGCGACAAGGGGGGAGCGAGGACCGGCCGCGTCGCCGGCCGCCGCCCGGCAGCCCTTCGGGGTCTGGCTGTTCGTGCTGAGCGCCGTCGGCTACGGCGTGCTCGGGATGGTGCTGGCGGTGAGGTTCGGGTACCACAACGGCGACGCCGTCAGCCGGACGGCGAACGCGGCCTATGTCCTTTTCAGCCGGAACCCTCACCTCGGGGCGGTGGGGTTCGTCTGGAACCCGCTGCCCAGCCTGGCCCAGTTGCCGATCCTGGCCTTGAAGGGGCTGTGGCCGGCCCTCCAGACCACAGCGCTGGCCGGGGTGGTCATGTCGGCCTGCTTCATGGCGGGTGCGGTGGTGCAGCTCCGCAACCTGCTTCGGGACCACGGGACGCCGCGGTGGTGGACGGTGCTGGTCACGGCCACCTTCGCCGTCTATCCGCTGGTCCTCCTGTACGGGGCCGACGGGCTGAGCGAGGCCCCGTACCTGTTCTTCACCCTCTGGGCGACGGGCAGGCTGACCCGTTGGCTCCATACCGACGACGTCCGGGACCTGGTGGTGGCCGGGGTGGCGCTCGGGCTCGACTTCATGGCCCGTTACGAGGTGGTCGGCATAGCGGCCTGCGCGGCACTGCTCGTCTTCGCCGTCACCTTCGTCCGCTCCGACGACCCCTCCCGGGGCCGCCGGGCGGGGCTCGGGCTGCTGGACGCCGTCGTCCTGTCGGTGCCGTTCGTCCTCAGCTTCGTCGGTTGGGCGCTGTCCGGCTGGGTGCTCACCGGGTCGGCCTTCTCCCAGTTCTCCTCCGTCTACGGCAACAGCAGCCAGATCTCGGTGGCGGCGGCCAGCCACCAGACCATCTTCACGTCGGTGGCGCAGGTGATGGTCGAACTGTTGCGGCTGGAGCCGCTGTTCCCCCTGGCCATCGTGGTGGTCCTCTATCTCGCCATCCGGCGCGGCGACCCCGATGTCCTGGCCGCTCTCGCCTGCTTCGGCGGTGGGCTCGGGTTCGTGGCCGCCAGCTACGTCGCCGGCTCCACCATCTCCAACCTCCGCTACTACATCCTGTCGGTCCCCCTGACGATGATCGCCGCCGGCATGATCCCGGCCTCCGGCGACAGCCGGTGGGCGTCCCGGGCCGGCGACCGGGCGCCCGCCATCATCGGCAACCCCACCGGCTGGGTGGACCCGTCGGCACCGTCGACCGGCTGGCTCACCGACATCCTTCCCGCGGATTTCCGGTTGACCGAGTGGTTGCAGGACGGCTGGATCGCCGACTGGGTCCCCACCGGCGCCGTGGTCAAGGTGGCCAGGAGCTACCAGGCCTGGCGGTCCCGGGCGAACGCCACCTCGCACCGCCGCCTCCGCAGGCTCGGCCTTGTGGCGCTCGCCGGTGCCCTGTTCGTCCCCGCCATGGTCACGTCCTGGGTGTCGCTGACCACACCGTGGGTCGATCCCAGCGACTACGGCATCCGTTCCGTCGTGCTCCCGGACCGGTACCCGCCGTCCCAGGACAACCAGATCCTCACCCTGCAGTACGGGACGTCGATCAGCAGCTACGTCGACTCGCTGAACCTCCCCAACGGATCGGTGCTCGTGGACACCTGGGAGGGGTTCGCCGTGGTGCTGACCTCCAACCACATGAAGCAGTTCGTCATCACCAGCGACCGTGACTTCGTCCAGATCCTGAACGACCCCGCCGCCTTCGGCGTCCGCTACCTGCTCGACCCCTCGCCGACCGGGGTCGGGGTGCTGGACGCGCTGAACCGCCGGTACCCCACCCTGTGGCGAACCGGCGCCGGCATCGGGGTGCTCGCCATGCGGTTCAACACGCCCACAAAGAGTCTCCCGGACTGGAAGCTCTACGCAGTGAAGGGGTCCCCGTGATCAGTCCCGCCGTACCCGCCGCCGCATCCACGGCCGTACCCACCGCCGCGTCGGGCACCGACGGCGCCGGCAGCGGCCTCACCGAGGCGGACGGCCTCCTCTGGGGACCGCCCACCGTGGACGTCACCATGGTGGTGCCGTACTACAACCCCGGGCCCCGGGTCCGCGACACCGTGGACCGGTTGGCGGCCACCTTGGGCCGGCGCGGGGGCACCTTCGAGATCATCGCCGTCTCGGACGGGTCCACCGACGGCAGCGAGCACTGCCTGGCCGGGTCGGTGGCCCGGTCGGTGCGGCTGCCGCGCAACCAGGGCAAAGGGCAGGCCCTGCGGGTCGGCTTCAGCATGAGCCGCGGCCGGCTCGTCGGGTTCATCGACGCCGACGGCGACCTGCCGGCCGAGCAGGTGGCGGCGTTCGTGGCCGCGGCCGAGGCCGGTGCCGACGTGGTGATCGGGTCCAAGCGGCACCCGGGTTCGGAGCTGGCGTTCCCGCTCCTCCGCCGCTTCTACTCCCGGGCCTGGCAGCAACTGGTCCGGATGCTGTTCCAGTTGAAGGCCCGGGACACCCAGACCGGGGTGAAGCTGTTCCGCCGGCAGGTGCTGGCCGACATCCTGCCGCTGGCGGGCGAGACCGGGTTCGCCCTGGACCTGGAGCTGCTGGTGCTGGCCGACCGGCTGGGCTACCGGGGGCTGGTGGAGCTGCCGGTGCACATCGTCGAGCGGCAGGTCAGCACGGTATCGGCCAGGTCGGCGGTGAGGATGTTGGCCGACCTGTTCGGCATCTTCCTCCGGCTGCAACTGCCGCCGTTCCACCACCTGCCGCCGCCGGTACCGGTAGCGGCGCAGTCGGTGCTGGCGCAGCCGGCCCGGCTGGTGGCCCCGGTGGCGGCGCAGTCGGTGCTGGCGCAGTCGGCGCGGCCGGTGGCCCCGGTGGCGGCGCGGCCGGTGGCGGCGCGGCCGGTGGCGGCCCGACCGGTGGCGGCCCAACCGGTGGCCCGGCCGGTGCCGCCGGTCCGGGACCCGGTGGAGGTGGCCGTGGCCGTCGCGCGGTCCGAGGCACGGTTCGCCGGCGCCGACCCGTTCGACTCCGCCGAGCTCGTCCTGGCTGGCCGGCCGTGACCACACTGGTCGTCGACACCTCGGTCCTGGTGGGCTGGTTCCACGATCCTGCCGACGCCGACGCCCGCATCCTGAGGGATGCCCATATGGCCGGGGTGGTCAACGCCCAGGTGTTGGACCTGGGGATGTACGAGCTGGGCAACCTGCTGGTGCAGGACCTGCGGTGGCCTGCGCCGAAGGTGGCCGACCAGTTGGACGACCTCCTGGCCATCTGCGGGCCGGCCCTGGTGCTCACCCCGGGGTGGCTCCGCGACGCGGCCACCATCGCGGGGCTGCACCAGTTGTCCTTCTACGACGCCGCCTGGGTGGCCGCGGCCGAGAACCTGGGGGCGGCACTGGTCAGCACAAACCCCAACCTCCTCGACGTCCGGCTTGCCGAGTCCCCGGGGGACGTCGTCCGGCGGCTCGGCCTCCGGTAGTGACGTGCCGGCCGGGGTGTGCGAGCATCCGGGACGGGAGCGCCGGCGGGGGCCGGCCGGGGAAAGGGGAGTCATGGCAGAGGGTGGTTCGACCAACCGATGGGCCCAC
The DNA here is from genome assembly GCA_035547695.1 of Acidimicrobiales bacterium. Classification (GTDB taxonomy): domain Bacteria; phylum Actinomycetota; class Acidimicrobiia; order Acidimicrobiales; family RAAP-2; genus DASZUK01. The sequence goes on from DASZUK010000001.1 coordinate 48,948, forward strand.
GGCGACGGCGGCGTCGACCCGGCGGTGGCCGCGGCGTACGTGGCGCAGGGGTGGTGGGGCACGGACACCCTGGCCGACGTGGTGGCCCGGCATGCCGCCGACAAGCCGGAGGCGGCGGCGTTCATCGTGCCGTCGGCCGACGGCGACCCGGCCGGCGACGAGGTGTTCACCTGGGCGGACTACCACCACCGGTCCACCCAACTGGCGGCCACCATGGCCGCTGCCGGGCTGGAGCCCGGGGACCGGGTGGGGGTGCTGTTGCCGGACGGGCCGGCGGTGCACATGGTGCTGCTGGCCGCGTCCAAGGCCGGGCTGGTGGCCGTCGGCATCGGCCACCGGGCCGGGGACGCCGAGGTCCGGCACCTGCTGGACCGCACCGGGGCCACCGTCCTGGTGACCCACGCCGAGCGGAACGGGCAGCCGGCGGCCGGCTTCGTGGCCGGCCTGGACCGAGCCGGGGTGCGCAGCCTGGTGGTGCCCGACGCCCAACTGCAGGGCGCGGTGCTGCTGGACGGCCAGGCGGTCCGGGTCCCGGCGTTCGACGCGGCCGCAGCGGCCGTGGCCGGCCGGGCGGTGGGCCCCGACGACCTGTTCATGATCAACTCCACCTCCGGCACCACCGGCTTGCCGAAGTGCGTGGCCCACACCGAGAACCGGTGGTTCTACTTCCACCAACTGGCCGCGGCGTCCGGGGAGCTGACCGGGGAGGACGTCTTCTACGGCGCGGTGCCGGCCCCGTTCGGGTTCGGGCAGTGGACCAGCCACTTCACCCCGGCCATCCTGGGCAGCCCCACCGTGGTGGCCGCCCGGTTCAACGCCGACAACGCCCTCCGGGCCATGGAGCGGCTGCACGTCACCGTGCTGTCCTGCGTCAGCACCCAGTTCATCATGATGCTGAACTCCCCGGTGCTGCACCAGGTGGACCTCTCCGCGCTGCGGGCCATGTACACCGGGGGGGAGGCGGTCCCGTACGAGCGGGCGGCGGCCTTCGAGGACCTGACCGGCGCGGTGGTGCTGCAGTTCTACGGCTCCAACGAGACCGGCACGTTCAGCTACACCACCCTGGCCGACACCCGGGAGCGGCGGCTGCGGACGGCCGGGAAGGTCATCGAGGCCATGCAGGTGCGGGTGTACGGCCCGGACGGCCAGGAGGTGACGGGCCCGGTCCGCACCGGGGTGCCGGCCGGGCGGGGGCCGGCGACCTGCCTGGGGTACCTGGACGACGACGCGGCCAACGCGGAGCTGCTGACCGAGGACCGGTGGATGTTGATGGGGGACATCGTCGAGATCGACCAGGACGGCTACCTCCGGGTGGTGGGCCGGACCTCCGACATCATCATCAGGGGGGGCAAGAACATCAGCGCCCCGGCGGTGGAGGCGGAGCTGGCCGAGCACGCCGACGTGGCCATGGTGGCCGCGGTGGCCATGCCGGACGAGGTGTTCGGGGAACGGGTGTGCGTGTACGTGGTGTCCCGCAGCGGCGAGCGGCTGACCCTGGCCGACCTCACCGACTTCCTGGCCGAGCGGGGGGTCAGCAAGGAATGGTTCCCGGAGCGGGTCGTCCAAATGGACGAGTTGCCGATGTCGTCGGGAGGAAAAGTGGCCAAGGGGGAGCTCCGGGCCGACATACGGCGCCGCCTGGAGGCGGAGCAGCCCACCTGACCCTTGACCTCTCCGGTCTTTTGTCTATAAGTTAGAGGGAACAGTGGCGGAACGGCCGGAGGGACGACGGTGTCCCACCCGGCCGGATCGGGTCGACGGTTGCCGGGGGTGGGAGCCCCTCCTCCCCGCCCCCGGTCCGCCACCCCAGTGGGTCCGACGGACAGGCCCGGCCGGCGGCGGGAAGCGGGCAGCACGTCGCCACCGGACGAGGACGAGGGCTGGACGAGGACGAGGGCTAAGGACGAGGGCAGGGAGAGCGGGCGGCGATGACGGTGACCGGGACACGGGTGGAGGCCAGGCCGGGCGGCCGGGAGGTGTGGTCGCCGTCGGTGATGCCGCCGATCGGCGTCGACCTGACCGACGAGCAGAAGCTGGCCATCGCCTTCCGGTCGCTGGCTCGGGACGGGTTCGCCGAGAACATCTCCGGTCACATCACCTGGCAGCGCCCCGGCCACGATCGGCTGCTGGTCAACCCCTGGGGGCTGTGGTGGCGGGAGCTGAAGGCCAGCGACATCTGCGAGGTCGACCTGGACGGCCGGGTCACCGCCGGCCGCTGGGAGGTGACCCCGGCGTACCACATCCACACCGAGCTGCACCGGCGCCGGCCGGACGCCCGGGTGGTGGTGCACAACCACCCGTACTACGTCTGCGTCATGGCCGCCCTGGGGGTGCTGCCGGACATCGTCCACCAGAGCGGCACCGCCTTCTGGGGGGACCTGGCACTGGTCAACGAGTACGGCGGCGAGGTGGACTCGGTGGCCGCCGGTGCGGAGCTGGCCGAGCGGATCGGGGACGCCTCGGTCATCGTGCTGGCCAGCCACGGCATCATCGTCACGGGGCCCACCATCGAGGAGGCCACGTTCCGGTCGGCCACCATCGACCGGGCTTGCCACCTGGCCTACGACCTGATGGTGCTGGGGAAGCGGGCCCTGCCGATCGACCCGGCGGCGGCCCTCGGCATCAAGAAGTCCATCCTGGAGCGGGCGTCGGACGTCTACTTCAACGGCGTCGCCCGGATGCTGATCAAGGAAGAGCCCGACGTCCTGGACTGACGGGGCCGACGGCCGGGGACGACCGGGGACGACCGAGGACACAGAAGGGGAAGGTTCATGCTGAGCATCGACGACCTGACGTCGAACAGGAATTTCACCACCGCCGGGCAGTCGGGGGCGCACAAGGTCACCTTCCTGCCGGACCCGCCGAGGGCCAAGAGGAAGTACACCGTCATCTCGGCCGACGACCACATCGTGGAGCCGCCGGACACCTTCGAGGGACGGGTGCCGGCCGCCTTGGCCGACCGGGCCCCGAAGATCGTGGAGAAGGATGACGGCACCGAGACCTGGGTGTACGACGGCCAGGAGCTGCCCAACGTGGGGTTCAACGCCGTCGTCGGCCGGCCGGTGGACGAGTGGGCGATGGAGCCGACCCGGTTCGACGAGATGCGGCGGGGGGCCTGGGACATCCACCAGCGGGTGGCCGACATGGACCTGAACGGGATCTACGCCTCCATGAACTTCCCGTCGTTCCTCCCCGGGTTCGCCGGGCAGCGGCTGCAGCAGGTGACCAGGGACCGGGAGCTGGCCATGGCCTGCGTCCGGGCCTGGAACGACTGGCACCTCGACGCCTGGGCCGGGCCGTACCCGGACCGGATCATCCCGTGCCAGTTGCCGTGGCTGCTGGACCCCGAAGCGGGGGCCAGGATGATCTACGAGAACGCCGAGCGCGGGTTCAAGGCGGTGACGTTCAGCGAGGACCCGTCCAAGCTGGGGCTGCCGACCATCCACTCGGGGTACTGGGACCCGCTGGTCCGGGCCTGCGCGGAGACGGAGACGGTGGTGAACCTGCACATCGGGTCGTCCGGCACGTCGCCGATGACCACCCCGGACGCCCCGTCCGACGTGGCCGGGGTGCTGTTCTTCGCCTACGCCATCTTCGCCGCGGTGGACTGGCTGTTCAGCCAGTTGCCGGTGCGGTACCCGGACCTGAAGATCTGCCTGTCCGAGGGCGGCATCGGCTGGGTGGCGGCCCTGCTGGACCGGCTGGACCACATGGGGTCGTACAGCGCCATGTACGGCACCTGGAAGGGTGACCTGACCCCGGCGGAGGTGCTGCAGCGGAACTTCTGGTTCTGCGCCGTCGAGGACCCGTCGTCGTTCGTGCAGCGCCACCGCATCGGCGTCGACCACATCCTGGTGGAGTCCGACTACCCCCACTGCGACTCCACCTGGCCGAACACCCAGAAGGTGATCGAGGAGGAGATCGGCGGGCTGCCGGCCGAGGACGTGGCCAAGATGACGTGGAAGAACGCCTCCGAGCTGTACCGGCACCCGGTGCCGGCGGCCGTCGTGGAGGACCCCGAGGCCTACTGAGGTCCCCGGGGCCACCGGGGAGCCGTCGGGGGCCGAGCCCGTCGGGGCCTCCGGCGGACCGCGTCCCGCCGCCGGACCCCTCCGGGCGGCACACGGTCGGTCGTGGTCGCCCATTTGGACGATTGCGACACCGGTGGTGCGACATCACCATGGCGTGGTGGTGGACGAGCAGGCGGTCGTCAGGCGGCGGAGCCCCATCCCCGGCATCCGGCCCAAGGCCGGCCGGGTGGCGGTGGCCGTCGACGCCAGCCGGTGCACCGGCCAGGGGGTGTGCGTGGCGCTGGCCGCGGCCGGGTTCGCCCTGGACCGGTTCGGCTACGCCTACGTCCTGCCCGGGACCTCCGAGCGGTCGGCCACCGACCGCACACTGCGCGGGGCGCTCCGCGACGCCGAAGCGCGCTGCCCGGAACGGGCCATCCGGGTCACCGACGTGGTGGACCCGCCGCCGCCCGCCCCGGTCGCCCGGCCCGCGGTCCCTGCTGCGGCCACCCCGGCCACGGCCACCCCGGCGACGGTTGCCCCGGCGACGGCCGGTTCGGGGCCGGCCGGTTTGGGGTCGGCGGGGTTCGTGCCGCGGCTGCTGCTGCCCGACGGCGGGGCGGAGTCGCTGGAGTGGTGGGTGGCCCAGGGCGGGTTCTCGGCCCCGGGCCCGGTGCCGCTGGCCGACGAGGTGGCCCGGACCGGCCTGATCGGGCACGGCGGCGGCGGGTTCCCGGTGGCGGCCAAGTGGCGGGCCGCCCGCGGCCTGCAGCCGCCGGTGGTGGTGGCCAACGGCGCCGAGCGGGAACCGGGGTCGTTGAAGGACCGGCACCTGATGGCGCGGCGTCCGTTGCTGGTGCTGGACGGGCTGCGGGCCACGGCGGCCGCCGTCGGGGCCCGGCGGGCGTTCGTCGGCGTCGACGAGGAGGCCACCGCCGCCCTCGACGCCATGGCCGCGGCGGTGCGGCAGGCCTCCGAGGCCGGCCTGCTGGGCGACCTGGAGGTGGCCGTCCGGCCGGTGCCGGCCCGGTACGTGGCCGGGGAGGAGACCGCGCTGATCTCGGTGCTGGACGGCGGGGAGGCCAAGCCGACGGCGAAGCCGCCGTACCCGTCGCAGTCCGGTCTGGCCGGCCGGCCGACGGTGGTCCACAACATCGAGACCCTGGCCCAGGTCGGGCTCATCGCCGCCTTCGGGGCCGACTGGTTCTGCCGGGCCGGGGCCGCCGACGCGCCGGGCACCGGGCTGTTCTCGGTGGGCCGGTTCGGCGGGACCATGGCGGTGGTGGAGCGGCCGTCGGGGACCACGGTCCGCCAATTGGTGGACGACGCCGGCTGGCCGGACGCCCGGGCCGCGCTGGTCGGCGGCTGGTCCGGCACCCTGCTGCCGGCCGACCGGTTCGACCTGCCGTTGACCGGCCCGGCGGTGGCCGCCGCCGGCGGGGTGCTGGGGACCAAGTCGGTGCAGGTGCTGGTGGACGGGGACTGCCCGGTGGCCACCGTGGCCACCGTCCTCGGGTACCTCGCCGGGGAGACCGCCGGGCAGTGCCCGCCGTGCACCCGGGGGGTGCCGTACCTGGCCGGCCTGGTGTCGTCGCTGGCCCGGGGCACCCTGCGTGCCGGCGACCTGGCCGACGGCCGGGCCTTCGCCGCCTCCCTGGTCGACCGCGGGGCCTGCCGGCTGCCGGACGGCGCCGTCCGGTTGCTGGGCAGCCTGTTCCGCCACTTCCCGGCCGACGTCGACCGACACCTGGCCGGCGCCGCCTGCCCGACAATGTTTTCGTGAGCCACTGACCGCCGAACTTGAGCACATCTGCTCAAGTTGGACCGCCAGTGAGTTGAAAAAAAACAAAGTCACTGCCGGCGGCCGGACCGACGGCACCAGGCCCCTGGGTGCCCCTGTCAGGGCACCATGTTGCCGGGTGCCCCTGCCAGGGCACCATGTTGCCGGGTGCCCCTGCCAGGGCACCAGACCCCTGGGTGCCCCCGTCAGGGCACCATGCCGCCGTCGACGTTGATGATGGCGCCGGTGGTGAACGAGGAGGCGTCGCTGGCCAGGTAGAGGGCGGCACCGACGATCTCGGACGGCGCGGCGATCCGCCGCTGGGCGGTCATGGCGATGAGGTTGTCGCGGTACTCCGGCTGGGCGAACAGCTCGTCGACCATCACGGTGGCGAACGGCCCGGGGGCGATGCCGTTGACCCGGACGCCGCGGTCGGCCCATTCGACGGCCATGACCTGGGTGAGGTTGACCAGGGCGGCCTTGCTGGAGGAGTAGACGCCCAGGCCGGCCTCCGGGCGGGCGGCGGACCGGCTGAGGATGTTGATGATGGACCCGCCGCCGGGCTGGCCGCCCATGACGGCGGCGGCCGCGGTGCTGAGCAGCAGGGGCCCGAGGACGTTGACGCCGTACACCTTGTCGAACAGGCCCTGGTCGACCAGCTCCAGGGGGCCCACCACCGGGTTGGTGGCGGCGTTGTTGACCACCACGTCCAGCCGGCCGAACCGGTCCACGACGGTGGGCACCAGTCCGGTGACGTCGTCGTGGTGGCCCATGTGGACGGCCATGGCCACGGCCTTCCCCCCGGCGGCCTCGATGTCGGCGACCACCTGCCGGCAGAGGTCGTCCTTGCGGCTGGTCACCACCACGGTGGCCCCGGCGGCGGCGAACCCGACGGCCATGGCCCGGCCCATGCCCTTGCTGGCGCCGGTGACGACGGCCACCCGGCCGTCGAGGTCGAACGAGGGACGGTCGAACGAGGGGTGGACGTCGTCGGTAGGCATCCCCCCAGGGTCCTCCGGCGCCACCGCCGGCTCAATCGTCCAAATGGCCCATTTCCGGGCCCGGCGGTCGCTGCGACCATCGCCCCATGGGGACAGGTGGGGAGGGGAACGGGGCCCTGCGCGGGGCCGGGGTGGTGGTCACCGGTGGTGGGTCCGGCATCGGGGCGGCCACGGTGGAGCTGCTGGTCCGCCACGGCGCGCAGGTGCTGGTGGTCGACCGGGACCGCGACGCCGGAGCGGCGGTGGCCGCCCGGACCGGGCAGTCGTTCGTGGCCGCCGACGTCGGATCGCCCGACGACTGGCGGTTGGTCCGGTCCGCCGCCGAGGCCCTCGGCGGGGTCCGGTACGTGCACCTGAACGCCGGGGTGAACAGCGGGCCGCAGTGGTCCCCCATCGCGGACCTGGCCGACGACCGGTTGTTCGGCACCCTGGCCGTCAACCTGGCCGGGCCCATCCTCGGGGTGCGCACCCTGGCCCCCCTCCTGGACGGCCGGGCGGGGTCGGTGCTGGTCACCGCCTCCCTCGCCGCGCTGGGCCCGTTCCCGTCGGACCCGGTGTACGCGGCCACCAAGGCCGGCGTGGTCGGGTTCGTCCGCAGCATCGCCCGCGAGCTCGGCCGGCGGGACGTCCGCATCAACGTGCTGTGCCCCACCGCCACCGACACCCCGATGGTCGGCGACGCCGACCGGGCCTGGCTGGCCCGGGCCGGGGTCCCCCTGGCCGGGGCCGCCACCATGGCCGAGGCCGTGGTGGCCTGCCTCACCCACCCCGGCACCGGCCAGGTGTTCCGGTGCGACGACGACCGTGGGGCCCGGCTGGTCCCCGTACCTCAGATGGGGGATTGACCCCGGCTTCCCATCCCTTGCATCGTGACGGGGGACCTGGACGAGTCGGGGGAGGAGGGCGGGGTGGGGATGGGCGCGGTGCCACCGGCCACACTGTCGCCGGCTGTACTGTCGCCGGCTGTACTGCCGCCAGCCAGGCTGTCGCCGGCCACGCTGTCACCGGCCACGCATCCAGAGGCGCTGGCCCGGCGGGCGGCGGCCCGACCGGAGCGGGTGGCCGTCCGGTTCCGGCAGGGCGCCGGCTGGGTGACGTGGTCCGAGCGACAGTACGCGGCGGCCATCGCACGGCAGGCCCGCCACCTGATCGACCTCGGGCTGCGGCCCGGGGACCGGGTCGGCATCGTCGGGGCCACCAGCCCTGGGTGGGCCGTCGGGGCCCTGGCCGCCCAGTCGGCCGGCGGCACCGTGGTCAGCCTGTACCCGACGTCGGCCCCCGCCCAGGTCGCCCGGGCGTTCGCCGCCCCGCCCACCCGGATCGTGCTGGTCGGGTCGGTCCCCGACGAGGACGGGGTGGCCGGGGCGCTCGACGGCATCGGCGGCCTCGGCCACGTCCTGGCCCTCGACCCCACCGGGGCCGTCGATCCCCCGTCCGGCCGGTGGCCGGTGCTGGGCGGCCCCGACGGCCCGGCGGCGCAGGCCGACGACGACGAGGTGGCCTTCCTGCAGTCCCTCACCGCCCGACTGGACCCCGACGCGCCGTGCAGCGTCATCTTCACCTCCGGCACCACCGGCGACCCCAAGGCCGCGGTGCACAGCTTCCGGTCCATCGCCCAGATCGTGGACTCCGTGGCCCCCGCCCTGGGGTACCGGGAGGACGACGACTACTTCGTCTACCTCCCCCTCAACCACGCCGCCGAGCAGTCCAACACCCTGGTGGTCGGCGGCCACCTGGGGTGGACCCTCAACTTCGGCCGGTCCATGGACACCATCTACGAGGACCTGGCCGCCGTCCGGCCCACCGTGGTCTTCGGGGTGCCCCGCATCTTCGAGAAGATCGGCCGTGACTGCCTGGCCGCCGCCGACAGCGCCGCAACCGACAATGCCGACGCCGACACCGTCGACAGCACCGACAGCACCGACAGTGTGGACAGCGCGGACGGAGGCGGTGTGGCGGCCACCCTGCGGGCGTCCGGGCTGGACCGGGTCCGGGTGGTGCTCGGCGGCGGGGCCCCCATGCCGGCGGAGGTGGTGGACCTCTTCGACCGCCACGGCGTCCGCATCCGCAACGGCTACGGCAGCACCGAGGGCAACGGCATCTGCATGCCCTGGGCGACCGATCCCCGGGCCGACACCGTCGGCACCCCGTTGCCCGGGGTCGACGTCCGGCTGGCCGACGACGGCGAGATCCTGGTCCGCAGCCACGGCCTGTGCATCGGCTACCTGGAGCCCGACGGCTCCCTCAGCCCTCTGGTGGACGGCGACGGCTTTTACCACTCCGGCGACGTCGGCGAGCTGACCCCCGACGGGCAGCTTCGCCTGGTGGACCGCAAGCGGGACATCATCATCACCTCCGGCGGCAAGAACGTCAGCCCCCGCCAGATCGAGCAGGCCCTGACCGCCAGCCCGTACCTGCGGGCGGCCGTGGTGGTCGGCAACGGCCGGCCGTACGTCGGGGCGCTGGTCACCCCGGACCTCGCCGCCGTCCGGGCCTGGGCCGACCAGCACGGCTGTGCCGACCAGGCCGACGGCCGTGCCGACCAGGCCGACGGCCGTGCCGACCAGGCCGGCCCCGGCGGTTTGGCCGACCTGGCCGACGACGACCTGCTGGCCCACCCCGCGGTCCGCGGGCTGCTGGACGGGGTGGTGGCCGCGGTGAACGCCGGCCTGTCGCGGCCCGAGCAGGTCAAGCGGTGGGCGGTGGTCTCCGACGGCCCGGCCGCCGAGGCGGTGGCCGCCGGGATGAAGGTCCGACGGTCCGACCTGCACCGGATCTACCAGGACGACATCGACGCGCTCTACCAGGAGGTTGACCGGTGACCCGACTGCTGACCGACGACGAGCTGGCCGAACTGGCCCTGGCCCCCCGGGACCAGGTGGCCGACGCCCTGGACGACCCCGGTGCCGACCCGGCCCGGACGGTGCGGTCCCTGTACCGCGGCCACCAGGGCAGCGTGGCCGGCCTGGAGACCTGGACGGCCACCGTCTTCGACTTCCTGTCCCGCCGCGGCGGCGTCGGCGCGGTCACCGCGGCGGTGGCCGCCCTGGGCCCGGTCCTCGTGGAGGGCCGGCAGGGACCGGCCGAGGGCCCCACCGTCGACGACGTGGCCGCCGTCGCGGCCGCCGGCGACCGCGACGCCACCCTGGCCGGCTGGGACCGGCTGGTGGCCGCGGTCCGGTTCCGGCACGACGTCCTGCTCGACGTGGTCTGCGTGCTGCTGTCCCACCTGTACCGCACCGAGGGGGTGGAGGCCCTGTACGACTGCCTCCGGCACACCGGGGACCACATGCTGCTGTCCTGGATGCCCCAGGACGTCGCCCAACCCCCGGAGGTGCGGGTGCGAAACTGGGCCAAGATGACCAAGGGCAACTTCGCCACCATCTCCGTCACCGAGGACGACGACCGGTTCGTCATCACCCAGGACCCCTGCGGGACCTGCGGCCGGCAGATCCTGGACCGCGGCTACCCCGGCCCGCTGGACCTGGCGGTGGTGGACGACGACCACCTGGTCACCCGGGGCCACGGCGGGGTCCCCGTCTACCGGACCCACGTCCCGGTACTGCACACAGTGCTGCCCCGGGAGCAGCGCGGGACGCCGTGGCCGGTGATCCGCTGCCCGGCCGGCCTGCGCCCGTCGCCGTGCCAGATCGTGCTGTTCAAGGACCCCGACGACCCCAGGGCGGCGGACCTGGCCGTGTTCGTGGACGACCCCGCCGTTGGCTGACCGCACCGTCGTCGGCGTCCTGTTCCCCGGACCGGCCCACCGCGACGCGCTGGACCCGCTGTACGCCGTCGCCGACGACCTGGGCCTCCAGGTCGAGATGGTGGACTGGGCCGACCAACCCGACGTCGCCCTGGCCGTCGCCGCCGGGCGGAGCCGGGCCTGGGTCGCCGCCCACCAGGCCCCGCTGACCGACCGGCAGCGCCGGCAGCTAGCCCGGGCCGAGGTGCTGCTGGCCCTGGACGTCCCCCTGCAGCTTCCGACGTTGGCCCCCCGGCTCCGGTGGGTGCAGGCCGTCGGGGCCGGCATCGGGCCCCTGGCCGCCACCCTGCGCGGCACCGGCATCCCGGTGTGCACCACCGCCGGCGCCTCCTCGGTGCCCATCGCCGAGTTCGTCATGGCCCGCCTCCTCGGCGTCTGGAAGCAGTCCCGGGCCTTCGACCGCCTGCAGCGGGCCCGGCGCTGGCCGGCCCCCGACGCCGCCCCGGCCTCGGTGGGGGTGGCCGGCCGGACCCTCGGGATCGTCGGCACCGGCAGCATCGGCCGGGAGATCGCCCGCCGGGCCGCCGCCTTCGACCTGCGGGTGGTCGGCGTCCGCCGCCGGCCCGACCTGCCCCCGCCGCCCGGCTTCGACCGCGTCGTCGGGGCCGACCGGCTGATGGACGTCCTCCCCGACTGCGACGCCCTCGTCCTGGCCGCGCCCGGCACCCCCCGCACCGACCGGCTGATCGGCCGGGACCAGTTGTCCGCCCTGCCCACCGGGGCCGTGCTGTGCAACGTCGCCCGCGGCACCCTGGTCGACGAGGCCGCCCTGGCCGACGCCCTCCGGTCCGGGCACCTCGCGGCCGCCGTCCTGGACGTCACCGACCGGGAGCCGCTGTCCCGGCGGAGCCCCCTGTGGGCCCTGCCCGGGGCCCACCTGTCCCCCCACGCCTCCGCCCTGGTGCCCGGCCACCTCCGCCGGGTCACCGACATCTTCGTCGACAACCTCCGCCGGGACCGGGCCGGGGAGCCGCTGCGCAACCCGGCCGACCTCGACGAGGGGTACTGAACCCGCCGGGGCCGGCTCAGGTGATGTCGGCGGTGGTGGTCCGGGGCCGGGCCTCGGCCAGCAGCCGGCGGAGCACCGGCTCGACGGCCTCGGGGTCGTCCACCGGGTCGGCGGTGGGCCCGCGGTGCCAGCCCTCGGCCACCCCGAACACCATGCCGGACGACTCCACCACCTGCCCGGTGACGTCGGCGGACCGGGTGGACGCGAACCAGGTGACCAGCGGGGCCACCCACCGGGGGTCGAACTTGGCCAGCATCTCCGCCGGCAGCGCCAGGTCCTCGGTCATCCGGGTGTTGGCGCCGGGGGCGACGGCGTTGACGGTCACCCCGTACCGGGCCAGCTCCTCGGCGGCGATCTGGGTGAAGGCGGCGATGCCGGCCTTGGCCGCGCCGTAGTTGGACTGCCCGACGTTGGCGTACAGGCCGGACACCGACGACGTGTTGACGATGCGGGCGTCGTTGGCCTCCCCGGCCTTGGACCGGCCGCGCCAGTAGGCGGCGGCGTGCCGGGACGGGGCGAAGGTGCCCTTCAGGTGCACCCGGATGACCGCGTCCCAGTCCTCCTCGGACAGGTTGAACAGCATCCCGTCCCGGAGGATGCCGGCGTTGTTGACCACCACGTCCAGACCCCCGAACGTGTCCACGGCCTGCTGGACCAGGCGGCCCGCCCCGTCCCAGGTGCTGACGTCGTCGGTGTTCGCCACCGCCTCCCCGCCGGCGGCGGTGATCTCGTCCACCACCTCACCGGCCGGCCCCGTGTCCCCGCCGGACCCGTCCCGGGCGGCCCCCAGGTCGTTGACCACCACCCTGGCCCCGTTGGCCGCCAACATGGTGGCGTAGGCCCGGCCCAGGCCGCGGCCCCCGCCGGTGACGACGCAGATCCGTCCCTCGCACATCGGTGAGCTCGACATGGCCACCATGTTCTCCCTGGTCGTCGCCGGTGTCCCTAGGCCAAATGGCCGATGCCGGCGCCCCGCCGTGATCGACCACTTGGACGATTGACCCCCCCGGCGGCCCCCCTGACAATGGACGGAGACCGAGCCGGAAGACCGAGGAAGGCCGAGCCGGAAAACGGAGACGGAAGGGGGTGGCCATGACCGATCTCGCCGAACGACACGCCGAACGACACCGGGGCGACGCCGCCCCGCCGGTGCAGGGCGGTGCCGGCGCGGCCGCCGACGACGACGCCGCCCACGACGCGGCCGCCGACGCCGCCCCGCCGGCCGACGCCGACCTGCTGGCCGAGCGGGCCCACCGCAAGCGCCGGCTGGCCGCCGCCTACCGCATCTTCGGCCGGTTCGGGCTGACCGAGGGGACCGCCGGCCACCTGTCCGTCCGGGACCCCGTCGACCCCGACACCTTCTGGGCCGCCCCCTTCGGGCGGCACTTCTCGATGGTCCGGGCCTCCGAGCTGGTCCGCACCGACGCGGACGGGACCGTCTACGCCGGCAACGGCCCGGCCCACCCGGCCGCCCTGGTGCTGCACGGCGCCATCCACGACCTGCGCCCCGACGTGCTGTCGGCCGGGCACGCCCACAGCGACTACGGCCGGGCCCTGGCCGCCGGCGGCTTCTTCGTCGAGCCGATCACCCAGGACGCCTGCGCCTTCTCCGCCGACACCGCCTACCACGAGGACTACGGCGGGGTGGTGCTCACCCACGAGGAGAGCCGCGGCATCGTCGGCTGCCTCGGGCCCCACAAGGCCGCCGTCCTGCGCAACCACGGCCTGCTCACCGTCGGGGGGTCGGTGGAGGAGATGGTGTGGTGGTTCCTGGCCCTGGAGAAGGTGTGCAAGGTGCAACTGATCGCCCAGGCCGCCGGGCCGCTGCGGCTCCTCGACCCCGAGGTGGCCGCCGCGGCCGCCGCCCTCAACGGCACCCCGCAGGCCGCCCTGGTGAACGCCAAGCCCCTGTTCGACTGGATCGACACCGTCGAGCCGGACGCCTTCGACGAGTGACCGGGGCGGCCGCCGTGACTGGACAACCCGCCGTGACTGGACAATCCGCCGTGACCGAACGAACCGACCAGCATCCTCGGGCGGACCGAGGACGGAGAAAGTGGAGGCGATGCGACCGATAGTGATCCCGACGCGGTGCCGCGGGAACAGGGTGTGCGAAGGTCTGGTACCCGAGGTGTTCCAGGTCGACGACCACGGCATGGCGTGGGTGGTGGACGAGGAACCGTCCGAGGACCTGTACGACCGGGTACGTGACGCCGTGTACCGCTGCCCGGCCAAGGCCCTGATGGTCGACGATGGGTAGCCCGGTCCTTCCCGACGGCACCGTGACCGACGGCGCGGCGGCCTACGAGCCGTTCACCCTGCCCGACGACGGGTACCGGGACCGGCTGCTGGCCCTGCTCGCCCTGCAGGCCGCCCCGATGTGGTCGGTGGGGCAGCAGGCGGCGTACCAGGAGTTCGTGATGTCCGGGCCCACCCTGGAGCACTGGGTCCGGGTCTCCGGCGCCTGGGCCGAGGTGGAGCGGAACATCTGGGAGCTCAACGGCCTCCTCGGCCACCTCGGGGTGGGCTCCTGGGAGGGCCTGGTGGGCGCGCCGGCGGACGCCGCCGCGGTGGGCGCCACCCTGGGCACCTGGGTGGACGTCCTCCTGGCCGAGCAGGTGGCCGACGGCCTTGGGGCGGCCATGGCCCGGGCCTGCGTGACCTCCTCCTACGCCCCCCTGGCCCGCACCGCACGGCTGCTGGCCTACGGCAAGGCCGGCTCGCAGGCCTCCGGGGTGGTCGGGATCAAGGAGATGCTGGTCGAGCGGCAGGTCCCCCGCGCCCAGGTGGAGGACCGAGCGGCGGTGTGGCTGGACCTCGTCGGCGGGTGGGCCACCCGCTACGGCGACGCCCAGTCGGCGGAAGGGTTCGGGCGGGGCCTGGCCCAGCCCGTCGACGTCGCCGCCGAGATGGCGGCGGTCAAGGCCGAGCTGAACGGACTACTGGAGGCTGCATCATGACCGTCACCGCACCCGCCCGCCCGGAGCGGAAGTACCCCCCGCTGCACTTCGAGGCCCACGACGACCTGCCGGAGGACTACCGCAAGATGGTCCTCCGGCTGTTGCGGGAGACCAACGAGATCGGGTCGGTGCCGACCTGCTACCAGCAGATGAAGGCCATGACCGGCAACGTCCGCATGGCCCCCGACCCGGTGTCCCGGGTCCGGATCGTCGAGTTCTTCGCCGACGAGATGCGGCACCAGAAGATCTTCGACGGCGTCGTCCGGGCCATGGGGGTGGTGCCCGACGCCGACTTCGTGTCCAGCATCGACGGCCTCAACGCCACCGCGGCCATCCACGACTGGGTGGACCTGGCCCTGCTCAACACCTTCATCGACCGGGTCGGCGGCTTCCAGTTGCTCGACTACGCCGACTCCAGCTTCGCCCCGCTGTCCCGCACCGGGGTGGCGGTGGCCAAGGACGAGTTCGGCCACTGCGCCATGGGCTACCAGCACCTCCGGGAGATCTGCCAGACCGAGGAGGGCCGGGAGCGGGCGGCGGAGCTGCTGCCCAAGTGGTACGGGCTGGCCCTCGACATGTTCGGCACCTCGTCCGGCACCCGGCAGTGGAAGTACATCGAGTACGGCCTGAAGACCAAGTCCAACGAGGAGCTCCGCCAGGAGTTCATCGTCCACATCGGGCCCTACCTCGAAGCCATCGGCCTGGAGCAGCCGGCGCCCGACGCGGTGCCCCGGAAGTACAACTGATGGCCGCCGCCGCCGACGCCACCGACCCCCCGGCGGCCGCCGCCCACCCCCCGGCGGCGGACGGGCCCCCGGCGGTGGAGGGGCGCGGCCCGGTCCGCGCCGTCGGCACCACCGAGATCGACGACTGGCTGTCGGTGGCCTACGCCCGGCTGTTCGGCCTGGACGACCCGATGTACACCGACGTCAAGGAGGCCCGGGCCGCCGGGCACCGCAACGTGCTGGTCCCCGAGGGCCAACTGTTCCTGGCCACCCGGGTCGGCGACGGCGACGCCCCACGGGACGCGGTGGGCCTGCCCGAGGGGTTCGGGTCGGTGGTCACCGGCCTGTCCACCGACTTCTTGAAGCCGGTGGAGGCCGGCCAGCCGTTCACGGTCCGGGTCCGCCGGCTGCCGGCCCCGGCGCCGCCGAGCAGCCGGGTGAAGGAGTTCCACCAGCTCGAGTACGAGCTGACCGACATCGACGGCGAGGTGGCCGTGCGGCAGCGCCTCACCGTCGCCGAGTTCAGGACGTAGCCAGGCCGTACGGGGGCTCGGCGCCGGCGCGCCGAGGGGTTCCGAGGACGGCGGCCACCGGGCCGGAGGGGAGGGGACAGGTTGCAGACCGCACAGGAGTTGGCGCCGACGCATCCGGCCGGGATCGTCGCGGCGCGCCTTCGCGACCCGTCCCGGGTGGCCGTCCGGTTCCCGAGCGGCGACGGGTGGGCCACGTGGACCAGGAACGACCTGGCCGCCGCCGTCGGCCGGCGGGTCGACGCCCTCCGCCGTGCCGGGCTCCGGCCCGGCGACCGGGTCGGCGTGGTCGGCCCCACTTCCGTCGACTGGCTCGTCGCCGGCTACGCCGTCCAGGCCGCCGGCGGGGTGCTGGTCGGGGCCTACCCGACGTCGGCCCCCGCCCAGTTGCGCTACGTGCTCGGCCACTCCGGCTCCCGGATCGTGTTCGCCGCCACCGCCGTCCTCGACCGGCTCCTCCCCGTCCTGGACGACCTGCCCGACCTGGAGCGGGTGGTGGTCATGGACGGGCCGGCCCCGGAGGCCGCCGCAACCCCGGCGCTGCAGGGGCTGGACGACTTCCTGGACGGCGCCGTCACGGCCGACGATGGCGCGGTGGCGGTGCTGGCCGCGGCGGTGGAGGCGCTGGACCCGGAGGGGCTGTGCTCCATCGTGTACACCTCCGGCACCACCGGGGACCCCAAGGGGGCGCTGCACAGCTTCCGGACCATCGCCCAGGTGGCGGACACGGTGGCCCCGGCGATGGGGTACACCGAGGACGACCAGTACGTCGTCCACCTCCCCCTCAACCACCTGGCCGAGCAGACCTACGGGCTGGTCCTCGGCGCCCACATGGGCTGGACCCTCAACTTCGTCCGGTCCCCGGCCACCCTGCTGGACGACCTGGCGGCCCTGCGGCCCACCGTCATGTTCGGGGTGCCGCGGGTGTTCGAGAAGGTGCGGTCCGCGGTCCTGGAGGCCAACCTCCGCGGCGCCGCCGCCGCCGGGCACCCGCTGGCCGGCTTCGGGCTGGACCGGCTGCGGGTCATGGTGTGCGGCGGCGCCCCCCTCACACCGGAGATGGTCGAGTTCTTCGGCGTCCACGGCGTGAAGATGGTGAACTCCTACGGGATGACCGAGGGCAACGCCATCGCCACCGCCTGGGACCGGCCGCCACGCGGCGACACCTGTGGCGGCCCGCTGCCCGGGGTGCAGATCCGGTTGGCCCCCGACGGCGAGGTGCTGGTCCGCAGCCGGGGGACCTGCCTCGGCTACTTCCGCGACCCCGACGCCTCGGCCGAGCTGTTCACCGACGACGGCTACATCCGCACCGGCGACCTCGGGGAGTGGACGCCGGAGGGCGACGTCCGGCTGGTCGGCCGGAAGAAGGAGATCATCATCACCGCCGGCGGCAAGAACATGAGCCCGGCCATGATCGAGCACGAGCTCACCCGGGGGCCGTTCGTCAACCAGGCCGTGGTGGTCGGCAACGGCCGCCGCTACCTGGTGGCCGTCCTGGAGCCGGCCGCCGAGGTGCTGGCCGAGCACCTCGGCCGGGTGGACCCGCCGGCGCCGGACGGTGGCTACGAGGCCGTCGTGGCCGACCCCCGGGTGGCCGCCCTGCTGGAGGACGCGGTGGCGGCGGCCAACGCCAACCTGTCCCAGCCGGAGCAGATCAAGCGGTGGGCCATCCTCCCGCACCGTTTCGGGCCCGGCGACCCGGTGCTGACCCCGACCATGAAGATCCGACGCAACGAGTTCGAGGTGCGCCTCGGCGACCTGATAGAGGAGCTGTACCAGTGAGCGACGTGACCATCACCGGGGCCGGCATGATCCGGTTCGGCAAGTTCCCGGAGAAGACCCTCGGGGAGCTGACCGCCGGGGCCGTCCAGGCGGCCCTGGACGACGCCGGCATCACCGCCGACGCGGTCGACGCGGTGTTCTTCGCCAACTCCGTCGCCGGCATCGTCACCGGGCAGGAGTCCATCCGGGGGCAGACCGCCCTCCGCCGGCTCGGCCTGCTGGGCCGGCCGGTGTTCAACGTCGAGAACGCCTGCGCCAGCGGGTCGTCCGGCCTCTACCTCGGCCGGATGGGGGTGGCCGCCGGCCGGTGGGGGACCGTGCTGGTGGTGGGGGCCGAGAAGATGGCCCATCCCGACCGCACCGTCACCTACCGCGCCCTGGAGGCCGCCTCCGACCTGTCCGACCGCGACGGCGACAGCGACTACAGCGGGTCCATCTTCATGGAGATCTACGCCGAGCAGGTCAAGGAGAAGATGAAGGCCAACGGCGCCACCCAGGAGGACCTGGCCTGGATCGCCGTCAAGAACCGCCAGCACGCCGCCTGGAACCCGCTGGCCCAGTACCAGTCCACGGTCACCCTGGACGAGGTGCTCGGCTCCGGCGAGGTGGCCTGGCCGCTGACCCGGTTCATGTGCTCCCCGATCGGCGACGGGGCCGCCGCGGTGGTCCTGTCCGGGGAAGCCGCCGCCTCCCACTCCTCCCGCTCCTCCCGCTCCTCCGGCACCTCCGGCTCCGGGCCCGGTTCCGGCCGCCGGGCGGTGCGGTACCTGGGGTCGGGGTTCTCCTCCGGGGACCCGGTGGGGGACGGCAGGCAGCACCTGCCGGCGGTCCGCCGGGCGGCCGCCCTGGCCTTCGAGGAGGCCGGCGTCGGCCCCGAGGACGTGTCGTTGGCCGAGGTCCACGACGCCGCGGCCCCGGCCGAGATGGACAGCTACGAGGGGTTGGGGCTGTGCCCGCCCGGGGACGGCATCCGGCTGGTCCGGGACCGGGCCACCGCCCTCGGGGGGCCCATCCCGGTGAACACCAGCGGCGGCCTGGTCGGCCGGGGCCACCCGGTCGGGGCCACCGGGGTCGCCCAACTCGTGGAGCTGGTCCAGCAGCTCCGCGGCGAGGCCGGCCGGCGGCAGGTCGACGGGGCCACCATCGGGGTGGCCCAGAACGCCGGCGGCGACGTCGGCTCGGTGGGCGCGGCGTCCGCCGTCCACGTCCTCGGGGCGCCCGCCGGTGGCTGACCCGGCGCCCCCGGCAGCGGAGCCCCGGTCGGCGGCGGGGGACCGGCCGACAGCAGGGGACCGGCCGACAGCAGGGGACGGGCGGCCGCCGGTCCGGGTCACCCGGGACGGCGCGGTGGCCACCGTGCTGATCGACCGGCCGCACCGGAAGAACGCGCTGCGGCCCCAGGACCTGGCCGTCCTGGTGGCCGAGCTGGACGCCGTCGACCGGGACCCCGGCATCCGGGCGGTGCTGCTCGGCGGGGCCGACGGGGTGCTGTGCGCCGGCGGGGACCTGTCCGGGGACATCGCCGAGGGCCCCGCCGCCACCCTGCGGTACCTGTCCGAGTTCCACCGCCTCCTGCGGGCCGTCCTGGGCATGATCGTCCCGGTGGTCGTCGTCCTGGAAGGGGCCGCGGTGGGCGCCGGGGCCTCCCTGGCGTTGGGGGCCGACATCTGCGTGGCCGACCCGGAGAGCCGGATCGCCCTGCCGTTCGTCCACCGCGGCATCGTCGCCGACAGCGGGCTGGGGCTGCTGCTGGCCCGGCAGATCGGGATGGCCCGGACCAAGGTGCTGCTGCTCGGCGGCCGGGCCGTCGGCGCCGAGCGGGCATTGGAGCTCGGCCTCGTCGCCGAGGTGGACCCCGACCCGTGGGCGGCCGCCCGGCGGTGGGCGGACGAGCTGGCCGCGGGGCCGCCGGTGGCCACCGCGTCGATCAAGCGGCTGGTGAACCAGGCCGTCCTGGCCGACCTGGACCCCTACCTGGCCCACGAGCTGGCGGCGGCCAGCGCGTCGATGGGGACCGACGAGCCCGACGAGGGCATCGCCGCCTTCTTGGAGAAGCGGCCGCCGGACTTCAGCCGGAGCCACCACGGCGGCGGGGGCCGCCGTGGGTGAGCCGGTGGACATCGACGACCCCCTGGCCGGCCTGGTGATCGCCACCGGCGACGCCATGTCGGCGGTCACCCTCAGCGGGCAGATCGTCGACTGGAACGAGGCCGCCGAGGAGCAACTGCACATCCCCCGGGAGGAGGCCATCGGGGTGTACCTGGCCGACATCACCGCCGACCCGGAGTGCAGCGACGCCCTGTGGGGCCACCACGTCACGATGGTGGGGGCCCACCTCAGTGGCAACCCGCCGGTCCGCCACGTGCTGGAGACCCGGGACCGGCTGGGCCACCCGGTCCGGCTGCACGTCAGCTCCATGCTGATCCGCCGAAACCGGGACCGGCCGGTGCTGGTGTTCACCCACACCACCGAGCACCTGGGGGCCGACTACACCCTCACACTGCCGCCCCCCCTCGGGCTGACCCAGCGGGA
The DNA here is from genome assembly GCA_035547695.1 of Acidimicrobiales bacterium. GTDB lineage: Bacteria > Actinomycetota > Acidimicrobiia > Acidimicrobiales > RAAP-2 > DASZUK01. The sequence continues at coordinate 69,043 of DASZUK010000001.1, forward strand.
GTGGGAGGTGGTGTCCCTGATGATGACCGGCCGGGGCACCGGCGAGATCGCCCACCACCTCGGCATCACCTACGCCACCGTCCGGGCCCACATCCGCAACATCTTCGTGGCCCTGGACGCCAACTCCCGGACCCAGGCCCTGATGCGGGTGTGGGCCCGCTTCGGCACCCCGTCGATGGAGACCTGACCGTGACCACCACCCTGCGCGGGGCCAGCGCCATCGTCGGCCAGGCCGACCTGGTGTCGCCGACCGGGGTCCTCGACCTGTGGGGCCGCTCCCTGCACTCCGCGGTGGCCCGGGCCGCCCTGGACGACGCCGGCCTCACCTTCGACGACGTCGACGGCCTGGCCGCCACCGGCACCCTCATGGCCTCCAGCGAGCTGGGGGAGCACCTGGGCATCGACCCGAGGTGGACCGACACCACCATGACCGGCGGGTCCAGCTTCGAGGTGCTGGTGCAGCACGCCGCGGCGGCCATCGCCACCGGGCTGGCCGAGGTGGTGCTGATCGTCTACGGCGAGACCCCCCGGGGCGACCGCCAGCGCGGCGCCTGGGCCGAGGTGCCGTACTGGCTGCAGCGCGACTCCCCGATCGCCGAGTGGGAGGGCCCCTACGGGCTGCGCCAGCCCCTCGGTCCCTACGCGCTGGCCGCCAGCCGGCACATGGCCCTCTACGGCACCACCGCCGAGCAACTGGCCCAGGTCGCCGTGTCCACCCGGCAGTGGGCCGCCCTGAACCCGAACGCGAAGCTGCGGGACCCCATCACCGTGGACGACGTGGTCGGCTCGCCGGTGGAGGTGGCCCCGCTGCACCGGCTGGACTGCTGCCTCGTGACCGACGGGGCCGGGGCCGTCGTCATGACGTCGGCGGAGCGGGCCACCGACCTGCGGCACCGGCCGGCCTGGGTGCTCGGTGCGGCCACCCGGCACTCCCACGCCCTGTTGATCTCCGAGATGCCGGACCTCACCACCACCGCCGGCCGGGAGTCGGCCACCGAGGCGTTCGCCATGGCCGGCATCAAGCCGGCCGACGTCGACGCCGCCATGCTGTACGACAGCTTCACCATCACCGCCCTGCTGCACCTGGAGGACCTGGGGTTCTGCGAGAAGGGGGAGGGGGGGCCGTTCGTGGAGGACGGCAAGCTGGGGCCGGGGGGCTCCCTGCCGGTCAACACCAACGGCGGCGGCCTCTGCTACACCCACCCCGGCATGTACGGCATGTTCCTGCTCACCGAGGCCGCCCGCCAGGTGACCGGGACCGCCGGCGACCGGCAGGTGCCCGGGGCCGAGATCGTGGTGGCCCACGGCTGTGGCGCCGTCCTCTCCGCGTTCGGCACCGTGGTCCTCGGATCGGCGCGGACATGACCGCCCCCTGGGACCCGCCGCCGTTCCCGCCGATGGCCCGGTTCTGGGAGGCCGCCGGCCGCCACGTCCTCTCGGCGCCGTGGTGCGACCGGTGCGCCAAGCCGGTCCTGTACCCCCGCGAGCTCTGCAACCGCTGCCACCAGCCGGTGGCGGAGTGGCGTGACCTGTCCGGGAAGGGGACCGTCTACGCCTTCGGCGTCGAGCACCGGGCCTGGACGACGGCCCCCGGCCTGGTGCCCCCCTACGTGGTGGCCCTGGTGGAGCTGGAGGAGGGGGGCCGCCTCCTCACCAACATCGTCGGCGCCGACCCCGAGGCCGTCACCGTGGGGGCCCCGGTGGCGGTGGTGTTCCAGCCCGGCCCCGAGGGGCGGACGGTCCCACGGTTCGCCCTGGCCGGATCGTGACGGCCGATCGTGAGGGCCGGATCGTGACGGGCGGGTCGTGATCCACACCCGGCACGCCTCGGTCCAGATCTACGACACCGACGCCTCCGGGCTCATCTTCTTCGCCGCCCCGCTCCGCTGGTTCGCGGAAGGCGAGGAGGAGTTCATGGGGCGGTTCGGCCTGTTGGAGGCCCTGGGCCACCGCCAGGCGTTCGCCGCCGCCGGGCCGATGGCGCCGACCCGGGCCTACGACGTCTCCCTGGACCGGCCCCTGCGGTTCCGGGACCAGTTCGAGCAGCGGACCTGGATCAGCAAGGTGGGCGCCACCAGCTACGCGGTCAGCCACCTGATCCTGGTCGACGGCGAGCCCCGGGTGCGGGGGACCGTCCACCGGGTGACCGTGGCCGAGGGGCCCGACGGCACGCTGGTGCCGGTCCGGGCGGCCGAGGCGCTGCGCTCCTGGGTGAGCGACGGGGCCTAGAGGGCGACGGGGCCTAGCTAGAAGGCGACGGGGCCTAGAAGGCGTAGCGGGTCGGGGGGTCGGCGGCACTGCGCATCCAGTCCACGCAGGCCCGCTCCACCTCGTGGACTTCGGCGGCGACGGTGGGGCCGCCGCCGGGGAGCTCCCTCCACAGCTCGGCGGCACGGACGTAGCCGTCGCCGAGCTGGTCGATGCGCTCGTCGTCGATGTCGTCGGCCAGCTCGATCAGGTAGCTGCCCGCGGCGACGCGGGTCCGGGCCATGTGGTCGACGGCCATGGCCAGCCACGCCGTCGCCGGGCCCTCCAGGCTCTTGAGCACGGTCCAGTCCACCTCGGGGCCCACCTCGGCGGCGAGCCGGTCGGCGGTGGAGCGGAGGCGGTCGCGCAGCTTGGCCACCCCGGTGGCCCGGTCCACGGAGGGCCGGATGCCGGGGACGACCACCACCAGGTCCGGCGGGCCGACACCGGTCCAGGTGGTCGGCGAGAGCCCGACCGGACCGGTGCCGACGGTCTTGCCGCCGATCTCGTCCCAGGCTTCGGGGCAGAGCCCGAAGGCGCCGGGTGCGGACGGGCCGTCGGCGCCGTCCAGGGACAGGGACACCAACCGGCCCCCGAGGCTCTCGGCGGCGTCGGCGGCAACCGTCGGGGTCAGCCCGCTCAGGAACAGTTGGCCACCGTGGTCGCTCCTGACCCGGAACGCCAGGGCCAGCGGCCGGCCGACCACCTCGCCGACGGTGGCGCCGAGGGCGTCGGCCACCAGCCCCGGCAGGTAGTGGATGGCCGCGAGGTCCGGCGTGGCCGGCTCAGCCGGCATGGCCACCCTCCCGGTCCACCCGGAGCGACCCGGTCGCCACCGTACGGCCGTCGGCACCGGCCCTGGCCGCGGTGATCGTCACCGCCGCCCGGTCCCCTTCCCAGGCGTAGTCGATCCGGATGTGCTCGTCGACGAGGACCGGGGAGGTGAACCGCAGGTCCACCGTGCCCAGCCGGGCCCGGCCGCGGTCCCCACGCCGCGCCAGTCGCTCCGCCACGTCGGCGGCCACCCATCCCTGGAGCAGGGTCCCCGGCCCGATCACCCCGGGCAGCCCCACGCCGGTGGCGAAGCCGTGGTCGTAGTGGGCCGGGTTGAAGTCGTTGAGCAGGGTGGCCAGCCGGACGCACAGCTCGCTCGTCACCGGCCCGTGCGCACACGAGACGCTCTCGGGCTCCATCGTTGGGGGCACCTCACCTCCGCTCCGTCCAGCCGGCCCCGCGCCGTCGCAGACCGGATTGCCGTCCGCACCGGGTACGGCATCTCGCCACCAAAGTCTCCGGCACCCTCCGGTGGCCGGCAATAGTCCGTTTGACGGAGCGTCCGGGCTGGTCGGGTCCGGGCCGGTCGGCCTCGGGTGGGGAGGGTCCGGGCCGGTCGGGGAGTCGGGTTCGGTGGCGGGGAACCGACGGCGCGGCGTCAGGTTGCCGCGGCGGCCCCGGTGGTGGTCCACAGCGACCGCATGGTGTCGGGCGGGCCGGTCGGCCGGCCGTCGCGGTCCAGGAACACGACCGTCATGGTCGACCGGGCGTGCACCGCCCCGGTGTCCCGGTTGGTGATCGTGAACGCCTGCACGACCGACGTCCGCCCCACCTGGCCGCCGGTCAGCGCGCAGCGGAGCGGGTCGAACACCTTGGCCGGGACCAGGTACTCGCAGGTGACGGCCCGGACCACCATGGTGATGCCGCGACGCGCCGCCATGGTGTCCGGCCGCTCGCCGGCCAGGTACAGCCATTCGGTCTGCACCCGCTCCATCCAGGGCAGCCAGGCGGCGAAGTACACGATCCCCGCGGGATCGCACTCCCCCCAGCTAAGGCGGAAGTCGAGCGCGTGCAGTTCGGGGGTCGGGTTGGTGTCCATCCGCCGAGGGTGCCGCGAACGGCGACACGGCGTCAACGTCAGGAGGCGTGTCGAAGGCGGTGTCGAAGGTGGTGTCGAAGGCCGCCCCGAAGGGCGGTCTAGATCACTTGGACGATTGACCCTTTGGGCCGTGGTCGAGACCATGTTCGTCAATCGGAAATGCAACGCTCACCCGACCGAAAGGCGGGGACCGGGGGTGTGGTCGGGGGAGCTCAGGCCATAGGGGAGGGGAACGTGCGTCCAGTCGCAGGGTCGCAGTGATGTCGGTCCGTCGTCCCAACCAGCCCCTGGTGTGCATACGGGGGCTCACCAAGACCTTCGGGGGCCAGACCGCGCTGTCCCAGGTGGACCTGGACATCATGCCGGGTGAGATCCACGCCCTGGTGGGGCAGAACGGGTCCGGCAAGTCGACCCTCATCAAGGTGCTGGCCGGCTACCACGTGCCCGACGCCGGCGAGGTGGCGGTGGGCGGCGAGCCCCTGGGGTTCGGCTCGGCCGCCCACGCCCGGGCGGCCGGCATCCGGTTCGTCCACCAGGACCTCGGGTTGGTGGACTCGATGGACACCGTCGACAACCTGGCCCTCGGGGTGGGGTTCCACGAGGGACAACGGCGGTGGCAGATCTCCTGGAAGGCGGAGCGGCGGCGGGCCGCGGCCATGCTGCGGGGGTTCGGCTACGACTTCGACGTGCGGCAGCCGCTGGCCGAGCTGTCGGTGTCGGAGCAGGCCGCGGTGGCCATCGTCCGGGCCATGGGGACGGACGGTGAGCCCATCAAGCTGCTGGTGCTCGACGAGCCGACCGCCCCCATGTCGGCGTTCGAGGTCCGCCGGCTGGCCAACGCGGTGAAGGCCGTCCGGGACGGCGGCACCGCGGTGCTGTTCGTCAGCCACCGCCTGGCCGAGGTCTTCGACCTGGCCGACCGCATCACCGTCATCCGGGACGGGGCGATCGTCATGACGGTGCCGGCCGGGGACACCAACCACGACCACCTGGTCGAGCGCATGCTGGGCCGGGCCCTGGCCATGGGGGTGCCGCAGACGGCGGCCGCCGTGCCCCACCCGGAGGGCCCGTACGCCGCCGGGGACACCGTCCTCGACGCACGCGGCCTCGGCGGCCACGTGGTGTCCGGGGTCGACCTGGCGGTCCGGGCTGGCGAGACGGTGGGCGTGGCCGGCATCGCCGGTTCGGGCCGCGACGAGCTGGCCGGGCTGCTCTGGGGCGCGATGCCCCGGACCGGCACCGTGTCGTTGGGGGGAGAGCCGGTGAAGGACAGCCCGGAGTCGGCCCGGCGCTCCGGGATCGGGTTCGTGCCGGCCAACCGGAAGGCCAACGGCATCGTCAACACGCTGTGCGTCCGGGAGAACCTGAACTTCCCGGACCTCGGTTCCTGCAAGCGGTCGGTCCGGATCAGCCGGCGCCAGGAGCTGGAGGAGACCCGGGAGTGGCTCCGGCTCCTCGGCGTGCAGCCGGCGGACCCCGAGGCGGACATCCTGACCCTGAGCGGCGGCAACCAGCAGAAGGTGGTCCTGGGCCGGGCCCTGCGGCTGGCGCCGAAGGTGCTGGTCCTCGACGAGCCGACCCAGGGCGTCGACCTCGGGGCCAAGGAGCAGCTCTACGCCCTCATCCGGGCCCGGGCGGCCCAGGGGATGGCCGTGGTGGTGTGCTCGTCGGACAGCGGCGACCTGGTGGCCCTCTGCGACCGGGTGCTGGTGTTCCGGGAGGGCCGGGTCAGCCGGGTCCTGCAGCGCCAGGAGCTGACCGTCGAGGCCATCGACCGGGCCTGCGTGGAAGCAGTGGCGGCATGACGATCGGCCAACCACCGTCGGCGGTCCTGCCCGACGACCTCGTGGCCGACCCCGGCCCCCAGGTCCGGCGCCGCCGGAAGGTCAACCTGGGGCTGGACCGGTTCAGCGGCCTGTACGCCTGGGCGCTGGTCATCATCGTCTTCTCCATCTGGATCCCCAACACCTTCCTGACCACGACCACCGTCAAGACCATCGCCAGCAACCAGGCCATCACCGGCATGCTGGCCGTGGCCCTGGTGGTGCCGCTGGCCGCCGGGGCCGTGGACCTCTCGGTGGCGACAGCGGCCGGGGCCTGCTCGGTGCTCATCGCGGTGCTCCAGGTGTCGTTCGGCATCCCGACGGTGCTGGCCATCATCGTCACCCTCCTCGCCGGGTTGGTGATCGGGCTGGTGAACGGCTTCGTGGTGGTCAACCTGCGCATCAACTCGTTCATCGCCACCCTGGCCACCGGGTCCCTGCTCAGTGCCCTGTCCATATGGATGTCGAAGAACCAACAGGTGCAGGGGATCTCGAGCAGCCTCACCAGGGTGGGGCAGGGGACCCTGGTGGGGATCCCGCTGCCGTTCGTCTACCTCATCGTCCTGTCCGTCATCGTGTGGTTCGCCCTGGAGCACATGCCGGTCGGCCGGTACCTGTACGCCATCGGCGGCAACCCCGAGGCCACCCGGCTGGCCGGGCTCCGAAACGGCATGTACACCCGGATCGCCTTCTTGGTGTCCGGCTTCCTGGCCGCCGTCGCCGGCACCGTCCTCACCGGGGTCATCGGGGTGGCGTCGGCCCCGACCGCCCCCCCGTACCTCCTGCCGGCCTTCGCCGCCGTCTTCTTGGGGTCCACCCAGATCGTGAAGGGCCGAGCCAACGTCCTGGGGACGCTGGTCGCCGTCTTCCTGCTGGGCACCGGGATCAAGGGGTTCGAGCTGGTGTCGGCCGGGCCGTGGGTGAACGGGGCGTTCAACGGCATCGCCCTGATCGTGGCGGTGGGGCTGGCCGTGGCCCGGGGCCGGGGCTCGATCGAGCGGGTGGCCTGAGCGACCGGGGTCCGGGGAGGCGAAGGGGGCGTACCGAACCAGGAGGGGGGTCCAGAGCTGTACGGAAGTGCCGCCCGCGGGCGGTTGGAAGGGTGACCGAACCCAGGAAGGGAGTGCAGTGAACGTCAGGGGATTGGGTAGGAGCGCGCGGCTGGTGGCCGTCGCGGCGGTCGGCGGGGCGCTGCTGGCGTCCACCGTCGGCACGCTCGGGGCGGGGGCGGCCGCGTCGGGGAAGGCCCGGGCAGCGGCGCTGGTGAAGAAGTACTCACCGGTGCCCAGCGCGGCCAGCATCGTCGGGGTGACGCCGCTGGCCAAGCGGCCACCGACCGGGAAGACGATCGCCTACATCAACTGTGGGGTGGCCCCGTGCTCGACGAAGTTCTCGCCGAGCCTGCACGCGGCCGGCGCCCTGCTGGGGTGGACGGTGAAGGACTACACCTACACACCGGCCAACCCGGTGACGCTGCAGTCGGCCATCACGTCGGCCATCAGCGACAACGTGACGGCCATCGTGGCCACCGCCGGGCAGCCCACGGTGACCATCACCGGCCAGAAGGCGGCCAAGGCCAAGGGGATCATCTGGATCAACGGCTTCGGCGCCGGGACATGGAAGGCCACACCGACGGTGACAGCCGGCCTGTTCTACGGCCCGGTCGAGGGGCAGTTCGACGGCACCCTGATGGCGGCCTACCTGGCCCTGCAGTCGGCCAACGGCCCGGTGCACGCCGCCCTGCTACGGGTGAAGGCGTTCGACTCGGTGCACCTGCCGAAGATCGTGGGGTTGAAGAAGGGGCTGGCCACCATGTGCTCGGCCTGCACCTACACAGAGATCACAGAGTCCGCCGAGCAGCAGATCGGCAACCAGAGCTCCGGCGTGGTGGTCTCCTACCTGCAGGCCCACCCCACAATCAACTACATCATCTTCGAGTCCGGCCAGCCCGCAGAGGGCATCCAGGCGGCCCTCAAGACCGCCGGCCTGGACAGCAAGGTGAAGGTGGTCGGGTTCGCGCCGACAGACCCCCAGATCTCGGCGGTGGCCGCGGGGACAGAGTCCATGTGGGTGTACGAGTGCGACACCTGTGCCGGCTGGTACTTCGCCGACGCCATCGCCCTGAAGCTGGCCAAGAAGCCGGTGACAGCCGTCACCAGCGTGCCGCTGCCGACGCAGGTGGCCACCCAGAAGTCGCTGCCGGCCACACCGCCGAACCCCTACGCCTTCCCGACGACAAACCAGTTGAAGGCCAAGTTCAGCGTCATCTGGAAGATCAAGAAGTAGGCCGGGCCGGGACGACGTCGTCCCACCGCCCACACAGGAGCACCAAGGGGCGGCGTCCCGGGCCGGCGAGCTGCCGGGCCCGGGACGCCGTCGTGAGGGGGCCCCGTCCACGACGGACGCGGCGCCCCGGAGGGGAGGATGGATGTTCGTCCACCGTGCGTCCGGCCGGCTGCGACCGCCGACGGCGGGGCAGTTGGCACGGTACGCCGACCGCCACGGCCTGGACCTCGACGACGAGGACCGGGCGGTGCTGGCCGGCGCCGTCGCCGGCCTGCTGGCCGGGTTCGACCGGGTGGAGGAGATGGAGGAGGGCGAGGTGGTCACCCGCCATCAGGTCCGTGACCCCGGCGGGCCGCCGCCGGCCGGGGAGGACCCCTTCAACGCCTTCATCCGGCTCTGCCGGGTGGAAGGCAGCGCGTCCGGCCGCCTGGCCGGCCGGCGGGTGGCCGTGAAGGACTGCATCGCGGTCGCCGGGGTCCCCATGACCAACGCCGGCCGCCGCCAGCCGGTGTGGACCCCCGACGAGGACGCCGTCGTGGTCGAGCGGATGCTGGACGAGGGCGCCGTGGTGGTCGGCAAGGCCAACCTCGAGGACATGGCCCTCGGCCTGGGGGAGGGGTCCTACTTCGGGGCGGCCCGCAACCCCCTCAACCCCCGGTTCTCCACCGGGGGCTCCTCGAGCGGGTCGGCCGCGGCGGTGGCCGGCGGCCTGGCCGACATGGCGCTGGGCACCGACGACGCCGGCAGCGTCCGCATCCCGGCGGCCTGGTGCGGCATCGTCGGCATGAAGGCCACCTACGGCCTGGTCCCCACCTACGGCATGGCCTACTTCGACCCGTCCCTGGACCACATCGGGCCGATGACCCTGTCGGTGGCCGACAACGCCCTCCTCCTCGACGTCATCGCCGGCGCGGACTGGCGCGACCGGGTGTCCCGGGACGCCGGGCCGGTGGGTGGCTATACCGCGGCCCTCGGCCATCCCGTCGACGGCCTGCGGGTGGGGGTGGTCAGGGAGGCGGTGGACAGCCCGTTGCTCACCGACGAGATCGGCCGGAGCTTCGACCGGGCCTGTCGGCAGATGGAGGCCCTGGGCTGCCGGGTCCAACCGGTCAGCATCCCGCTGTGGCCCGACGCGCTCACCGTCCTGCTGGCCGTCATGGTCGGCGGCCTCCACGCCAGCGCCGCCACCTTCGGCCAGGGGGCCGGGCACCGGGGCCGGATGAGCGTCGGGGCCACCGCGGTGAACGCCGTCCACTCCCGGCTGGCCGCCGGGGACTTCCCGCCGTTCATGAAGGCGGTGCTGCTGGCCGGCGACCACCTCCGGGACCAGTACCTGGGCGTCCACTTCGCCATGGCCCAGAACCTGCGGCTGGCCCTCACCCGCCAGGTCGACGCCGCCCTGGCCCGGGTGGACGTGCTGGTGACGCCCACCACCCCCAACCCGCCGTTCGAGCTGCTGGACCGGCCGGCCGGCGCCGGGGAGATGCTGGAGCGGATGCACGGCACAGCGGCCGCCAACACCTGCCCGCTGGACCTCACCGGCCATCCGGCCCTCACCCTGCCCTGCGGGGTCGGCGAGCACGACCTGCCCATCGGCCTGCAGATCGTCGGGCGGTGGTTCGACGAGGCCACCGTGTACCGCTGCGCCCACGCCTTCGAGGCGAAGGAGCTCGGCGTCGGCTGAGACCGGGCCGGCCTGCGGGCGCCAGCGGGCCGGCCTACGGGGTGAACGCCATCCGGCCGCCGTCGAGGGCGACGGTGCCGTCGGCCCGGCGGGTGCGGAACACCACCTCGCCGTCGCCGTTCCAGGCCTCGGTGCGCAGGGTCTCGCCCGGCAGCACCGTGGCCGAGAACCGGACCGCGGTGGCCGTCAACCGGCGGCCGTCGCCGTCGAGGACGGCGTCGATGAGCCCCCGGAGGGCGAACCCGTAGGTGCACAGCCCGTGCAGGATGGGGCGGTCGAACCCGGCCCGGGCGGCGAAGGTGGGGTCGCTGTGCAGTGGGTTGCGGTCCCCGCTGAGCCGGTACAGCAGGGCCTGGTCGGGCCGGGTGGGCTGCTCCACGACGACGTCGGGGTCCCGGTCGGGGACCTCGGTGCGCCGGGTGGGGCCGCGGTCGCCGCCGAACCCGCCGGCCCCGCGGACGAAGGCGGTGGCCCGGGTGGTGAACATGGGCGATCCCGTCGCCGCGTCCACCGACTCGGTCGCCACCTCCACGACGGCGCCGCTGCCCTTGTCGTAGATGGCGGCGATCCGGCTGGTGGAGGCCACCTCGCCCTCGACCGGGAACGGCGCGTGGAGGTCGAGCTCCTGGGCGCCGTGGACGATGAACGCCGGGTCGAAGGCGTCCACCCGGTAGATCAGGTCGGGGTCCGAACCGCCGACCACCACGGCCATCAGCGGCAGGGCCCGCTGGGTGACGCCGATGCTGTTCTCGGTGGTGAGGGCCAGGTCGTCCACGCCGGCCCCGACGCCGAGGGCGTACAGGATGGCGTCGGAGGCGTCCCACCGGTGCCGCCGGGGCGCGGAGGTGGCCCCGAGGGCCGACAGGTCGACGGTCATGGGCCAAGTATCCGAGCCGCCGCCGGAGGCCGACAATCGTCCAATTGGCGTATTGAGCCTGCTCCGGACCGCTCTTACCATCGCCCACGGTGGCCATCGCCCACGGTGGCGCAGGCTGCCGCGGGAGGGTGGGGACGAGTGGGGGTCGAGCGCAGGGGACCGACGGGGGAGACCGTGCCGGGCGCGGTCCGCCGCCAGGCCGAGTGGCGCGGGGACGCCGATGCCCTCGTCATGGACGGCCGGGCGGTGACCTTCGCCGACCTGGACCGGTCCGCCAACCGGGTGGCCAACGCCCTCCTGGCGCACGGCCTGGTGCCCGGGGGCCGGTTCGCGGTCGTGGACAAGAACAGCCTGGCCTTCTTCCCGCTGGTCGTCGGCGGCCTCCGGGCCGGCGGGACCCACCTGGCGGTGAACTGGCGGCTGACCCCTCCGGAGATGCGGGTGGTGCTCGGCCGGTCCCGGGCGCAGGTGGTGTTCGCCGGTGCCGACACCGTCGACCAGGTGGCCGACGCGGTGGCCGATCTCGACGACCCCCCGGCGGTGGTGGTCCTGGCCGACGCGGCGTCCGGCCCGGGCCGGCCGGCGCTGGACGACTGGTTGGCTCCTCACGGCGACGGCGATCCCGGCGTCGCGGTGTCCGCCGCCGACACCGCCTTCCTGTTCAGCACGTCGGGCACCACCGGGGTGCCCAAGGGCGTCCCGGTGTCCCACGACGCCTGCCTCACCCAGGTCCGTGGGCTCGGCCCCCTCCTCGGGTTCCGTGCCGGGGCGGTCAGCCTGATGGCCATGCCCACCTTCCACATCGCCGGCACCGAATGGACCCTGCAGGGCCTGTACCACGGCGCCACCACCGTGGTCCTCCGGGAGTTCGACCCCGGCGCGGTGCTGGCCGCCATCCAGGAGCACCGGGTGACCCACGCCATGCTGGTCCCCGCCATGCTGACCTTCCTCCTCGAGGACCCGGCCCTGGCCGGCACCGACACGTCCGCCGTGGAGACCGTGTCCTACGGCGGGTCCCCCATCGCCCCGTCCACCCTGTCCGCCGCGGTGGACGCCCTGGGGTGCCGGTTCTTCCAGACCTACGGCATCACCGAGGTGGCCGGGGCCGTGTCGGTGCTGCACGCCGACGACCACGACCCGGCCCGGCCGGAGCTGCTGGCCTCGGCCGGGCGGCCGGTGCCGTGGTGCGACGTCCGGATCTGCGACCCGGACACCGGGGCGTTCCTGCCGGTGGGATCGGTCGGTGAGGTCTGCGTGCGGTCCCCGGCCAACATGCCCGGCTACGACGGGGTCCCCAACGAGGAGTCCGGGGCGTTCTTCGGGGAGTGGCTCCGGACCGGGGACGCCGGGTACGTCGACGCCGACGGCTACCTGTTCCTGCACGACCGGGTGAGGGACATGGTGGTGACCGGCGGCGAGAACGTCTACCCGGTCGAGGTCGAGAACGTGCTGGCCGCCCACCCCGAGGTGGTGGAGGTGGCCGTCATCGGGGTGCCCAGTGACCGCTGGGGGGAGGCCGTCCACGCCGTGGCCGTCCGGGTGCCCGGCGGGACGGTGACCGCCGAGGAGCTGGTGGCCTTCGCCCGGCCCCAGCTTGCCGGGTTCAAGCTGCCGAAGTCGGTGGCCTTCGTGGACCGCCTGCCCCGGAACCCGTCGGGGAAGGTCCTGAAGACCGAGCTGCGCCGGCCGTACTGGGCCGAGCGGGCCCGGGCGGTCGGATGACGGCCGATCTGGACGCGGTGGCCGCCTGGCGGGCCGAGGTCCGTGGCTGGTTCGAGCGGCACTCCTCCCCCCGGGTGGGGGCGGTGGCCATCGGCCGGGGGGTGGACGTGGCGCGCTCGCGGGCCTGGCAACGCCGGCTGTTCGCGGCCGGGCTGACCGGCGTGGACTGGCCCACCCGGTACGGCGGCGGCGGCCGGGCGGCCTGGCAGGCCGCGGTGGTCCGGGAGGAGGCCGCCCGGTTCGCGGACACCGCCGACGACGTGTTCGGCACCGGCGTCGGCCTGGTCGGCCCGGCCCTGCTGGCCCACGGCACCGAGGCCCAGCGGGACGCCCACCTCCGGGCCATCCTGGCCGGCGACGCGGTCTGGTGCCAACTGTTCAGCGAGCCGGACGCCGGGTCGGACCTGGCCTCCCTCACCACCCGGGCCGACCGGGACGGGGACGGCTGGGTGGTCAACGGCGGCAAGGTGTGGAGCTCCGGGGCCCACCTGGCCGACTTCGGGCTGCTGCTGGCCCGGACCGACCCGGCCCAGCCCGGCCGCCGGGGCATCTCGGCCTTCCTGCTGCCGATGCGGCTGCCCGGGGTGGCGGTGCACCCGCTGCGGCAGATGACCGGGGACGCCCACTTCTGCCAGGTGTTCCTGACCGATGTCCGGCTGCCCGGCGACGCCCTGCTCGGTGAGCCCGAAGGCGGCTGGGCGGTGACCGGCACCGTGCTGGCCCAGGAGCGGTACCTGGTGGCCGCCGGGGCCGGGGTCGACCTGCCGGTGGACCGGCTGGCCGCCCTCGGCCGGGACGGCGGCCGAGACGGCGGGGCCCTCGGTCGGGACGGCGGCGGGGCCCTCGGTCGGGACGGCGGGCCCCCGCTGGCCGGCACCCGCCGGGACCGGGTGGTGCAGGCGGTGATCCGGGCCCGTCTCGTCGGGCTGCTGGCCGACCGCCTGCTCGGTGACGCCGGCTCCCCGGCCTTCGCGTCGGTCTGCAAGCTGGCCATGGCCGACCACGTGGCCCGCACCGCCGACCTGGCCATGGAGCTGCTCGGCCCCGCCGCGGCGCTCGGCGCCGACCGGCTGGCCCCGGCCGACGCGAGCTGGCAGGACGCCTTCCTGGGGCAGTGGCTCATCCGCCTCGGCGGCGGCACCGAGCAGATCCAGCGCACCATCGTCGCCGACCGCCTGCTGGGGCTGCCGCCCGGATGACCACCGCCCGGATGACCACCGACAGGTCGACCACCGACAGGTCGAGCACCGAGAGATCGAGCACAGAGAGATCGAACAGAGAGAGAGGGAGCAATCGATGACCGAGGCGTACATCGTCGACGCGGTACGGACCCCCACCGGCAAGAAGGGCGGCGGGCTGGCCCACGTGCACCCGGCCGACCTCGGGGCCCACGTCATGGCCGCCGTGTTGGACCGGACCGGGGTGGACCCCGCCGCGGTGGACGACGTGGTGTTCGGCACCGTGGACATGCTGGGGCCCAACGCGGCCAACGTCACCCGGACGGCGTGGCTGACCGCGGGGTTCCCCGAGTCGGTGCCGGCCACCACGGTGGACCGGCAGTGCGGGTCGTCGCAGCAGGCCGTCCACTTCGCCGCCCAGGCGGTCATGTCCGGGTCGATGGACGTGGTGGTGGCGGGCGGGCTGCAGAACATGAGCCTCATCCCGTTCGGCCACAGCTCGTTCGCCGCCGAGCCGTTCGGCATCCCCGACCCCTGGACCACGTCGCCGGGGTTCACCGCCCGCTTCGGCAAGCACACGGCCAACCAGTTCCGCAGCGCCGACGACATCGCCCGGCAGTGGGGGATCTCGCGGGAGGACATGGAACGGTTCTCGCTGCGGAGCCACCAGCGGGCCGTCCAGGCCATCGACGAAGGCCGGTTCGACAACGAGGTGGTGGCCTTCGAGGGGGTGACCGTCGACGAGGGACCGCGGCGGGACAGCACCCTGGAGAAGATGGCCACGCTGAAACCGGTGGTGGAGGGCACCGGGATCACCGCCGCGGTGTCCAGCCAGATGTCCGACGCGGCCAGCGCCGTCCTGGTGGTGTCCGAGCAGGGACTGGCGGACCACGGCCTGACGCCGCGGGCCCGGGTGCACCACATGACGGTGGCCGGCGCCGACTACCGGCTGATGCTGACCGGCCCGCTGGCCGCCACCGAGCGGGCACTGGCCAGGACCGGGATGTCCATCGACGACTTCGACCTGTTCGAGGTCAACGAGGCCTTCGCCTCGGTGCCGCTGGCCTGGCTGAAGGCGACCGGTGCCGACCCGGACCGGCTGAACGTCAACGGCGGTGCCATCGCCCTCGGCCACCCCATCGGGGCCACCGGGGCCAAGCTGATGGCCACCATGCTGAACGAGCTGGAGCGGACCGGTGGCCGGTACGGGCTGGAGACGGTCTGCGAGAACGGCGGCCTGGCCAACCTGACCATCATCGAGCGGCTCTGACGCCGCCAATGGCCATGTCGACCCCGGGGGTGGGCGGGTACCGGATAGCTTCGGTGGCCGTGCCGATCGACGCTGCTCCGGAGGACCCGAGTACCGCCGGTCCCCGGCTGGCCGACCTGCGGTCCCCCCGGGTGGCCGAGCTGGTGGCCGACCACCTCCGGCGCCGCATCCTGAGCGGCGACCTCGACGACGGCGAGCTGCTCCCCAAAGAGGAGGAGCTCCGGGGCCAGTACCCGGTGTCCAAGCCGTCGTTCCGGGAGGCCATGCGCATCCTGGAGGCCGAGGGCCTCATCACCGTCCGCCGGGGCAACGTCGGGGGCGCCGTCGTCCACCGACCGTCGGCCAACAACGTCGCCTACACCATGGCCATGGTGCTGGCCACCCGGAACGCCGGGGTCAGCGACGTGGCCCGGGCCCTGCGGGAGTGCGAGCCGACCTGCGCCGCGCTGTGCGCCGAGCGGACCGACCGCCGCCGCCAGGTGGTCCCGAAGCTCCGCAAGGTCCACAAGGAGTCCCGCCGGGACCTCGGTGACCTGGTCTACGCCACCACGGTGTCCCGGCGGTTCCACGAGGCCCTGGTGCAGTACTGCGGGAACGAGTCCCTGATCCTGATGGTGGGGGCGCTGGAGGCCATCTGGTCCAGCCACGAGACCGGGTGGGCCAGCCGGATCCGGGACCCCGAGTCCGTGCCGATCGAAGAGCGCCGCGCCGCCTTCGACGTCCACGAGCAGATGATCCAGTTGATCGACGACGGGGACAGCGACCGGGTCCGGGAGCTGGCCGCCGCCCACCTGGCCGTCGCCCAGACCTACCCCCGGCCGGACGGGCCGGGGACCATCGACCCGATGCGCATCCCGCTCCGGCCGGCCGCGGACCGGTCGTCGTCGGCCCGGGGGGGTCCCTGGGGATGACCGCGGCCCCGGCCGGTCCGGCGGGTCCGGGCGGTGCGGCTAGCCCGGGCGGCCCGGGCGGCCGGCTGTTCACCGACGAGGAGCTCGCCGCCGTCGGCCGGTCCCCCTGGCGGGCCGCCGCCGACGCCGTCCGACAGGGGCGGTACGACGACGCCCGGGTCCTGGTCGCCCGCACCGAGGACAACTGCCGGGCCCAGATGGACCGGTACAACGGCTGGCTGGGCAGCATCGCCCTGGCCGCGGCCGAACGGTGGGGCCAGGCCGGCGGGACCATGTTGGCCGTGGCCACCCGCCGGTTCTTCGCCGCCTCGCCGGACCTGGCGGCCACCGGGGCGGACGATCCGCCACCCCTGGTCGAGCTGGCCGTGGTCGAACTGGAACGGTGGCTGGAACGGTGGCGGCGCACCATCGACTTCCACCGGGACTGGATCTCGGCCCTGCTGAGCGCGGTCTACCGCACCCACGGCGTCGACGCGCTGGAGGCGGTGCTCCGGACCTGCGGCGCCCAGGGCCTGATGGGATCGGTGGAGGCCTTCAACCGGCGGGATGCCAGGGACCGCCTGGTGTCCTTCGTCGCCCTCCTCCACGGGCACTTCACCGAGCTGGACGTCACCGAGGACGACCGGAAGTTCGTCATCGCCCAGGACCCCTGCGGCACCTGCTCCCGCCAGGTCCTCGACGGCCGGTACGGGCCACCGGTGGACCTGGCGGTGGTGGAGGAGCGGCACCCGGCCACCTGGGGGCGGGGGACCACCACCATCTACCGCAGCCACGTCCCGGTGTGGCACGTCGAGATGGCCCGGGAGCACTTCGGGGTGCCGTGGCCGGTGAACCAGTGCCCGCACGGCGTCGACGGCGGGCCGTGCCGGATCCTGCTGTACAAGGACCCCTACGACCCCGAGGCCAACGACCAGGTGCCCGGCGGGGCCTAGAACAGGGCGATCGGGTTCACCGGGCTGCCGGTGCCGCCGTCGATGCGGAGCGGCCCGGTGACGAACAGGAACTCCCAGCGGCCCAGGCGGTCGCACCATTCGGCCGGGTCCTCGAAGTCGCCGTTGTCCAGCAGCCACAGCCCCATGGCCACGATGCCGACCCGGTGCACCGGCAGGGCCGGCCGGTCGTACCCCGACGGCACCACCTCCTGGGAGGTGTCCGACCCGATGAGCGCCACCTGGCGCTCGTGGAGCCACGGCAGGCAGGCCGCGTGCCAGCCGGGCTGGCCGGTGGCCAGCATGTCCTCGTGGCCGTGCCGCCGCCGCTTGGCCCCGTACCCGGTCCGCAACAGCACGGCGTCGCCCGGCCCGACGCGGACCCCCTGCCGTTCCTCGGCCGCCTCCAGGTCCTCGGGGAACACCCCGTCCCCGCCGCCCAGCCATGCCACCGACCGGACCGGCGGGATGTCGAGCAGGACCCCGCGGGTGGTGATGCCGGAGGCGGCGGCGAGGACGGACTGTTCCAACGCACCGGACCGGGCCGTCACCGACGCCGCCGGCCGGCCGTTGTACAGCCGCCCCTCCCACACCCCGTGGGCCAGGGCGTCGACGTGGGTGACGTCGAAGCCGTGGAAGGCCAGGCCGATGTACTCCATCGGTCCCCACGCCCGGCTGCGCTGCGGGTCCCTCGGATCGGCCGGCTCGCCGGTCACCAGCATGTGCCGCTGCGGGGCGCCCGCGATCTGGTCCGGCCGGTGCTCCGCCACGATGTCCAGGGCGCAGGACACCCCGACCCCCTCGGTGACGGTGGCCACCGCCCGGCGCACCACGTCGGGGGTGACGAAGTTCAGGGTCCCCCGCTCGTCGTCCGGGCCCCACCGCCCCCAGTTGGACAGCTCGTCGAAGTAGGCCAGCACCTCGTCCTGGGTCGGTGGCTGCCTTGGCCGCTGCCTCGGTGGCTGCCCTGGCGACTGGCCCGGCGGTCGGCTCGTCATGGTGCGCCGGTCCCCTGCTCAGTGCCGTGCCAGGCATCGCCGGATGGGGCCGACCCGGGCGGGGCCGACCCGGGCGGGGCCGACCCGGAGGTGGCCGACCCGGAGGTGGCCGACCCGGGCGTGGCCGACCCGGAGGTGGCCGCCGGAGCCGGTGGGGTGACCGGCCCGTCGAGGCCGTCCAGGTTCACCACGATGGACTCCTGGGTGCTGCGGGCCAGGATGACGAACGCCTCCTCTGTGCCCGGGTTCTCCTCGCGGTGCGGCAGGTAGGGGGGGACGAACACGTAGTCGCCGGGACCGGCCTCGATCCGCCGTTCGACGCCGCCTTCGGCGTAGACGAAGACGGGATGGCCGGCCACCACGTAGATGGCGCTCTCGGACTCCCCGTGGTGGTGGTCGGCGGAGCGGACGTGCGGCGCCACGTGGTTCTCGCCCAGCCAGATCCGCTCCGACCCGGCGGTCCGGCCGGAGATGCCCTCGTACCGGACCATCCCGGCGCTCTGCGCGGTGTCGGCGCGGCGGGCCGCGGCCGGTACGTGGCGGATGGCCGGTCCGGGGTCGCTGCTGTCCGGCATCGGGTTGCCTCCTCGGGGTGCTCGGTGGTCGGGTGGTCGGGTGCTCGGCGGTCGGGTGCTCGGGGTGCTCGGTGGTCGAATGGTCAGCGGTCGGACGGCCGGCGGCCGTCACCTTTTTGGCCGCTGACCTTCACCGATCCGACGCACGTTGACAACGATTTCTAAAAGTTATAGAAGTTAGGGGCAGCGGCGGCGGAACGCCGGCGGCCGAAGGATAGGCCGATCTGCAGGTGGGGGTAGTTCGTGGGGGTAGCTGGTGGGGGTGGTGCGTGGCGGATGACGACCGGGCCATCGCGAACGTGTTGTCGCGGTACGCCGAGTTGCTGGACGACGGTGACTTCGACGGGCTGGGGGAGCTGTTCGCGGAGGGCACCGTGCGGTTCGACGGCAGTGACGACGTGGTGTCCGGTGCGGCGGCGGTCGGGGGGATGTACGCCTCGGTGGTGCAGGTCCACGGGGGGTCGCCGTTGACCAAGCACGTGATGACCAACTTCCGCATCGAGGTCGGCCCCGGCGGCACCGAGGCCCGGGCCTTCTCGTACTACACCGTGCTCCAGGCCCACCCCGAGCTGCCGCTGCAGGCGGTGGCCTGCGGCCGGTACGCCGACGTGCTGCGCAAGCGGGACGGCCAGTGGCGGTTCGCCGACCGGCTCATCTACCGGGACCTGGTGGGCGACCTCCGGTTCCATCTCCGGCAGGACCCGTACGGCGAGACAGCAGGGGCCTGACGACGGGGGCCGGTGCCGGGGGAGCCGGGCAGGATCGACACGACCGTGGAAGAGCAAGACCGGACAACAGGAGGGATGCGGTGAAGGCAGGATCGAAGACGCTGCGGATGGTGGCTTCGGCGGCGGCGGTGGCGGCGACGGTGGCGGCCACCGTCGGGACCACGGCCGCCGGAGCGAGCACAAAGGGGATACCGGCGGCCAAGCGGGCGGTGGCCGCGCTGGAGAAGCGGCCGGAGCACCTCCCGTCGACCCAGGCGGTGGGCAAGGCCATCCCGACCGGGAAGACGTTCGACTGGCTGCAGTGCTCGTTGCCGACATGCACCATCCTGACGCCGCCCCTGGAGGCGGCGGCGGCCAAGCTGGGATGGACCATCAAGGTGGTGCCGGCCGGCATCACCCCCGAGACGGTCAAGAACGCCTGGGACGTCGCCGTCCGTGACCATCCCGACGGGGTGTTCGCGTCCGGGTTCCCCAAGACAATCTTCGCCACCGAGCTGGCCCAGTTGAAGGCCGACAACATCCCGGTGGTGGACCTGGCGGTGGGCACAACATCGGGGACAGGGCTGACCGCCATCATCCAGGGCAACAACACCAACCACAAGATCGGGCTGGCCCTGGCCGACTGGGTGCTGGCCCAGAAGGGCAAGGCGGCCAACACCCTGCTGATCAGCTCGTCGACGTTCTCGACGTTGGCCAAGATCGAGCAGGGGTTCTCGGGGGAGTACAAGCGGCTGTGCTCCAGTTGCGCCCTCGGCACCCTGAACGAGCCGGCCACAACCTTCGGGACGTCGCTGCCCAACGACGTGGTGGCCTACCTGAAGACGCACCCGAAGGTGAACTACGTGGTGCCCGACGAGTCGGCCATGAACACCGGGTTGCCGCAGGCGCTGGCCTCGGCGGGCCTGTCCAAGCAGGTCGGCATCGTCAGCCAGTACCCGAGCACCACCACGGTGCAGTACCTGAAGTCCGGCCAGATGAACGCCATCGTGATGCCGCAGATGGTGGACTCGATGTGGCAGATGGCCGACGCCATGGCCCGGCAGATGGCCGGGGTGTCGGTGGTGCCGGCCGAGGCCCCCAGCCCGTTGTGGATGGTGACGCCGAAGACGGCGGGGAAGCTGACCACGCCGTACTTCCTGGTGCCGAACTACCAGGAGAAGTACCAGCAGTTGTGGGGCGTGAAGTAGCAGGCCTCCGCACCGCCGGGGCGGGCGGGTGGCCGGGCGGCGACGTCCGGTTCCCCGCCCGCCGTGGCGTCTAGGGACGGCAGGGACCACAGGACCGGGTGGCGGGGGACCGGCCCGCGAGAGAAGGGACGATGGCGATGGCGGACCTCCCGGTGATCGGGATCGACGACGCCGACTACTGGCAGGACATCTATCCACCCCTCCACGAGGCCCTGGCGGTGTCCCCGCTGGCCCGGACCCCGGACGGCGGTCTGTACGTGCTGGGCCACGACGAGGTGGACGCCGTCTTGAAGGACAAGCGGTTCGAGGCGGCCGACCTGCTGGCCATGATGGGCCTGGACTCCGGGCCCGTGTGGGAGTGGTGGTCGCGGATGATGTTCTCCAACAACGACCCCATCCACGGCCGGATCCGCCGGCTGGTCAACCGGGCGTTCACCCCGAAGCCGGTGGAGCAGAAGCGGGGGATGATCCGCGGGGTGGCCCGCCAGTTGGTGGCCGACGCGGTGGACCAGGGGTCGGTGGACGTGATGACCACCGTCGCCCACCACCTGCCGTCGATGGTGATGGCCAACCTGCTGGCCATCCCCGAGGCCGACCGGCAGCAGTTCGCCGAGTGGACCACCGACATCGGGCTGGCGTTCGGCGCCGCCGGCGATGCCGCCGTCCGGACCCGGGTGGAGGCCGCCCTGGCCGGGCTGGACGCCTACGTCGAGCACCTGGTGACCGAGCGCCGGCAGCACCTGGGCACCGACCTGCTGTCCGAGCTGATCGGCATCGAGGAGGCCGGGGACCGGCTGAGCACCCGGGAGCTGATCGACCTCATCGAGAACCTGCTGTTCGCCGGCCACGACACCACCCGGGGCGCCGTCGGGGTGGTGCTGGTCCAGATGGTGGCCCACCCGGAGGTCCGGGCGTCGGTGACCGCCGACCGGCGCACCGCCGTCCAGATCGTCGAAGAGGTGCTCCGGTACGAGGCCATCACCTACACCACCAGCCGGATGAACCGGGAGCCGGTGGAGATCGCCGGGGTGGAGATCCCGGAGGGCACCCCGGTGGGGCTCTGCCTGCCGGCCGCGTCCCGGGACGGGCGGCACTACCCCGACCCGGACCGGTTCGACATCACCCGCACCAACATCAACCCGCCGACGTTCGGGGCCGGGGCCCACTACTGCATCGGGGCCTGGCTGGCCCGGGCGGAGCTGCAGGAGCTGATCCTGGCCGTCGCCGACCTCACCACGTCGATCGACGTCGAAGTGCCGCCGCGGTGGACGCCGTTCGCCCACATCCGCCGGTACGAGGCGCTGCACATGCGCTTCGACGCCGCCTAGAGGGGGTCCCGCGGTGGAACTGCAACGGATCGGCCAGGCACTGAGCTTCCGGCGGATCGGCGCCATCTACGTCTGGGTGCTCATCATCATCGTGTTCTCGGCCATCTCGCCGGACGAGTTCATGAGCACCGGCACGATCCAGGCGGTGTTCAACGGGTACTCCATCTCCGGCCTGGCCGCCCTGGCCATCCTGCTGCCGCTGGTCACCGGCACCTACGACGTGTCCGTCGGCGGCAACATCAGCGTCAGCGGTGTCATCTGCGCCGCCCTCCTCATCCACACCAGCCTGCCGGTGGCCGTGGTGGTCATCCTCACCCTGCTCTGCGGGGTGGTGGTCGGCCTGGTCAACACCCTGGTGGTGGTGGTCCTGCGGATCCCGTCCCTCATCGGCACCCTGGCGGTGGCCGGGATCGCCGACGCCCTCAGCGTGGCGTTCTCCGGGAACCAGATCCTCAGCTCCCCGGCGGTGGCCGGCAGCTTCAGCAAGTACCTGTCCCAGGCCAACTGGGGCGGCTACACCATCCCGGTCCTGTTCGTGCTGGTCATCATGGTGGTCCTGGACTGGGTGCTGAAGCAGACCGCCGCCGGCCGGTACGGGTACGCCGTCGGCTTCGACCCCAACGTGGCCCGGCTCGCCGGCATCCGCGTCCCGGCCACCCAGGCCGGGTCGCTGATCGTGTCCGGCGTCATCGGGTCGTTCGCCGGCGTGGTGCTGACCGCCCACGTCGCCTCGGCCACCCCCGGTTCCGGCGACGCCTACCTCCTCCCGGCCTTCGCCGCCGTCTTCTTGGGGTCCACCCAGTTCAAGGCCCGCCGGTTCAACGCCCTCGGGACCGTCATCGCGGTGTTCATGCTCGGCACCGGCCAGTACGGCCTGGTCATCGCCGGCGGCCCGACCTGGTCCCCGAACGTGTTCCAGGGGGTCGCCCTGATCGCCGCCATCGGCCTCACCCACCTCGGCGACCCCAACCGGGTGCCGTTGCGGGCCCGCCGGCCCGGCCGGGTTGCCCCTGACGGGTCCGGGGCCGCCGGGGCGGACGGGGCGGAGCCGAACGGCGCTGGTCCGGGCGGCGCTGGTCCGGACGGCGCGGATCGGGGCGGCGCTGGTCCGGGCGGGGCTGATCAGGGCGGGGGGCCGCCGGCGGGCGCCGGCGACGACCGCCTCCAGACCGGAGCGGTCGCGTCGTGACCGACGCTCCGGGGGCGGTCCCGCCGCCGCCTGCCTCGCCGCCGCCTGCCCCGCCGCCGCCGCCTGCCTCGCCGCCGCCGCCGTCGTCGGCAGCCGGCGGGGCCACCCCGGTGGTGGCGACGTCGGGGCTGTCCATGACGTTCCCGGGCCAGCGGGCCCTGGTCGACGTGGCCCTGTCCATCGCCCAGGGCGAGATCCACGCCCTGCTGGGGCAGAACGGGTCGGGGAAGTCCACGCTGATCAAGATCCTGGCCGGGGTGTACACGCCGGACCCCGGCGGCCTGGTGCTGGTGGACGGGGAGCCGCTGCCGCTGGGGTCCCCCCGGGAGTCCCACCGGCGGGGGCTGCGGTTCGTGCACCAGGCCCTGGGGATCATCGAGGAGCTGACGGCGGTGGAGAACATCGCTCTCGGGTTCGGCTACCGGAAGGGCCGCGGGCGGAAGATCAACTGGCGGTCGCAGCGGGACAAGACCCGGGCGCTGCTGGACCGGATCAACGTCACCTTTGACATCGACTGCCCGGTGGCCGAGCTGCGCCCGGTGGACCGCAGCGCGGTGGCCATCGCCCGGGCCCTGGAGGACGACGAGGGGTCCCCGCGGCTGCTGGTGCTGGACGAGCCGACCGCGGCCCTGCCGCCGGCCGAGGTGGAGGCCCTGTTCTCCCTGGTCCGCCAGGCCCGGGACGCCGGGACCAGCATCGTGTACGTCTCCCACCGCCTCGACGAGGTGCTGGAGCTGGCCGACCGGGCCAGCGTGCTCCGGGACGGGGTGCTGGAGGGGACCCGGCCGATGGCCGAGCTCGGCAAGAGCGGCCTGATCGACATGATCCTGGGGGTGGCCCCGGCGGAGCCCGGCGAGCCCGGCTCGGTGACACTGGCCGGGGTGGAGGCGGCGACACTGCTCAGCGCCGGGCCGGCCGGGCAGCGGTCCCCCGGGGAACGGCCCGCCGGGGAACGGCCCGCCGGTGGGCAGCCGGCCCCGGGGCAGCCGGCTGGGGGACAGTCGGTCGAGGGGCGGCCGGCCCCGGGGCAGCCGGCGGAGAGCGCCGCGGCCGGGGCGGCAACCGTCCCGGTGGCCGAGCGCCCGGTCGCCCTCCGTGTCCGGGGCCTGGTCGGGACCCGGCTCGACAACGTGGACTTCGACGTCCGAGAGGGCGAGGTCCTCGGGGTGGCCGGCCTCACCGGGTCGGGCCGGGAGGAGCTGGCCACCGCGCTGGTCGGGGCGTCGCCGTCGCTGGTCCGGCTGGAGGCCGGCGACCGGACGGTGGAGAACCCGAACCCGCAACGGGCCAAGCAGCTCGGGGTGGTGCTGGTGCTGCCCAACCGGGCGGCCGGCGCGGCGGCCAAGGAGCTGACGGTGCGGGAGAACCTGGTGCTGCCGGCCCAGCGGCGGTACTCCCGGCGGACCCGGGTCCACAAGCGGCTGGAGCTGGCCGACGTGGCCCGCTGGCTGGACGCCCTGGACGTCCGGCCCCGGGACCCGGAGCGGGCCTACGCATTGCTGAGCGGCGGCAACCAGCAGAAGGTGATCTTCGGGAAGTGGCTCAACCTGGACCCCCGGGTGATGGTGCTGGAGGACCCGACCAGCGGGGTGGACATCGGCGCCCGGCGGGTCATCTACGAGCTCATCCGGGAGGCGGCGGCGACCGGGAAGGCGTTCGTGCTCTGCTCGTCCGACGTCGACGACCTGGCGGCGGTCTGCGACCGGGTGGTCGTGCTGCGCGACGGCCGGTGCGCCGCCGAGCTGGCCGGGGACGAGATCAACGACAGCCGGCTGACCTTCGAGATGCTGGCCGCCGAGGCGGCCCCGGTCGGCGGGCCCGACACGGGCGGGCGCGACACGGAGGTGGCCTGATGAGGGTGGTGGTGCTGGACGACTACCAGGGCGTGGCGCTGTCGTCGGCCGACTGGTCCCCGGTGGCCGCCCGGGCCGACGTCGACGTCTGCCGGGACCACATCGACGATCCCGACGAGCTGGTGGCCCGGCTGGGCGGGGCCGAGGTGGTGGTGCTCATGCGGGAGCGCACCCCGGTGGGCGCCGACCTGCTGGACCGGCTGCCGGCCCTCCGCCTGGTGGTGACCACCGGCCCCCGCAACGCCGCCGTCGACGTGGCCGCCTGCCGGGCCCGGGGGGTGGCGGTCTGCGGCACCGGCGGCTACGTGGACCCGACCACCGAGCTCACCTGGGGGCTCATCCTGGCGGTCACCAAGCGGATCCCCGAGGAGGCGGCGTCGGTCCGCGCCGGGGGGTGGCAGCGGTCGGTCGGGACCGACCTGGCCGGCAAGACCCTGGGGGTGGTCGGCCTCGGCCGGATCGGGGCCGGGGTGGCCCAGGTGGCCGCGGCCTTCGGCATGTCCGTGATCGCCTGGAGCCAGAACCTCACCGCGGCGCGGGCCGCCGAGGCGGGGGCCGAGCTGGTGGGCAAGGCCGACCTGTTCGGCCGGGCCGACGTGGTCACCCTGCACCTGGTCCTCGGCGACCGCACCCGGGGGATCGTCGGCCCGGCCGAGCTGGCGGCCATGAAGCCGACCGCCTTCCTGGTGAACACCTCCCGGGGCCCCCTGGTGGACGAGCCGGCACTGGTCGCCGCCCTGGAGCGCGGCGCCATCGCCGGGGCCGGGTTGGACGTGTTCGAGCAGGAGCCGTTGCCGGCCGCCCACCCGTTCCGGACCCTGCCCAACGTGGTGGCCACCCCGCACATCGGGTACGTGACGGCCGAGATGTACGCGCTGTTCTACCGGGAGGTGGTGGAGGACATCGCCGCCTTCCTGGACGGCGGCCTCCTCCGCGAGGTGCCCGCCTGATCCCGGTCCGGCGCCGGTGCCGGTGCCGGGTAGCGGGCGAGCGGGAGGTCGACAGCGAAGGAACCGAGGAGGCGACCGATGGGACAGTTGGACGGGAAGGTGGCGATCGTGACCGGCGCCGCCCGGGGGCAGGGACGGGCCGACGCCCTGGCCCTGGCCGCGGAGGGGGCGGTGGTGGTGGCGGCGGACATCGCCGCCCAGATCGGCTCCGCCACCTACCCCCTGGGCACCAGGGCGGAGCTGGACGAGACGGTGCGGCTGGTGGAGAAGGCCGGGGGGCGGTGCCTGGGCATGGTCACCGACATCCGTGACACCGACCAGGTGGCCGCGCTCGTCGACCACACCCTGGCCGAGCTGGGCCGCATCGACATCCTGGTGGCCAACGCCGGCATCTGCACCGCCCGCCCGGTGGACCAGATCACCGACCAGGGGTGGGCGGACATGGTGGACACCAACCTGACCGGCACCTTCAAGTGCATCCGGGCGGTGCTGCCGACGATGAAGGCGCAGCAGTTCGGGCGGATCGTGGTGGTGTCGTCCATGACCGGCCGGCACGGCAACAGGAACCTGGCCCACTACTCGGCCACCAAGTTCGGGGTGATCGGCCTGGCCAAGTCGGTGGCCCTGGAGGTGGCCCGGACAGGGATCACCTGCAACGTGATGTGCCCGACCTCGGTGGACACCCCCATGGTGCACAACGAGGCCAACTACCGGCTGTTCTGCCCGGACATCGACAACCCGACCATCGACGACGTCCGCCCCCGGTTCGCCGGCCTCAACCCCATGGGGGTGCCGTGGGCTCCGCCTGAGGTGTTCGCCCGGGCCATCGTGTACCTGGTGACCGATCCCGGGGTGATGACCGGCACGGTCCACGAGGTCGGCCTGGGCATCTCGGCCAACATGCCCTGAACCCGGCGGCGCGGGCAGAATCGATCCCATGACCGGACCGCAGGTCCCTGCCGCCGGGCCTCCGGGGGCGCCGTTCGATGCGTCGGCCGCGGTCCGGGAGCTGGCCGACCGGGCCGCGCTGGGGGACCTGGTCCGGGCCTACGCCAGCGGCTGCGACCGCCGTGACCCCGCCGCGGTGACCGCCACCTTCACCGAGGACGGCCGGCTGGCCAAGTGCGCCGATCCGTCCGGCACCGGTCCGGCAACGGTGGAGTGGCGGGGCCGGCCGGCCATCGCCGGGGTCATCGCCGGCCTGGACCGCTACGCCGTCACCACCCACTTCCTCGGCCAGCAGGCCGTGGCCGTCGACGGCGACCGGGCCACCGGGGAGACGTACTGCATGGCCCACCACCACTACGTCCACGACGGGGCCTGGTTCGACCGGGTCATGGCCATCCGGTACTTCGACCACTACCGCCGGGCCGGCGGCCGGTGGCTGATCGAGGACCGCCGGCTGGTGGTGGACTGGGTGGCCTACCGGCCGGTGGGGGACCCGGCGATGGCCCCGCCGTGGTCGGTGGAGCAGGACGCGGCCTCCCGGCGGCCCATCCCGTGAGGCGGGCCATCCCGTGAGGCGGGCCCGATGAGGCGACCCGATGAGGGCCCCGATGAGGCGACCCCGGTGACCGCCGGGAAGCTGCTCGACGGCCAGGTGGCCGTGGTCACCGGCGCCGGCCGGGGCATCGGCCGGGCCCTGGCGCTGCGGCTGGCCGCCGACGGGGCCACCCTGGTGGTGTCGTCGCGGACCCGGTCGGAGCTGGAGGGGGTGCTGGCGGAGGCCGAGGCCTGCGGCGCCGGTCCGGGCAGCCGGGCGGTGGTGGCCGACGCCCTCGACCGCGACGGGGCCAGGGCCCCGGTGGCCGAGGCCGTGGCCGCCTTCGGCCGGGTGGACGTCCTGGTCGGCAACGTCGGCGGCCGGGCCCTGGCCGGGGAGGCCGACGGCGACCCGTACACCTGTCCCGACGAGGTGTTCGAGGAGCTGGTCACCTTGAACCTGGTGTCGCAGTGGTGGGCGGTCCGGGCCGCCCTGCCGTCGATGCGGGCCCGCGGCTACGGCCGTATCGTCCTCGTCGGCTCCGGGTCGGCCCACCGGGCCGGGGGGTCGGCGGGGTACGCGGCGGCCAAGCACGGCGTGGTCGGCCTCACCCGGTCGCTGGCCGTCGCCACCGGCCAGGACGGCATCACCGTCAACTGCCTCAGCCCCGGCTGGACGTTGACCGGCCACAACGACTGGGCCGCCATCGGCCGCCGCCACGGCGTCGTCGGTCCCGACGAGGGCCGCCGGTGGGCCGAGTCGGAGAACGCCCAGCGGCGCATCCTGGAGCCCGACGAGCTCGGCGGGATGCTGCGGCTGCTGGTGTCGCCGGACGGGGCCGGCATCACCGGGCAGGAGCTCTGCGTGGACGGCGGCTACAAGCTCTGACGGCGCCCACCCGCGGTCACCCCGGAGGGCGGCCGGCGTCGGCCTCGGGCCCGGCCGGGGGCGGCCGCAGCAGCTCCTTCGGGTCCTTCCCGTCGACGTAGCCCAGGAACGGCGGGTACAGGTTGTAGCCAAGCAGCTCCTGGAGCCGTTCGGGAAGGTCGCGGACCAGGTCCGGCGGGTAGGTCAGCCCGAGGTTCTCCTGCGGCCGCAGCCAACTGACCGAGTACTCCAGGACCACGCCCAGCCGGGGCCGGTCGGTGGTGTTGGCGCCGCCGCCGTGGAGCAGGCTGCCGAGGTACAGCAGCACCGATCCGGCCGGCATGTCGGCCACCACCACCTCGTCGGCCTCGGCCAGCCGTTTCTCCGGGCGGCGGTGGGTGCCGGGCACCATCCGGGTGGCCCCGTTGGCCTCGGTGAAGTCGTCCAGCGCCCACATGGTGTTCAGGGTGAGCGGCCCCACCGAGGTGGGCAGCGGGTAGACGCCGTCGTCGGCGTGCAGCGTCTGCGCCGGCTCCCCCGGGTGGATCTCGACGGCGGTGGACACGCACATCTGGTAGTGGCCCAGCACCCGGTCGGCCACTCCGAGGACCAGGGGGTGCAGGAGGGCGTCGTCGAACGTCCGGACCTTGGCCAGCACCGAGTAGACCCGGCGGGTGCGGCGGCCGAGAAAGGAGTTGGCGCCGAACTCGGTGCGGTCCAGCCACGGCTCCAGGGACCGCCGCTTCGCCGCCACCTGGTCGGCGTCCAGCACCCGCGGCACCACCGCGAAGCCGTTCGCCAGCACCGTGGCCGCCACCCTCTCGGCGTCAATCCCCTCGCCGGACGTCTCCGCGGAAACGCCGGTCCCCGCGCCGGACGTCTCCGCGGAAACGTCCAACCGGTCGTCGCTCACCCCGGCTCCTCCTCCGGGCCGGCCAGGGCGTCCCCGAACAGGGCCCGGGCGGTTGCGTCGCCGTCGAGCTGCCGGTTGACCCGGTCGGTGACCCGCCACCCCTCCGGGGTCCGGGCCAGGTCCCACCGGTTGGCGGTCAGCCGCCACACCCGGAAGCCGTCGGCGGCCTCGTCGCGGAGCAGGAGCTGGGCGTGGCAGAGGGCGACGGCCCGGTCGCCGTCGACGGCGACGTGGGGGTTGCTGACCACATGGCCGGCCCCACCGGTGATGAACCCCTGGTGCTGGGGGCCGCGGACCATCCCGGCGATGGCGTCGCGGCCGGTCCAGGTGCCGACGCCGGCGTCGTACCGGCCGTCGTCGGTCCACAGCTCGGCCACCACGTCGGCCTCGCCGGCGTCGACGGCGGGCCCGTAGCGGGCGACGGCCTGCTGGATGGCCAGCAGGTCCTCGACGGCCCGCAGCCGTCCGGACAGCTCCTCGACGGCCCGCCGGAGGGTGGCCAGCTCGTCCGGTGCCGATGCGGTCATCGTGGTCCTCCTCGGGGATCGGTCCGCCGCCCCGGACGGGCCCGGCGGGTGGGTGGGGGTCCGAACAGGGCCATCGTATGAGCCGGCGGTCACCCCGCCCTCCGGGCCGTTGCGGCCCGGTCTCCGTCGGGCCCGGCCGGCCCTGCCCGCCCCCCATCGGGCCCGGCCCGCCCGGTCCGGGCGGATGGGTTCCCCGACAGGCGGTCGGCCGCCGCGATCAGGTCGGGCAGGTCGGCGAAGGTGCGCAGCAGGTCGTTGAGGTGGGTGCAGGTCCCGGTGCCACGGAGGTCGCGGCGGACCCGGAGGCGCAGGTCGACGAGGGAGGCGCCGACCAGGGCACCGGCGCTGGCCGCGGCCGACGGGCACTCCGACGCCGGCAGCACCCGGGGGTCGGCGTCCACCGCCACCAACCGGCCCCGGTCGACGGCGGCGGTGACCGCGTACTCGTGGACGACGGTCTCGGAGCCGTCCGGCTCGGTGTAGGTGTCCCGGAACATGGCGTCCACCGCCCACCGGTCGCCGCCGGCCGGCCCGAGGTCGGTGCGGCGCCGCCGGCGGACCGTGCCCGGCCGGCGGGCAGGCAGGTGGTGCCAGGCCCACCGGTCCCCGACCCGGGACAGGTCCGGCGCGGCCGGACCCAGGATCATGGGAGCCCGGCCGTCGGCCACGGCGGCCTGCAGCATGGACGATCCCGGCGCCCACCCGGCGCAGACGCCGGCCATCGAGCCGACGTCGACGTGCCGCGTCGGCCCGTCCGGCCCGGCCAGCCGCAGCAGGTGGTAGCCGGAGACCAGCGACACCGCCGGCAGCTCGTCCAGGAGGGCGTACACCAGGTTGGCCGCCGCCGGGTCCCGGCCGCCACCGAGGTCGGCGGCGGACAGGGCCAGCCGGAAGGCCCCCCGGAGGGACTGGCCGCGGAGGCCGCGCAGGGCGCCGTCGGGCAGGGCTGCGTCCAGGGCCAGCACGGCCCGGCGTTCCCGGTCGACCTCCGCCGTGACCGCTTCGGACGCCAGCACCACCGGCTCGGCGGCGGAGCCGTCGCCGGGGGTGAGCAGGTCCCGGCCGGCCCCGGCGAGGCGGAGGGTGCCGTCCGGCCCGGCCGGCCACCAGGCGTCGACGGTGGTGGTCCGCCGGATCGACCCCGGCACCCGGGCCGGGGTGCGGTCGGCCGGGCGGTGGGGGCCCGCCGGCACTCTCGGTCCGGTCGTCATCCGCCGCCCCTTCCGATCCACGATGGTGTCGCCGCCGCAGCGGCCCGGATCGGAGCCCCATCGGCGCAACGGTCGCAATATAGGCGGCGGCCCCTCCTGACCCGGCCGGCCGGCCCGATCGCAGTGGCCCGGCCTACAGCCTGGGGCTGGTCGGGGCCGGCGCCTTCCCGGGACCTGGCCCACCGCCGGGGCGGGGTGAAGGCCCAGGCCGAGCCGGCGGGC
This sequence comes from Acidimicrobiales bacterium, assembly GCA_035547695.1. Classification (GTDB taxonomy): domain Bacteria; phylum Actinomycetota; class Acidimicrobiia; order Acidimicrobiales; family RAAP-2; genus DASZUK01. The sequence continues at coordinate 99,874 of DASZUK010000001.1, forward strand.
CGGAGGCTGCGGTGGCGGCCGGCGACGGTGCCGGCGGGCACCCGGCTGGGGACCGGTGGAGGAGCCGGGCGGGGAATTGCTCGCTGTTCCAACCTACCGAGAATCGCCCTGACCTGGGACGACGCGCCCAGTCGGGGACGAAACCCCAGCCCGTTGACCAGCGCTTTTGTCGATTCTCCGTCAGCCGGACCAGAACACATCACCGACATCCCCTCCCCTCCCGTCGGTACCATCGCCCGATGAGTGGCGGCAACGGCGGCACCGGCGGCACCGGCGGCGAGGGCGGCAGGGCCCTGGACCCCAGGACCCCGGTGGTGGTCGGGGTGGGGCAGGTCACCAACCGGCCGGACCCGGCGGTGCCGGCCGACCGGCGGCCCCAACCCCTGGACCTGATGGTGCAGGCGGTGGTGGCCGCCGTCGAGGACTGCGACGGGGTGGCCCCCGGCGCCGCCGCCCCGGCCGGTCGCCGCCTGCTGGAGCGGACCGGCAGCCTGGGGGTGGTGGCGTCGTTCGGCTGGGACCCGCCCAACCCGGGACTGCTGGTGGCCGGGGCCCTCGGCATCGAGCCGGCCGAGGTGCTGCTGAGCGGCACCGGCGGCAACACCCCCCAGTCCCTGCTGCACCGGGCGGCCCGGGCCATCGGCCGGGGGGAGCTGGACGTGGCGGTGGTCACCGGCGCCGAGGCGTTGTACACCAGGATGGTGGCCGCCCGCCGCCAGCACCCCCCGGTCCGGCTGGGGTGGGCCACCCAGGACCCGGCCACCACGCCGGCGCCGGTGCCGTTCGGGGACGACCGGGACCCGGCCACCGACGCCGAGGTGGCCGCCGGGGTGGCGCTGCCGGTGCAGGCGTACCCGCTGCTGGAGAACGCCCTGCGGGCCGCCCGGGGGTGGACCCTGGAGGAGCACCGGGCGGCCATCGGCCGGCTGTGGTCCGGGTTCTCGGTGGTGGCCGCCGGCAACCCGTACGCCTGGCTGCCCCGGGCGATGGCCGCCGAGGAGATCATGGCGGCCGGGCCGGCCAACCGGATGATCGGGTTCCCGTACCCCAAGCTGTGCACCGCCAACCTGATGGTGGACCAGTCGGCGGCGTACCTGTGCTGCTCGGTGGCCGCCGCCCGGGCGGCCGGGGTGCCCGAGGACCGCTGGGTGTTCCCGCTGTCCGGCGCCGACGCGGTGGACCACTGGTACCTGTCGGAGCGCCCCGACCTGCACCGGTCGCCGGCCATCCGCTTGGCCGGGCGGGACGCCCTGGCGTCGGCCGGGATCGGGGTGGACGACGTCGACCGGGTGGACCTGTACTCCTGCTTCCCGGTCGTCGTCCAGATGGCCGCCGCCGAGCTCGGCCTGGCCACCGACGACGCCGATCGGCCGCTGACGGTCACCGGCGGCCTCACCTTCGGGGGCGGCCCCGGCAACAACTACACCGCCCACGGCATCGCCACCACGGTCCGGCTGCTCCGGGAGCGGCCCGGCAGCGTCGGGCTGGTCACCGGCCTGGGGTGGTACGCCACCAAGCACGCCGTCGGGCTGTACGCGTCGCGCCCCCCGGCACACGGCGGACGGGACGGGTTCCGGTGGTCGTCGCCGCAGGCCGAGGTGGACGCCCTGCCTCGGTGCCCGGTGGACGACGCGGCCACCGGGCCGGTGACGGTGGAGACCTACACGGTCACCTACGACCGCGACGGCCGGCCCGACGGCGGCATCGCCGCCTGCCGCACCGCGGCCGGCGCCCGGACCTGGGCCCGGATCACCGACGCCGACGACCTGGGGTCGGTGGTGGCCGCCGACGGCATCGGCCGGACCGGGACCGTCGGCACCGACCGCGTCCTGAAGCTGAGCTGAGCCGTCCGGCCATCCGGCAGCGCGGGCGGGCAACACCACCGCTCGCCGGTGGGCGCGCTACTGTGCGGCGCTAGACAACTGATGATTTATTCAACATAATGATTTAGGAGTTCGCGTCTCGGGTTCGGAGGCGCGCACGGCGGGGGTACCGACAGGGGAGGGAAGGCGTTGTCCGTAGGTCGGCGCCAGCGGGGATCGAACGCGGTGCTGCGGGGTGCCACGGTGGTCGACGGCGACCGCCGGCCGCCGCGCCGGGCCGACGTCCGGGTGGAGGACGGGATGGTCGTCCAGGTCGGTGACGGGCCGGGCCCGCTGCCGGCCGGCGACGCCGCGGTGGTCGACCTGGACGGGCTGGTGCTGGCACCGGGGTTCATCGACCCCCACACCCACTACGACGCCCAGGTGCTCTGGGACCCGGACCTGACCCCGTCCAGTTGGCACGGGGTGACCACGGTGGTGACCGGCAACTGCGGGTTCACCCTGGCCCCCACCCCCGAAGCCTGCCGGGGGGAGGTGATGGAGATGTTGTCGGTGGTCGAGGGCATGTCCCGGGCCGCCCTGGAGGCCGGCATCGACTGGGGGTTCACCTCGTTCCCCGACTACCTCGACGTGGTCGACGGCCTGCCCAAGCGGATCAACGTGGCCGCCATGGTCGGCCACTCGGCGCTGCGCTACGCGGCCCTGGGCCTGGAGGCGGCCACCCGGCCGGCCACCGGCGACGAGATCGACCGGATGCGCCGGATGGTGGACGACGCCCTGGCCGCCGGCGCCGTCGGGCTGTCCACCTCCCGGTCCGAGAGCCACGTCGGCGCCCGGGCCCGTCCGGTGCCCAGCCGGGCGGCGGACCCCGCGGAGATCGCCGCGGTGGCCGATCCGCTGCGCCGGCGCGGGGCCGGGCTGGTGGAGGCCACCTGGGGCCCGGACCTGTTCGTGGAGGAGCTGGCCGCCCTGTCCGACCGGCTGGACCGGCCGGTGACCTGGGCGGCCATCCTCACCCAGCCCGGCATGCCGGAATGGACCGAGCGGATCCGGGAGGCCACCGGCCGGCTGCCCGGCCAGGTGGTCCCCCAGATGGCCGCCAAGCCACTGAAGGTGCAGATCGACCTCGGCGTCCCCGGCACCATGGCCACCGTCCCGGCCGTCTCCGACGCCCTGGCCGCCGAGGTGGCCGACCGCAAGGCCCGGTTCGCCGATCCGGCCTGGCGGGCCGACGCCGGCCGGCAGGTGGCCGCCACCGACTGGGCCCGCCGCCTGTCGCGCGCGGTCCTGCAGGAGTCGGTGGCCCACGCCGACCTGGTCGGCGGCCCCACCCTCGGCGAACTGGCCGCCGCCGCCGGCCGCACCCCGTTCGAGGCCCTCCTGGACCTGGCCCTGGCCGACGACCTCCGGTCCCGGTGGTCCGTCGCCCTGATGAACGACGCCGACGACGAGCTGGCCGACATGCTGGGGGACGACCGGTTGCTGCTCGGCCTGTCCGACGCCGGGGCCCACGCCGCCCAGTTGTGCGACGCCGACGCCCCCACCTACCTGCTGGGCCACTGGTGGCGGGAACGGGGCGCCATCTCCCTGGAGGACGCCGTCTGGCGGCTGACCGCCCAGCCGGCCGACCTGTTCGGCCTCCGCGGCCGCGGCCGCATCGCCCCGGGCATGGTGGCCGACCTGGTGGCCTTCGACCCCGACACCGTCGGCGGCCGCGGCCTCAGCCGGCGGTCCGACTTCCCCGGCGGCGCCGACCGGCTGGTGGTGGAGAGCGCCGGCATCGACCGGGTCTGGGTGGCCGGCACCGAGGTCTGCTCCGGCGGCCGGCTGGTCCCCGGGGCCTTCCCCGGCGAGTTGCTGAGGGCCGCGGCGTGACCACCGCCGTCCGCAGCGGCCCGGTGGCCGCCGGCCGGGCCCTGGCGGCACCGGGGCGGTCCGCCCGGCAGATCCGGGCCGAGCTGGGCCACCCGGTGGTCGACGCCGACGGCCACGTCCTGGAGCTGCTCACCGCGGTCCTGCCGTACGTGCGGGAGGAGCTGCCCGCCGCCGCCTTCGAGGCGTTCCGGTCCCGGGCCCTGCCGGTGGACGACATGGTCCGGGCCCATTCCACAGCGGCCGTGGCCCGGGCCACCCGGGTCCCCCAGGGGGCGTGGTGGGCCACCCCGGCGGCCAACGTCGACGACCTGGCCACCGCCACCCTGCCGGCCCTGCTGTACGACCGGATGGACGACCTGGGGATGGACTACGCCATCCTGTACCCCACCAAGGCCCTCGGGGTGGCCGCCGTCGAGGACCCCGACGTCCGCCGCGGGGTGGCCCGGGGGTTCAACCGGTACTACGCGGAGACCTACGGGCCGTACCAGGACCGGTTCCGGGTGGCCGGGATCATCCCGATGCACACCCCAGAGGAGGCCTGCGACGCCCTGGACCACGCCCGGTCGGTGGGGCTCCGGGTGGTGGTCCTCCCCGACGGCGTCGTCCGGCCCATCGAGCGGGCCGGGACGCCCACCAACCGGCTGCTGCCCGGGCAGACCCACTGGCTGGACACCTACGGCCTGGACAGCGCCCACGACTACGACCCGGTCTGGGCCCGCTGCGCCGACCTGGGGCTGGCCGTCAACTTCCACGTCGGCGTCGGCGCCGTCGTCCCCCGGGTGGCCGCCTCGGTGACCAACTACGTCTTCAACCACGTCGGGTTCTTCGCGGAGCGGATGGGGCACCTCTGCAAGTCCCTGTACCTCGGCGGGGTCACCACCCGGTTCCCGCAGCTCCGGTTCTCGTTCCTGGAGGCCGGCTGCGGCTGGGCCTGCTCCCTGGTGGCCGACCTGGTCGAGCACTGGGAGCGCCGCAGCCCGGCCGCCCTGGCCGCCCACCTGGACCCGGCCCTGATCGACTGGGACCGGTTCGAGGGCCTGGTCCGCCGGTACGGCGCCGGCCTGATCGCCGGTCCCGACGATTGGCGGGCCGCCCTGCGGCAGGTCCCGGCCACCGGCACCCCGCCGGCCGACCGGGACGACTGGCGGCACCTGCGCCCTACCTCCGACGAGGACGTCGTCGGCCGGTTCGTCGACAGCTTCTCCTTCGGCTGCGAGGCCGACGACCGGGCGGTGGCGACGGCCTACTCCGGCGTCGTCCCCGGGGGGCGGACCCTACGGGCGATGTTCAGCTCCGACATGGGCCACTGGGACGCCGGCGACCTGGACGGCGTGCTGGCCGCCGCCGTCGGCCTGCTGGACCGCGGCGCGCTGACCGAGGACCAGTTCGCCGCGTTCGCCGCCGGCAACGCCATCGACCTGTTCACTGCCGCCGACCCCGCCTTCTTCGACGGCACCGCCCTGCAGGGCCATGTCGCCAGCCGGCCACCGGCAGGACCGTTACAAGGGGGTTGACGTTCGGCGTCTAGTCCATTAATAATAGTTGATATAGCAATGATCTAGTGGATGTATGCTGCTCTGTCCGAAAGGCCCGTAAAAGGGCCCAAATCCCGCAAGGGGGGGATTCGTGAAGAACCTCAAGTCGTGGTGCGCCGCGGTCGGCGCTGGCTCCCTGGTGAGCGCCGGGCTGCTGGTCGGGGGGCCGGCGGCCCTCGGCGGTTCGGCGGTGGCCGGCGCCGCGGCCACGCCGCTCAAGATCGCCCTGGTCATCCCGGTGACCGGCACCGGCGCCATTCCTCGCATCTACGAGGACCCGGTGAAGATGGCGGTGGCCAACCTGAAGAAGAAGGGCGTCAAGGTGACCGAGACGGTCTACGACGCCGGCCTCACCCCGCAGCAGGCCATCACCGCCACCCAGGACGCGCTGCAGTCGAAGCCGTCCGTCATCATCGGCCTGCCGGTCATCCCGCAGATCCTGGCGGTGACCAAGATGCTGGACAAGGCCCAGGTGCCGTTGCTGCAACTGTCGGCCGGTGACGAGTCCGACTACACCGGCACCACCAAGGGGGCCAGCCAGTGGTCGTTCCGGGTCGGCATCGCCAACTCGGTGGAGGCCGCCGCCGGGGCCCAGTACATCGTCAACAAGCTGGGCAAGAAGAACGTCGGCATCATGTACGAGACCGCCGACCCTCCGGGGTCCGAGGTCGACGCCATCACCAAGGTGGTGAACCAGGCCGGCGGCAAGGTGGTGGCCACACAGGGCTACAGCTACGCGGCCACAGACCTCACCGAGCAGGTGCTGGCCATGAAGACAGCCCAGGCCATCTTCAACTGGGGCTACCCCGACAACATCTCGCTGGCCCTGAAGCAGCAGTTCCAGAACAACATCACCGTGCCCACCATGTCGTCGCAGAGCGGCGTCACCGGCTACCTGGACGGGCTGTTCACAGACCCCACACAACTGGTCAACTTCTACTCGGCCGCCACCTGCAACCCGGAGGGGCAGCAGAACGCCAAGCTGTACGCCTGGGCCAAGCAGTTCAAGAAGCAGTTCGGGTTCACACCGGACATGAACTCGGCCGAGGCCTACGACGCCGTCAACATCGCCCAGGCCGCGGTCAGCCCCGGCGGCGGCGCCAAGGCGGTGTTGAAGCGGCTGGAGACCAAGCCCTTCTCCGGGCTCTGCCAGACCACCTACAAGGCGGACGCCCAGCACAACATGGGGCACACCGGGGTGGTCATCGGGTTCAAGACCAAGACCCCGCAGACCATGTACAGCTACACCGCCAAGCCCTGACCCGGCCCGGGAACGGAAGCGGTCGGGGGGAACGGAAGCGGTAGAGACGATCCGTCAGCCTCGACGGGGCCACCTGTGGACGCCCCCCTCGCCACAGGTGGCCCCGCCGGGGTGCCGGCGCCGGGGCCGGCCATCGGGGGCCGGCTACCGGGGGCAGCAGGAGGGGGAGCAGCGGGAGGGGGAGGGGAGCACCACATGGGTCGGTTCGTGACCCTCACGGCCAGCGGGGTGGCGCAGGGGTCGGCCTACGCCCTGGTGGCCCTCGGGTTCATCGTCGTCTACAAGGCCACCAGCATCCTGAACTTCGCCCAGGGCGCCCTGGTGTCCCTCGGCGCCTACCTCGGGATCTGGACCATCGTCCAGGGCGGCCTGCCCACCGGCCTGAGCTACGTGCTGGTCCTGGTGCTGATGGCCCTGGGCGGGGTGGTGCTGGAGCGGGCCATCCACCTCCCCCTGCGCCGCCGGCCCCCGCTGGTGGTGGTCATCGCCACCCTGGCCGCCGGCCTGGCCATCCAGGACCTGCTGCAGCTTTGGCAGGGGGCCGCCCCCAAGAGCCTGCCGGCCCCGTTCGGTAACGGGGTCATCCACCTGCTGGGCGGCGAGGTCCCCTACCAGGACGTCCTGGTCGTGGTCGTCACCCTGGTCGTGTTCGCCGGGTTCTCCCTGGTGTTCCAGCGCACCGCCGTCGGCCGGCAGCTCCGGGCCATCGCCGACAACCCCACCGTGGCCGCCCTGCAGGGCATCAAGGTCCGGCGGATGGCCATCCTGTCGTTCGCCGCCGGGAGCTGCCTCGCCGGACTGGCCGGCCTGATGATCGGCCCGCTGTCCTCCGTCAGCCCCGGCATGGGCTTCGAGGCCATGATCACCGGCTTCGCCGCCGCCGTCATCGGCGGCTTCGGCCGCATCTGGGGCACCGTGGTCGGCGGCCTGGTCATCGGCCTGGCCGGCCAGTGGGGCGCCGGCTACATCGCCTACCAGTTCCAGGACATGTACCCCTACATCCTGATGATCCTGGTCATCGCCGTCCTGCCCCGCGGCCTCTTCGGGAGCGAGATCAGTGAGCGTGTCTGACCCCGCCACCGGCAGTGGCCGCACCGACGGCCAGCCAGCCGGCAGGGGCCATACCGCCGGCGAGCCAGCCGGCAGGGGCCGTACCACCGGCCGGCCGGGCGGCGGGGGAGGGGCGGTGCTGCCCGGCGGCGACCTGCTGGCCCCGCTGCGGGAGCGGCTGTTCCGCCCCGTGGCGGCCGGTGCTGCCCGGGCGGCCGCGGGTGGGTCGGCCGGGTCGGAGCGGCCGGGTCCGGGGCGGACCTGGCCGCAGTGGGCCCGGCTGGCCGGCTTCCTGGTGGTCGCCGCCCTGGTCCCCCTGGTGATCTCCGGGGCCTACCAGTTGGGGGTGGCCACCCTGGTGCTGGTCTACGTGGTGGTGTCCCTCGGGTTCTACCTGGTGTTCTGCCTCACCGGCCAGTTCGCGTTCTCGCAGGCCGCCATGTTCGGGCTGGGGGCCTACGTCGGGGCCTGGGCCGACCGGTTCACCGGGTTCTGGCTCAGCCTGGTCGTCGCGGTGGCCATCACCGCGGCGGTGGCCGCCCTGTTCCTGCTGCTGGTCCGCCGGGCGTCGGAGCTGTACTTCGCCATCGCCACCCTCGGGTTCGCCGAGGTGGCCATCTTGGTGTTCCAGAACTGGACCGCCTTCACCGGGTCCGGCGGCGAGGTGCAGTTGACCGCGGGCATCGCGGTGTTCGGCGCCGTGGTGGACACCCCGGCCGGGCAGTTCTGGCTGGCCCTCGGCTTCGCCGGGGTGGCCCTGATCCTGGTCAAGCTGGTCGAGCTGTCCCCGATGCGCCGGGAGGCCATCGCCGTCCGGGACCACGAGCGGGTGGCGCTGGGGATGGGGGTCAACACCCTGCGGGTCCGGGTGGTCATGTTCGCCCTCGGCTCCGCCTTCGCCGCCGCCGCCGGCAGCCTGTTCGCCACCACCCAGGGCTTCGTGGACCCCGACTCCTTCGCGGTCAGCCTGGGCATCGACATCTTCCTGATCGTCATCCTGGGCGGCGTCGGGTCCATGTGGGGCACCGTGGTCGGGTCCGTCTTCGTGGTCGCCCTGCCCGAGATCGCCCGGCCGGCCGCCATCTACTCGGACCTGATCTTCTCCTGCTGCCTGCTGGTGGTCATCTTCCTGCTCCCCCAGGGCTTCGGCGGCATCCTCCACCAGGCCCGGACCGCCCTGGCCGTCCGTCGAGGTGCCGCCGGGTCGGCCGCCACGGCCACCGCTGCCGGCACCGCCGGCCTGGCCAGCACAGCCGGCACCACCGGCACCGCCGGGACCGAGGAGGCGCGGTGAGCGGCGGGCTGGTCACCACGGACCTGACCGTGGCGTTCGGCGACGTGGTCGCCGTCGACGCGGTGTCCCTGGCCATCCCCGGCGTGGGCTGCAACGGGCTCATCGGCCCCAACGGGTCCGGCAAGACCACGTTCTTGAACGCGGTGTCCGGTTTCGTCCGGGCGTCGGGGTCGGTGACGGTGGACGGCCGCCCGGTCGCCCTGGGCCGGCCGCGGGCCGCGGTGGCCTGCGGGCTGTCCCGGACGTTCCAGACCCCGCAGACCTTCGCCAACCTGACCTGCCGGGAGAACGTGCTGCTGGGGATGAGCCAGGAGGGGCGCACCGGGTTGACGGTGACCTGGGTGCTGCGGCCGGTGCTGGCCCGGGCCGAGCAGGCCCGCCGCGAGCGGGCGGCCGCCCTGCTGGAGCTGGTCAACCTGGCCGGCCGGGCCGACGACCTGGCCGGCGCCCTGTCCTACGGCGAGCAGCGCCGGCTGGAGATCGCCCGGGCACTGGCCACCGGCCCGAAGATGGTGCTGCTGGACGAGCCGGCCGCCGGGCTCAACCAGCGGGAGACCGAGCAGCTCGCCGACCTGATCGAGCAGATCCGGGACGGCGGCGTCGCCTTCTTCCTGATCGAGCACAAGCTGGACTTCGTCACCCGGCTGTGCGACCAGGTCTCCGTGCTGGCCCTGGGCCGGGTCATCGCCGGCGGCCCCCCCGACGAGGTGCTGCGGGACCGCCAGGTCATGGACGCCTACCTCGGGATGCGGTCCCGTGCTTGACGTCACCGACCTCCGGGTCCGCTACGGCGCGGTGGTGGCCGCCGACGGGGTGTCGGTCACCGTCGGCGACGGCGACTGTGTCTGCCTGCTCGGGCCGAACGGCGCCGGGAAGTCGTCCACCATCAAGGCCGTCTCCGGGCAGGTGGACCACCGGGGGACGGTCCGGTTCGATGACCGCGACCTGAAGGGCGTCGCCGCCGAGGACCGGGCCCGGCTCGGCATGGTGCAGGTGCCGGAGGGCCGGCAACTGTTCCCCAGCCTGACCGTGCACGAGAACCTGCTCGTCGGCCAGCCCGCCCGGGGGGGCCGGCCGGCCATCTTCTCGGTCGACGACGTCTACGACCTGTTCCCGCCGCTGGCTCCCCTCCGGGGCCGCCGGGCCTGGGCGCTGTCCGGCGGCGAGCAGCAGATGGTGGCCATCGGCCGCGGCCTGGTCGGGTCCCCCCGGCTGCTGATGCTGGACGAGCCCTCCCTGGGGCTGGCCCCGAAGATCACCGACGTGGTGTTCGACACCCTGGTCCAGATCCGCAGCCGGGTGGCCATCCTGCTGGTGGAGCAGAACACCGCCCTGGCCCTGGAGGTCTGCGACCGCGGCTACGTGCTGTCCTCCGGCCGGGTGGTCATGGAGGGGCCCACCGCGGAGCTGGCCGACCGGTCCCGGCTGCTGAGCAGCTACCTGGGCCAGGAGGACACCGCGGCCGAGGAGGAGATGGTGCACGAGCTGCAGGCCCACGGCCTGGACACCGGGGGCCCCGCCACCGGGCCCGGGCCTGGGTCCGGGTCCGGGTCCGGGCCCGGGCAGGGCTTGGCGCAGTGACCGATCCCCGCCGCTTCGACGGCCGGGTGGCGGTGGTCACCGGGGCGGCGTCCGGCGTCGGGGCCGCGACGGCGGCGCTGCTGGCCGAGCGGGGGGCGGCGGTGGTGGTGGCCGACATCGACGGCGCCGGGGCCGGGGAGGTGGCCGGGCGGATCACCTCGGCCGGCGGCCGGGCGGTGCCGATCACCGTCGACGTGGCCGACGACGCCGCGGTGGCCGACATGGTGTCGCGGACCGTGGCCGACCTCGGCCGGATCGACGTGCTGCACAACAACGCCGCCGCCCTCGGCGACGACGTGCTGGGCCGGGACACCGACGTCACCGGGGTGCCGCTGGACGTCTGGGACCGGACCCTGGCGGTGACCCTGACCGGGGCCATGCTGGGCTGCCGGTACGCGGTGCCGCACATGCTGGCCCAGGGGTCCGGGGCCATCGTCAACACCACCTCCACCGCGGGGCAGCGCGGCGACCTGTCCCGGGTGGCCTACGGGTCGGCCAAGGCCGGGGTGATCGCCCTCACCCTGTACGTGGCCACCATGTACGGCAAGCGCGGCATCCGGTGCAACGCCGTGGCGCCGGGGCTGGTGCTGTCGCCGATCGCCCGCCGGAACATGTCCGACGAGAACCTGGCGGTGACCCGGGCCCACCAGTTGGTGGACCACCTGGGGCAGCCCGAGGACATCGCGGCCGTGGTGGCCTTCCTGGCCTCCGACGAGGCCCGGTTCGTCACCGGCCAGGTCGTCAACGCCGACGGCGGCGTGCAGGCCCACACCCCGGCCTACGCCGACTACTACCCGCAGTTCGCCGCCACCGGAAAGGGATGGCCGTGACCACCCGGACGACCCGCCGGCGGCGTGACCGCAGCGTGGCCGCGGCGGCGCAGGGGGGCCGGATCAGGCCGGGGTGGGAAGGCCGCCGTCCACTTCGACGGTCTGGCCCATCACGTAGCTCGCGGCCGGGCTCAGCAGCCAACTGATGGCCGCCGCCACCTCCTCGGGCTCGGCCACGCGGCCCACCACCGACCCGCGGCCGATGGCGGCGATGTCGGCCTCGGTCCGTCCCCGGCGCAGCGCCGGGGTGGCCACGGCGCCGGGGGCCACGCAGTTGACCCTGACCCCGGCCGGCCCGTGGTCCAGGGCCAGGGCCTTGGTCAGCCCCACCACCCCGCCCTTCGCCGCGCAGTACGCCGGGCTCCTGTGCATCCCGCGGGTCCCGGCCACCGACGCCACGTTCACCACCGCGCCGCCCCCGGCGGCCTCCATGACGGGGATGACGGCCCGGCACATCAGGAACACCGACGTCAGGGTGCGGTCCAGCACCCACCACCAGTCGGCCAGCGCCAGGTCGGCCACGGTGCCCGGCCGGCCGGCCCCCACCAGGTTGACCAGCCCGTCGATCCGGCCGAACCGGTCCAGGGCCCGGCTGACCACGGCGGCCACCGCGGCCTCGTCGCTGACGTCCGCCGGCGCGGCCAGCACCGCCGGCCCGGCGGCCGCCGAGAGCCGTTCGGCCAGCCGCCCGACCCCGTCGCCGTCGACGTCGACCAGCACCAGGTCGAACCCGGCGGCGGCCAGCGCGGCGGCCGTCGCCGCACCGATGCCGCCGGCCGCGGCCGTCAGCACCGCCACCGACCGATCGGACCGCACCGCGCAGGACCGCATAGCGCAACGGACTCTACCGACCACCCGAACAGGAGGGAGCCGACATGCCCGTGGACTTCGGCATCGTGGACATGGACACCCATTACTACGAGCCCGACGACGCCTGGACCAGGTACCTGGAACCGGGCATGGAGGCCACCGCCCTGCACGTCGAGCGCGACGAGGACGGCACCGCCTGCCCGTACTTCGGCGCCGACCCCATCTACCGGCTGCCGATGCTGCCCCGGGACCGCATCCAGCGGCCGGGGGCCTTCGTCGCCGACAAGGACGGCCGGTTCCTGGCGGTGCTGGACGAAGAGGAGGACTACGTGGTGCCCGGGGACATCCCCTGGTACGTCCGCCGGGAGGCCCGGCTGGAGTGGATGGACCAGAAGGGCATCGAGGCGGCCGTCCTGTGGCCCAGCCTCGGCCTGGTGGTGGAACGGCAGATGCGGTCCGATCCCGCGGCCTGCCAGGCCAACCTGCGGGCCTTCAACCGGTGGCTGGACGAGGAGTGGGGCTTCGACCACCAGGACCGGCTGTTCGCCGCCCCCTGGCTCAGCCTCTGCGACCGGGACGCGGCGGTGGCCGAGCTGGACCACGTCCTGGCCCGGGGGGCACGGGTGGTGGCGCTGCTGGCCGGGCCGGTGACAGGGCGCTCGCCCGCCGACCCCTACTTCGACCCGTTCTGGGCCCGGCTGGCCGAGGCCCGGGTCCCCGCCGCCTTCCACGCCGGCGACTTCGGGTACAACGAGATCTTCGGCACCCAGTGGGGGGAGCGGCCGTGGCGGGCTAGCTGGGAGCAGTCCCCGCTGCAGCAGGCCATCTTCTCCGGGGAGCGGCCGGTGGTGGACACCCTGGCGGCCCTGGTGCTGCACAACCTGTTCGGCCGGTTCCCCACCCTGGAGGTGCTGACCGTCGAGAACGGGTCGGCCTGGGTGCCGTACCTGTTGCGGGTGATGGACAAGGGGGCCCGCATGGGGGCCAGGGGCGAGTGGCTCGGCGGCCGCCTCGACGACGTCCCCAGCGACGTGTTCAAGCACCACGTCACGGTGGCCCCGCTGGACGACGACGACATCCGGGGACTGGTCGACACCATCGGGGTACAACGGGTGGTGCTCGGCTCCGACTACCCTCACCCCGAAGGACTGGTGGAGCCGGTCCAATTCCTGGAGGGCATCGGGCTCGACAGAGAGGAGCTGATGCTGGTCGGCCGGGACAACGGCGCCCGGCTCCTGCAGCTCCCCCAGCAGCGGACATGAGAGAAGGAGCGGGGTCGTGGCAACAGGCCCGTCCAGAGGCCGAGTGGTGGTCCGGCAGGAGAGCGTGTCGCAGTTGGTGGCCAACGTGCTGCGGGAGCGGATCGTCAGCGGTGAGCTGCCGGACGGCGCCCTCCTGGCCCGCCTCGACGACCTGATCGAGGAGTTCCAGGTCTCCAAGCCGTCCATCCGGGAGGCCCTGCGCATCCTGGAGACCGAGGGCCTGGTCACCGTCAAGCGGGGCAAGTCCGGGGGGGCCATCGTCCACGCCCCCAGCGCCCTGGGCACCGCCTACACCCTGGGGTTCCTGCTGGAGAGCCAGCAGGTCACCCTGGCGGACCTGGCCGAGGCCCTCCGGCTGCTGGAGCCGCTCTGCGCCGGGCTGTGCGCCGCCAACCACGACCCCAAGGTGCTGGCGGCCCTGGACGACCTGGTCCGGCAGACCCGGGCCAACATGGCCGACGAGCTGCAGGCCGTGTCGCTGTCCCGCCGGTTCCACGAGCAGATCGTGGCCGGCTGCGGCAACGACACCCTCATCGCCGTCCTCGGCTCCCTGGAGGCCCTGTGGTCCACCCACGAGGTGGAGTGGACCTGCCGGCTGCCCCAGGAGCGGTTCGACGACAACCGCCGGGCGGCCGGGGTGAAGGAGCACGAGCGCATCGTGAAGGCCATCGAGTCCGGTGACGCCGGCCGGGCCCAGCGGGTGATGGCCGAGCACATGAAGGACAACTACCGCATCCCCGCCGACGTCCGCGGCGACCTCAAGGTGCAGCGGCCACCGATGCCGACCGCCGTCCACTGAGCCTCCGGACCCCCGTGGCACCGTCTGCCCCGGTTGCCCAGGTTGGCTCGGGACCCCTGGCTGGGCCAGCCTCGGATGTCAACTTCGCGTAGCGAGTTACCGACAGGCCGGATACGATACGGCCATGGGCACGCCGGCGGTCGCTGCGGAGGTTCGTGAGCGGGTCCTTCGGTCGCGGGAGCGCTTCTGGCGCCCCGAGGACTTCGACGGCTCCCCGGACGCCGTCGCCCAGGCGCTTTCCCGGCTGGTCCACGCTGGTGAGCTGCGCCGGGTGCGTCGTGGCCTCTACTGGCGGGGCCGGCCGACCAGGCTCGGGATGGCCCCGCCGCCGCCCGAACGTCTGGCCGGTGAGATCGTGCACACCCCAGGGACCGGGCCCGCAGGCTGGAGTGCCGCACTGGCCCTCGGACTGTCAACCCAGGTGGCCCGGCGTGAGTCGATCGCCGTACCCGGGCGCGTCCCGCGCAGTCCCGGCGTGGTCAACTTCGTGAGCCGTGCCGCCGCCACCAAGCGGCGGGATGAGCATCTGCGGCCGAGCGAGGTTGCGCTCTTCGAAGTCTTGCGTGACTGGGACCGGCTTGTCGAAGTGCCGATGCCCGAAGCGGTCGAGCGGATCGCTCGGTTCACCGAAAGCGGCGATATCCGTCTTGACCGCCTGACGAGGGCATCGAGCTCGGAGCCACCGCGGACGCGTGAACGGCTTCGTCGCCTGCTCGGCGACCTGGGCCATCCGGAGCTGGCGGACACCGTACGCCCGGCGCGCCGCCCGTCGGTGCACTACGACGTGATCCTGGCGAGTTGAGCGTGGCCCGGCTCCGGGACCAGGAGGAGTTCGGCCCCACCCTCGACGCCGCGGCCGAACGGCTCGGGATCAGCCCTACGGCCGTCGAGAAGGACTACTGGGTGAGCCAGGTGCTCAAGGCTCTTGCCGAAGGTTATGGCGGGGACTTCGTCTTCAAGGGAGGCACCAGCCTCTTCAAGGCGTACCGGATCGTCGAACGCTTCTCGGAGGACGTGGACATCTTGGTGCTCCCCGGCGAGCGGGGCCGGAACGCGGTCGACACCTTGATGAAGCGGATGGCGGAGTCGGCGGCTGCCGCCGTCGGCGGCACGTTGGCGGCAGTCGGCAGCCGGGAGACCGGCCGGCACCGCGCTTACGAGGTCAGCTACCCGGCCACTCGCCAAGCCACCGCGCTCATCCGTACCGGCGTGTTGTTGGAAATGGGCGTACGTGGCGGCTCCCAGCCCCACGAGACCCGCCCGATCGGGTGCCTGCTCGGCGACGCCCTTGCGGTCGAGGTGCCCGATCTCAGCCCATACGACGACCTCGCCCCCTTCGAGGTCTCGGTGTTGCATCCCGGCCGGACGCTCCTCGAGAAGCTCGTCCTGATCCACGCGCTTGCTCAGCAGCTCGTCGTTGACCCGTCGACGCCCATCCCGCCAAGGAGTGGCCGCCACTTTTATGACGTCCACCAACTTCTCGGCGAGGACCGAGTGTCGACGCTGCTCGGGGATCGAGACCAGGTGCGCGAGGTGATGACCAGCGTGGAGGAGATCACCCGACGACACTTCGGTGGTGGCGACGGGGTGCGTCCGGAAGACGGTTTTGCGGTGTGCCCTGCCTTCGACCTGGACTCTGAGGTATCGGCACTGCTCCGAGCAGCTTACGAGGCGACCATGCCCGAGCTGCACTTCGGGGATGCGCCCCTTCCGACGTGGGAGGCCATCTGCACCAGGGTGACGGGCATGGCCACGCTGCTGTAGTCCAAGGCCCCGTTGGTCCAAGGCCCCGTTTCGGTGCCGGGTCACACCTCCGGCCCCCGGCTCCTGGCCCCCGGCTCGCCGCCCGCCGCCCCTCGTCGTCCGCTCTCCAACTCCGTTGCCTGCGCCCCCCGGGGGGGGCTCGCCCCGGACCCGCTCCGGTCGGTTGACAACAAATCATTTGTATGAAATAGTCCAAATATCTGTTTGGGGACCTCGCGGGGGCGGGGGTCACGTCTGCACAGGGGGCGACGAACGCATGGACCATCCCGTCATCTCGGCCGACTCGCACGTGGTCGAACCGCACGATCTGTGGCAACTGCGGATCGACCCCAAGTTCCGTGACCGGGCCCCCCGGCTGAGCCGCGACGCCGACACCGACCGGCTGGTGTTCGCCGAAGCCGAGCTGCCCCCGGTGGGCCTCTTGGCCGGCTGCGCCCGTGGCGACGACGAGGTCCGGCTGGAGGGCCGCTGGGAGGAGGACGTGTTCCCCGGCGGCTACGACCCCGGCATCCGGCTGGACGACCTGGCCAAGGACGGCGTCGACGGCGAGGTGCTGTTCCCGACCATCGCCATGCAGTTGTACCGGGTCCGCGACTTCGACTTCCGGGCCGCCCTGTTCGAGGCCTACAACACCTGGCTGGCCGAGTTCGTGGCCAAGGACCCCGGCATCTTCAAGGGCGCCGGCATGCTGACCGAGGAGAACCCGGACTGGGCGGCGGCGGAGATGCGTCGCTGCAAGGAGCTGGGGCTGTCCACGGTGATGCTGCCGCAGGTCCCCGGCGAGGAGGTGTCCTACGCCGACTCCCGGTTCGACCCGATCTGGTCGACCGCCGTCGAGTGCGGGTTCCCGGTCAACTTCCACGCCGCCACCACCCGGGACGAGAAGCGGGCCTGGAGCGCCGGGACGCCCACCGACGGGGTGCTGGCCTGCACCGAGGTGCAGCGGGTGATCCTGGACATGATCCTGTTCGGCACCTTCGACCGGTACCCCGAGCTGCGGATCGTCTCGGTCGAGAACGAGGCCGGCTGGGCCGCCCCGATGATCCAGCGGGCCGACTTCGTGTGGCGGCGCAGCCTGAAGCTGAAGCGGCCGACCACCATGGTGTGCAGGCAGGCCCCGTCGCACTACCTGCACGACAACGTCCGGATCACCTTCATGCGGGACCGGGCGGCCATCCTCTGCAAGGAGATCATCGGGGAGTCCATCATGATGTGGGGCAACGACTTCCCCCATCACGTCAGCACCTGGCCGCACTCCCGGGAGGTCCTGGCCGAGATCTTCGCCGGCGAGCCCGACGAGACCACGGCCCGGATGGTCGGCGGCAACGCGGCCGACCTGTACGGCTTCGACCTGGCACGGCTCGGGCACCCGTCATGACCCACCCCGTCCGGGACGGCCGCCCGGCCCCGGCGGCGGCCCAAGCGGCGACCCCGGTGGCGGCCCCGGCGGTGGCCATCGTCGGTGGCACCATCGTGGACGGCACCGGTGGCCCCGCCTACACCGGCGACCTGCTGCTGGACGGCGGCCGCATCGCCGCCGTCGGCCGCCCGGCCATCCCCGACGGGGCCGACCGGGTGGACGCCACCGGCCTGGTGGTGGCCCCGGGGTTCGTGGACCTGCACACCCACTTCGACGCCCAGATCTTCTGGGACCCCGACCTGACCCCGTCGTGCTGGCACGGGGTCACCACCGTCGTCCAGGGCAACACAGGGTTCGGCATCGCCCCCACCCACCCCTTCGACCGGGACCACATCATGGAGACCCTGGAGAACGTGGAGGGCATGAACCTCCAGACCCTCCGGGCCGGGGTCCCCTGGGGGTTCGAGACCTTCCCTGAGTACGTCCGGGCCGTCGACGCCCTGCCCAAGCGACTGAACGTGGCCACCTTCGTCGGGCACACCCCGCTGCGGATGTACGTGATGGGCTTCGAGGACGCCACCTCCCGGGAGGCCACCGCCGGGGAGATCGACCAGATGGCCACCCTGCTGGAGGGGGCCCTGGCCGCCGGGGCCATCGGGTTCTCCACCTCCCAGGCCCCCAGCCACATGGGGGCCCTGGGCCGGCCGGTGCCCAGCCGGCTGGCCAGCCGCCAGGAGATCGAGGCGCTGCTGCGGGTGGTGGCCCGGTCCGACAACCCGCTGGTCGAGATCACCTACGGCCCCCAGTACGAGCTGGAGGACATCGCCCGGCTGTCCAAGGAGCTCGGGGTCCGGATCACCTGGGGCTCCCTCCTCACCCGGCTGTTCGGTCCCCCCGGCGTGGCCATGGGGATGCTGGACGCCGCCTCCGCCGTCGGCGGCGACGTGTGGCCCCAGGTCAGTTGTAGGGAGATCGTGTCCCAGACCATGATGACCCACCCGTACTACTTCGGCATGGTCCCCGCCTTCGGTGAGCTGTTCCAGTTGCCCCGGGACCAGCGGGCCGCCAAGTACCGGGACCCGGCCTGGCGGGAGCGGGTGAAGGCCGAGGTGGGCGACTACCGGCCGGACTTCGCCCGGCTGGCCTCCATCCAGGAGACCACCGTCCACCACGACCTGGTGGACATCCCCCTCGAGGACCTGGCCCGCGACCGCGGGGTCCACCCCTTCGACCTCATGGTCGACCTGGCCCTGGAGGAGGACCTGGCCACCCGCTACCGGATCGTCAGCCTCAACGACAACGCCGAGGAGCTCGCCACCCTGCTCCGCGATCCCCGCATCGTCCTCGGAGCCCACGACGCCGGGGCCCACGCCGACATGCTCTGCGACGCCTCCTACCCCACCCACCTGCTGGGCCACTGGGTCCGGGACGAGAAGGTGCTGACCCTCGAGGAGGCCGTCTGGCGGCTGTCCGGCCAGCCGGCCGAGGTCTTCGGCCTGGACGACCGGGGCCGCCTCGCCCCCGGGCTCGCCGCCGACGTCGTCGTCTTCGACCCCCACGCCGTCCGGCCCCGCCGTCTCGAGCGGGTCAACGACCTCCCCGGCGGCGGCGAGCGGCTGATCAGCCGCAGCGACGGGGTCCGCGGGGTGTGGGTCAACGGGCGCCGGGTCCTCGAAGACGGGCGCGCCGTGCCCGGCGCCCACCCGGGGGCGCTCATCGGGGCCTGACCGGCCGGCCGGCCCGGGCCGGCACGGCCACATCGCCGGCGAGGGGCCGGCAGAGCGGCACCGCCGGCCCGGAGCCGGCAGAGCGGCACCGCCGGCGAGGGGCAGACGTGGAAAGGTAACGGAGGGGACGTGGTGGGGGAAGGACGAAGCAGCGGGGTGGCGACGGTGGGATCGCGTTCGGTCGACCTGGTGGACGCCGGGCATCAGTTGGTGGAGGCCCCGGTCCCCGACGACGACGGCGGCTTCTGGTTCAGCGACGCCCGCCTCGGCGACCTGTACCACCGCGCCGCCGACGGCCGCACCGAGGTGGTGGCGTCCGGCCGCATCACCGGCGGCATGGTCCGCCACCGCGACGGCGGCCTGGTGGTGTCGGGACCGTCGATCGCCGTGCTCCGGCCCGACGGCTCCTTCCGGGTGCTGTTCGCCATTCCCGAGGACGGCGGCCCCGAGGACGGCGGCCGGCTGACCACCTTCAACGACATCGCCGCCCTGCCCGACGGGTCCGTCGTCGGCGGCACCCTGCGCTGGCCGGCCCGGCCGGAGGGGGGGCGGTCCGCGGCCGACTTCTACGCCCCCGACGCCATCGACGGGGAGGTGTGGCGGGTCACCGGCGAGGGGCAGGCCGAGATCGTGCACCGCCCGGTCGGCATCGCCAACGGCGTCGAGGTCCACCCCGACGGGGAGACCGTGTACTTCGCCGACACCAAGCGCCGCCAGGTGCTCCGCCTCCGGATCGCCGACGGCCCGTTCCCCGTCGTCGGCACCGTCGACACCTCGGCTGACGGGCGGCCCGACGGCATCGCCGCCGACGCCGACGGCTGCGTCTGGGTCGCCATGATGGACGCCGGCGTGGTCGTCCGGTACGCCCCCACCGGGCAGCGGCTGGAGGTGGTCGACATCCCGGCCCGCAAGGTCACCAGCCTGGCCTTCGAGCCCACCGGCACCACCCTGCTGGTCGGCACCGGCACCGTCCCCGACCTGGACGACCAGGGCGGCTCCATCTTCGCCTTCGACGCCGGGGTGGCCGGGGCGCCGGTGCCCCGGGCCACCCTCTGACCGACCCACGCCGGCCTGACCCACCCACCCGTTCCGGACCATCCGCCCGACGAGGAGACCCCATGGACGAAGACCTGAAGTTCACCATCGCCGCCTCCCGGCGCATGCTCTACCGGGAGGGCTGCGACAGCTTCATCGCCGGCCACGTCAGCGCCCGGACCAGCGACGGCACCGGGTTCTGGACCACCCCGTTCGGCTACTTCGACGAGACCACCCCGGGCGACGTGCTGAAGTTCGACTTCCAGTTGAACCAGAAGGAGGGCGACGGCGAGGCGTCGCCGGCCGTCGACTTCCAGTCCGCCATCTACCAGGCCCGACCGGAGGTGCAGTCGGTGATCCACACCCACTCCCACTGGGTGATGGTGCTGGTCACCACCGACCGGATGATCGAGCCGTACAACACCCTGTCCGCCCTGTTCCACGACGACCAGTGCCTGTACGAGGACGACGGCACCACCCCGCCGGTGGACGGCGACAAGCTGCTGGGGCTGATGGGCCACCGCCGGGTGGCCCTGCTCCGCAACCACGGCGCCCTGGTGGCCGCCGAGTCGGTGGAGGACGCCACGGCGATGACCCTGGCGCTGGAGATCTGCGCCAAGGTGCAGGTGCAGGCGGCCATGATCGGCGGCACCCCCATCCCGTACGAGGCCGAGCTGCTCCGCGGCCGCGACGCCTACCGCAGGTACTTCCTGCCCAACATGTGGTCGTCCAACCTCCGCCGGCTCCGCCAGTCCGACCCGGACATCTTCCTGGACCGCCTGGCGGCGTCCGGCCGATGACCCCCACCGAGGGCGACGGCTGGTGGGTCGGGGTCGACGTCGGCGGCACCTTCACCGACGTCGTCGCCGTCGACGCCGGCACCGGGGAGATCCGGACCGGCAAGGTGCTGTCCCGCAAGGGGGCCCAGGAGGAGGGGGTGCAGGAGGCCATCGAGCACCTCGGGGTGCCGTTCGACCGCATCCGGCAGGTCGTCCACGGCCACACCGTCGGCATCAACACCATCCTGAACCGCTCCGGCGGCAAGACCGCCCTGCTGGCCACCGACGGCCACCGCGACCTGTTGGACATCGGCCGGCTGCAGCGGTACCGGCCCCGGATGTACGACCCCACCTGGGTCCGGCCCCACCAGGAGCGGCCGCTGGTGGCCCGGCAGTACCGGTTCCCGATCCGCGAGCGGCTGCTGGCCGACGGCAGCGAGCACCTCGCCCTCGACGACGACGCCGTCCGGGCCGCCGGTCGCCGGATGCGCCAGGAGGGCATCGACGCCTGCGGCATCTGCTTCATCAACGGCTACCGCAACAGCGCCCACGAGGACCGCGCGGTGGAGCTGCTGCACGAGGTCCACCCGGACCTGTACGTGCAGACCTCCGCCGTCTACCCGGTCACCCGGGAGCACGAGCGCACCACCACCGTCGTCATCGACGCCTACGTCGGCGGGGTGGTCAGCCGGTACCTGGAGCGGCTGCGCACCGCCCTCTCCGCCCGCGGCTTCGACGGCCCCATCTGGATCATGATGATGAACGGCGGCGTCCAGACCCTGGACGAAGCCAAGCGCAGCGCGGTGTTCCAGGTCCAGTCCGGGCCCACCGGCGGGGTGTCCGCCGCCCTCCGGGTGGCCCGGACCAGCCCGTACCGCAACCTGCTCACCATGGACGTCGGCGGCACCAGCACCGACGTGGCCTGCATCCGCGACGCCGGCATCCCCCTCACCGACCTGTGGGCCGTGGAGTGGGGCCTGTCCCTCACCATGCCGCTGGTCGACGTCCGCAGCATCGGGTCCGGCGCCGGCAGCGTCGTCACCCTGGACAACGGCAGCCTCCGGGTCGGGCCGGACTCCGCCGGGTCCGATCCCGGCCCGGCCTGCTACGGCCGCGGCGGCCACCGCCCCACCCTCACCGACGCCTGCGTCCAGCTCGGCCTGCTCCAGCCCGACCAGTTCGCCGGCGGCGCCATCCCGCTGGACCCGGCCGCCGCCACCGCCGCGCTGCAGTCGGTGGCCGGCCCCCTGGCCATGACCCCGACCCAGCTTGCCGACGGCGCCGTCGGGCTGGCCTGCGCCGAGATCGCCGACAGCATCCGGGCCATCTCCACCTACCGCGGCCTCGACCTCCGCGAGTTCGCCCTCCTCGCCTTCGGGGCCGCCGGCCCCATGCTGGCCGGCCTGGTCGCCCGCGAGCTGGAGATGGCCACCGTCCTCATCCCGCCCGCCCCCGGCCAGTTCTCGGCCTTCGGCATGCTGGCCAGCGAGCTCCGCGTCACCACCGCCCGGTCCCCGATGGTCACCCTCGGCACCGACGTCCTGCCCGAGCTGGACCGCCAGTTCCGGGGCCTGGAGGCCGACCTGGGGGCCCGCTTGGCCCGGCAGGGCGCCCGGGCCACCACCTTCGAGCGCAGCGTCTACGTCATGTACCGCGGCCAGACCTGGGACAACCGCATCGCGGTCACCACCGCCGACCTGCTCCCCGAGCGCCTCCCCGACCTGCAGGCCCGCATCCACGACCACTACCAGCGCACCTACGGCTACTCCGCCGCCGAGCTCCCCATCATCGTCACCAAGATCGAGGTCAACGGCGTCGGCGACCGGGCCGCCCTGCCCACCCTGGACCCCCACCGTTCCGCCGGTGACGGGGCCGCCGAGGGTGACGCGCTGTTGAAGACCGCGCAGTGCACCCTGGACGGCGCCGTCTACGACGACGTCCCCTTCTACCGCCGCCTGGCCCTGGTGCCCGGGGAGAAGGTGTCCGGGCTGGCCGTGGTGGTGGACCCCTACTCGACCATCGTGGTGCCCCCCGAGGCCACCGCCGTCAGCGAGCCGGACGGCTACCTCCGGCTGTCCCTCTAGCCCCAGGAGTAAGGAGGCCCCCATGGGCGTCGACCGCCTGCTGTTCCCCCGTCCCACCGAGGAGTTCATCTCCGTCGACCGGGTCCCGGTGCCCGGGGCCTGCCCGGCCTGCGGCGCCGAGGCCCTGGCCCGGTACCCCATCGCCAACTCCATGGGGCCCCGGATCGCCACCAAGTGCCAGGCCTGCTTCGAGCCGGTCCGCATCGACCTGCCCACCCCCGACGACCACTGGCCGCCGTGGGCCCGGGCCACGGAGGGGTGGTCCACCACCCGCGCCGGATGACCCACCCCACGCCGGCCGGCCGCCGGCTGGCCCAGGCCGGCCGACCCACGAGCACGACAACCACGAGGAGCGCCGCATGGCCCAGATCGACCAACTGCTGACCCCGTCGTTCACCAAGGCCGGCCGGGAGGGGGTGCGCACCGTCACCTTCCTGCCCGAGCCGGAGCGACGAGCCCGCAAGTACACCATCATCTCCGTCGACGACCACATCGTGGAGCCGGCCCACACCTTCACCCGGTACGCCGCCGAGCGGTACCGGGACCTGGTGCCGACCATCGTGGAAGACGAGGACGGCAACCAGCACTGGCGGTACAACGGCACCACCAATCCCAACATCGGGCTCAGCGCGGCCAAGGGGCGGCCGGTGGAGGAGTACTCCCTGGAGGCCTCCCGGTTCGACCACATGCGCCCCGGCGCCTACGACCCCGACGCCAGGGTGGCCGACATGGACATCAACGGGGTGTACGCCTCCGTCAACTTCCCGTCGTCGGTCGCCGGGTTCTGCGGCCACCGGCTGCAGATGGGGGTGGCCGACGCCGACCTCGCCCTGGAGGCCGTCCGGGCCCACAACCGGTGGCACCTCGAGGAGTGGGCCCAGGCCCACCCCGACCGGTTCATCCCGGCCCAGCTCCCCTGGCTGCGCGACGTGGAGGTGGCCGCCGCCGAGATCCGCCGCAACGCCGACGCCGGGTTCAAGGCCGTCCACTTCACCGAGGCCCCCCAGAAGTTCGGGCTGCCCTCCCTGCACACCGGCTACTGGGACCCGTTCCTGGCCGCCTGCGAGGACACCCAGACGGTCATCAACCTGCACATCGGGTCGTCCGGCACCGCGCCCACCACCGCCGACGACGCCCCGGCGGACACCGTCGGCGTCCTGTTCTTCGGCTTCGCCATGTTCACCGCCGTGGACTGGCTGTTCTCCCAGGTGCCGCTGCGGTTCCCGGACATCCGCATCGTCATCTCCGAGGGCGGCATCGGCTGGGTGGCCGGCCTGCTGGACCGCCTGGACCACATGGAGGGGTACCGCGACATGTACGGCACCTGGGGCCGCGACGAGATCCGGCCGGCCGAGGTGCTGCAGCGCAACTTCTGGTTCTGCGCCGTCGAGGACCCCACCGCCTTCCGCACCGTGGACCGCATCGGGGTCGACAACGTGCTGCTGGAGGCCGACTACCCCCACGTCGACTCCACCTGGCCCGACACCCAGGAGGTGGTCGACCGCGAGGTCCGCGACCTGCCGGCCGACGCCATCCGGAAGATCACCTGGGAGAACGCCTCCCTCCTGTACCGCCACCCCGTCCCCGCCGCCGTCCAGGAGGACCCCGATGCCTACTGATCCGACCACCGCCCCGGCCGGCCAGTTCCCGCTGCTGCAACTGGAGACCATCCGGTACGCCCTGATCGAGCTCAGCCACGACATGAACGAGGCCCTGCTCCGCGGCGCGTTCTCCTCGGCGGTGCGGGACTTCATGGACTGCACCACGGTGGTCCACATGCGGGTGGACGGCGGCTACGAGACGGTGGCCAACTGGGAGGGGTGCACCCACCACGCGTTCACCTCGCAGCCCATCGTCAACTTCTGCATGGCCGAGTGGGACGACGACGCCTGGCAGGACGGCGACGTCATGGTGGTCAACGACCCCTGGCGCGGGTCGCTGCACCAGTCCGACATCAACCTGCTCCGGCCGGTCCTGTTCGATGGCCGGGTGGAGTTCGTCATGCACTCCACCGCCCACCTCATCGACCTCGGCGGGTCCACCCCGGGCAACGCCGGCATGGCCGCCCTGACCCACTTCGAGGAGGCCATGAAGCTGCCGCCGATGCTGATCTACGCCAACGACCAGCCGGTGAAGAGCACCTTCGACCTCATCCTGGAGAACGTCCGGCTGCCCGCCGACGACCTCGGTGACCTCCGGGCCCTGGCCGGCTGCCTGAAGATCGGGGAGCGGCGGCTGCGGGAGCTGACCGACCGCTACGGGCTGGCCGCGGTGAAGGCCGCCGGCCACCACAGCCTGGACGTCACCGAGCAGTCCCTCCGGGCCGCCATCGCCGAGGTCCCCGACGGGGACTACACCGCGGAGGACTTCCTGGACGACGACGGCGTCGGGGAGGAGCCGGTCCTGCTGCGCGGCACCCTCCGGGTCCGCGGCGACGCCATCGAGATGGACTACTCCGGGACCAGCCGCCAGCCCCTCGGTCCGGTCGGCACCCCCTGGGTGGAGTCCACCCGGTGGGAGATCGGGGTGAAGCAGTTGCTGGACCCGCTGCCGCCGGTCAACGGCGGCACCATGCGGCCGCTGGACGCCGTCCTGCCGCCGGGCAGCGCGGTCTGCGTGCTGCCGCCGACCAGCGCCGGCCACCACCACGACATGGGGTTCCGGATCGTCAACCTGGCCATCCAGGCCCTGGGCAAGGCGGTGCCGGACCGCGCCATCGCCTGCGACACCGGCACCGGGGCCTGCCTGGTCTGCAGCGGCGTCGACGACCGCCCCGGCCGGGAGGGCAACGGCTGGGGCATCGTCTGCGTCCCCGCCGGCGGCTGGGGGGCCACCTGGAAGAACGACGCGGTCACCATGACCGCGTCGTCCATCGGCGACATCCGCAGCGCGGTCCACGAGCACACCGAGGCCGAGGCCCCGATGGTGGTGTGGCAGCACGAGATCATGCCGGACTCCGCCGGGGCCGGGAAGTTCCGGGGCGGGTTCGGGGCCGTCTACACCATCGAGGCCCTGGCCGAGTCGGTGGTCACCGTGGTCACCGACCGGCTCCGCCGCGGGGCCCCCGGCACCGCCGGCGGCGGCGACGGCATGCCCGGCGCCGTCTGGCTCATCCCCGGCTTCGACCCGTCCACCGACCTCGACATCGCGGACCTCCGGCACTGCAAGCCGCTCTGCGGCGTCCTCGACGCCGACGGCCGCCCGGACCCGTACGGGGCGACAACGTCCGCGTTCCAGACCGGCAAGCTGGCCGGGGTGGTGCTGCAGCCCGGCGACGCCATCCGCATCGTCTGCGGCGGTGGCGGCGGCTGGGGGGACCCCCTGGAGCGCGACGTCGACGCCGTCCTGGCCGACGTGGCCAACCAGCTCTACTCGGCGTCCGTGGTCCGCGACCTGTACGGCGTCGTCGTGGACGACGGCCACCTGGACGCCGTGGCCACCGTCGCCCTCCGCCGGGACCTGGCCGCCGCCCGGGACCGCGGCGAGTGGTCGGTGCCGGTGGCCTGCAGCACCGACTGGCGGGTCTGACCCTCTAGGACCGCAGCACGCCCTTTAGGCCCGCAGCACGCCCTTTAGGCTCGCAGCACGGTGCCGGCGGCCAGCCGGGCCCGGACGTCCTGGCGCAGGTCCCCCTTGGCCACCTTGGCCCCCGACGACGTCGGCAGGTCGTCCACCACCACCAGGCCCTCCGGGAACCACTCCCGGGTGATGCCGCGGTCGGCCAGGAACCCGACCAGGGCGCCGAGGGTGACGGTGGTGCCGGGGCGGGGGACCACGTAGGCACAGACCCGCTCCCCGAACACGTCGTCGGGCATGGCCACCACCGCCACGTGGGCCACCGCGGGGTGCTCGGCCAGCTCGGCCTCGACGGCGGGGGCGCTGATGTTCTTGCCGCCCCGGATGATGATGTCCGAGGTGCGGCCCACCACCTTCAGGTAGCCGTCCTCGTCGATCTCCACGATGTCCCCCATCAGCAGCCAGCCGTCGTCGGTGAACAACTGGGCGTTGGCCGCGTCGTCCGCGTAGTACCCCAGGCAGGTCGCCGGGCCCCGGCCGCCGGGGACCCCCACCCGGACCGGGCCGGTCACGTCGCGGCCGTCGTCGTCGAACACCCGGACCGCCATCTCCTCGATGACCCGGCCGGTGGTGGTCAGCCGGCGCTCCCGGCTGTCCCGGAGGGTGCTGCGGCTGAACGCCCCGGACTCGTTGGACCCGTACACCTGCAGCACCGCGGCCCCGGTGCGCTCCTCGAAGGCCGCGGCCCGGTCGTAGGGGACGGCCTCCCCGCCGGTGAACATGGCCCGCAGCGCGGTCAGGTCCACCGTCTCCAGCTCCGGGGCGTTCAGCATCATGATGAACTGGGTGCTGACGCAGGCCAGCACCGTCACCTCGTGCCGGGCCATGGCCCGCAGCGCCCGGCCCACCTCGAACCGCTCCATCACCACCGTCGGGGACCCCAGCAGGGCGGGGGTGAAGTGGGCGGTCCACAGCCCGAAGCCGAACGGGGCCGGGACGGCGCCGAAGAACACGTCGCCCGGCACCATCTCCGCCGCGTCCACCACCAGTTGGTGGAAGTAGAACCACCGGTTCTGGGCGTGCATCACGCACTTCGGCAGCCCGGTGGTGCCGGAGGTGGAGTTCAGCATGAACAGGTCGTCGGGGCCCACCGCCCGCCCGGCCAGCAGCCGCTCGGTCTCGGCCACCGGCGGGTCGGCCACCGGGCGGCCGTCGATCCGGGCGCCGCTGGTTCCTCTCGCAGGGCTGGTCCCGCTGACAGGGCTGGTCCCGCCGGCAGGGCTGGCCCCGCCGACAGGGCTGGCCGGGTCGTCGGGCCAGGGCGGGATCTCGACGTGGAGCAGGTCCGGGGCCACCGTCTCGCCGTTGCCGGCGGTGCTGCCCCGCAGGGCGGCCACGACGGCCGCGGCCGGCCGGTCCCGGAGGGTGTCGTGGGTCACCACCGCCCGGGCCCCGGTGTGGGCCAGCAGGTGGCGGACCTCGGCGTCGCCGGCCCGGGCGCCGATGCCGGCCACCACCAGCCCGGCCTTCTCGGCGGCGACGAACGCCACGTGGACGGCGGCCCCGTCGGGCAGCACCACGCCGAGGCGGTCACCGGGCTCCAGGCCGGCGGCCACCAGGACGGCGGCCAGTTGCGACGACTGCCGGTCGTAGTCCGCCCAGGTCAGCGTGCGGTCGGTGCCGCCGGGACCGGCGCCCACCACGATGTAGGCCGGGCCCTCCGGGTGCCGCCGGGCGTGCTGGCCGATGACCTGGGCCAGCGTCCGGTCCCCCCACCAGCCGGCCTCCCGGTACCGGCGGCGCTCGTCGTCGGACACCGTGGGAATGGCCACCCATCCTCCCTTCGCGGCCCCCGGCTCCCGCCAGGGCCGTCTTTCTGCTACGAAACAAGTAGATGATTACTAGCATTGAGGAACCGGGAGGACAATCCGCCACGTGGGCCGGCCACGGGCCGGCCCACGAGCCGGCCGTGGACCCGGTCGGGCCGTACCCGGAGCCGCTGACCCCGCTGGCCTTCCTGGACCGGTCGGCGGCGGTCTTCGGGGACCGGCTGGCCGTGGTGGACGGCGACCTGCGGTTCACCTACGCCGAGCTGGCCGACCGGTCGGCCCGGCTGGCCGGGGCGCTGGCCGCCCTGGGGGTGGCCCCGGGGGACCGGGTGGCGGTGCTGAGCCCCAACTCCCACGTCCTGGTGGAGGCCCACTTCGGGGTGAACCTGGCCGGGGCGGTGCTGGTGGCCCTGAACACCCGGCTGGGGTCCAGGGAGCTGGCCGGCATCCTGGCGCACTGCGGCGCCCGGGTGCTGGTCGTCGACGGCGAGCTGGCCGAGCTGGCCGCAGGCGCCATCGCCGGCCTGGACGGTGCCGGCGCCACCGGGCCGACCGGTGCTGTCGGGCCGACCGGTGCTGCCGGTGGTGCCGGGGCCGCCGGTGGTGCCGGTGTTGCCGGGGCCGCGGTGCCGCCGGTGGTGACGGTGGAGGCGGGGTTCACCGGCAGCCGCTACGAGACGCTGCTGGCCGAGGCGGCCCCACTGCGGGTGCCGGTGGTGGCGGAGGACGGGCTGGTGTCGCTGAGCTACACCAGCGGGACCACCGGGGAGCCGAAGGGGGCGATGTACTCGCACCGCAGCGCCTACCTGCAGGGGGTGGCCCAGGTGGTGCACGGCGGCCTGGACCCGTCGTCGGTGTTCCTGTGGACGCTGCCGATGTTCCACTGCAACGGCTGGGGGTACCCGTGGGCGGTGACGGCGGCCGGGGCGGTGCACCTGTGCCTACGCCGGGTGGACGCGGCGGCGATCTGGCGGCACCTGCACGCCGACGGGGTCACCCACTTCAACGCGGCCCCGACGGTGCTGTCGATGATCGCGGACCACCCGGACCCCGGCGGGCGGCTGCCGACGGAGGTGCGGGTGGCCACCGGCGGGGCGCCGCCGACGCCGGCCCTGCTGGAGCGGATGGGGGACCTGAACATCCGGATCACCCACCTGTACGGCCTGACCGAGACGCTGGGGCCGGCGCTGGTGTGCGAGTGGCGGCCGGAGTGGGACGGCCTGGACGCCCCGGCCCGGGCCCGGCTGTCGGCCCGGCAGGGGGTGGTGACGGTGGCGGCCACCAAGGTCCGGGTGGTGCAGGCCGACGGCGTCGGCGTCGGCGTCGGCGGCGACGTGCCGGCTGACGGGGAGACGGCGGGGGAGATCTGGCTGCGGGGCCCGACGGTGATGCGGGGCTACTACCGCGACCCCGCCGGCACCCGGGCGGCGTTCTCGGACGGGTGGCTGCGGACCGGGGACCTGGGGGTGGTGCACCCGGACGGGTACGTGGAGATCCGGGACCGGGCCAAGGACGTCATCATCTCGGGCGGCGAGAACATCTCGTCGGTGGAGGTGGAGCGGGCGCTGTGCGAGCACCCGGCGGTGGCCGAGGCGGCGGTGGTGGCCAAGCCGGACGACCGGTGGGGGGAGACGCCGGTGGCGTTCGTGGTGCTGCGGCCGGGGGCGGTGGCCACCGCCGAGGAGCTGGCGGCGCACCTCCGTGGCCTGCTGGCCCGGTTCAAGGTGCCCAGGCGGATCGAGGTGGGGGACCTGCCGAAGACGGCCACGGGGAAGATCCGCAAGAACGAGCTGCGGGCCTGGGTGGCCGAGCACGACGGGCCCTGGGAGGCCCAGTAGGGGTCGGCGTGCGGCCGGCCCCGGCCGGCCCGGCCTGTTGCCCGCCCGGACAGGCGGCGGGGGTACGCTTGCGACCGATCGGGGGGCAGGAGAGGAGTGACGTGGCCATCACCGTTGAGGCCGCCGGGCAGGTGCTGCCGGCGCTGGTCCGCCAGGTGGTCGATGACGGGTTGCCCGTCGAGATCCGGTCGGCCCAGGGTGACGCGGTGCTGCTGTCGCTGGCGGACTACGAAGCCCTGCAGGACCTCCGGGGGTCCGCGAACGGCGGCCGGCTGGCCGAGGCGTTGCGGGAGTGCCGCCGGTTGGAGGGCGACCGTCGCTGACCGGGGTGGGCATCACCCTGGTGCCGGGCGGGGCCCGGTTGCCGCCGGGCGGAGGGCGGGGGGAGACTGGGGTCCCGACCCGGAGGGAGGTTCCCGGATGGACCAGTACACAGGCGACCTGGACGCCCTCCTCGACGACGCGGAGGCCGCGTCCGAGTTGGAGGTCCAGCCGGACCGGATCCAGGTGATGGTCGACCAGGGCCTGCTCACCCCGGTCGGCGACACCGACGCCGAAGGCGGCCGGCGGTTCCGCCGGGCCGACGTCCTGGCCCTCCGGGAGCTCGGCGGCTGACCCTCCTCGTCAGCCCCCTCCTCTTCAGCCCCCTCAGCCGGTCACCTGGCCGCCTGGTCACCTCGCCATCTGGCCACCTGTGGCCACGTCCCGAGGACCACGGGTGTCCTACTCATGTACTACCATTTTCTTGTGGCGGTGAGAAAGAAGCGCTCGGTGTCGATGCCCCCTGACGTCGACCGGCAAATTGCGACGGCCGCCGCAGATGCCGGCATGTCGTACAGCGCGTGGTTGGCCGCGACGGCCCGCAAAGAGCTCACGATCCGTGCCGGCCTGGACGCCGTCGAACGCTTCCAGCACGACCAGGGGACCTTCAGCCCCGAAGAACTGGCCGAGGCCGACCGGTGGGCCAGGAGTGCCGTTGCACGGGGCCAGCACAGCGGCGCGCGCCGGCGCCGAAGTGCCTGATGGGCGTCACGTACGACACCGGCGCCCTCATCGCCGCCGACCGGGGCGAACGCCGAATGTGGGCTCGTCATCAGGCACTTCTCAAGCTCCGGGAGGTTCCGACGGTACCTGCTCCCGTCGTCGCCCAGGCATGGCGCGGTGGGAGCCGCCAAGCGTTGCTTTCGCGCCTCCTCGCCGGATGCACCGTCGAGGTGCTCGACGACGTCGGGGCGCGAGCTACGGGCACGCTGGCCACCCAGGCGGCGACCGACGACGTGGTCGACGCCTGCGTGGTGGAGGGTGCGTTGCGACGCCGTGACCTGGTCGTCAGCGCCGATCCCGGCGACCTGACCACGATCGCCAACGCCACCGGCCGCGCACTCGAAGTGGAACCGCCCTGACCGGGTGATCCCGGGCCTGCCCGACCGGCCTCGGCAGACCGGCCTCGGCAATCCGCGGCGCGGTGGCCGGGCCGGGCCGCCGGTTGGCCGCCGGTCACCTGGCCACCTGGCTACCTGGCCGTTTGGGCCACTTGGATAGCGCTAGAACGGTGACCATGCCGGACCGCCGGACCCGGAACGACGGGCTCGACCTCCTCGACGCCCGGGACCGCGAACGCCGGACCCCGGCGGCCCGGGTGCGGCACCGGCGCGGTCCGGGCTGACCAGCCGTGGCCTACCAGCCGGTGGACGTCGTCGAGGTGCGGGCCTGGGGACGGCGGGTCGGCGCGGTGGCCCTCGATCCGGGCACCGGCTGGTACGCCTTCGCCTTCGACCCCGGCTGGGTCGACGGCGGCGTCGAGCTGGCGCCCCTGCACATGCCGCTCCGGGTGGACCCCTACGAGTTCCCCCGGCTGTCCCGGGACACCTTCTACGGGCTGCCCGCCCTGCTGGCCGACGCCCTCCCCGACGCCTTCGGCAACGCCCTCGTCGACGTCTGGATGGCCGAGCAGGGCGTCCCCGCCCAGGCCATCACCCCCCTGGACCGCCTGGCCTACGCCGCCGACCGGGCCATGGGTGCCCTCCAGTTCCGCCCCTCCACCCGCCCCGAAGGCGACGACGTGCCGACGGCGGTGCAACTGGCCGACCTGGTGCTGGCCGCCCGGTTGCGCGTCCGCGGGGAGCCCCCCTCCGACGAGACCGCCCACGCCGCCCTCCGGCAGCTCATCGGGGTGGGCACCAGTGCCGGCGGCGCCCGGGCCAAGGCGGTGGTCGCCTTCAACCCGGCCACCTACCAGGTGCGGCCCTCCCACGGCCCCCTCCCCCCGGGCTTCGAGCAGTGGCTCGTCAAGCTCGACGGGGTCAGCGGGGCCGGGATGGACGGCCACGGTGACCGGCTGGGCGACGGCGCGCCGTACGGCCGCATCGAGTACGCCTACAGCCTCATGGCGGGTGCCGCCGGTATCGACATGGCCCGGTGCCTCCTCCTCCCCGAGGGTCCCCGCCGGCACTTCATGACCCGCCGCTTCGACCGCGGGCCGGACGGCGAGCGGCTGCACCTCGTCTCGCTGTGCGCCCTGGCCCACCTCGACTACAACCTGGTGGCCACCCACAGCTACGACCAGTACCTCCAGACCGTCACCGCCCTCGACCTGGACCTCGACCAGCTCGCCCAGGCCTACCGCCGCATGGTCTTCAACGTGCTCGCCGTCAACCGCGACGACCACACCAAGAACTTCGCCTTCCTCCGACCGGCCGACGGCGCGTGGCGCCTGGCCCCGGCCTTCGACCTCACCCACGCCTACAACCCCCACAGCCACTGGACCAGCCGGCACCTGATGGCGGTGAACGGCAAGTTCGAGCACGTCGCCCTCGACGACCTCCACGCCGTCGGCGACCGGCACCACGTTCCGGCCTACCGGCGGATCGTGCGGGAAGTGGCCGACGCCGTCGACGCCTGGCCCAGCTTCGGCGTCGCCGCCGATCTCGACGACGGCACCGTCCACAGCGTCGCCGCCGACCTCCACCGGTTCCGGCCGCGCTGACCCTGTCGGTTCGCATCCGGCGACGGGCCGCCGGCCGGTGCCCCCTCGCCGGGGTCGTTGCCGCTGGGCGGGGACTGACGTCGGGAGTTTGCTCCGGTCCGGCCCACCCGGGCCTGGCCCACCGGGGCCTGGCACACCCAGCGTCGGCCTGCCCGGGCGGTTCAGGGGGCCGGGGCCGGGACCTCGTCAGGCAGCAGGTCGGTCCGGTCGGCGGCCGTCAGCCGGTGCCGCCGGTGCGGCCACCAGAAGTGCCAGCCCCGGAGGGCCGCGATGGTGGGCACGATGCGGGTGGCCAGCACGTTGGCGGCCAGCAGCACCCCCAGCGCGACGGCCAGCCCGATCTCCTCCAGCAGTTGGATCCCGGTGAGCAGCAGCGAGGCGAACGTGCCGGCCAGGATGACCGCCGCCGCACCGACGGCGGGGGAGCCGTGGATGACGGCCTGCCGGGACGCCTCCCGCGGGGCCAGCCCCTCGTCGAACCCCTCCCGCAGCCGCGCCGAGATCAGGATGTTGTAGTCGGTCCCGATGGCCATGACGAACAGGTACACCACGATCGGGATGGTGAAGTCCAGGCCGGAGAACCCGAACCCGGTCAGGAACACCAGGGAGATGACGCCGAGGGTGGCCGCGTAGGTCACCACCACCCCGACCAGCAGGTAGAGCGGGGCCACCACCGCCCGGAGCAGCAGGGCCAGGATGACGGCCACGATGGCCAGGGCCAGCGGGAACACGTGCTCCATGTCCAGCCGCAGCGCCGTCCGGACGTCGGCCAACTGGGCGGTGGTGCCCCCCACGTAGGTGGTGGCCCCCGGCACCGCGCCGGAGGATGCCGTGTCCCCCAGCGGCCCGACCACCGTGTCCATGGCGGCGACCGAGTACGGGTCCTGTGTGAGCAGCACGTCGATGACCGCCTGGCCTGTGCCGGCGGCGTACTGCGGCGGCAGCACCCTGGACACCCCGCTGACCTTGGACAGGCCGGCCACCAGCCCATTCACGGCTGTCTTGTCCAGCGCCGCCGTCGTGGACGACACCACGTACACCTGGGTGGGCCCCAGGTAGCCGGCCGGGAACGCCGACGCCATCGTGTCGTACGCCTCCTGCGACGGCGTCGACGTGGGCAGCTCGGCCAGTTGGTTGTAGGTGGTCTTGAACCCCAGCACCCCGAAGGCCAGCCCGACCAGCACCGCGCTCCAGGCCACCAGGACCACGGCGGGGTGCTTCACCACCATCCCGGCCAGCAGCTCCGACCGGGTCCGCCGGCTGGACTGCCTCAGCCGCGGCGCCGTCGGCCAGAACAGGTGCCTGCCCAGCAGGCTGCAGATGGCCGGCACCAGGGTGAGGGCGGCCGCTAGCATCAGCAGGATGCCCACGATGAGCCCCGGCGCCAGCGTCTTCAGCGACTCCAGGCTGG
Organism: Acidimicrobiales bacterium; assembly: GCA_035547695.1. Classification (GTDB taxonomy): domain Bacteria; phylum Actinomycetota; class Acidimicrobiia; order Acidimicrobiales; family RAAP-2; genus DASZUK01. Next base: position 134,323 of record DASZUK010000001.1, read on the forward strand.
CCACCAGCAGGGCGGCGAACGCGGCCATGACGGTGGCCCCGGCCGACGCGATCACCTCCCCGACCCGCTCCACCGAGAACCGCAGGCTGCTCTTCGGGTCGTCCCCGCCAGCCATCCGCTCCCGGTGCCGGAACATCATGAACACCACGTAGTCCGTCCCCACCCCGAACATCACCACCACCAGCAACGGCGCCAGCTCCGGGCCGACCACGAACCCGAACCAGTCGGCCAGGTCCGCGGTCAGCGACTGGGCCATCTGGTGCACCACCCCGATGACCACGATGGGCAGCACCGCGATGAGCACGCTGCGGAACACCAGGCCGAGCAGCACGACGATCAGCGCCACCGTCGCGATGGCGATGACGACCTCCGCGCTGTCGAACGCCTGCGTCGAGTCCACGCTGATCGCCGCGCTGCCGGTCAGCCCGCCGTTGAGGCCGGAGCCCGCCAGGAAGGCGTTGGTGTCGTTCCGCACCACCGGCACCGCGTCGTTCGGGCCCGGTGTGCCCGGGGCACCCCTGAACACCACCTGCACCAGTTGCACCTTCTTGTCCGGCGACAGGAACAGCGGGGAGGTGGTCACCGACTCCACCGATGTGATCTTGTCCGCCGTCAACGCGGCCGCCAACGCCGTCACCTTCTGCTGGTCCGCGGTGCTCAGCACCCCGCCGTCGTCCGCGCTCACCACCACGGTCCCCGACGCCTGGGCGGTGGACGGGAAGTACTTGTCGGCCACCTGCAGGGCCTGCACCGACTCGTACGAACTGGGTAGGAACGACGAGTTGTTGTTCGACGTGTACTTCACCAACTGCGGCGACAGCGTCACCAGCAGGACCGCACCGACCACCCAGGCGCCGATGACCCACCACGGGTGCCCCACCACCACCCGTCCGAGCTTCGTGAACATCCGTCTGTTCCCCCCCGGGCCGACGTCCCGACATCCTGCCGTCCTGCCGTCCCCGACGGCCGACGGCGTCGAGCATAGGTCGGCCGGGTGCCCCGATGCCGGAGGTCAAACGCACAGAAAATGTGGTAGAAACAACATCATGGATGTGCGAACACGCCGGCAGCACATCGTCCGAGCCCTCAACCAGCGGGGAGCCCTGCACGTGGCCGAGCTCGCCGCCGAGCTCGGCTGCTCCGACATGACCGTCCGCCGTGACCTGGAGAGCCTGGAACGGGACGGGGTGCTGCGCCGGGTCCACGGCGGCGCCGTCCGCAGCGCCCTCGGCGCCGAGGAGACCCCGTACGCCGTCCGCGCCCTGCAGCAGGTGGCCGCCAAGTCGGCCATCGGCGCCGCCGCGGCCGCCCTGCTGGTGGACGGCGAGACCGTCGTCGTCGACGGCGGGTCCACCGCCCTCGAGGTGGCCCGGTCCCTGCAGGACCGCCGCCTGACCGTCATGCCCCTCGCCCTCCGGCCGGCCATCGAGCTCTGTGACCACCCCGGCATCCGCCTCATCCTGCCCGGCGGCGAGGTCCGTCCCGGAGAGCTCTCCTTCACCGGCAGCCTCGCCGACCCGGCCTTCGCCGCCCTGCGCTTCGACGCCTGCATCCTCGGCATCTGCGGCATCGACCCCGATGCCGGCGTCACCACCCACCTCCTCGCTGAGGCCACCGTCAAGCGCGCCGCGGTCACGGCCAGCCGCCGGGTCATCGCCGTCGCCGACTCCGAAAAGCTCGGCCGGGTCGCCTTCGGCCACGTCTGCCCCCTCGCCCACGTCGACGTCCTGGTCACCGACGCCACAGCCGACGAGGAGGCCGTCCAGGCCCTGGCTCGGGCCGGCGTCGATGTCCGCATCGCCTGAGGCGCCCATCCGCCGCCTGCCCGCTCCCGGCTCCGCCGACCCCGGTTCCGCCGGACACGCCGACCTCCGGTGGCCGGTGGTGGCCATCATGGCCGTGTTCTTCGCCCACGGCCTCCTCTTTGCTTCCTGGACGGCCCACATCCCGGAGACCAAGGCCTCGTTGGACCTGTCTGCCGGCACCCTCGGCCTGGCCCTGCTGGCCGCCCCGATCGGCTCGGTGCTGGCCATGCTGGCCGCCGGGTGGCTGGTCCCGAGGCTGGGCAGCCGGCGGATGGTACGGGTGACCCTGGTCGGCTACGCCGCGGCCGGCCCGGTGGTCGGCCTCTGCGGGTCGGTGGCCGCCTTCTTCGTCGCCTTCCTGGTCTGGGGGGCGTTCCAGGGCGCCCTCGACGTGTCCATGAACGCCCAGGCCATCGCCGTGGAGCGGCGCAGCCGCCAACCCCGGATGCCCGGGTTCCACGGCGGCTGGAGCCTCGGCTCCCTGGTCGGCGCCCTCGTCGGCGCGCTCGGCGTCGGCGTCGGCCTGGCCCTCGACACCCAGCTCCTGATCCTCGCCGTCCCGGTGCTGGTGGTCGTCGGCTGGCTCACCACCCGCCTCGTCCCCGACAGCCATCCGACCGCGGTCCCGACCGGGAGCATGACAGGGACGCCACCGGGACCCCCGTCCGGAACACCGGCCGCAGCCCCGGGCGACCGATCGCGTCGCTTCGGGGTGCTCTGCCCGGCCGTGGTGGTCCTCGGGCTGGTGGCGCTGGCCGACATGCTCTGCGAGGGGGTCGCGGCCGACTGGGCGGCGGTGTACTTCCGCGACTCGCTGCGGACCACCGCGTTCGTGGCCGGGTCGGCCTACGTGGTGTACCTGGTGGCCATGACCATCTGCCGGCTGTCCGGGAACCGGCTGGTGGGCTGGCTCCGCAGCGGGCGGCTGGTGCCCGGCCTCCTGGTGGTCGGGGGAGCGGGCTTCGCCGTCGGGCTGGCCGTCGACCGCCCGTGGGCCGTGCTGGCCGGCTTCGGCCTCCTCGGCGCCGGGTTGGCGCTGGTGGTGCCCACCGCGTTCACCGCGGCCGGGGCCATCCCCGGCGTCCCTGCGGGGCGGGCGGTGGCGGCGGTGTCGGCGTTCGGCTGGGTCGGCTTCGTGGCCGGGCCGCCCCTGATCGGCCTGCTGGCCTCGGCGTCGTCGCTGCGGGTGGCCCTCGTCGTGGTGCCGGTACTGGTGGGCGTGCTGGTGGTCGCCACCGCGGTGGCCCTCCGGTCGGACTGACGGCCCTCCGGTCGGACTGACGGAGGTGGACGCAGGTAGCACTAATGCTACCCTGGGGTGGTGACCACGATCCCCCAGAAGATGCTCCGCAATGAGGTCGGTGCGGTTCTTCGCCGGGTGGAGGCCGGCGAGACCATGACGGTGACCGTGGCCGGCCGCCCGGTTGCCGAGCTGGTGCCGACCGGTCGGCGGCACTGGGTGAGCGGTGCCGCCCTGGCCTCGGTGTGGCGGACGCCGGCCCCCCGTGGCCTGGCTGAAGACCTGCGGGGCCTGGAGGCCGGTCTGGCCGACCCGTTCGCCTCGTGAGGGCGGTGCTGGACACGTCGGTCCTCGTCGCCGAGGAGGGGCCACCACCTGATGTGGAAGCGGCGATCAGCGTGGCGTCGTTGACCGAGCTGCACTTCGGGGTCTTGGTGGCCGACGACGACGACGAGCGGGCCCGGCGGGTCGGCCGGTTGGCTGCCGTGGAGGCCGCATTCGATCCGCTGCCGGTCACCGCCGAAGTGGCACGAACGTGGGGGCGGCTGGCTGCAGCGGCGACCCGGCGCGGGGGCAACCCGCGGCGGCGCCAGATCGACCTCGTCATCGGGGCAACCGCGGTCGTGGAAGGGGTGGCGTTGCTGACCTACGACGTCGCCGACTTCGGCATCATCGAGGACCTGGTCGAGGTTCGGCTGCCCTGACCCCTCGGGGGCCCGCTCGGGCCCCTCGGGTCGAGGTGCCGTTCAGGGGGCCCCTCGGGTCGAGGTGCCGTTCAGGGGGCGGCGGTCTCGATGGCGTTGATGTCGGCCACGACCGGGCCCCACCGGTCCTCAAGCCACCGCACCGGGTCGGCGTCGGCGGCGGAGGGCACCACGGTGTGCACCCCCACCGCAGCCAGGGCCTCGGCCTCGGCGACGATCGCCCGGGGGTCGCTGTCGTCCACGTGGATGAGGGTGGTCACCTCGATCTCGGCCGGGTCACGGCCGACGTCGTCGCAGTGGCGGCGGAGGACGTCGATCTTGTGGGCCATGGTGGCGCTGTCGGCCAGGATGTTGCAGGCGTCGGCGTAGGCCGCCACCAGCCGCAGCGTCTTGCGCTCCCCACCGCCGCCGATCATGATCCGGGGCCGGGGCGACGACACCGGCGGGGGAGCGCACAGGGTCTCGGCCAACCGGTAGTGGGTGCCCTCGTAGGGGCCGTCGTCGTCGCTCCACATCTGCCGGCAGATCTGCAGGGTCTCCTCCAGGCGCTCGAACCGCTCGGCCAGCGGCGGGAACGGCACCCCCAGCCCGACGTGCTCCCGCTGGTACCAGGCGGCGCCGATCCCCAGCTCGGCCCGGCCGCCGGACAGGACGTCCAGGGTGGTCACCGTCTTGGCCAGCAGCCCCGGGTGTCGGTAGGTGACCCCGCCGACCAGCAGCCGGAACCGGAGGGACTCGGTGGCGGCGGCCAGGAACCCCAGGGTGGTGTACCCCTCCAGCATCGGCTCGGTGGCCGGCCAGACGGCGTCCATCTGGAACCAGTGGTCCATCACCGACAGGGTGCGAATGCCGACGACCTCCGCCGTCCGGGCCGTGGCGGCCAGGGTGGGGCCGATGGCCGGCGGACCACCGGGCCAGGTGAACCGGGGGACGTGCAGGTCGACGTGCATGCCGCCGAACCTACCCGGCGCCGGGGGCGGACGCCGCCGGCCCGTCCACAGCCCGGGGAGGTCCCGGGGCTCAGGGGTGCGGCGGCGCGCCGGCCAGCAGGGCGTCGACCTGCACCATCGGGGCCGACCGGTTGAGCGGGGACCCGGTGCCGGGGAACAGGCCGGTCCGCCGGTCCCGGTCGTCCCACAGGACGTCGTCGTAGGCGGCGGCCACCGCGCCCGGGGCGTACGCCGGGTCCGGGGCGGCGCGGTCCAGCAGGGCCAGGTTCCGGAAGTAGATGGCGTTGAACGCCTGGCTGTTGGCGTCGAGCAGTCGGCCCAGGGTGAAGTGGGCCGTCGCCGCGGCAGCGGTGGCCCGGGCGTGGCCGAGGTACTCGGGGTCGCCGGTGGCCTGGGCTAACAGGACCCCGGCACCGATCATGGCCCCCTGGTTGTAGCTCCACAGGTCGTCGGCCAGGGCGCCGTCGGGGGCGATGCGGTCGGCGTACAGATGGTCCGGCCGCAGCAGCGCCGACCGGGTCCAGCCGTAGATGCGGACCGCCCAGTCCAGCAGGGCCTGCTCCCCGGTGAGCCGGTACAGCCCGACGGCCAGCTCGGCAGCCGGCCCGTTGGCGCAGGCGTTGCGGGACCGGTTGGCCCGGTCCTCCTTCCACCGGATCCCGCCGGGCGCCGCCCAGCCGTCGTCGTCGGACCACCCGGTGGCCACGAAGTCGAACACCCGGCGGGCCAGCGGCAGGGAGACGTCGTCGCCGAGCAGCTCGTGGTGGCGGACCAGGGCCAGCCCCAGCCAGGCGTTGTCGTCGTAGTACACGTCCCCGCCCGAACCGAGGGGAGGGACCACGGCGGACTCGAACCCGGCCGGCCCCCGTCCGGTCAGCACGGTGGGCCCGTCGCGGTGGAACGCCGGCAACCCGTCGACCAGCAGCGCCAGCACGTCACGGGCCCCGGCGTGGTCGGGGAGCGCGGCCAGGGTGCAGACCGCGGACCAGGCGTTGGCCACCGGCCACAGGTGCTCCCAGGTCCGACCCAGCCACCAGCGGCGGTGGCCGAACAGCTTCCGCCCGGGATGGTGCAGGCGGTCGGCCATGACGGCCTCGAAGCCCGCGTCGGCCCGGTTCAGCCGGACCTGCCGGTCGTCCAGCTCGGGGACCGGGGACCGGCGGCGGCCGAGGAGGCCCATGCCGGAGCGACCGGTCAGGCCACGGCCCGGGTCTCGTCAACCCGGTGGCGCCACAGCACCAGCCCGGCCAGGACCACGGTGTAGCCGAGGAGCACCAGCCAGTGCGACAGCCCGCCCCCGGCGTCGCCGGCGACGCCCAGGCCGAGGGACACCTGGTGGTAGTTGGGCAGCACGTGGGCCACCCCCTGGAGGGCGCCGGGCATCTGGTCGACCGGCCCGAACAGGCCGCCGAAGTAGCCGAGGACGAACATCAGCGCGGTCACCACCGGGAAGGCGGCCTCCGGGCCGACCACCGAACCGACGAAGACGCCCAGGACGGCGAACGGCACCGAGGTGGCCAGGAGGACGCCGGTCAGCCCGAACCAGATGCCCACCCCCAGTTGCACCCCGCCGAAGGTGGCGCCGAGGACCTCCACGATGCCGACCACCGGGAAGACCACCACCAGGCTGGCCGCGGCCTTGACGGCCAGGTAGGCCCACGCCGGAAGGGGGGTGACCCGGAGCTGGCGGGCCCAGCCGGATGCCCGCTCCATGGACAGCCGGCCGCCGCCACCGGTGAGGCCGGCCACCAGGGCGCCGAAGGAGCACATGGCCACCATCAGGTACACCCGCCACTGCACCCCGGCGTCGACCACTTCGCCTCCGGGGTGGTTGCGGAGGAACAGCAGGTAGAACACCACCGGGAAGCCGACGGTGATGGCCAGGAACTTCCAGCTCCGGAGCAGCCGGCCGATCTCGAAGGCCCCGAACGCCCGCAGGGCCGTCCATCGCGGCGTCGCCGCCACCGCGGTCATCGGCGCGCCGCCCGGCGGTCGCAGCCGGTGAGGGCGACGAACGCCTGCTCCAGGCCGGCGCCGGTGACCTCCAGGTCCCGGAAGTCGATGCCGGCGTGCACCATGGCCCGCAAGGTGGTGTCGGCGTCGAAGGAGTCGAGGGCCACCGTGGTCCCGCAGACGGCGACGTCGGTCACCCCTTCCAGGCGGTTCAGCACGGCGTCGTCCGGGTGGTCGACCACGAACCGGAGCCGCCGGGAGGCCACCGCGGCCTTCAGGGTGGCCCCGGGGCCGTCGGCGACCACCCGGCCGTGGTTGAGCACCACCACCCGGTCGGCCACCTCGTCGGCCTCGGCCAGGTGGTGGGTGGCGAACACCGTGGTGCGGCCCCGGCGGCCCAGGTCCCGGATCATCTGCCAGAACCACCGGCGGCTCTCCACGTCCATGGCCGACGTGGGCTCGTCCAGGAACACCAGCTCCGGGTCACCGGCGATGGCCAGGGCGAACCGGACCCGGTCGGCCTCCCCGCCCGACAGCCGGTCGGCCCGCCGCCGCAGCAGCTTGCCGATGCCGGCCCGTTCCACCGTGACGTCGAACGGCGCCGGCTCCGGGTACAGGCGGCGGACCAGCCGGAGGGCCTGGTCGACCCGGACCCCCGGGGGCAGCCCGGAGCCGGAGCCGGACTGCAGCATGGCGCCCACCCGGCCGGCGGCCACCGCGGCCCGGGGCGTGGTCCCGAGCACCTCGACGTCGCCGGCACTGGGGTGCAGGAGGCCGAGGAGCACCGAGATGGTGGTGGACTTCCCGGCCCCGTTCGGTCCGAGCAGGGCCAGGGTCTCCCCGGGCTGCACCTCCAGGTCCAGCTTGTCGAGGGCCACGTGGGACCCGTAGGCGTGGCAGACCCCGGCGAACCGGAGGGCCGGCCCGCCGCCGCCCGGTCGGCCCAGCCGTCCCGGCCGGTGGCGCCCGGCGTCCTGCTCGTCTTCCAGACTGTCGCCTTCAAGGAGGACGGCATCTTCCAGGACGGCGTCTTCCAGGACGCCGCCTCGTAGGCCGTCACCTTCCAGGACGTCACCGGCCGGGCGCCGCTCCGCCTCGGCCCCCGCCAGACTCAACACCACGAATGCTCCTGCCCGGGCCCTGCCCGCTCCGTCCCCCCGACGTCGGGTCGAGTCTACGGGCCGCCGTCAGGGGGACCGGGCGGGAACGCCGTTTCCGGCCCAAGTTAACGTTCAATTTATGTTTCGTACCCTGCAAGAAGTATCGGACAGGTCGGAACCTGGGAATTGAAGAATTGGTAGCCTGTTGCCAGGAAGACGACCATCGACTCGGTGGGGCGCATCGTCGTCCCCAAGCCGCTACGGGACGCCCTCGGCCTCGTACCTGGCTCGACGGTGGATGTCTTCCCGGTCGCCCTGTCGGCCTGTCGGCCGGACACGGTCAGCCGGCCATGCCCACCACCGGGGCCACCAGCATGAGGCTGGCCGCGCTGCCGGCGAACTGGGCGTCGCCGAAGGCGAAGATGCCGCCGTCCGACGCCGCCTCCCAGTAGCCCTGGCCGTCGGGGGTGGGCTGGATGCCGACCACCGGCCGGTTGAGCGGCCGGCCCCCCATGGACCCGGCGAAGGGGGCGGAACCGAAGGCGAACACCCCGCCGTCGGCGGCCACCAGCCAGTAGCCGTTGCCGTCCGCGGTGGCGGCGATGCCGACGATGGGCTGGTTGAGCGACCGGTCCCCCATGGAGCCGGTGAACCGGGCGGAACCGAAGGCGAACACCCCGCCGTCGGCGGCCACCAGCCAGTACCCGTTGCCGTCCGGGGTGGCGGCGATGCCGACGATGGGCTGGTTCAGCCATTGGTCCCCCATGGAACCGTAGAACCGGGCGTCACCGAAGGCGAACACCCCGCCGTCGGCGGCCACCTCCCAATAGCCCTTGCCGTCCGGGGTGGCGGCGATGCCCACCACCGGCTGGACCAGGGGGACCCCGCCCATGGAACCGTAGAAGCCGGCCGACCCGTAGGTGAAGATGCCGCCGTCCGACGCCACCTCCAGGTAGCTGGCGTTGGGGGACTGGGGCGGGGCCACCACGAAGACGGTGCCGTACAGCTCTGTCAGGCCGGGGCTGGTTGTGGCCGTGATGGTGACGGTGCTGCAGGGCGGGGTGCCGGCCGGCGCGGTCTGTGTGGACGCCGGGCGGAAGGTGCGGGTGACGGGGTCCCACCACTGCACGAGCTGGCCGGCCGGGATGCCGCAGACCTGGAACCGGATCCTGGTGAACTGGCTGTTCGGCGAGATGGCGACGTCGAAGTAGGCGCTGGCGCCGCCGGCCGGGCTGCCGGTGGGGTTGGTGGCGTAGGCCGACACGGTCACCGTCGACGCCGAGCCCGGCACCCCTGTGGCCGTGGCGGTCACGGTGACCGGTGTGGTCCCCGGCACCGCCGGGGGAACGGTGACGGTCGGCACCGTGGCCACCCCGGACGGCGGCACGGTGCTCCCTGAGCTCTTGCTTGTGGTCGGTGCCGCGCTCACCGGGACCACCGCGTTGGACACCCCGGCCGGGCCGGTGCCGATGCCGTTGACGGCGGTCACCGAGAACACGTAGCGGTCGCCGGCGGTGAGCCCCTTCACGATGGCATGGGTGGCCGCCGGGGTGATGCCGGTGGTGGTTGTGCTGGTGCCGACGGTCTGGTCGGTGGTGGTCAGCGTGTAGGAGGTGAGGGCGCTGCCGTGCCCGACGGCCCCTGTCCACGACACCGTGGCCTGGTTGACCGCGGACGGTGTGGACGGGGCCACCGCGGTGACGTGCCCGGGAGCCCCGGGCAGTGTCTGGCAGATGCCGATCGGGGAGCCGGCCGCCCCGCGGTTGCCCGACCAGGTGTTGGCGGTGCCCGCGGTGCCGGCGCCGGAGGAGCTGTCGGCGCAGTCCAGGAAGGCGCTGCCGCTGGCGTGGTTGGCGGTGAGGGTGCCGCCGGTGGCGCCGGTGGCCAGCAGGATGCCGGTTCCCTGGTTGGTGACGGTGTTGCCGGTGACGACGAACCCGCTGTCGGTCCCGTAGAGGCCGATCCCGGTGGTGGCGGCTGTGGCGGAGGGGGCGGTGACGGTGTTGCCGCTGATGGTGAACCCGGCGCCGTTGGTGACGGCCAGGCCGGAGGCGGCGCCGGACAGGGTGTTGCCGGTCACGGTGTCCGCTGTGGCCGCCCAGAGGTTGACGGCGTCGGCGGTGGCACCGTCGACGGTGTTCCCGGAGATGGTGACGTCGGTGTACGGCGCGTTGGTGCCGCTGTCGGCGGCCACCCAGATGCCGTACTGGTCGTCGCTGAGGGTGTTGCCGGTGATCTGCACGCCGGTGCCGCCGTCGGCGAACTTGTTGTCCAGGTAGATGGCGGCCTGGTTGGTGTCCCCGGTGACCGTGTTGCCGGTGACGGCGCCCCCGGTGGTCCCCGAGTCGAGGTAGATGGCCGGGTAGGCGCCGGTGACCCCGGTGAACGTCACCGTGTTGCCGGTGACCTGGGCGCCGGACAGTCCCTGGAGGACCAGGAAGCTGTTGCCGTTGGACCCGGACTGGGTGTCCACGTTGCCGGAGATGGCCCACCCGGTGCAGCCGGCGCCGGCGCAGCCCACGGTGTTGACCACCCCGTTCTCGTAGCTGGTCGCCTGGTTGGCGTTGTCGGTGAAGGTGTTCCCGGTGACGGTGACGTTGCTGGTCCGGCCGCCGACGGCGTAGATGGCCACCCCGGAGGCGGTGTCGGCGGGGTCGGCGTTGTTGGCGACGAAATCGTTGCCGGTGATGGCGGTCGGCGCCGGTGTGGCCGACCCGGCGGTGTTGAAGCTGATGCCCTGGCCGTTGCCCTGGACGATGTTGTCCTTCCAGGTGAACCCGCCGGCCGATCCCGGCGCGGTGATGCCCGGCAGCACCGTGGTGGGGGAGGCGGTGTTGGTGAGGGTGAACCCGTTGAGGGTGCCCCCGCGGGCGCCGGCGGCGTAGGCCACCGGCCCGGTGGTGGTGCTCTGGGCGTCGATGACGGTCTCGGCCCCGCGGGTCCCGGCGCCGGGGACTGTGGCGTTGGCGCCGTCCAGGGTCAGCACCTTTGTGGCCGGCAGCAGCAGGGTGCCGATGAGGGTGCCGGCGCAGACGTGGATGGTGTCCCCTGTGGCCGCGCCGGTCACCGCCGCCTGCAGCCCAGACGGCGGGGTGCATGTCACCGCCCCGGCGGCCGCCCCGACGACGCCCCCGGCCACCGCCGCGGCCACCGCCGCGGCCCCGGCTGCCGCCACTGCCAGGACCCTCACCAACCCGCGGACGCCTGGTCCGTTCCGGCGCGTGTTCACGAGGCCCTCCACCACGTCGACGCGTGCCATCCCGATTGCAGCACGCCAGTTGCGACTACGGTGCCACCTGGGGTGCCCCGCCGTCAATCGGGATGGGCGGCCGGCCCGGCGGCGTGGCGGCCGGCGTTCGGTCAGAGCGCCGCCGGCCCAGGTGGCCCAGGCGGAACTGGCGGAGCGTTGCCTGCTGCCTGATGTGGCGCAGTCGACCGCTCCAGCTCGAGGTCGGGAAGGGTTCCGTTGCTCTGTTCGCTGATGACGCGGCGAAGGAGCTCGGCCAGACCCCGCTGAATATCGGCTTCCGAGAAGGCCGAGTCGGCCATCGCGTAGGCTCGGTTCCAGGTGTTCTCCAGGACCTTGAAGGGGAGCGTCGTGTCGTCCCCCTTTCCGGCCCGCTGGATCTCGGTAAGGGTTGCGCCCAACAGCGCCTGGGCTTCCGCCGCTGCGGCACCGTTGGGGTACTTCTTCCGGTCGGCGGCCAGGCGGTCGATGTGGATTCTCTGTGCTGCCAGGCCTGGGTGGCCCAGGCGGAACCGCCGGTCGAACCTTCCGGGTCGAATGGCGGCGCTGTCCAACTCCGAAGGCAAGGCGTTCGTGGCGGCCAGAAAGACCACCCATCCCCGATTGCGGAGTGACTGGAGCCTCGGCAGCATGCCGGCCGTCAGGAACGCCCCCATCGTCCGGGAGGCATGGAGAATGGACTCGTGGGGCCGGCTCTTCAAGAACTCGTCGCATTCGTCGAAGAGGATCACGACTCGACGGAGCCCGCAGAGGTCCTTGAAGACCTCGGCGGCCCTTCGCTCGATACCTTCGAGGCCATCAACGAGGAAGTCCGCCGGCGTCAGCGTGAGGAGTGGCCAGCCGAGCTCCTCGGCCAGCTTGCTGACCAGGGTGGTCTTGCCGGTTCCCGGTGGCCCGTCCACGAGCAGGGCGGCCATCGGTCCCGGGCGTTCGGCGACGCTGGAACGGACCGGTCGGACGAAGAGATCCACGATGGTGGCGGCGAGCGACTGCTCGTCCGTCGGGTCGTTCAGCTTTGTGAGAACCCGTACCTCTTGCGGCTTGCCGTCCACCCCGCGAAGGTACGGACGGAGGTCGACCCAATCGGACCTGCGTTTCAGCGGCTGGCTTCGGACCGAGTACCGGTCCATGGCACGGACCTGGCGTCGTATCCCGAGCAGCCGGCGGTAGCGGAGGAGGAACATCAAGACCACCGCAGTGGCCCAGGACTCGATCAGTCCGTCCACCTGGGTGTGGTCGTTCGACCAGCCGTGGATCTCCTCTGCCGAGCCTTCTCGGGCTGGGACGATGACGTGGCGTCGCTTGATCAGCTCGAAGACGCGGTCCAACAGCGGGATGATCTCGTCGGCGCCGGTTGCGTCGCCGAGGTCCAGGCGGTGGCGGGCGCTGTAGGTAAGTGCCAGACCGAACTCGTAGCTCGCGATGTGCAGCACCCGCTTGGCCCCCAACGCGAGCACCCGGGACGTGCTCCATCCACCGTCCTTGCCTTGGTGCTTGCGGGCGATCTTGAGCGAAGCTCGCCGTAGTTCGTCGCCGTTTGGGATGGCGAACCTGTTGATCAGCGCCGCGCTGCAAAGCAGATCGCCGACGTCGAAGCGTGAGTCCGCACCCGAGAAGAAGTAGGCCTCTTGTGCCAAGATACGGTTCCGGACGGCGCCCGCCATGTCGGTTGCCGACAGCTCTCGCTCGAACGCCGTGATCGCGTCGTCCTGTCCGAAGCAGGCCTTCACCGAGTCGGCCCCGCGCACGGCAGAGAGGGTGATGAAATCGTGGACGGGGTACTGCTCCATGTTCCGGGTGAGGAGCATGGAGCCGGCCCCATCTCGCTTGGTCCCGATCAGTCGGCCACCCACCTCGTTCTGCCCGTCACGACCGAGGGCGAGCGCGTCCGTGACATCTTGGAGGATGTCCATCGCTCGGGATTTGAGGGCGTCCCTCGACCCACTCGGCCTGTCGATGCCCGGGGCGAGCGTCAGACGGCTGAGTGGGTTGGCGGCATCGAGGTGGGGAACGAACTCCAAGAGGGCGGCGAACTCGGCCAGGGCCAGCAGGGCGTGCGAGTCGGAGAACATGTTGCGCTCGTTGGCGCTGGAATCGCGTGACCGGTCGTCCATCAGGAACTCAGATGCCTGGGAGAGCCGCTCGACGAGGACCTCGGGGTTGAGCTCGTTGCCTCGGATCAGCCTCGCCAGTCGCTGGTCCCGGAAGCTGGGCCTATTCTCGTAGAGGTCCTCCTCCTCGGCGAAGCGACAGAACTCCAGCAGGGCGTTGATCGACCGGTACGACGAGGTGGCGCTGACCTTCTTTTCGAACGAGCTGCGCGTGAAGGCGACCCACTGCGGCTTGTCGACCTCGGCGCCTTCAGCCGTTGCCCCTTGCGGGTCCGTCGCGGTGGCGTCCCGTTCCTTACCTGCCGTCGGATTGGGCTCTCCTTCCGGCGGGAGGTCGGCTGGCGGCTCGTGGCCAGGGTCATACCAGAAAGAAGAGAACAGGGAGTGCGCTGCTATGAAGATCCAGGCGTCGATCTCGCTGAACTCAGCATCCGGCGACTGCAAGTCCATCGGCACATCCCCCCATGTTCGTCTCGATGGTCGACTGGAGCCTCAGCTCACCAACCGAAGCGGGTCCTTGTCGATGCCAAGATCCTATGGGTCGCAGCCACGCAGAGGCCATGTACACAGATCTCGAACGGGTCCCCCTCTTCGAGGATCTCGAACGGATCTCGGGATTCGACGGCCTTGATGAACTTGGGGACCGGGGTCCAGAGCAGCGGGTCGTACGAAGAGGTCCGGGACGGGAACAGTGTCGCTCCCGCCTCGATGACGACCAAGACGTTGACCATGACGATCCGCTCGATCAGGGAAAGGTTCCCGTAGTACGCAGCACCGGCCATCGCCAGGGCCGGCTCGGCGCTGAACAAGAGTGAACCGTCCAGCAGCCCCTCCGCTTGCCCGAGCTTGGACTCCAGCACCTCGGTGACGAGTGTGATCATTGCCCGCGGTAGCCGATCGGGCCGAGAGGACCCCCTCTGGGTTCCCGACCAGATCGGTGGGCCGCTCAGGAGGACGCCTTGTTCAGTCGAACGCCTGCCCGTGGCCGACGCAGCGATTGCGAGAAGGTCCGCCCACGGTGCCCGCATGGTCGGCGTGCTGAGGACGCTCGGGTGCGTCAGGTTGGATCGGGGGTCCCGTATCCCGACCAGGACGTTGGCAGTCGGGCCGGTGCCGTCGAGAACGGTGAGGCACAGCACCGGGCTGTAGCTGTCCATATGGCCGGCAGTGATCGCTCCTCGGGCCAGCTCGCTCTCGACGGTGCGATATTCATGTTCCACGCCTTCGGGCAAGGCACTCGATACGGCCCGAGGTGCTATCAGGGCGCTCGCCTCCGGCCACGGGCGCTCGCACGGCCCGACGGGCGGTCTGGCCGTGCTCAGAGGTGCTTGGGCGGGGGTCATCGCTTCTCCGGCAAACGAATGTAGAGCTCTGAAGTTGATGGTAATGGAGCGGTTGAGCGAGCTGGTCACCCCAACCGTGGACAACGAATTGTGGAATCGTAGCGCAGGAGGGCCGGAGAGCATGCCCTGCTCTCCGGGCATCGGCCCGGAGGCCGTCCCGCACCTCCCCTCGGGCCCTCGGGCCATGGAAGAAATGCTACCGGTAGGGGGCGGGTTTGCCGGACCGTGCGATCAGATCTGGGTCCGAAGCATGATGAAGGGGACATCATGTTTTCCCCTTCCCGGGAGCCGCATCGGCCGTAGCGGTTGGGACGCTGTGGTACACACGGAGCCGTGCCGGCCATCCGGGTCCTGTTCGTCTGCACCGGCAACCAGTGCCGGTCGCCGGTGGCCGCCGCCCTGATGGCCCGGCGGCTGTCGTCGATGGCGGTCGACGGCGAGGCCACCTCGGCCGGCCTGCTCCGTGGCGGCGTCGCCCCGCCCCCCGAGGTGGTCGCCGCAGCCCGTGAGGCCGGCCTGGACCTGTCCGGCCACCGCAGCCGCCGGCTGGCCGAGGCCGACGTCGCCCAGGCCGACCTGGTGGTGGGGATGGCCCGGGAGCACGTCCGTGAGGCCGTCATGCTCGACCCGGCCGCCTTCCCGAAGACGTTCAGCCTTCGCGAAGTGGTCCGCCGGGCCGGCCTGGTCGGGTCCCGCCGGCCGGCCGACGAGCTGGGGGAGTGGCTGGCCGAGCTGCACCGGGGGCGGCGGGCCTCCGACCTGCTGGGCGCGTCACCCGACGACGACGTCCTCGACCCGATGGGCGGCCCGGCCACCGGTTACCGGGCCATGGTGGCCGAGGTCGACGGCCTGGTCAGCCGGCTGGCCACTGCCGGCTGGGCTGCCACCTGAGGGCCAAGGAGGCTGCCTGTCCTACAGTCGTTTTGACAGATTGACGCTATGATCGCGGTTCATGGCGCAGCGACGCTCGCATTTCGTGACCCTCTCGGCCAGCCGCGGTTCGATCACGCTCCCGGCCGACGTCCGCAGCCGGCACCATCTCGACGAGCCCGGTGCGCAGGTCGAAGTCGTCGAACGGGAAGATGGGGTGATCGAGTTGCATCCGCAGCTTCCGCACCGTGCCGACCAGGCGTGGTTCTGGACTGAACGGTGGCAGGCGATGGAACGGGAGGCGGAGGACGACGTCGCCGCCGGCCGCGTCGAGACGTTCGAGAGTGCCGACGACTTCCTGGGCGATCTCGAACGTGAGGCCGGCGAGCGCGGCGTCTAGTTGAAGTTCCAGCAGACCCAGCAGTTCGCCGGTGATCGCCGCCGGCTGTCCGACGACGAATTCCATCGCGTTTGGCAGGTGATCAGGGACGACTTCATCCCCGCCGCCGAGCGCCATGTCGCCGAACCCGGCTTTTCCTGGCCGGCTGGGCTACGAGTCAAGCCGGTGCAAGGTGCCCGCGGGGTGTGGGAGATGACCTGGAGCTTCGCCGGACCTGATGGCCGGGCGACGTTCGAGTGGACCCAGGTTGACGGACAGCCGGCCATCCGCTGGCGGCGCGTCGGCGGGCACGCCATCTTCTCCGATCCGTAGGACCGGCACCCCCCGTTCGGTCACCACGATCTCTTCACCAGCACGGGCTCGGTCGACCCAGTCGCCGATCGCGTAGCGGGGAACCGGCGACGAGGTAGTGGAACCCGCTACGAGTGCTGCCGGGCGCCCCGACGCCGGGTGAACACCACCAGCAGGGTACCGATGGCCACCAGCAGCAGGCCGCCGACGACGGTGGCGGCGATGTCCGCCCCGGTGAAGGCCAGCGAGGTCGACGTGGTGGACGTGCCGGTGCCCGAGCCGGTCGAGGTGGTGGCCGCGGTCGCCGGGATGTTCACGATGAACGTCTTGCTGACCCCGCCGCCGCTGACGGTGACCGGGTTGTCACCGGTGTTGGCCACGACCGGGGTGCCGCCGTTGAGGCTGATGTGCGGGTCGGTCACGGTGATCGAGAACTCGACGGACCCTGTCGGCGTCGAAGAGGTGGTCACCGAGTACGGCGTCCCGTTGATGGTGAACGAGATGGTGACGTTGGGGGGGAACCCGGTGAGGACGACGTAGACGGTCCCGCTGCCGACGGCGATGGTGATCGTGACGCCTGTGCCGACCGGGATCGGGTTTGTGGGGCTCCCGGGCGCGCCCTTGCCGGCGGTCGTCGTGGTGGTCGGCGCCGTGGTGGTCGTCGTGGTGCCTGGGTACCCTGTTGTGGCCGCCCCGGCCGAGCCGAGGCCGACGGCAGCGAGCGAACCGACGGTCAGCGCCGCAACTGCGATGCTTCCGCCGAGGATCTTTCGGATGTCCACCATGGTGCTCCCGTGGGATCGGGTAGGTCAGGGACGCTCTCCACCGCTTCCGCCGCCGCTACCTGGACCGTGCGTCGAGGTCACTGTACCCGATCGGGCCCTTCGCTTGAAAGGACCTTTCCATTTTCGGGGAGCGGGTTGCGGCCACGTTGCAGCGCTACCCCCATTGCGCACCCGGCTGACCAGGGAGTTCAGTGTCGGGTGGCGGTCCAGGACAGTGTGAAGGCCTTGTTAACGGCCCGGGTGACCCGGCGGGGGCCCCCGAGCGTCCAGTCCGGTCCTGCGGCGATGTTGACCGTCAGCGACGCCGGGCTGAGCGTGGGCTGAGGGACGAGGTGCAGGTCGAGCCGACCGTTCCGCACCGCATGGGGGATGGTGGTCTTGAAGAGCACGGTCTGGCGTTGCTGGGGCAGCACCGAGGCCGCTGTCTCGTTGACCACCAGCCCGGACTCGTCGACGCCCCCGGCGGCCTGGGAGCCGCGGGGGGACCACAGCAGGACCCGGGCGGCGTACTGGCCGGGCACCGAGGTGTTCACCCCGTCCGGGCCGAGCTGGTAGGACGACTTCTGGCCGGCGGGGGCGTCGTTGATGATGGTGACGTAGGTGTAGACGACCGCTGTGCCCTGGTCCTGCAGGGTGACGTCCATCCGGAGGTTGACGTGGACGAAGTAGTCCAACTTGGCCGCGGTGGCGCTCTCGACCGCGACGTGGAACGTCCGGGTCGGGTCGGTGGTGTCGACCGCGCCGGACGCCCCGGCGTGCACCAGGGTGCGTTCGTAGGACGGTGTCTCGTCCCACACCAGCAGGTGCCGGCCGGCGACGTCGGTGGCCAGGGCCTTGGCCAGGGCGGCCAGGTCGACGTGCTCGGTCTTCATCTTGTCGACCGCCGCCCGGGCCACCGCCGAGATGTCGTCGTGCCGCACTGTCTGCGGCCCGGCCGGGTAGCCCTGGTACAACTGGTTCAGCAGCACCGGGGTGACGTTTGTGGCGCTGATCGGCTTGCCGATCCCGGGCACGGTCACCGGCCCGGTCAGCTTCAGCAGGCTGGCCAGCGCCGGCACGTCGACGCCGATGACCCCGTCGACGTGCCGGACCGCGGCCTGGCCGTACATGGCCTGCATGTCGAGGCCGGACCACGGGAATGTGGCGGTGGCGTTGGTGGACTGCCACACCCTGGTCGGCTGCAGGGGCCCGAAGATCTGTTGGGTGCCGGCCGGGACGGCCACCGGTGCCGGGGTCTTCAGGGGCAGTGTGCCGATGCTCTCCGCTGTGGCCATGCTGAAGGTGCCGTCTGTGGCGGTCAGCTCGGCCACCGACAGCACGGCGCCCTGGTCGCGCATCTCCGCGTTGTTCTCGCCGGCCAGCAGGTAGGTCCGGGGCCCGTCGGCGCCGAGGAAGGGGAGGGCGTAGGACAGGACCGCTGTGCCCTGGTGGAGCAGCCGCACCACCTTGGCGTCCTCCCGGTCGAACGTCGCCTGGGCGGACGCCAGCGGCGAGATCAGGCCGCCGACAGGCTTGGCCAGCGGCGCCAGGGTGTGGGCGGCCCGGGCGACCTCCTGCTGCAGGGCCTTGAGCTGCGGCAGGGCGACCGTGGTGCCGCTGCTGGCCGACACCAGGTCGTTCACCCGCGTGATCAGCGCCGTCCCGGTCCGGGCGGTGGTCTCCAGGTCGTCCACCAGGGTGAGGGCGCCGTCGCGCTGGGTGTCGGCGAACGGGAGGCGGCCCAGGGTGGACAGGCCGGCCGACCCGGTCAGGTTGGCCCTGGCCGCCGCGGCGTCTGCGGCCACCTGCCGGAGGGTCTTCACCGCGCCGGCGCGGCCGTCCGCGGACAGCAGCGTGTTGGGGTTGTCGGTGATGCCCGACACCGCGGACCGGGCCTCCTCGAGGGAGCTCTTCGCCCGCTCCAGGGACCGGTAGGCGTTCCAGGCCAGCAGGCCGACGGCGACGAGGATCACCACGACGATCCCGAGGCCGATCCACAGCCACGCCCACCGTCGCCGGCGGGCCGCACGGGTGGCCCCGTCCCGCGGCCGGGCCTTCTGCCGGGGGGACCCGTCGGCGGGCACCGACGAAGAGGACCGCCGCCGGTGCTTGTGGTCCACCCCGCGCTGGTGGTCCAGGAAGTGACCGAGCCCGTGCCGGAACTGGTGGTATCGGCGCTGGCCCCGGTGGCGGAGCGCGGCCACCGGCTACCGGGGCAGGGGGCTCAAGCCGCCGGGCCCTTCCCCTGGGCGGCGTGCCGACCGCTCGAGCTGCTGCGCCGCCCGCTCGATCGGGCCCGCCGCCGCCCGCCCGGTTCACCGTCGCCGTTCGACGACCCGTTCCCGTTCGACGACCCGTTGCTGCTCTCGCCGCCGTAGGTGCCGTAGCCGCCGTACTCGTAGCCGTAGCCATAGCCGTAGTAGACGTAGGCGTCGGAGTCCGGGGTGCGGTTGAGCACCACCCCGATGAGCGGTGCGCTCACCCGTTGCAGGGTCTCCAGCGCCCGGGCCACCCCGCGGCGGGTGGAGATGCTCGCCGAGGCCACCAGGATCACCGCGTCGGCCTGGGTGGCCAGGATGGCGGCGTCGGTCACCGGCAGCACCGGGGCGCTGTCCAGGATGACGATGTCGGCGTGGTTGGACAGGGCGGTGAACACGTCGGCCGTGGCCTTGCTGGACAGCAGCTCTGACGGGTTCGGCGGAACGGAGCCCGAGGCCAGGACCCGCAGCCGGGGCTGGTTGGGGACGGCCTGGAGGGCCTCGGCCAGCGTGGACTCGCCGAGGAGGACGCTCGTCATGCCCTTGTCGTTGGCCAGGTTGAAGAAGTCGTGGACCCGGGGGCGACGGAGGTCGCAGTCGACCAGTACCACGGTCTGCCCGGCTTCCGCCATGGTCCAGGCCAGGTTGGCCGCGGTGGTGGTCTTGCCGTCGGCGCTGGAGGGGCTGGTGATCTGCAGCACCTTGATCGGGTTGTCCAGCCCCGCGAAACGGACCGAGGTCCGCAGCCCGCGGAAGGCTTCGGCCGCGGGGGACTTGGGGCGCGTGGCCGCGATGAGGTAGGGCGTCTTCCCGTCCCGCCACTCGCCGGTGGTGGGAATGAGGCCGATGGCCGGGAGGCCGCCGACCGACTTCTCGAGATCGTCCTTGGATCGGATGCGGTCGTCGAGCCGGTCACGGAGGAGGGCCAGGCCGACGCCGAGGACGAGACCGATCACGCCGGCGATGACGGCGTCCTGGATGGGCTGTGGCGAGGACGGCTTGGCAGCCGGCTTCGCCGGCTGGGTGATCTCCCCGCTGGCCGAGCTCTGCGACACGGCGAGCTGGAGGGCGGCGATCTGGCTCTCCAGCGACGTGCGTTGGGTGAAGAGCCCGGCCAGTTGCGCAGTGAGGTTGCTGAACTGGGCGGTCCCCGGCTTGGCTGCCGCAAGCTGGGCTGTCAGGGCGTTGATCTGATTCTGGACTGTCGTGAGCTGGGCCTGGTACGCCTTCGCGGTCGAGGTCTGCTGGTCGACGTAGTCCTTGGTGGTCACTGTGATATAGGCCTTGGCATAGGCGTTGGCTGCGTCGGCCGCCAACCGGCTGTTCGCTGACGTAACCGTCACCGCTGCAACTTGGGTTGTCCCGATCTGGGCAACCGAGACGCCGGGGGGGGCCTGGCCGAGCAGCTCGGCGGCACGAGCCTTCACCTTGGTGCTCTGGAACAGTTGGATGTCCGTGGCCATCGTGGCCGAGCTGAACCCCGCGGTGCCCTGAGCGATGAACAGCAACTGGGCCGAGCTGGTGTACTCACGGGTCCGGGTGGCATCTATTCCGGCCGCCGCGACAACGGCGACGACGACCGTCAGGAGGACCGTGAACTTCCGGCGCCAGATGATGGTCCAGTAGTCCAGGAGATTGAGCTCGTCCCGGACGTCAGCCGGCGCCCGCTGCGACACGTCGTTCACTGTACATGGGGTTCGTGGCCCGACGGGTCCCTGCCCCCTGCCGTCTCCCTTGCGCCGTCTCCCTTGCTCCCTTGCGCCGTCTCGTACCTCCTCCTACCTCGGGTCTCGCTCGTCCGACCGCGGCTGTGGGAAGATTCCCCCGATGGCCGTCGGCATCGCGCGCTCGACCCGCCAGACCGTCCCGTCGTCGCTGCCCATGCTCGGTGCCATCGGCGTCGCGCTGGCCGCGGTGGCCGGCGTGCTGGTGACCCGGCAGGGCGGGTTGCAGGTGGCGATCGTGATGGCAACGCTGCCGCTCGTCCTCGCCGTGGTGTGGAGCTCGCCCCATGCAACGGTGCTGACCCTGGCCGTCTGGATGATCCTGCTGGGCCTGCTGCGACGCCTCCTTCCCGGCGGGTCCACCGCCGGCGTCGGTGATCCCGTGTTGCTGGTGGGCCCGGCGATCCTCGTCCTCCTGTTCGTCATCGCCACCGGACGTGGCGCCCTGCGGGGCCGGACCCTATTGGCCAATGCCGTGGCGTTGCTCTCCATGCTCGCGGTGCTCGAGGCGCTCAATCCGGCCGGCGGCCTCCTCGTCGGCTTGGGGGGCCTGCTGTTCATCCTGGTGCCCATGCTGGCCTTCTGGGTGGGCCGGACCCTGGTCGACGACGGCCTGCTACGGCGGCTCCTGTGGATCGTCGCCGTCTTGTCGGTGGCCGCCGCCGCCTATGGGCTCTTCCAGCAGTTCGCCGGCTTTCCGTCGTGGGACGAACGTTGGATCCACTCGAGCGGGTACACGGCACTTCAGCTCACAAACGGCGTGATACGGGCGTTCGGCCCCTTCTCCTCCGCCCAGGAGTACGGGACCTTCCTCAGCTTCGGACTGGTCGCTTGGGTGGCATTGGCCAGGCGGCCCCGGAAGACCCCGATGGTTCTGCACTTGTCGGCCGTTGCGCTGCTCGTGCTGACGCTGGTGCTCGAATCGGAGCGTGGCACCCTGGTGCTGTCCGTTCTCGCGCTCGCCATGATGCTCGCGGCGCGGACCGGTCGTCGGCCGTGGGCGATGCTGGTTGTCGGCGTTCTCGCCCTCGTGGCGCTGAACCTGGTCGCGGCAGCGGTCCTCGGCACATCGCCCACGAGGCCGGGCAAGCACGCGAGCAGCACTTCTGTGGCGATCACCCATGACCTCGCCGGACTGGCCCATCCGACGTCGGGAGGGTCGACCCTTTCGGGCCACGTCGATCGAGTGGTGCAGGGGATGGAATCGGCGTTCACCCACCCTCTCGGCTACGGCACCGGCTCGGTGACGCTGGCCAGCGGCAAGCTCGGAAACGCCAAGAGCCGCGGGACGGAGAACGACCTCGGCAACGCCGCGATAGCGATGGGGCTGGCGGGGCTGGTCCTCTTCGTGGTGGTCATGTTCAAGGGCTACGCCGCGTCGTACCGCCTGGCTGCTGCCGTGCGTGATGCTGGCAGCCTCGCGGTGCTCGGCCTCCTCGTGGTGCTGTTCGGCCAGTGGACCAATGGCGATCTCTATTCGATGGCCTGGTTGGCGTGGCTCGGGCTCGGGTGGGTCGACGCCCGTGGGGGGTTGGAGGGACGGCCCATGGAGCGGGATGCCGCCCACCCTGGGGCCCAGCCGTTGCCACCACCCGGACGGATCTGGCGGCCGGAGCGGAGCGGGCGACCGCTGGCTACCCTTTACCCGGAATGACCACGTCCCGGCGCCTGATGGTGGTGAGCCATCCCGCCGTGCTGCCGGTCAACCAGCTCCCGTATGTGGGGCTCGAGCGCCTGGGTTGGTCCGTGACCTTGGTCGCACCTGCGGCCTGGTCACACGAGTACCGCCGTGAGCCCTTCGATTGCCGGCCACATGCCGATCTTGCCGGGACGTACCGGCCGTTGCCGGTGGCACTGCGGGGACGGCCGCAGCGCCATTTCTACACCCGGAGCACCCGGAACGAGCTTCGTCGGTGGCGGCCGGAGGTGCTCGTGATCGAGGAGGAGTCGTTCTCGGCCGCGGCATTGCAGTGGGGGGTGGCGGCCCGCCGTGAGCGGATACCTTTCGCCGTCCAGGCCGCGGAGAACCTCGATCGGCCGTTGCCGGCCCTTGTGAGGCAGTCCCGGTCCTGGGTGCTCGCCAACGCCGCGTTGGTCGTCGCCCGGTCCCCTCGTGCCGCCGAGCTGGCCCGGCGTTGGGGCGCCGCTGGTGACGTGCGGGTGGTCCCCCACCACGTCCCCGGCTGGCCCGAAGTGGACGTCCGGCGCGGCGAGGCGTTCCGGATCGGTTTCGCCGGGCGGCTCGTGCCGGAGAAGGGGCTCGACGTCCTCGTGGAGGCGGTCAAGCTGCTGGACGGTGGCGTCGAGCTGGTCGTGGCCGGGGATGGCCCCCAGCGCGAGTGGTTGGAGGCGCAACGATTCGGTGGGCGGCTCACCTTGCTCCGGGGGCTCTCCCACGACGACATGGGGTCCGCCTACGCCCGGATGGACGTGCTCGTGCTGCCGTCCCGCTCCACGCCCAATTGGTCGGAGCAGTTCGGAAGGGTGCTTGTCGAAGCGCTTTCGACGGGCGTCCCAGTGCTCGGGTCGGACTCCGGGGAGATCCCCTGGGTGATCGACGTGACCGGTGGTGGGTTCGTCTTCCCCGAGGGCGACAGTCGACGGCTGGCTGGCCTGCTCAGCCGGTTGCGTGACGACGAGGGCTTGCGACGCGAGCTCGGGGAAAGGGGAAAGGACCGGGTTCGCGTCCAGTTCAGCGTCCCAGCCGTGGCCGCGACGATGCATGCAGCCCTGTTGCCGGTGTGCACCAATTGAGCCCTCGCCGTCCACGGGGACCGCTGGCATCGTCCCAGGACGACGAGCGGGCGGGCCTTCGGATACTCCAGCTCGGACTGGAGACCCCGGACACCAGGCCCGGCGGGCTGAACCGGTACTTCGCCGACCTCTGCTCGGCCCTTGACGACTTGGGCCTCGACATCCGGGCCGTGACCGCGGGCACAGGGTCGAGAGGTGTGGCGCTCGGATGGTGGACCCTCTCGTGCCCAGCCGACCGCCCGCTCCCGGTTCGGCTCCTCGAACAGTGGCGGACCATCAGGGGGATCGGCGGCGTCGACCTGGTCGACTCCCACTTCGCACTTGGCGACTGCCTCCCCGGCTGGTTGTCCGGGCTCCGCCGGACGGCTCGGGTGGTCCACTTCCACGGACCCTGGGCGGACGAGAGCAGGCTGGCCGGCTCGTCGCCCCTGGCATGCTGGGCGAAGTGGCGCATCGAGCGCGTCGTGTACCGCAGGGCCGATGCGCTGGTCGTCCTCTCCCATGCGTTCCGGCGTGTCCTCGTCGAGCGGTATGGAGTCTCGCCGTGGGATGTCTCGGTGCTGTCGCCCGGGGTGGACCTGCAACGGTTCCACCCCGGCGAGCGGCTGGCAGTTCGAGAACGCCTGGGCGTTCACCCGGATTCGTGGGTTGCGGTGAGCGTCCGCCGCCTGGTGCCGCGGATGGGCCTGGACGTGCTGCTGGAGGCGTGGGCACGGTTGGCGCAGGACGCACCAGGCCCGTTCGAGCTGGTCCTGGTCGGCGACGGACCAGCTCGACCCGCACTGGAGAAGAGGGCCGCCGAGCTCGGGGTCAACGCATCGGTGCGGTTTGCGGGGCGGGTCAACGACGCCGACCTGGTCGACTGGTACCGGGCGGCGGACGTGTCGGTCGTGCCGTCGGTGGCGCTCGAGGGCTTCGGCCTGGTGGCGCTCGAGTCGCTCGCGTCCGGGACCCCGGTGGTCGCCTCCCGGGTCGGCGGCCTGCCGGAGGCGCTCCGAGGCATGTCGGACTCGATGCTCGTCGAGCCGGGCGACGTCAACCAGCTCGCGGAGCGCTTGACGCGGGTACGGATGGGCGTCGAGCCTCTTCCGGACGCCGACGCGTGCCGCGCCCACGCCGAACGGTACTCCTGGGCCGCGGTGGCCGAGCGCCATGCCGATCTCTACCGCGGCGTGGCGGGCGGCGCTCCGCAGTCGCCGCCGCTGCGGGTGGTCGTCCTGGGGCACACGGCGCAGCTCTCGGGAGGGGAGCTCGCGATGGCACGGCTCCTGGGTGCCATGGACGGGGACGCGGTCGTGACGCATGTGATCCTGGCGGAGGACGGACCGCTCGTGGGCCTCCTCGAGCAGGCGGGCATATCCGTCGAAGTGCTTCCGATGGACGAGCGGTCCCGGCACCTGCCGAGGACGAAGGTCGCCGGGCGGGAGTTGCCGATCGGTGCCGTCATCTCGGCAGGCGGGTACGTCGAACGGCTGACGCGGCGGCTTCGTACGGTGCGCCCGGATCTGGTGCACACGAACACCCTGAAGGCGGCGCTCTACGGCGGGGTCGCCGCCCGGGTCTGTGGGGTCCCGGCCTTGTGGCACGTCCGGGACAGGATCGAAGACGATTACCTTCCACGGCCGGCGGTTCGACTGGTGCGTCACGCGGCCAGGGTCCTCCCCTCGGCGGTGATCGCCAACTCGACCAGCACGTTGTCGTCGCTCCACCTGCCGCCGGGCCGGGGCAGTGTGGTGCCCAGTCCGGTCGATGTCCACGTGCGCGGCGGCGTGGCACGCGGGGTGGACGCCGACGCCCCCCTGACGGTCGGCATGGTCGGCCGCCTGGCGCCGTGGAAGGGCCAGGACGTGTTCCTCCGGGCGTTCGCCCGGACGTTCCCGTGTGGTGCTGAAACGGCGGTGGTCGTCGGGAGCGCCATGTTCGGCGAAGGGGAGTTCGAGGCGTCGCTTCGGGCGCTGGTCAACGAGCTCGGGGTCGGGCATCGGGTGGAGTTCCGGGGGTTCCGTGCCGACGTCGGCAGCGAGCTTGCCCGCTTCGACGTCCTCGTGCACGCCTCGGTGATCCCGGAGCCGTTCGGGCAGGTGGTCGTGGAGGGGATGGCGGCGGGACTGCCGGTGGTGGCCGCCGCCGCCGGAGGACCGGCAGAGGTGATCACGGATGGGGTCGACGGTCTGCTCTCTCCGCCGGGGGACGTGGCGGCGCTGGCTCGGCAGCTCCGTCGTCTGGCCACAGACGGAGCCCTGCGTCGGCGGTTGGGGGACGCCGGGCGCCGGACGGCGAACGGGTACCGGCCGGAGGCCGTCGCCAGGAGGGTGCTCGACGTCTACGAAGACGTCCTGCGCCACGACCGGGGGCAGCCGCCGCCCCGGCGCCACCGGCACCGGGGTCGCTAGTGTGCCGGGCGCCGCGGTGGCCAGGAAGGGCCGGTGGGCTCGTCCGGATCGGAATGGGGCTTCCCGCGGGTCAGCTATCGTCATCGCGATGGGCGGCCTCGGAAGCTGCGATCGACGTGCCGCCCACCTTGCGTCGCAAGGCGTTGTGCCATGCGTGACGACGTGACGGCGCTGATAGAGCCCGGCACCAGGGGACCGGGCGATCGCCGCCGCCCAGCCCACCGGCGGAGCTCTCGCTCCCCACGGCGGGATCGGAAGGGGAAGGACAAGCGTGGCGACCTGAGAGAGATCGCCCGCTGCCTGCGGGTGTTGGGGCTGAAGGGCCTGGTTCCCCGGCTGGCCGGGGTCGGCGTGATGGCCCTGGTGGCCGGCCTTGCCCAAGCGGGAATGCTCGTCATCATCACCGAGTGCGCCCTGGGGGCGGCACAGGGGAAGCGACAGGTGCACGTCGCCGGGCATTCGCTTTCCTTCTGGTCGGCGATAGCGTGCTCGGTGGCCCTTCTGGTGGTCTATGGCCTGTCGAGCGTCGCCGGGACGTTCCTCAACACCTCTTCGACGACGCTGGCACTGAAAGCCTCACAGCAGACGATCGTTCGGTCGTTCTTCCGCGCTGACTGGTCGGTCCAGAGCGGGGAGCGTCTTGGCCATATTCAACAGCTCCTCAGCATGAACGCCGGCCAAGTAGCTGGCCTGATCGCCTCGATCGTGCGCGGCCTGGTGGCGTTCTTGACGCTGGTCTCACTTCTCGGCGTCGCCGTCATCGTCAACCCCCTTGCCGCAACCGCAGTGCTCGTGGTCGGCGCAATCCTTTCAGTTGTGATGCGCCCATTCAATAAATTGACCAAGGCGGCGTCCAGAAAGCTTTCGTCCGTGAGCCAGGCGACGGGCACGCTGGCTACCGAGTACTCACGGATGACGAGAGAATTCCGAGTGTTCGGGGTCCAGAGCCGGGCCCTGGCGCAGCTCACCAGCCTGGTCAACCAGACGGCGGCGGTCTATCGACGCAGCCAACGGTTGGCTGGGCTGTACACCGTAGTCTACCAAACGATCGCCTTGGCCTTCGTCGTGGGGGCCATCGCAGTGGTGGGCAGCCACAAGATCGACAACCTTGGATCCGTTGGCGCCGTCCTCCTTCTGATCCTCCGATCGCTCTCTTCCACGTCGGGCATCCTGGGGACGGGGCAGGCCATCCGTTCCTCGCAGGGTTTCGTCGAGGATGCAGCCTCTGACGTCGTGCGTTACGAAGCGCGGGAGCAGAGGAACCCTCCGGAGGTCACGGTGCCGGACAGGTTCGACGTGACGTTCGATCACGTGTCGTTCACCTACGGTGGAGAGGCGTTGGCCCTGGAGGACGTGTCGTTCTCGGTGCCAGAAGGTGCTCTTGTCGGGGTGGTCGGGCGGTCCGGAAGCGGCAAGACCACGTTGAGCCAGATCCTGCTCGGCGTGCGCCAGCCGACGTCGGGGAGCGCCCTGATAGGGAACGTGCACCCCTCGTCGTTGGCCAGGACGGATGGGAAGAGCCCTATAGCGTTCGTCCCTCAGGACCCTTTGCTCTTGCAGGGTTCCATTGCCTACAACATCTCGTTCTTCCGGGATGCGCCGCAGGAGGAGATCGAGGAAGCGGCACGATCGGCCCATCTGGCCCCGGACATCGAGCGGATGTCGATGGGGTACGACACGCCAGTCGGCGAAGGCGGCGGCGGCGCCCTCTCGGGGGGACAACGGCAACGCTTGGCGATTGCCCGTGCCCTGCTGGGCCGCCCCCGGGTCATCGTCCTCGATGAACCGACCAGTGCCTTGGACGTCCGTTCAGAGCTGCTCATTCGCCAAACGCTCTCCGAGCTTCGGGGACACGTGACGATGATCGTGATCTCCCACCGGCTGGCGACGGTGGAGAACTGTGACTACCTCCTCGTTCTCAGCGACGGGCACCTCACCGACGCCGGTCCGCGCGAGACGGTGGTGAACGGCGAGCCGTTCAGTCGAGTGTCGTCGACGGCGCTCATCGGTACGGGATGAGTGCTCCGGCCGTTACGTTGGCCCGGGGTGTCACAAAGGAGCGCCGTGCGGATCTCGTTCGTCCTTGGTAGACCGGTCGACAACGGAGGCCAGACCCTGGCCACGGCGCGAGCAGCCGTCGCCCTCACCGAAGCCGGACATCGATGTGAAGTACTGATCGCACCGGGAAGCGAGCTTCCGAACGTGGCGACGCGTGAGATCGAGCCGCTCGCGAAAGGGGCATCGCCGCAGGACGTCGTTCGGTGGTCGAGAGAATTGGCCAAGGGCCAGCCAGATCTGGTCGTCGTCCCCGAAGGGCGCGCAGAACGCTTGCTCGCAGCGACCCGGGTGGGCCCCACCCTGTTGCACTGTCAGATGCACTGGCCCGTTTGCCCTGACGCGGCTCGGTACTGGGGCCGGTTGGGACGGGAATGCTCGGTGAAAGCCGGCTGGAAGTGCCTGGTGCTCCGCCCGGCACTCGGCTGCTCGGGAATGCCGCAGGCCATCGACCCGAAACTGGTCTCCGCAAGGAAACGCCTGGTCGAGGTGGTCGCCGAGAAAGAGATCGGTGTCCTGTGCATCAGCGGGCCCCAGCACGAGCTGTTGAACGCTCAAGGTCTGGAGCCGAGCCGCTTGGCGGTTCTCCCGAACCTGGGAATGCGGTTGTCGTCGGACGCCCTGCGGTCGGCCGCGTCGTCCATCCCGATCAGTGAACGGTCGGTAGTGGCATTCATCGGCAGGCTGAACAAGGAGAAGGGGGCTGCGCTTCTCCCGGAGATCCGGTCGGGTGTCGGTCCTGCGACGCTGGCCGTCTACGGAGACGGTTACCTGAAGGATGCGCTTCGAGCGCAGTTGGGAGCCAGCCTACGAGGTCCGGTATCACAGAACTACCTGGCCGGCGTGCTGCAATGGGCAAGGGCGTTCATCTTTCCGTCACTGTGGCCTGAACCGGGCGGCATCGTCGGGATAGACGCACGGTTGTTCGGTGTCCCGGTTGGGGCGTTCGAGGTCGGTGCGGCCATGGACTGGCCCGGGACCGAGTATTTCCGGCGGGGTCAGGCCAGGGCGATGGGGGAGTGGGCTGGGGGCCAGGATGCCGTCGATCTGCCGCGCCCCGCAGAGCCGATCGCCGCCGCCCAGGAGGAGTACTGGCGCTGCGTAGGACGCCGTGGCGACCGCCTGGTGCGGGAGTTCCTGGAAAAGGGCCGGTTCGTGTCACAGCAGAGCAACGCCGTCCACGACGACCTGCACGCGGCGTTGAAGGCCGCGGACGACCCGTCAGCCGGTGATGTTGGGTCCCCTGGTCCACCCTCTCATCGCGAGCTGCATCAGGACGGTTGAAACGGGTCTCATCACCTAGAGATACCGCTCCAAGCGATCGAGGGCGATCCAAAACCCTTCGCCCAGGTTCTGGTGACCCTGCCAGATCTCGGGGATGAAGCTTGCGTGGGGAGCCAACCTCCTGAGCTGCTCCCCCAGGACGTCGAAGTCCACCTCTCCGTCACCGATCTGGAGTCCTTCGCCGTCGATCCCGGCTGCATCGACGACGTGCACATGGGCCGCCAACGGAGCGAGCAACTCGATGGCTGCCGAAAACGATTCCCGCGACCGGTTGCAGGCCAGCTTGGTGTGCGAGATGTCCAGGCACAGTCGCAACCCGTGATCCGAGGCGAACCGGGCGGTGTCGTCAGGAGTGACGAACAGGTTGCAGAATAGCTGCCCACCGAGGTACCAGGGATAGGGGGGAAGGGTCTGTGGGATGATCTCGACACCAGCCGAATCGACTCGGTCGAGCGCCGCGCCCACGCGTTCGTAGAGCCGCGGGAGCTCTTCGGAAGGTAGGGGTGCTGCCAACGAAAAGCCGCCCATGCTCACGATCACCAATGGCAGCTTCGGGCCGCTGAACTTCGGAACAAGCGCACGCGTCACGTCGACCACGCGCTGGAGCTCGTCGATCGAACGGTGCCAGCGGACCTCGTCGTCGTCCGCCAAGTTAAGGATGTGGTCACCTCGGAACAGGTCCGGACTATGGACCACCAGTCCCATGTCCAATGGCTCAGGAACCATCTCCTCGACGTCGAGCTCGAGGTCGCGATAACTCATGTGAAATTCGAGAAAATCAGGATTTGATCGTGCAGCCAGAGCGCGATAGTCGTGATAACGCACAGGAAGTCCCCATGACCGACCGAACTTGTAGAAGCGAGGATTTGCCGATTCGTCACTGAGATCGCTCTCGAAGAAGAAGTCGCCCCTTTCCATCTCACGCTTCGCCGTTCGCCCGATCAGCTCCCGACGCCGGTTTGGCTGGAGACCTCGGCCAGGGCTCCGGATCTCGATCACATCCGCCGTGATCTCCTGGCCAGCGGCGATGGCCGTACTGGCAACCAGGCTCTTCGCGAGGTTGACGCGGTTCATCTGCTCGCCCTGCGTGATCGACCGCTGTGTGCCGACCCCCAGAGCCTCCTCGAGCTCTCGGATCTGCTGGACCATCACCGAAAGCTCGTCGGGGAGCAGGCTGATCTTGTGATCGTTGCCCTCCCACGAGCGGTTGAGGGTAATGTGCTTCTCTATGATCTTTGCTCCCATAGCCACTGCGGCAATTGGGATATGGAAACCTCGTTCATGGCCGGAATATCCGACGAGGCAATCCCCAAGCTCTGCAAGCCTGTCCATATAACGTAGGTGCACGTCCCGAAAGGGCGCAGGATACGTAGAGTTGCACTGCAGCAGTGCGTAGGGGGCATTGGCCGTCTGCAGGAGGCCCACGCTTTCGACGATCTCTGTCTCCCTCGACATGCCGGTGGACATGATGATGGGGCGCGACGTTGTCGCTAGCGCTTGGAGCAGATCGTGATTCGTCAGGTCCGCCGACGCCACCTTGTAGCCGGGGATTCCATAATCATCCAAGATCGTGGCACTCTTGAGATCCCATGGCGTACAGAGTGGGATGAGGTTGACAGCCCGACAATAGTCGAAAGCCTCTACCATCTCATCGATCGAAAGAGAGAACCTGTCTAGCAAGTCAATGGTATATTGTGGACCGAGATCTTCTCGGTAGTCTCCTGCGACGCCATCGTTGCGATAAAGGGATGCCATATCCCGCATCTGGAATTTGGCGCAGTCTGCGTTGGCGGCTGCGGCTACGTCGATCAGCTCCTTGGCTATGTCGAGCGATCCCTTGTGGTTTATCCCGATCTCGGCGATGACGAGTGCTGGGGCATCCATGCTGACGTGACGATCTTCGAGCCAGAACGCTTTCGTCTTTGGTCGAGCCATTGCCACGAGACGACCGCGTTCATCGACGAGGGGTATAATAGCTATGCGGGTAGAGAACCTCGCTTCGATGTCTTCGTATGGCGTGCCAAATGGCAGGGAGACGAAGTTACCGTTGGCCGCCTCCCTGGCCGGTGCCGAAAGCGGCGAACCTGGATGTTGGAGCACCCACCGACGGAAGTCACCATCCGTGATGATGCCTACGAGCACACCGGCGCTGTCGATGCAGAACACGGCGCGGTGCGGGTTGACGGTGATCATTACCAACGCGTCTTCCATGGTGGCGTCTTCCGACACAACCAGGGAGCGGATGTTTCGTTCGATAAGCATGAGGATCTCACAGTCGTTGTTGCAGATGAGAAAGGAGCTGTTACCGACTCAAGAAGAGTTCAGAGGAGCCCTCTCCCACTCGCTACCCGTGACCATCACGACAGCATATTTCGTGAAAATTCATCCCGGGGAAGGAGCGGCGCGAGGTCCTCTATGGGACGGGACCTCATGCCGCCTGTGGGGGTTGCCTCACTGATCTGCGACGGGCCGCGTAGCTCGTTCGGAGGGGAGACAACGTCGCACACGACAGGGCCGTCGCTCTCGAGCACGCTCCTGATCTGGGGTTCGAGGTCGAGGTGCCCGTCGAGCTTGGTGTAGGGAAGACCGTAGGCGCCGGCAATGGCTTCCAATGGCGGCAACGTGAGGCCACTGCCGGCATCGGCGCCGACGACGCGACCGAACCAGCGGCTCTGTGAAGCACGGATCGAGGCATAACCGTCGTTCGAGAGCACGAAGAGCTTGACGGGAAGGTGCAGGCGGCGAATGGTCTCCAGCTCTTGCACGTTCAGTTGCAGTCCCCCGTCGCCGTCGACGCAGATGGTCCGTCTGCGGTCTGATCCGAGGCAGGCCCCGACGGCAGACGGAGGACCGTAGCCCATTGCGCCGAGGGCGGGGTTGAACGTCGCCCGCTGGCCGGTCCGCATACGGAGACAGAGGAGGAAGATCTCGATGCCGAGGCCGGAGCTGCAGGGCGCCAGCACGTCGTCGTCGCCGATCAGTTTGGAGAGGACGTCGGCGAAGTGGTAAGTCGAGATGTGGTCGGAGGACGCCCGGTGTTCGTCTCGGACGAGCGGGTACTGGTCACGCCAGTGAGAACAGCGAGCTCTCCAGTCGTCCAGGTCAAGGGGCTCGGTCGATTCGGTGTGGAGGAGCAGGGCGTCGACGACCGTGCCGATGTCTGCGCATATCGGATAGGTGATGGCGCCCTCGAGCTTGGCGAGCTCGGCCGGATCGATGTCGACGACGATCTTTGCTGCGTTTCGCCCGAAATCCTTCGGATCGTATCCAGTGGTCGCCAAGTCGAGCCGCGTGCCGAGGCACAGCAGCAGGTCGGCGTTCTGGAGAGCAAAGTTCGCCCCTCGTGGCGCCAGGGCTCCGGGAGCCCCGACGAAGAGATGGTGGTCGTCACCGACGATCCCACGGGCCGGCCAAGTGCAGATGACCGGTGCCTGAAGGCGCTCCACAAACGTCCGGACCTGGGCCTCGGCACCGGCGAGGCGGACGCCGGCGCCCAGGTACACGAGCGGACGGGAGGCTGATCGCAGCATGGCCACGATGGTCTGCGCGGCTTCCCCCACGGCCTGTGGGGACAGCAGGTCAGGTGTCGCCGTGTCGGACGGCTGGTACCCCTCGAGCGAGTCGGGGTCCACTGGGGCGGCCTGCACGTCGAGGGGCAGGTCGAGCCAAACCGGGCCGGGTCGGCCGGTGGTCGCCGCATGGAACGCCCGCTGGAAGTGGTACCGGATCGAGGTCGGATCGACCACCTGGACGGCGTACTTGGTGATCGGCCGGACGATGGAGACGATGTCGACCTCCTGAACGCCGCGTTGGCGGACCCCCGTCGATCCGATGAGGTCGTCCCGCTTGACCTGCCCGGAGACGACGATCATCGGCGTCGAGTCGAGCCAGGCCCCGGCCACTCCGGTGACGGCGTTCGTACCCCCTGGGCCGGCGGTCACCAGGCACAGGGCCGGCACCCCCGATGCCTTGGCATAGGCCTCGGCGGCGACGGCGGCCGCCTGCTCGTGCAGCATGCTCACGATCTCGAGCCCATCGTGCAGGCCGGCGGCGTCGTTCAGGTGCATGGCGCCGCCTCCGGGAACGAAGAAGACGTGCCGGACACCACTCCGCTGGAGGGCATCCATCAGCCAGTCAGCGAGACGCACCTTCTCCGCCAAGGTTGACCCCAGTCCACTTTGGTCTCCGCCTGTGCCGACGCACGTAACTTGCGAGGGAGCCATTCCGTAGGATACTTCGCTCGGCACGTCAGCGTGTCGGCCGGACTTCAGCCCATGGAGGGATCATGGCCAGCGTTCCCTGGGGATTGCCCGATCGCGACCTGGACCGGGCCGTGGAGCGGGTCTCCGCCGACCTGTCCCGGTGGCGAGGGGCGCGGGTGCTCGTGACCGGAGCGACCGGTTTCCTCGGGAGCTGGTTGGTCGGCACCCTGCTCCGGGCGAACGAGGTCCTGGACCTGGGCCTGCGGCTCGTGGTCCTCACCCGTGACCCCACGACGGTGCCGCTCGCTCCCGGTCCTTGCCTGGAATTGGTGGCCGGTGACGTTCGCGACTTGCCCCCTGTGGGGCAGGTGGACGCCATCGTCCACGGGGCCGCGGCGTCGGCCAGCCGGTTCGGCGTGGGGGACGGGGAGCCGCGGGTGATGGCGGCCACGATCGTGGACGGCACTCGCGCTGTCCTCGATGCGGCCGCCAGCTCGGGCGCTCGCGTGCTCTTCCTCAGCTCAGGCGCCGTGTACGGCCGTCAGGTGGTCGACGCCGTTCCCGAGGACCACGCCGGTGGGCCGGACCCGCTCGACCCGCGGTCGGCATACGGGGAAGCCAAGCGCATGGCAGAGAATTGGTGCGCAGCGACCACGGCGGCTGGAGAGGCCGAGGTGGTCGTCGCCCGGCTCTTCGCCTTCGTCGGCCCCCGGCTCCCCCTCGACAGGCACTTCGCCGCAGGCAACTTCCTGGCCGACGTGCTGGCGTCCAGGCCGGTACGGATCAGCGGGGACGGGCGCACAGTGCGTTCGTACCTGTACGCCGGAGACGTCCCCGAATGGCTCTTTGCCCTGCTCTCCCGGGGCGTGCCGGGACGGGCCTACAACGTCGGCTCCCCGGAGGCGGTCACGATCGCAGAGCTGGCCAGTCGTGCGGCGCGGTTGGCGGACCCACCCCTACCGGTCCAGGTGATCGGCGCTCCGAGCGACACCCCGGCGTCACGGTATGTCCCGGACACCCGACGAGCCGAGGACGAGCTGGGCCTCCGGCCCCGGGTGGGGCTGGACGAGGGGCTCCGACGCTCGCTCGCGTGGTTCGCCGTCCAACGGGGGTAGGACCGGTCGAAGCGGGGCACATGATCGTGTATTTTGTCGGCGACCGAGGGAACGCGTCCGGGCGCGGCGCCGGAACGAATATCAGGACTCGTGGTGCCAGAAACCGAGAACGTTGCAGCAAGGCGTGGAACACTGAGGCCCGCCGCCACGGACCGACCGCCGGCCTCCTGTCGCTTGTGCGGTGACAGCGACTTCACGCTCTACCTCTCGATCCCCGAAGTCGCACCCTCCGGCCAATTCATCGCGGCATCGACAGACGATCCCATTGTCGATCCCGTGTCCTTGTCCCTCTGGCAGTGCGTGCGGTGCGGATTGGTGCAGCACGATGGCGGTTATCCCGAAAACTACTACGATGCATATTTCATTTCATATCAAGCATCAGTGCTGGCCCGGAACTACCAGAATGATTTGGCCCAAGAGTTCGTAGATAAGTACCACCTTCGTACAAACCTCGTGGCAGAGATCGGGTGCGGTGACGGGATGTTCCTCTCCGCTCTCCGCGAAGCCGGGGCCAGGGTCGTGGGTTTCGAGCGCTCTCACCGGGCAGCCGAGATCCTGCGCCTCGAGGGACACACCATGATCGAGACCGATCTGGCCGTTGCGGCGCCCGAGCTGGCGGAGCCCCTCGCCGCAGTCGCCACCCGTCATGTCCTCGAGCACATCGATGATCTGACCGGCTTCCTGAACGAGCTTCGTGATGCCATAGCCCCAGGTGGGGCGCTCCTCATCGAGGTTCCAGCGCTCGAGCAGACGATCGAGGGGCAGCGGGTCTACGACTTCATCCCGGAGCATCTTTCATACTTCTCCACCGGGACGCTGGCGTTGGCACTCGAGCGGGCCGGATTCCGATCGATCGAGGTGCGGCGGATCGTAGGCGGGGAATTCCTGGTGGCAACGGCGACGATCCCGAGTGGCTCCGCTCGACCGGCGGACTGGTTGGGGAAGACGGCGTCGAGTGTCCGCTTGTTCCTGGCCGACCAGGGGGCGGCCGGACGGTCGGTGGCTCTGTGGGGGGCCGGACCGAAAGGCCTCGGGTTGGTCAATGAGATCGATGGGGTCGGCATCGCCTGTGTCGTCGACTCGGACCCGCTGAAGTACGGGCGGTACACGCCGACGCCGCACCTACCGATCGTGTCGCCGGAGGCGTTCATCGAGGACCCCAGCGACGTCGTCGTCATCACCGCATGGGCCTACCGAGAAGAGATCGCCCGTCAACTCGCCGATCTCGGCTACGGAGGAGAGGTCCTGTGGCTCGGCCCGCTCGGAGTGTCCGCCGTCGGCGTGCCTGCTCCGGAGGGTTGACGCCCGGAGGGCGGTGATCCTCTGAGGGCTACCGGCGTGGTCTGGTCCCCGACCATCCAGGAACGCCCCCGGCATGCCGCATTGGTCTGAAAGAGCACGCCGCACTGGTCTGAAAGAGGCTGAGATGAAGGCGGCGAGGCGGATGGAGAGCGCGACGGAGCGAGGGAGGGTTGCGTGAGGGCGGTGATACTCGCCGGAGGTCGAGGGACCCGGTTGGCAGAGGAGACGGTCTCCAGGCCCAAGCCGATGGTCGAGGTCGGTGGCCGGCCGCTGCTCTGGCACATCTGCAAGATCTATGCCGCCCACGGTGTGACGGATTTCATCGTATGTTGTGGGTACAAGGGCTATATCATTAAAGAGTTCTTTGCGAATTATTTCCTTCATATGTCTGATGTCTCGTTCGATCTCCGCGAGAACCGCATGGAAGTTCACCAGACGGCGGCCGAGCCGTGGCGGATCACGCTGGTCGACACCGGGCTGGATACGCAGACCGGGGGCCGGCTGAAGCGGATCGCCGACTACGTGGCCGACGACGACGACTTCTGCTGCACCTACGGCGACGGGGTGGCCGACGTGGACATCACCGCCCTGGTCGAGTTCCATCGTCGGCAGGGTCGGTTGGCCACCGTCACCGCGGTCCAGCCACCGGGCCGGTTCGGAGCGCTCGACATCGAGGGTGACAGGGTGACGGCGTTCCTGGAGAAACCCCACGGCGACGGCAACTGGATCAACGGTGGCTTCTTCGTCTTGTCCCCGGAGGTCCTGAAGGCGATCCCGGGCGACGGGACCCTGTTCGAGCAGGGACCCCTGGGGGAGCTGGCCGCGACCGGGCAGCTCTCCGTCTTCAGGCATCGCGGGTTCTTTCAGCCGGTGGACACGCTCCGCGAGCTCCAGCAGTTGGAGGAGCTGTGGCAGTCGGACGAGGCCCCCTGGAAGGTTTGGTGACGTCGGGCCGTCCTGTGCCTGCGACGGGAGCTCTTCTCGCCTGGACCGTGCCTTGCGCACCGGCAGGTGGTCGTCGGCGGACCGAGGCTAGAGTGGTGGCGAGGTGGCCGGATCGCCTGACTCCCCCGTGGACCCCCAGCCTGGAATCCAGTTCGACTCGGAGGCCGAGCGGGACGGCCCCGCGGCTGCCATCCGTACGGGCCGACTGACCCGAGAGGGTGACGTCCCCATCGAACCACGTAGAGGGCCCGAACGCGTGACGACGGATGTTGACGACGGCGAAGGGGCGGGCGCTGTCGAACCGTCGATCGCCGCCCTCCGGCAGGAGATCCTCGAGAAGGTCGCCACCTATGCCCGTCGGCGCTGGGCCCACCGTCCGTACGTGCCCGGCCAGACGCCTGCCCCCTACGCCGGTCGAGTCTTCGACGAGGAGGAGGTGGTCTCCCTCGTCGACGCCAGCCTCGATTTCTGGTTGACCAGTGGACGGTTCTGTCGGCAGCTCGAAAAGGGCCTGGCCGAGTACGTCGGGGTGGCCGAGTGCCGGTTGGTCAACTCGGGGTCGTCGGCCAACCTGGTGGCGTTCTCCGCCCTCACCTCCCCCAAGCTGGGATCCCGTCGCGTCCGTCCGGGCGACGAGGTCATCACCGTGGCCGCAGGATTTCCGACGACGGTCGCCCCGGCGATCCAGCATGGCGTCGTGCCGGTCTTCGTTGACGTGGACCCCGTCACCGACAACATCGACACCACCATGCTGGACGAGGCGCTCAGTCCGCGGACCAAGGCCGTGATGGTGGCACACACGCTGGGGAACCCGTTCGACATCGACGGGGTCCTGGACTTCTGCGAGGCCAACGGGCTGTGGCTGGTCGAGGACAACTGCGACGCTTTGGGCTCCGAGTACACGACCCAACGGGGAGGAGCCCCCGAGACCCGACGTACGGGGAGCTTCGGCCACCTGGCCACCAGCAGCTTCTACCCGGCCCATCAGATGACCACTGGCGAGGGCGGAGCGGTCTACACGGATGATGAGGAGTTGGCGGCCATCGCCGAGTCCATCCGGGACTGGGGCCGCGACTGCTACTGCCAGCCCGGCCGGTCCAACACCTGCGGCAAGCGCTTCGGCTGGTGCCTTGGGACGCTTCCGGAGGGCTACGACCACAAGTACACCTACTCACACTTCGGCTACAACCTGAAGATGACGGACATGCAGGCAGCCGTCGGGGTCGCCCAGTTGGAGAAATTGCCGTCGTTCGTGAAGGCCCGCCGACAGAACTTCGACTACTTCACGGAGCGGCTGGCCCCTCTCAGCGAAGTGCTCCGCCTTCCCGAGGCCACGCCACGATCGGCTCCGAGCTGGTTCGGGTTCCTGGTGGTGGTGGAACCAGGGGCGCCGGTCACGCGGGACGGCCTGGTGGAGGCACTGGAGTCTGCCCGAGTGCAGACGAGGATGCTGTTCTCGGGGAACTTGGTCCGCCAGCCGTGTTTCGACGAGATGCGCGAGACGGGTACCGGGTTCCGCCAGGTCGGTGACCTGGCGAATACCGACCGGCTGATGAACCAGGCCTTCTGGTTCGGTGTCTTTCCCGGAATGACCGAGGCTCACCTCGACCACATCTGCTCGACCATCGAGCGCCACGTCGCGGAGCGAGGATGACGCCCGGCGCTGAAGGGAGCCCCGATCTCCGCGGAGCCTTCTCTGGGCGTTCCGTCCTGGTGACCGGCCATACGGGGTTCAAGGGTTCCTGGTTGGCCCTCTGGCTCCACCGGCTCGGAGCCAACGTGACCGGTCTCGGCCTGGAGCCACCAACCAACCCGAACCACTTCGAGGTGTCGGCCATCGGCGAGTTGCTGACCGAGGACGTACGGGGGGACGTCCGTGACACCGAGCTCGTTGCCGAGGCACTGGCCCGGTCGGAGGCCGACGTGGTGTTTCACCTGGCGGCCCAACCGATCGTGCGGACGAGCCTGCTGGCTCCGGTGGAGACGTTCGCGGTCAACGTCCTGGGGACGGCATCGCTGCTGGACGCCGTCCGAATGTCGGATCGTCCCTGCGCGGTCATCGTCGTGACCAGTGACAAGTGCTACCGGAACGACGGCGAGGTGTGGGGCTTCCGGGAGACCGACCCCCTCGGCGGCCACGATCCGTACAGCGCCAGCAAGGCAGCTTCCGAACTGGTGGTGGACGCCTACCGCTCGTCCTACTTCCCGCCGGACAGGGTCGACGAACATGGCGTGCGGTTGGCATCGGTCCGGGCCGGAAATGTCATCGGAGGGGGCGACTGGGCCGATGATCGCATCGTCCCCGACGCCGTCCGGGCTCTCGCCGCCGGCGAGGACCTGGTGGTCCGCAATCCGGGATCCACCAGGCCCTGGCAGCACGTCCTGGAGCCGTTGTCCGGCTACCTGGCCTTGGCCGAACGGATGGTGACGGACAGGGCGTCACCCCGGTGGAGCGCTTCGTGGAACTTTGGACCGTCGAGCACCGACGAGGCCACCGTGGCGGAGTTGGCGGAAGCGATCACGGCGGCCTGGGGGGACGGGCGCTGGGTCCGGACAGCTTCCGCCAGGGAAGACGTCGAAGCAACGACCCTTCGCATTGCCATCGACAAGGCGGTGACGTTGCTCAAATGGAGGCCGCGGTGGAGGTTCGGCGAGGCTGTCGAGCGGACCGTCGAATGGTATCGAGACTATTACGGCGGGCCACCATCTGGATCGATGCAGGAACGAAGCCTTTGCGACATCGACTCCTACGAAGCGGCACTGGCGAAGCGGCACGGGGCTGAGGGTGAGGTGTCCGGAGTCGGTTCTCCTACGCCGCCCGTCGCCTAAATCTCGCTGAAGTGCTGTTCACAGATCTTCATAAAATTCTCGACATCACCTGATATTTCAGAGCGAAGCGCCTCATAATGTGCGATGGCTTCTGGTATCTCGGCTCGAGCCCGGTCGAGGTGCTTCGGACTGCGGACGACGCCACGTTCTCCGAAGATCGTGTCCGGTGGAGGTTGCCTCGCCGCGTCACCGACCAGGAGAACCGGCGTCCCGCACAGGGTGGCCTCGCCGTTGAGAGCGGAGAATGAGTCCAGCGATACCAGAACGTCCGCAGCTCGTAAAGCGATGGCGAGCTCTCGGCGTGTCGCTGGCCATGTCTGCGTGATACGGGTACCTCGGAACCTGCCGACATTCATCATCAGTCGCCAACGCCATCCACGGGTGAACCGGCGGATTCCAAGGGTGGGTATCGCCCCCCGCTCTTTGCCGAACCACCATAGGGTCCCGGAACCAGGACTGCTCTTTTCAAAGAACAGCTCGGGTTCGATGACGTCCACGACCAGCCGGTGGGCTGGTCGTGGACAAACCTCAGGAGCCCACGCGAACTCCACGTCGCCGGGCTCGGCCGGGAACCGCTTCCGGCCGAGCTGCCAGCGGACAACACGGTCCGCTCCGGCCGGGTTCCCCTTCACGATGTCCGGGTAGACATGGACGGCATCCCGGACGACCGTTTCCGGCCATGTCGAAGTCAACGAGAGCTCGATAGGTGGCTCCTCGGGCTGCCACGGGCTGGGCAGCGGGGAAATGGCGACCCTTCGGCCAGCTTGTTGAAGCTGGCCGGCCAGTATATAGAGCGCTCGGACGCCGGCGGAACGGTGAGAATAAGGCCACGGCGCATGGATGACGTACGCCGCGGTCACGGCCGCAACGGCCACAAAGGTCGGCAGCCAGGAGGGACGGGTATCGTCGCCACCGGCTCATGGTAGTGAGCGTTCTCGTCCCCGGCCAACTTGGCCGAGCACGGGGGGTGCCGGCGCCTGACCCAGGGCGGGCGCCCCGAGCCCCGAGGCCCGATGCCCGAAGCCCGAGCCCCGAGCCCCGAGGCCCGGAGCCGCTGTGCCGGCCGCCACGCCCCTGTCGGATCGGGGCGCCGGGGACGTCCCTGTGCGCCCTGGCCATGGAGCCGCGACGGATGATCGAGGGTAAGGTTCGGGCATGGGAGACGGCTTGCTCGCCAGCCAGGGAGCACCCAGCCAGGGAGCACAAGGAACCGATGCCGGATGAGCTCACCGGTACCCGGCGCCCTGCTGGTCGGTGCTCCACGAAGCGGGACGTCCTGGCTGCAAAGGCTGATCGGCGCACATCCGGCGGTAGCGACGAGCCAGGAGATCGATTTCCTGACGGCCTACATCGTTCCGTGGCTCCATCGTTGGGATACGCAGCTCGTCAAGACACCAGATAGATGGCGTCGCAATCGCCACAAGGGTCTGCCGGCGATCATGACGGCAACAGAGTTCAAGGAACTATTGCGGTCCGCGATAGCCACAGTGTACGGGAGCATACTCTCCCTCAAGGATGGATCGATTGTCGTTCTTGACAAGGCACCAGGGTATGCACTGAGGCTTCGCACAATATTGGAAGTATTGCCTGATATCCCGGTCATACATATCATTAGGGACGGTCGGGATGTGGCGGCGTCCCTGATGCGGGCGGGTAGGTCATGGGGACGGGGGTGGGCGTCGGAGGACCTCGGTCGTTCGGCAACTGTCTGGGCAGACCACGTCGCGTCGGTCCAGTCGCTTGGAATGCCGTCGCGTCAGCTCTATGAAGTGCGGTACGAAGCGCTCCTCGGAGACACCGAGACGGAGCTCTCGAAGTGCTTCGACTTCCTGAGGTTGCCATGGGAACCTGAGCAGGTTGCCGAGATCGTGAGCCGCATCGCCGGCACCTCGGAAGGGGCGGCTTCCGGGCCGCGCGCCGATTCGCTTCTGTGGGCCGGGGAAGTCGTGAAGCAGCTCGGCGGCCCGCCCGAGGAGCCTGAGGGGTTCTTCGGAGAAGGGGGATCGGGCAACTGGCGGGGGCAGTGGTCCGGCTACGAACGGTGGCTGTTCGACAGGATCGCCGGCGAGCTGTTGGTCGGGCTCGGCTACGAGAACGACGACCGGTGGGCCGCGTCGAGTGGACCGGAGATCGGGTTCGTGTTGCGGCGCCGGGCGACACGGGCGGTGGCGAGGGTGCAGCTTGTGCCCGACGCGATGAGCAGGGCACGCTTGTACTTCGAACGCTCGCGTCCCGCCAGATGACGTCCTGCCTGTCGGAAGGCGAGAACCCGCCTGTGCCGGCGTCGGACGCAGCCGAGGTGGACGCAGCCGCGGTGGACCAAGGCCATGTCCGGGCCACAGCGCCGACCCCGACCGTCCTGGGGCTGCACGACGGGAATATGGGCCATGCGACGTTCCTGCGGCACCTTGACGCGGGCCTGGCGACCGTCGGGGGAGTGCATTACCGGCCCGTGTCGATGACCGAGGCAGTTCGGGGTGATCGCCCGTTCCGGATCGTGCGGCGGCTCGTCGCTCCCCCGAACCGCAAGGTGGCGGCCCGGCTACGCGGCGAGGCTGCTGCGTCGCTGGGGGCGCGGCGGGAGCTTCGACGCCAGATCGGGCGGCGGTGTGACGGGCCAACGGATGTGGTGCATGCCCACACGCAGGCGCAGGCGTACTTCCTGCCCGCCCTCGCCCAGGGCCGCTCCGGCAGCCGGATGCCACCGACGGTGGTGTCGATCGACCTGACGGTGCCGCTGCTCGCTGCGGAGCGTCGGTGGTCGCGGGAGCTGCGGACCCTTGCTGCGCTCGAGTCCCGGACGTTCCGGCGCGCCGCCCACGTCGTTGCCTTCAGCGATTGGGCCAGGAGATCGGTCGTGGACGACTACGGCCTCAGCGAGGCCAGGGTGACGACCATTCCCCTTCCGGTGTCGGTTCCGGAGCGCCCCGTCGATGATGGACGGCCGTCCGGTGGTCGGCCGGTTCGCCTGCTGTTCGTGGGGAGCGACTTCGTCAGGAAGGGCGGACCGGAGCTGCTCTCGGCCGTTCGGCGCCTTCCTCCAGGCGACTACCACCTGGACGTCTGCTCCGGGGACCCGGCGGCGGTGGTCCCGCCCGGGCTGGAAGGGGTACAGGTCCACGCGGCCGTCCGGGCGGGATCGGACGAGCTGGACCGTCTCTACTCGGAAGCCGATGTCTTCGTGTTCCCGACCCGCTATGACCAGTCGCCGAACGTCATCGTCGAGGCGATGTCGTACGGCCTTCCGATCGTCACGACCGACGTCGGTGCCATCTCGGAGATGGTGGGTAGGGACGGTGCGTGCGCCAGCCTGGTGCCGGTCGGGACACCGGTGAAGCTGGCGGAGGAGATCGCCACCCTGGCGGGGTCGGATGCTCGTCGTCGCGCCATGGGTCTGGAGTCCCGTCGGCGGGCCATCGAGACCAGCTCCGTCGAGGCCGTCGCCAAGCGGTGGGTGGCACTGTTCCAGGCGGTGGCAGAGAGGTGACCACGGCCAACGACCTTCCTCGGCTCAGGATCGGATTGACGGTCCATCACCCCCTGGACCTGAACGCCGGCGCCGCAGGCACGACGATGCGATTGGGCACCGCCCTCGAAGGGCTCGGCCACGAGGTCTCCATCGTCGCCTTCGATTCGATGCCGCTGTCGAGGCGGCCCATCTCGGATCAGTTCGTGTTCCCGCTCTACGTCGCCCACGACGTCGGGCGGTCCCTGCGCCTCGGAGACCTTGACGTCGTCGTGGCGTCGACCGGCGACCTGTGGTCCCTGCGGAAGCAGGCCATCTCGCGGAGTCGTGCTGCCGTCATCACCCGGAGCCACGGCTTGGAGCACCTCGGCCACCTGGCTCGAGTGGCGGCCAGCCAACAGGGCGAGCTGGCACTGCGTCGGCGCTATTTCCTCTACCACGGAGGCCTACGTCTCCACCAGGTGGCGCGATCCCTGCGAATCGCCGACGCCGTCATCTTCCTCAACGACCACGAACGGACCTGGGCCATCGATCATCTGGGCGTCACACCTGACAGGGCGGTGACCGGGCGCAACGGTCTGGCCGACGAGCTGGTTGGCCTTCCCGAGCCGGTCCCCCCTCCTCCGGGCGGCGGGATCGGGATTGCGGTCATGGGCGGTTTCTCGTTCCGCAAGGGCTCGGCGACGGCCGCCGCCGTCCTCACACGCTTCCTGGCGGATCATCACGACAGCCACGCGAAATGGTACGGCGCTGAGCCCGAGGTGGTTCGCGAGGCGCTGCGCCCGGAGGTCCGCGACCGGGTCGAGGTCGTGAGGGAGTACCAGGTTCCGGACCTGCCGCTGCTCCTGCGCGACCTGCAGGTGCTTCTCTTCCCGTCGCGGTTCGAGGGCTTCGGGAACGTCGTCATCGAAGCCATGGCCTGCGGCCTCGCTCCCGTAGCCAGTGACATACCGGGTCCTCGCGACATCGTCACGGCCGACGCAGGCGTGCTGGTCCCTCCCGGGGACACCGAGGGCTTCGTGTCCTCCCTGTCTCGCCTGTACGCAGATCGCCTGACGCTTCAGGCGCTACGCCAGGGCGCATACCATCGTGGCCAGGAATATTCCTGGCAATCCGTGGCCGGCGAACAGGTTGACATCTACCGGCGGGTACTTGCCGAAAAGGAACACACAAGAACTCGCAGGAGCAGCTTCATCAAAGAAGGAACGTGAGGAACAAGTCCCGTGGGATTTGATGTATGTGTAGTGCTCTATCGTTCCAAAGCTGACAGGGTGCAGCGTGCGCTTCGGGCCGAGGACAAGCTCTATCTATGGGACAACACGAATAGCAATCTCGGCTTTGGAGCGGGGGCCAACAGGGCGGCACAGCAGGGTGAGCAAGAGCTCATCCTGTTCGTCAACACGGACGGGGACCTGAAGGAAGGGGCGCTCGACGCGCTCGAAGCCGAGTTCGACGATCCGCGGGT
This sequence comes from Acidimicrobiales bacterium, assembly GCA_035547695.1. Taxonomy (GTDB): domain Bacteria; phylum Actinomycetota; class Acidimicrobiia; order Acidimicrobiales; family RAAP-2; genus DASZUK01. The sequence continues at coordinate 178,893 of DASZUK010000001.1, forward strand.
GGCCGCGGCCGAGGCGAGCCAGGGAGTGGAGAGGGACCGCGGGCCCAACCCCGACTGGCTCTCGGGCGCCTGCCTCGCCGTCCGGAGATCGGCATTCGAGCAGGTCGGGGGGTTCGACGAGAGGCTGTTCATGTACTGCGAGGACGTGGACCTGTCCCATCGGTTGGCCAGGGTCGGAGAGCTGCGGCACGTGGCCTCGGCCAGGTTCGACCACGACCCTCGACCCGTCAGGCCGTTGCGGATGCTCCATTTCAACTATCGCAATTGGCTGACGGTCGAGCATTGGCATTCCCGGGCCGAGCCCAAGCGCATGGTCAGGGACGGCCTGTACCGTATGCGGCACGGGCAACTGCGGCGGGGCATCACCCGGCTCAGCGGAGCCGCTGCGTACCTGTGCCGGACCCGGTACTGGCCGCCGCCGGACGCGCCCGCCCGCCGAGAGGGTCAGGCTCCCCGATAGGCGGCGACGATCGCGTCGCGTAGCGCTGCGAGGTCGCCGGTTGGCACCACCGATATGGCCGCGGATGGGATCATGTCCGACATGCCGGTGTCTGCAGAAACGATGACCGGGACTCCACAGGCGACCGCTTCGGCCGGGGCGTAGCCGAAACCGTCTTCGTAGGCGGGATGGACACAGACCGAGGCTTCCTGCAGGTGTGGCAAGGGGTCTCCTGGGCGCACGGAGATACGACGGTCCGACGCGCACGCCTGCTCGACAAAACGCCGCATTCCTCGGGTGGAGGCTCCCCCGACGAGAACGAGTCGGATGTCGTCGTCGGGGATGCTGCGGAAGCACTCGATGAGGAGCGGAACCCCTTTGTGGACGTTGAGAGATCCGACGTAGACGACGTTGAACGTCGATGACCTCGGTGGAGACGATCGGGGCTCGAACCGGGGGTGGGGAGTCAGCGGGAACAGCCGTAGCCGATCCGATGGGTAGCCCTCGTCAACGAAGCTGTTCCATGCGTAATGAGAGGAAACATAGATGCAGTCTGCGACTGCGTATTCCGCAGTGTTCCGACCGACGCTCATCGGGGCCCAGGGTCGCTCGATCGGGTACTGCTGCCAGGCCAGCCGTTGTTGTCGTCGGACATTCTCGAGATGGCTGTTGGCCGAGACGATGCCGAGCCAGCGATAGCCGCGGCGACGCGCGACGCGTAGCTGCCGAAGGCCCGCGCCGTTGAAGGTCAGGAGGTGGCGCGGGCCGCCGGGCAGTCGGGAGGCTGCCGCGAAGTCGAAGCCGACATAGGTCAGGTAGATCCGGGCTCCGAGGGAGAAGCGGAACGGAGGCAGGTCCATGAGGCGGCGGATCGACCTCGGTGCGGTGACCGGAGCACCGACAGTTCCGAGGTCGTCGGGTAGCGGCCGGGGGCAGAGATAGGCGGCCAGGGAATCGGTCGATCGGAGGGCCGTGACCAGCTCGGAAAGGTGCCGTCCCAACCCACCTGCGCCGTAGCCCGCCGAGCAGGTCACGACCGTCGGGTCGTCCGGAAGGGAGGCCCGCTGGGCTTGGCGGGCGCCCTCTGCCCACGCAAGGAGTGGTGATGTCGTCACCGAGCTGCGGCAGGTGGCCCGGAGCGGGCCGTGGCCTCGGGGACCGCCGGGTGCTCAGAGCCGATCATACGCCCACAGTGCGACGAGGTCCCGTCCGATGTACTCGCTGAAGCGCTCGACCTCGGGTCTCAGGCGGAGGCGGAGCTCGTGCATGAGCTCCTCGTCGGGGGGCGGGGGCGGAGGGTACGCGAACGTCTCGACGCCGTGCAGGACCCGACGCCGTTGCCGTTCGGGAACGATCGCCTTGACGAGCCCTTTGGTGGCCCTCGAGAATGGCCCGTGGCCGACCGAGAAGCGGTGGAGGTTGTGGCTCAGCACCTGGGAGCGCACCGCAACCGCCTTGTTGTTCTCCAGGACCGGAGGCACGAAGGCAGGATCGACCGCGATGAACTCGAAGATCTGTTGAACGGTCCCCAGATTGTCGGCCCGAAAGTCGTCGTAGATGTAGGTGCGTACCTGCTCGCGAGGGAGCGCTGCATGGAATCGGACCAGTTGGTCGGTGTAGCGAAGGTGCTCGGAGTAGCGGAGGTCCGCGGGGCGGTAGGCAGTCCCCGGGATGCGCCGACCCTGGTCGCGCAGTGGCTCCAGAGCCATCGCCTTGCGCAGGTCTCGTTCGTCCTCTTGGAGGTCGGCGATGAGCTGAAGGTGGAGGGATCGTAGAAAGGAGGCGGGCTCGCGGAAGATGATGATCACCCGGGCCTGCGGGTTCAGTTTGGCGATCTCCGCTGCCGCGGTCCGTGAGAAGAGGTACGCGCCCGAGGCTTCACCCAGGCGTTGCTGTGGCTCGGCGTCGGCAAAGAGGGCGAGGTACTCCTCGAGGGTGCTCGGGAGGCGTGTCTGGTACGACGGTTGGGGGAACCGCCAAGGGAGGTCGGTGGCGAGGAATTGGGGCTCCTTGAGCCCGGGCATGAAGACGTCCGGATGGCGACGCAGCATGGCGTAGAGGGCGGTGGTGCCGCTCTTCGGCTGGCCGGCGAGGAAGAAATCCGGTAGCCGGGACGAGTCTGAGGACGGGTTCGACATGGGGCTCTCTCGACTCGTCGACGGGCAGAGTCCGCCGTCACGGCTCGACGGCCCCGAGCATAGCAAGGGGCGGGAAAGTCCAGGCCACCGAGGGCCCAACCCTGGCCGCCGGCATCGCGATGTCGGGTGGGCCGGACATGCCCGTCAGGAGGGCGGTGTGGCCGTCCGTTCCGTACGGTTCCGTAGCTCCCGACAGGTCTCGAAAATCGCCAGGTCCGACGAGTACCACTCGCGGAGATTGTGCTGAGCGGTAGCGCTCAACCAGCGAGGAAGGTCCTTCGGATTTCTGTGGGCGCGGACATCGTCGTCCGGCAGGGTGGCCCCGCGGTCGATCCCGAGCATCTCCCTGAGAACGTCCCAATCGGAGCCCAACTGCTCTTGGAAGCCGATGAAGAGGATCTTGTCGCCCCTGGAGGTCAGGTAGTCGGAGCTACCGAGCCAGTTGGAAAAATGGTCCTTGACGTGAGTGATGCTCGCCATCGCTGCCCGAGCGGCGGCTCGTCGTTGTTCATCCGGATCGGACAGCGCCTCCGCCAGGCTGTTCGGTGTCGAGAAGTGTTCGAATGCCGATCGTTCTCCGTCCGACCACGGGATGTTGTAACGGGGGCGACCCTGCCGTTGTCGGCTATGGAAGCCACTGATATATCGGGAAATGGGATCTCTCACAAAGAAGATGATGAATTCATCGTCGGGGATGTCCATCATGCGGACGCCGTGTGAATGTCGCTTCACGTAATAATTGCGAGCCCGGGAACCGCGGAGCGCTTCCTTCACGGCAGTTCCCCCGGTCTTCCCGATGTGGAGGAGATGCGCAGTGGGCAACCGGAGAGAGTCCCATCGGTCCCAGATCCGCGCCATCGGGTGGCGCTCTCGTAGGCTGGCGACGACGTGTCTAGACACGGGCCGCCGGGACGAGATCGTCCAGCATCTTCGAGAACCTGACGGCCATGGCCGTCTCGGTGAAGTCGCGGGCGCGGATGGGCCCACCCCGCCGGAGGTGGCCGGCGAGCCCGTCCTCGTCGAGGATTCGGAGCACCGCGCCGACGATGGCCTCGGGATCGCGCTGGGGGACCAGCAGGCCGGAGACGCCCTCTTCGACGATCTCGGACGGGCCGCCGCCTGCCGTCGCGACGAGAGGCTTGGCGAGGGCCATGGCTTCGACGACGACGAGGCCGAAGGGTTCACCGAACGACGCGTGGACGACGACGTCGAGTGCATCCATCCACGCGTAGGCGTCGTCCTGGTGTCCGGCGAAGTGGACCTTGCCGGCCAGGGCCGGGTCTTGGGCGGCGTAGGCGTGCACATCGCGCTCGTAGGATTTCTCCCAGCCCAAGATGCTCCCACCGACGATGCAGAAGCGGAGGTCGGGTCGGGCCCGGGTGAGGGCGCTGGCGGCTCTCAGGAAGACCATCTGCCCCTTCCATTCCTGCAGTCGACCGACGATGCCGACCACGGTCCGGTCCTCCCAGCCCAAGGCGGCCCGGATCGGGGCGCCGCTGCCGGAGGCTGCGGCCACGGCGTCGACGTCGATGCCCGGTGGGATCTTCTCGGTGGGGGCATGGGTGAACCGACGGACTGCCGCCAGGGCGTCGTCGCAACTGACGACGACTCGCTTCTTGGGGATCGACGTCGCCAGTTGGACCATGATCCCGCCCTTTGACCAGCGGCGCTCTTCGGGGATCCCCTGCTCCCAGAGCACGGCCGGTCGCCTGCTGCGTATCGCCGCCAGGCCGCTGAAGATGTGCGTCTTCACGAGGCTGGACAGGACCACATCGGCCTGGCTGGACATCACCAGGCGGGTGAGCTGTCGGATGGTGCCGGCGGTCCGGCGGAGGTCACGGGTCCGGTGCCCGGGCAGGACCACGGTCGGGCATGTGGCGTCGGCGAGCCAGGAGGCGAGGGGCCCGTCCTCGAGCAGGACGGCGGTCGCGTCCCAACCGGTCGCGGGCAGGCGGCGAGCCAGGCTGACGAGGGCACGCTCGGCGCCGCCCGGCTTGGCACTGCTGGCGACGAGCATGATCCTGCGTGGGCGCTCATCCATCGAACTTTCCCTGGCGGCGGTTACCCGGCTGACCATAACCGATCCGGGGCCGGCCGGGCCGTACCACCGCGGATGTTCGTCGGTGCTTCCCCGGGTTGGCGTCCGGGCTGGCGTCGGTCCGGTCATCGTCTGCCACCGTCGGCGAGGAGGTCCCGGTAGACCTGGTCGACGGCGTCGGCCAGCCGCTCCCAGTCGAACGGCTCGGCACGGCGCCGTGCCGCCCGACTGCATCGCTCGCGGGCCGCGGAGTCGGTGGCGAGCGTCACCAGGGCCTCGCCGACGGCGAGAGGGTCGTCTTCCACCAGCGCCCCGGGCGGGCCGACGGCTCCTGTGGCGAAGAGCTGGGCGGCGACCCCGACGTGGGTGGTGACCAGCGGCAGGCCCGCCGCGGCCGCTTCGACGAGGGCCAGGGAGAACGACTCGTAGGTACTGGTGCACAGGAAGATGTCGGCCGCCTGGTACCACGGCGCGACGTCGGACTGGTGGCCCCAGAAGCGGATGGACTGGCCCACGCCGGCCTCTTCGGCCAGTTGTCGGTACCGGTGTTGGTCGCCGGAGCCCACCACCCAGAGCCGGACCGGTGCGCCAGCTCGGCGCGCCACCGCGAGGGCGTTCACGGCAGTGTCGAGCCCCTTCCGGGCCCAGTCGCCGCCGACGAAGAGCACGACGACGTCGTCATCCGTGGCCCCGGCCTCGGCTCGCACGGACTGGCGAGTGGCGCGGTCGGGGCGGAAACGCCGTAGGTCCACGCCGTTGGGGGTCAACCGGACGGCCGTACCCGGAAAGTGGTCGGCGAGCTCGGACTCCACCTGGGACGAAACGGCGAGCAGGACGCGGACGTGGGACGACCGATAGCTCCACCGTTCCATGGCGAGCGCCTGGACCCGCTTGATGGCCGTATTGAGCCGCCGCACCGGTGGCATTGCCGATGGGGCCAGGGATTCCCGTTTGCCGAGGTACCCGGCATGACAGAAGTGGACCGTCGACGCGTCGACGCGGTTGAGGACGACGGCGCCACAGGTGTGCACCAAGTCGACCGGCGCCCGCACGAGGCGCAGGCCGGCCACGAGCGAAAAGAGGGCGGTCTTCAGGGGTATCGGCCGTCTCGGGACCCGAATGCGGTGCCACTTGACGAGCTTTCGGACGTCGGGGTCGACATCCGTGGCGAAGACGGTGAACTGGTACCGGTCCGCCAGTCGACGGATGAGCTCGGCGTGGACGAGCTCCATTCCACCCTCGGCACCGATGCGGTGGGCGACCACGGCGATCCGCGGTTTCGGTGCAGCCGTCGGTCCGGACGTCCGGCGATCAGCGGGAGGAAGGTCCTTCACGGGAGCCCTTTCGCTTGTGCTCCATCGTGGCGGCGACATGGTGCTGGCGTCAGTGGGTGGCGGCGGCGACCGCGGTGAGGAAGGTGTCATAGGCGTCGGCGACGGCAGAGCGGGACTGATGGCGGTCGTAGAAGTTCCGGGCCCGCTGGGCGAGCGTCGACCGGCTCTCTGGCTCGTCGGCCAAATGGACCAGCGCCCGGGCCACCTGGTCTGCCTGGGCGGCGACGAGCACGACCGGCCGTTCTCGTGCCAGCTCCGGCCACGTGTCCGCCCCGTCTACCGCAACCGTCGGGAGGCCGGCATGAAGCAGTGCTGCCAGGCTCCCCTTGCGCGACGAGGGACCTGCCCCGTCGTGGAAGACGCCGAGGTCGCATGCCGCCAACTGCAGTGCCAGTGTCCCTCCTTGGAGAACCCCGGTGAAGTGCACGGCTGTGCCGGCTCCGGCCCGGTCGGCCGCTCGCGACCAGGTCCGGCCGACGTCGGAGTCGGCACCCGGAGCACCGATGAGCCACAGCTCGGCGTCCGGACGATGGTGGCGGAGCCGGACGAACGCGTCGATGACCAGGCCTGCGGCGACCGGCTGGTAACCGAACACGCCAACCCGCAGAGCCTCTTCGTCGTGCGCTGGTTCGTGGTGCGCTGGTTCGTGGTGCGCCGGCGGAGATATCTCCGGGACGTTCGAGAAGGCGGGGACCACGATCGTGGGCCGAACCGGGATCCATGGACGACGGTTCATCCACCGGGCTCGCTTGTCGACCGTCAGGACGAGGGCGGACGACGCGGCCACGACGTAGGGAAGCACAGCACGCTGGGCAACGGCCCAGCACGCACCCCGCCACCCCTCCCTTCCCCATGGGTAGACCATCTCGTGGAGCACGGTGGCCACCGGTATCCGGGATCTTCGTAGCTCGTGGGCGATGACCACGGCCAGGGTGGGGATGCCGTGGGCCCCGTAGGAGAACGGCGAGTAGTGCCAGAGGATGATGTCGGTCTGGGCCGCTGTGGCCTGACGGAGGAGGTCTTCGAGCCAGGACCGGACTGGTTCTTGTCCGCCATGGCGGAGGCGCCAGGCGCGATCGACGTGGTGACCGCGGGACCGGAGCTCTTCGGCCAGGCCGTCGGCGTAGTCCTGCATCCCGCAGACGGGGCTCTGGGAGATACCGAAGCTCAGGACCCTCATGTCGTGACCACCCCTCTGGACGGGAGCCACTCCTGGACCAGCCGGCGCAACTGGGCCACGAAGGTCTCTTCGGAGAACCGGTCCGCGTGACGGGTGATGGCCTCCTCGCTCCACCGGCAGCCGTCGAATTCGGTGACCGCCCGCTGCACGTCTTCGGCGGTGGCTCTGTCGAAGAAGAGGCCGGTCCGGCCCTCGTCAACGGTGTCCAGGAAGCCGCCGGCGCGGAGGACGATGGATGGTCGGCCGAAAGAAGCTGCCTCGAGGGGGGTGAGGCCGTAGTCCTCGTACGATGCGGCCACGAGTGCCCGGCAGTTCCGATAGAGCCAGCGGAGGGTCGGATCGTCGACGACGCCGAGGAACCGCGTGCTGGAGGTGGCGCGGCGCAGGAGGGCTTGTCGTTCGGGTCCGTCGCCGACCACGACCAACCTGAAGCCGGGGTGCCGAGTGGCGGCCTCCACGATCTTGTCCACGTTCTTGTACGGCAAGAGGCGGGAGACGCAGAGCAGATAGCCGGGCTCGATGCCGGCGACCTCCCTTTCGGTGCCCCCGGCAGTCAGGGCGGGCGGGGGATGGAGGATGGGGGCTTCGATGCCGTAGGCGTCCCGGACCATCGCCGCCACGGCGCTGGAGGTGGCCAGGTAGCAGTCTGCACCGGATGCGACCTGTCGGTCCCAGCGACGCAGGGACGGTCCCATCGTCCGGAGGGCGATCGCCGCCGCCATCCGGCGGAGCTTCTCTGCGTTGGTGTCCGCGGAGCTGGCCACGCCGAGATATCGGTCCGGCTGGTAGAGCCAGCGGGCAGGGGCGTAACAGAGCACAATTTTTCGTTGCGTGGCCCGGACGCCGTGGCTCCATCCGCTCGTACTGCAGAGGGTCACCGGCGCATCGATCCGTTGCCTGGAAAAACAGGGAGCGAGAAGCGGGAAGGCCAGCCGGTGATGACGTCGGAGCACGCCAAGCCGGTCCAGGGGGAGCGTTCTGACATCGACATCGCCGAACTCTGGAAACGTCAGCGTCGGTTCATAGAGCGAGGTGTACAGCGGAGCATCCGGGAAGGCGCGTGCCATGACGAGCGCCACACGTTCGGCGCCGCCGCGCTGCGTCAGGTAGTCGTGGACGAGCGCAACCGGCGGAAGGGGCACAGAAGGCGGTGCGCTCAGCACGTGGGCGACGGCGACGAGGCGAGCTCGCTGACGGCAGACGCCGAGAAGTTCCCGCCGGTTCGTGGATCACCGACTGCTCCGCCATGACCGATCATGAACGCAGGCGGATCTGACGGGAGGCGCTCCGTCTTCCGAGCCGTGACAAGAATGGTCGATGCACGGTCGTGCAGGAGGCCGCTCGGTCGTGCTGCCATGGCCTGCACGCCGTCGTGCACCAGGTGCTTCACCGGGCCGAGGAGTCCTGGCCAACGTTCGATCCGCGAGTACGTCTTGGTCCAAACCTTGGATGAGAAGCCCTGGGAGTAGAGAAGGCGCTCCATCTCGTTGACGCTGTACTCGCGAGCGTGGCGTTGCGACGGGTAGTCGGGATTGAAGCCATGTCCGGTCGGACCGCGCTTCCAGAACTTATACATGGTACTCAAGGAATGACCATTTGGCGTGGTGAGAATGAGCTGCCCATTCTCTCTGAGACAGCGCCAAGATTCAGCGAGGAAGTACCAAGGCTTTCGATAGAAGTGCTCGAAGAGCTCTCCGGCGACGATGACATCGAACGACTCGTTCGCGTAGGGCAATCCCATCTCGGCATCGAAGAGGTCGATGGGAACCTGGTACACCCTCCCGGCGACGGTTAGCCGAGCCATCAGGGAGGTGACGCCGTCGAACGGCAGGCCGTTCGCCGTCACCTCCATCCCTCGGTCCAGGAATTCGGCAGTGACAATATACGGAGCGGCTCCCAGCTCCAAGACCTTGGTGGCGCCATCTTGGACCAGCCGGGAGATATCGGAGAGGCGATCCGCATCCGCAGCCTCTCGCCGCTTGAAATATTCTTGGTTCGGATCGAATGGCACGATGGATTTCGTACCAAGGTCGTATTCTATGTGTTCAAGCTGTGCGAGCATCAAGGAAATATCTATCTGTAGCTACGACGAATGTAGCGTGTAGAAACTGGTCGGTGCTCAATGGATGATCTGCCATTGACGGAGGTAGTCGACGATGGTGTCCGCCGCGTCTTCCGCGGTCGTCGTGTCGGTGCCGACCCGGAGCTCCGGGTCGATGGGTGCTTCGTAGGGTGAGTCGATCCCGGTGAAATTGAAGAGCTCACCCCGCCGGGCCTTCCGGTACAGCCCCTTCGGATCACGGGCCTCGGCGACGTCGAGGGGGGCGTCGACGAAGACCTCGATGAACTCCCCGGCCGCCATGTGCTCCCGGGCCATCCGGCGTTCGGCCTCGAACGGGGAGATGAACGAGCACAGGACGATCAACCCGGCGTCGGCCATCAGGTGGGCCACTTCGGCCACCCGCCGGATGTTCTCCACCCGGTCGGCGTCGACGAAGCCGAGATCCTTGTTGAGGCCGTGGCGGACGTTGTCGCCGTCGAGCAGGTAGGTATGGCGGCCGGCGAGGTGGAGCTTCTTCTCGACCAAATTGGCGACGGTCGACTTGCCGGCGCCCGACAGGCCGGTGAACCAGAGCACGCAGGGCCGCTGCCCGAGGGCCTCGGCGCGCACCTGCTTGTTCACGTCGAGCGCCTGCCAGTGGATGTTGGTGGCGCGGCGGAGCCCGAAGCGGATCATGCCGGCAGCGACGGTGGCGTTGCTGAAGCGATCGATGAGGATAAAGGAGCCGGTGGCGCGATTGACCTCGTAGGGATCGAAGGCGACCGGCTCGGACAGCGACAGGTTGGCGAAGCCGATGTCGTTCAGCGCCAGCGTCTTGGCGGCGAGCGGCTTGAAGGTATTCTCGATGTCGACCTGGTGCTTGAGCTCGCTGACCGCGGCGCCGACGGTGCGGCCGCCGACCTTCATCAAATAAGAGCGGCCGGGGAGCAGCGGCTCCTCCGACATCCAGATGACGTTGGCGGCAATCTGGTCAGAGACCTCGGGGCGCTCGCCCGGCGGCGCGAAGATGTCGCCGCGGCTGGCGTCGATCTCGCGGTCGAGGGTGACGGTGACGGCGTCGCCGGCGCGTGCCGACGGCTGATCGCCGTCGAAGGAGACGAGCCGCGCCACCCGCGCCTCGGCGCCGGTACGCGCAACGACGATGGCATCGCCGGGGCGCACCTCGCCGGCGGCGATCGTGCCGGCGTAACCGCGGAAGGCTGAGTCAGGACGATTGACCCATTGCACCGGCAGGCGGAGCGCCGCCGGACCGCTGCGATCGGAGACGTCGACCTGCTCGAGGTAGAGCAGGAGCGGCGGGCCCTTGTACCAGGGCGTGCGGGCGCTGCGCTCGATGACGTTGTCGCCGTGGCGGGCCGACATCGGGATCGCGACCACGGTGCGGAAGCCGAGCGGCGCGGCGAACTCGGTGAACGCGTCGACGATGCCGGCGAAGCGGGCCTCGTCGAAGCCGACGAGATCGATCTTGTTCACGGCGAGCACGACATGACGGATGCCGAGCAGCGAGGCGATGTAGGCGTGGCGCCTCGTCTGGGTGAGGATGCCGGCGCGGGCATCGACCAGGAGGACCGCCAGATCGGAGTTCGACGCGCCGGTCGCCATGTTGCGCGTGTACTGAACGTGGCCGGGCGTGTCGGCGACGATGAAGCGGCGGCGCTCGGTGGCGAAATAGCGGTAGGCGACGTCGATGGTGATGCCCTGCTCGCGCTCGGCCTGGAGGCCGTCGACGAGGAGGGCGAAATCGATGTTGTCGCCGTCGGTGCCGTACTTGCCGGAATCGGCCTTGAGGGTAGCGAGCTGATCCTCGAACAGGCGCTTGGAATCGTAGAGCAGGCGGCCGATGAGGGTCGACTTGCCGTCATCGACGCTGCCGCAGGTAAGGAAGCGGAGCTCGTCCTTGCCCTGGTTGGCGGCGAGGAAGGCGGCGAGATCGGCGGCGGGCGTGGCGTCGTGGGCCATCAGAAGTAGCCCTCGCGCTTCTTCATCTCCATCGAGCCGACCTCGTCGTGATCGATGAGGCGGCCCTGGCGCTCGGACGTGCGCGCCGCGAACATCTCGGCGACGATGTCGGGCAGCGTGGCGGCGTCGGACTCGATCGCGGCGGTGAGCGGATAGCAGCCCAGCGTGCGGAAGCGGACGCGGCGGCGCTCGGCCACCTCGCCTTCGTGCAGCGGCATGCGGCCATCATCGACCATGATCCACTGGCCGTCGCGGCGCACGACCGGCCGCTCGGCGGCGAAATAGAGCGGCACGATGTCGATCTTCTCGGCGAGGATGTACTGCCAGATGTCGAGCTCGGTCCAGTTCGACAGCGGGAAAACGCGGATCGATTCACCCGGCGTGACGCGCGTGTTGTAGAGCGACCAGAGCTCGGGGCGCTGGTTCTTCGGATCCCACGCGTGGTTAGCCGTGCGGAAGGAGAAGACGCGCTCCTTGGCGCGGCTCTTCTCCTCGTCGCGGCGGGCGCCGCCGAAGGCGGCATCGAAGCGGCCGGCGGTCAGCGCCTGCTTCAGCGCGTCGGTCTTCATGATCTGGGTGTAGAGCGCCGAGCCGTGGGTGAATGGTGTGACGCCGCGGGTGACGCCATCGACGTTGGTGTGGACGCGGAGATCGAGGCGATACTTCTTCGCCGCCTCGTCGCGGAAGCGGATCATCTCGCGGAACTTCCACGTCGTGTCGATGTGCAGGAACGGAAACGGCGGCGGCGCCGGGTAGAACGCCTTCAGCGCCAGGTGCAGCATCACCGAGGAATCCTTGCCGATCGAATAGAGCATGACCGGCCGCTCGAAGGTGGCGACGACCTCGCGCATGATGAAGATTGCCTCCGCCTCGAGGCGGCGGAGATGGGGCAAGGACATGGATCTGTTCGGGGCGGACATCGGCAATTCCGGGGGAAATCCGAGGGGACCTAGCCATAGGGCGACGCGCGGCTCAAGCACGAACGGCCCGAATTTGGCCCTTCGCCGCATTTGATTTGCCGTGGCGGCGGATGGCTTTGGAAGCGGATACCCGGAATGACCTTTCCCGCCGGTCGCCACCCCTCCCCAAACCGCTGCGCGGTTTTGGCCCTCCCGCAAGGGGAGGGCTAATTCGCTGCAATGCCGGCGAAAGCAATCGGGAGCATCAACCCTCCCCTTGCGGGAGGGTCAAAATGCCGAAGGCATTTTGGGGAGGGGTCGGGCCCTACCCCGGCAGCGGCTCGACCGAGCCGGCGGCGACGAACCACGGGTTCTGGAACAGCGGGCCGTCGCTGTTCAGCCCATAGAACAGCGGGGCACCGTCGAGCTGCACGACGCGGCCGCCGGCGGCGGTCAGGATCGCCTCGCCGGCAGCCGTGTCCCACTGCATGGTCGTGCCCATGCGCGGGTAGAGATCGGCCTTGCCCTCGGCGACGGCGCAGAACTTCAGCGACGAGCCGCGGTTGACGAGATTGGCGACGTCGAAGCGGCGGATGAAGGCATCGGTCTCGGGCGTGCGGTGCGAGCGGCTGGCGACGACGTCGATCGGGCCGTCGGGCGCCGGCCGCACCTGCATCGGGCGGTGCAATCCGGGCTTGCCGTCGACGACCTCGGTCCGCCAGGCGCCCTCGCCCAGGATGCCGCCGAACAGCTTGCCCAGCGCCGGGACATAAATGACGCCGACCTCGGGCCGGCGATTGCGGACGAGCCCGATGTTGACGGTGAAATCGTTGCCGCCTTTCACGAACTCGCGCGTGCCATCGAGCGGATCGACGAGGAAGAAGGTGCCGTCCAGCGCCGGCACGCGGCCCTCCGACACCCCCTCCTCGCCGATCAT
>DASZUK010000002.1:0-2569 GCA_035547695.1 Acidimicrobiales bacterium
CCTCGGTCACCTTCGGGGGCCCGGACCTCAAGACGGTCTACGTGGGCAGCCTGCGCCAGACCACCCTCCCCTACTTCCGCTCCCCGGTGGCCGGCCTGCCCATGGTCCACTGGGGGGAGACCTACCAGTAGGAGGCCTACCGGTAGGAGGCCCGGCCCTCAGTCCGGCTTCGGGTAGCGGCCGAGCCAGGGGGTGTGGACCAGGTAGCCGCCTTCGGCCCGCAGGATGTGCCCGGTGACGAACGCCGACTCGTCGGAGGCCAGGAAGGCCACCACGTTGGCGATGTCCTCGGGCCGCCCCAGCCGGGTCGTGAGGTGGGTCTCCTCGGCCACGGCCAGGTCCTCCGGCCGCCGGACCGAACGGACGTGGTCGCTCAGGACCAGTCCGGGGGAGACGGCGTTGCACCGGATGCCCTGCTTCCCGTACTGGGTGGCGACGTAGATGGTGAGGGCGTTGAGGCCGGCCTTGGCCACCCCGTAGGCGCTGCCCCGGTTGTCCCCGACCAGGGCGGCCGCCGAAGAGGTGTTGATGATCGACCCCCCGCCCCCCTCGATCATGTGGGGCACGGCGTACTTGATGGCCAGCATCGGCCCCGTCACGTCGACCGCCAGCGTCCGGTCCCAGACGGCCGCGTCCATGTCGGCCACGGTGCCGTCGTTGGCGATGACGTCGCCCATGGCCGCGGCGTTGTTGTGCAGGATGTGGAGGCCCCCGTACGAGCTGATGGCCGCGTCGATCATCTTCCGGGCGCAGGCGTCGTCGGCGACGTCGACCTCCACGTCGACGGCCGCTCCCCCGTTGGCCCGGATGTCGTCCACCGTCTCCTTGGCGGTGGTCGGGTTGATGTCCGCCACGACCACCTTGGCCCCGTAGCTGGCCAGGAGCTTGGCCGTCGCTCGGCCGATCCCCGATCCCGATCCGGTGACGATCGCCACCCGGTCCTGCAGCCTTCCTGTTGCCACGTCTTCCCTTTCCCTCGTGATCGTCCGCGGTCCCGTCCGACGCCCCGTCCGACGCCGGCGATGGCCGCCGAGGTCAGCGGGCCCCGGCGACCAGCTCTTCGATGTTGTCCCGCATCACCCGGCGGATGCTGGCGTCGTCGAGCGACGAGATCGAGTCGGCGAAGTCCCACGGGTCGACACAGCCCTCCGGGTGGGGGTAGTCGGAGCCGAACAGCACGTTCTCGGCCCCGAGCAGCTCGACGAGCCCGAGGACGTCCTCTTCGGGGAACGGCGCCACCTTGATGTTCCGGCGGAAGATCTCGCTGGGCTTGGCGTCGATCTTGCCGAAGGCCCACTCCCCCTGGTTGACCAGCTTGGCCCCGTGGTCGATGGCGTGGAGCAGGTACTCCACCCAGGCCCGGCCGTGCTCGAGGCTGAGGAGCGTCACGTTCGGGAAGCGGCCGAACAGGTTGTGCATGATGCAGGCCGCCAGGGTGTCCATGATCGGCCGGTCGCAGTAGAACATCGACAACTGGAGCGGGGACATCTTGCGGACGTTCGGCGCCGGGTTCTCGCCCCACTGGGCGGACATCAGGTCGCTGTAGCCGGCGTCGCAGATGTGGAAGGCCACGGGGATCGACCGCTCGTTGACGATGGACCAGAACGGATCGAACATCGGGTCGGCCACCGACTTGCCGGCCACCGGCCCCGGCCGGATGTTGAGGACCTTGGCGCCGGCGTCGAGGACCCGGTTGGTCTCCTTCACCGCCTCGTCGACGTCGAAGAGGCTGATGAGCGGCACGCCGAAGATCCGGCCGTCGGCGCCGTAGCCCCAGTCGTCCTCGACCCACCGGTTGAACGAGCGGAGGTTGGCGTAGAGCGCCGGCAGGTTGGTCCGGGCCTCGTACTCCCAGGTGACCCCCAACGTCGGCAGCAGCAGCGTCTTCTCGAGGTGCTGCTCGTCCATCAGCGCCAGCCGGGCCGACCGGTCGCGGTACTCGGGCCGGGGCGGCTCCTCCACGTGCGACTGGGCGATCTCGTCCGGCGACAGGTTGTCCTGGGTCAGGAAGATCTGGTGGGCGCCCGGGATCTGGACGCCGTCGAACCAGGCGATCGGGAACTGGAGGTTCTGGTCCCCCATGAAGAACAGCTCTCGGCCGTCGTCCACGACGATCGGGCGGATCGCCTGGTCGGCGTACTTGGCCTCGATGTGCCGACTGAAGCAGTCGCGGGTCTCGTAGTAGTGGTTGTCGGCGTCGAACGCCAGGTAGTCAGCCATGCCCCGCTCCTTCATCGCCGGACGTTGCGGCCATCGCCGGCTGTCCGTCGCCCGGGCAGCCAAGGAGATGGCCTTAGGAGCTATGATATAGCCGCCCTGGGTGACCTGACAAGGTGCGGAGGCGGCCCCCGACCTGCGGCAACAGGAAAACCGATGCCCTCGATCTTGACGGCCGGTCCTCCGCCTCTAGGATATAGAGCATCACCGTGAAGGGGGAAGGTCGATGCGCGACTTCCGGACGTTCGACTCGGACAACCACTACTACGAGCCCCGGGACTGCTTCACCCGGCACATCGAGGCCAGGTACGCCGAGAAGGCCATCCACCCGGTGTGGATCGACGGCGTGGAG
>DASZUK010000003.1:0-98387 GCA_035547695.1 Acidimicrobiales bacterium
TGTGGGGGGGGGGGGGGGGGGGGGGGACACCGGCGTCACCTCAAGCTGAAGCCGTTCACCTCGCACCCTTGCTCCCCCTCCGCCGGATTCTCGACCGTCCGATCCGCCAGACCACACAAACGCTCGTCTGACGGGGTGTCAGAAGAAGTGTAACTGCACTTTCCTTTGCTGTCAACGCCCTCCCTCGACCAACTGCCATCGGAGTTCGCTATCCCGACGGCCCTCCGCTCGTGGAGTCCGACGCTCGGCGAGCGTAGACCGATGGGCAGGGCTCCCTCGTGGCAGCCCTGCCCATCGACTCTCTGATAATTAGCTGACCGCAACTGCTATTGCGACCGCCGAATGATTCAGGGAACTCACACCGGTCGGAGGTGTGGGTGTTGTCGTCACACAGGCGCTGCCGTACGCCACAAATGGTACAGCATTCCCTGCGATTCCTGTATTTGTAAGCGTAACTGTGGCAGAGTACGTGTTCGTTCCAGCTGTGAATATCAAGGGGATCGTTGCGTTGATGGAAACATCGCATACAACAACTACATTATGGGGACCCGTAACAATAAGTATATCCGCCGACGGAATCTGAAGGTTGTTAACCACCTGATTCTTGGTTACGTTACTAAGGGCAGCTGTGAAATTCGTAAAGGCTGTGGTCTTACAGACGCCCGTTGTAGGTGTCGCAAGCGACGCCCATGAAACCGGTGTCGGTGTACCGCACGTAACCGTACCAAGCCCGACGACCCCTGCCGTGACCTGCACTGTGTTTGTTGTCGCAGCACTTGCTACTCCCGACGTGAGGACCGTCAGTCCTCCGGCCGGGATTGCGAGCGCCGCGAGCACGGCCGCGACGCGCCCGATTTTTGATCTGATCATCATTAGAGTTTCCTCCCTCTCCTTGTTGATGTCCCCTCTGGGAGCCACTGCTTTACGAACGGAGGGACACTATGTCGACCGTCAACAGAACAACAGCCATCTTCCTGGCGGACCGGAACGCCCCCCCGCTGCAACTATCTTGAACCTGACTACAAACCGTTTCAATCCTTTAATTCTAACGATCCTGTGGTAACTGGTGTTTACCAGGACTTTTATGGAGGAGGATTTTCGGTAACCGGATTACCAAAGATCGCCCGGAGATACTTAGATGAGACACTGATTTTCAGTAATCATATTTCTGAAATTATCCAGGCATGGCGGCGAGCCTCCCACCCCAAGTCTCCGATTTTCAGAAATTCGATTTCTGGAAATCGAGATCGACTGCCCGGAGCCGCCAAACGGCCCCGCCCGAGACCCCCGGCACCGCCGGAGATGGCGTCGTTGACCCCGGCACGCCGCCGAACCGAAACGGGGCTACGGCACCTGCACGCCCACTACCCTCGCGAGCGAACCGAGCCAAGAGCTGCCGACGAACCTCGGACACCGGACGTCCCGCCGGCCCAGTGCGCCCCACGCGTCCGCACGCACGCACCTGCGATTGGCTGGGCCAACCCGGCGCCGCTGAATGACGACGTGAACCTCCCTGGTTTTCCTGTAGACCTCGGCCCTTGCGCACCGTGGGGGCCAACGTGCCCCCACACCCCTACGACGGATTGGCCAGGCCAACTTGCTACCTGCCACCCCACGGCAGCGCGTGAGCTGTCCACCCCGGCACCAGACAGGTCCGTATAGCACCTGTTGTCGCCCGCGACCGACCGTCGCCGGCCGACCAACCTGCCCCATCCCCGGCCCCCCAGGGCAGGGTCACCTCCCCGGCCACCCCCGGTACACCGCGGAGCCGGAGAAGACTACGGAGTCTGGATGCTCGCCACGCTCAAGCCGGGGAGCGCCGGCCCTGAAGCCCGGATGTCCCGCCGCCCCCGTAGGGGCTAATACTCCCTATGCCCCACTCTCCCGGGGACGACCGGGTCCGCCGGCCGCCGAAGCCGGAAGGCTCTCTCTGCCCAACACCAATGCCCAAGGTCGGCAGGGCGCCGGGTCGCCCAGGGATCGGCCGGAACCCGACCCTGGTCCAGCCCAGCCGACGGCCGTTCCCTCAGCTTCCCGTGCTGGACACCATCCCCATCCCGGCCGGCCGACTCCCGTCTTCCTCCTTGCCGGTACTCCATCCCAGGCGCCTCCTGCAACGATCCCCGTTTCCACCAAATCTTTGCAATCGCTCGCGTAGCGGCTTTGGCGCCCGCTCCTGAAATACACCTGTCGTATTTCGCCCACGACCGCTTTACAGATACCACCATAAGACGGACAGTGGGCGGGACGCGTGGCACGCGATCCCGCCCACCGATCCGACTCGTAGCTGGCCGTTATCCTTTATGTGACTGTAATCACGAGCGAAACTGTCGCACCTGTTAGGGCCTCTGTAGTGCAACGTGTTGACCCCACTTCCGAGTACACTTGGAACGGGTACCCGTTTGCTACGCCAAGCTTGAATACTGCCGTATACGTTGTTGGAGCTGTGTTCTCTGTCAGTAAGATCGTTCTATTGATTGAAACATCGCACACAACAAATGTTAGTGTTGGCGTCATCACGAGAATATCTGGGGACGGAATCTTTGAGCGTGTCACGATTTCGTCTTTCGTGAAGTTGCTCAACGAAGCTGGGAGGCCTGTAGCTGTGCAGACACCTGATGAGATGTCGGCAAGTGTGGCCCACGGCACAAATACGGGACCGGGCGCACATGTCACTACACCTAGGCCGACGACTCCAGCGGTGACGTGAACTGTATTTGTTGTTGCCGCACCCGCTAGCCCTGACGTGAGGGCCATCAGTCCCCCTGCCGGGATTGCGAGCGCTGCGAGCACAGCCGCGACGCGCCCAATTCTTGACTTTACCATTAGAGTCTCCTCCCTCTCCTTGCTGATGGCTCCCCTCCGGGAGCCGCTGTCTTACAAGCGGAGGGACACCATGCCGACAATCAAACGACCGTCAAACGGACAACAGCCATCTTGCTGGCGAACCGGAACGTCCCCCGCCTATAACCAATCCTGATCCTTTCTGCAACCCGCTTCAATCTCTTGATTTTGGCTAACCTGTAGCCATTGGTGTTCACCAGGACTTTTATATCGGCAGACTTTTGGTAATCAGATTACCAAAAATCGCAAGCAGATACTTAAATGGGACACTGAGTTTCAGTAATCACATTTCTGAAAATAGACGAGGGATCATTGGAAGTCCTCCCCGATTTTTAGAAACCTGATTACGGAAAATCACCCGAGACCGCGGTCCGTCCCCAATATCGGAGCCCCAGGCCGAACCCCACCCCCGGCACCGCCGGATACGGGGTCGTTGACTCCCGGGACGCCGCGGAACCGAGACGGGGCTACGGCACCTGCACGCCCAGTACCCTCGCGAGCGAACCGAGCCCAAAGAGCTGCCGACGGACCCCGAACACCGGACGTCCCGCCGGCCCATGCCGATCCCGACGCCCCTTCCTCTCGCCTTACCCCCAAACCCTCGCACTCGATCCCACGCCAACGCGTGAAGGAACACCCCCCGCTCCCTCGCCCCCGCGGGGGTGGAGCCCCACGCCCCCCACCACCGATCCACGTCAAAGCGTGGGGAGGCGACCACCCCCACATCCCTCCATCCCCCATTGACCCGGCCAACGCCCGGGCGTGGCTGGGGGCCTTTCCACCACCGGACATCTTGGAGGTTCGTCCCGCCGTGAGGGCCAAGGCCGCTGCGCACTCCCCATCTGTGATTGGCCGGGCCAAGGCCTACCCGCCAACCCATCCCACTCCCGCCACCGAATGACTCCGGACGCGCCCGTCCCCATACGATCGTGGCCCGGTCTACACCACCCGTCCACCTACCACCCGTCCACCTGAGATTGACCGGGTCAACCCTGGACACTCGGGGACGTGCGAATCATTCAGTCGTTGCACTTGCTCCGTGATAACCGCATTCGGCACAGGCGTCCGTTTGGATCGCCGCGCCACACATCGGGCAGAACAGGCGTCGACGGAGCGGGAACGGTGGTGGATCGACCGTTGACGCTTCGGCGACCGGGTGATTCGCTTCTTGGCCTACTGGGACCTTGGCCCCTGGTGGCCTGATGAGGTCGACCAGCCACCACGCGGCAAGGGCGAGCTGGCTGACGAGGCCAACCCAAGTGCAGATAGCCAGGAGCACTGCGGCGCCAATCGGCACGGGCTTGAAGAACAAGAACGCAAAGCCGGCAACCTCCCCGAGAATGGGGAGCCCGAAGACCAGCACCGTCGTCGTCGGCTGCCGTCGGAATGCTCCAACCGCCAAACTGCGCGTCGCCATGACTGCGATGAGGAGCAGGGGTATGACGGTTACAGCGGCAACGTAGAAGCTCTCGTTGTCCATCGCGGCAGATTATGCACGTGTACCTCGGTTCTGCCGTTGCCGGCCCACCACCCCATTCCCGAGGCCGGCCACCGGCACTGGGCTATCGGGCCGTGGGATCTCGTGGTCGTTCGCCAGTCGAGCCCAGATCTTGGCCTCCTGCTCAGGGGTGAAGGCCTTCTTTCGTCCTGGCTTGGTCCCCTCCACGCTCCACCTCCTCATCCCCAGCTGAGCTGGATCTTCGTGGGTGTTGCGTTAACTGGTACAGGCCAAGGGGTTGGGCCTGCGCAGCCAGGGGTTCTCCGACGCCTGCCAGGTGCCGACCGCCCAGTGACCGGCACGGGCCTGGCCGGCCGACACTCGGCCAGCTCATCGCTGGAATGATTGCCCTGTGCCCTATGACCGGGATGTCCAGGCCTTCCACGATCGAGCTCCCGACTACGAGAGCGGGTTTCGCGGGCGGATGCACCACGACATCGTCACCCGCACCGCGGGGCTGGCTCTCGATGTCGAGCCCAAACCTCGACGCGTACTCGACGTCGGATGTGGCACCGGCCTTCTTCTCCGGCTCCTGGCCGAACGTCGTCCCGACACCGAGCGGTTGGAAGGAATCGACGCCTTTGACTTGATCATCAGCACGACCTCGTTCGACCACTGGCGAGACCAGAGGGCCGGGCTCGACCAGTGTTATCGAGTTCTCGCACCCGGGGGGCACTTCGTCCTCACCGACCTCTTCTCGCTCTGGCTCGCCCCAACGCTCATATGCGGCCATCGCGGGCGTGCCCGGACGAAGCGGCGAGCGCAGGCTTTGCTGAAAGGCGCCGGGTTCCGCACGATCGAGTGGCACAACCTGTACACGCTCATCATCAGCACCGTGGTGGCAAGGAAACAGCCCCGAAACTGAAGCATGCCGCCCTCCCCGTCCGGCTCCCGCAATCCGTGTCCCGCACGCGACGCAACAGGAGATCCGGCGAAGTGTGGTCCCGGCCGCGCCCAGTGCTTTTCAGCCGCACCGTCATGTCGGCGCTGGACGCAGCGGTGCGGCGCGTTCAGGTCCCAGCAGATGGAGCGTGAGGCAGTACAGGACGGTGGGCACCAGCTCCCGCAGCCGGTGTAACTGGCCGTCGGCGATGTATCGCCTCATCGGTTCGACGATCAGGGTCCCAGCTATCGAGTCGAGCGCCGCCGGTGGGAGCGGCGGGGCGGATCGGCGGACCTCATCGGTGAGGTACACGGCTTGGGCACGGCCAAGGAGACGGGCCAGAGCCTGGGCACCACCTGTGACGTTCTGGTACTCCAAGAGAAACCGCGCCACCACCGGGTGCGCCTCCAGCTCCGCGGTCACGAGCTCCAATGCGGCGCGCATCCGCGCCTCCCACGGTCCGGGCGTCGCCTCGAAGACACGCTGGGCGTCGGCCAGGAACTTTCCTCCGCAGGTGTCGAAGAGCATGAGGTACGCCGCCTCTTTGGAGACGAACCACTCGTACCACTGTTCGGTCGAGATGTGCGCATCACGAACGACGTCGCCGATGTGGGTGCTCGCCACGCCAACGCTGGCGACCCGCCTCATGAACGCGGTTTTCGCGCACTCGCGCTTCTCCGCCTGAAGGACTGGGTTCGGCGGACGGCCCCTCGTCCGCTTGCGAGCAGGAAGGGTCGATCCGAACTGGCCGTCCAACTTCCCGCGCGCATGCCCACGGCGCCACCCCGGACCACGATCAACTGGGTCCCCGCGCTGCTTGTCATCGTCCATCAGACCACCCCCCTGGTGTCCGTAGCCGTGGCTACGCGCTTACGATTCGCCTGTCGTCTTCACCTGCCTCGCCGTCATCCCGTCAGGGAACATGCCTTCCCATCGAGTCCATGGTGCGGGACCGGTTGCAGGACCTGCCGGCTGGTCGCGGGAGGGCTCCGGTCGCGGCGTTGAACCTGAGTGCAGCCGCGACCGCCCGCCAGGTGCGCTGCCGAGGCCAGGTCGTTCCCTTCAGCTCGGACGTGAACATCCTCGCTTCCTCCACTGTGGACTCATCAAGGTGGTCGCTCCACCGTCGTCCATCCCCCCAACAGCAAGACTGCTGTCCTCTATCCATCCCTGTATAGGCTGGATCTGATGGTGCGTCAAATGACATCCTTTTATTGCGCAGACAGGCGAGGAAATTAGCCCTCTTCATTGCACTACTCCAGCCGCGAATAGTCACTCGTCTCCGACTGATCGATTGACGGATGAAGGCGAGGGGCTCCCCACTTGATTGGGAGCTGTTGAGGGACCGATCTGGCGGATCCAGCCCAGGAAATGCGGTCGTCAGCAGCCGGTCGCTGCCTGCAACGTCCGGCACGCTTGTGCCATGCGTGCCGCGGAGAGGGTCGTGATCCGGCGACGAAGGCTGGCTCTTGGGATGGTGTGCAGGTTGTCGAAGTTGACCACGCAGGCAGTGGGAACACCGTCGACCTCAGGAGTGAGGTCGAGCTCGGAGACCAACAGTCGGCGCGTCCGCGTCAGGGCAGCGACGACCACCGAGCCGATCCGGTCTGCGACGGGGTCCCGGGTGAGCACGAGCACGGGACGGGCACCACCGGGCACCTCGGCAAACCAGATGTCACCTCGCTGCATCGGTCCAGTCGGACCAGTCTTCGGCGGGCCCCCAGTCGGCGATCTCGCTCAGGGACGCCTCGCCTGGATCGAGAGGCCGATCCTCCCAGAGCTTCACGTCGTTCTCGCTGGCCAGCCGGAGGAGGTGCCGATGGACGGCGTCACGCAACAACTCCGAACGGTCGACGCCAAGACGCTCGGCCCACTGCTGGACCTCGACTGCCTCGGTCTCGTCGATCCGGAAGCTGAGCATCGTCATACATCCATCATAGATTGTATGATGGAGGGTCGCGCCTGCGGCCCGGGTCTTGCACCCGGGTCTTGCACCCGGGTCCCACAGAACCCGGGTCCTACAGAAGGCGGCGGAACTCCTCCACCGTCATCCCGACGTCAGCCAGGATGCCCCGCAGGGTGCCTTTGGCGACGTCACGGCCGGCGTGGACCGGTACCGTCGTTCCCCGCCCGTCGGGGTGGCGCATGACGCGATGGCTCCCGGCCGTTCTCGCCACGACGAACCCCGCCTTCTCCAGCGCCCGGACGACCCGATCGCCGGGTGCCGACGGGACCGGGGGCATCAGGCCACGTCGACGGTGAGGACCAGTTCGTCGGGGACCCCGAATTCCGCGATGAGGCCGGTAAGCGCCTCTCGAAGGTCGTCGATCGCCGCTTCCATCGTGTCCCCCTCGCCGTGGGCCCCCACGCCGGGACGCAGTTGGGCGTGCGCGCACCACACCCCGTCCTCGTCCTGTTGGACGGTGTAGGGCACATGCACCGACCGAGTCATATGGCAGCCCCAACGGGGTTCGAACCCGTGTCTCCACCTTGAGAGGGTGGTGTCCTTGGCCTCTAGACGATGGGGCCCTGCCGCCGACGAGGCCGATGAACGGCTCGCCGGCTGAGCTCGGGGGGAAGGACTCGAACCCTCAATAACTGGACCAGAACCAGTCGTGTTGCCGATTACACCACCCCCGAACGGGCGAGCAACCAGGCTACCCGAACGGCACACGAGGCCGCATCACCGCAGGTCACCGCACCACCGCGGGTCCCCGCCCGCCGGCACCGTGCGCTGCCCCGGCCCGCCGTCACCGTTCACGGCCGCCGTTGCGGCCCGCAGGTCACCCCTACCCGAGGGCGTGCAGGTGGTCGTAGCCGACGACCCGGCCCAGCCCGACCCCGACGGCCTCCTTCAAGAAGTAGGGCAGGGTGGACCAGCCGGTGATCGGGGAGGTCTGGGTGGGGGTGGGGTACGGGGTGAGGCCGACGTCGGTGGCGATGGCCATGGAGCGGTCCTCGTGGAACGGGTCGGTGACCATCAGGACGGTGGTGGCATCCCGGGCCTTCAACAACGGGGCGACGTCTGCCAGGTTGGCCCAGCTATCGTCGCCGCCGGCCTCGACGATGTCGCCGGGTGGGACCCCGTTGGACTGGAGGTACTGGGCCCCGGCCTGGGCCTCGGTGAACTGGTCGCCGGGCTCCTTGTTGCCGGTGACGGCGATCAGGTGGGCGTAGCCCTGGTGGTAGAGCTGCAGGGCTTCGTCCAGCCGGGCCCGCAGGTCGGGGGACGGGACCCCGTTGTACTGGGCGGCCCCCATCACCACGATGGCCTGGGCCTGCTGGGGGTCGTACTCCCGGGAGGTCAGCCAGACCTGGACCAGGGTGACCGCGAAGTACACGACCACCGCGGCCACCAGGACCGCCAGGATCTTGAGGACCAGCTTCAGCGGCCCGAGGATCAGCATGGGGGGGCCGGTCAGCCCGGCGCCGGCCCCGTCGACGCCCCCCTCTCGACCGGCGGCGTGCCGATCCGGTCCAGGGCAGCCCGCAACCGGCGGACCACCTCGTCCCGCCCCAGCACCTCCAGGGACTCGAACAGCGGCGGGCCCACCGTGCGCCCGGTGACGGCCACCCGGATGGGGGCCTGGGCCTTGCCCAGCTTGCGGCCGGCGGTCTCTCCGAGGGCCAGGGTGGCCTCCTTGATGCCGTCGGCCGTCCAGTCGCAGGTGCCGTAGGCGTCGACGGCGGCGGCCAGGATGGCCGGAGCGCCGTCGTCGCGGCCGATGGCCTTGTCCCAGCCGGCCGGGTCCATGGCCGGCTCGGCCAGGAACAGGAAGTCGACCATCCCGGGCACCTGGTCCAACCGGGACACCCGCTCCTGCACCAGCGGGGCCACGGCGGCGAAGACGGCCGGGTCGAACCGCTCCGGCGGCCACGGCGGCGCCGGCACGCCGGGCACCCACTCGCTCACGTTCGCTGTGCCGGCCGACGCTGCAGCAGTCGACGGTGTGCCGGCCGGCGGTGTGGCGGCCGACGGTGTGGCGGCCGACGGTGTGGCGGCCGACGCTATGGCGGCCGACGACGTGGCGGTCGGCGACCGCAGGGGAAGGCCGGCGGCGACCGCGGCGGCCGGGTCGATCCACGGCCGGGACCGTTCGATGAACTCGTCCACCGGCAGCTCCCGGACGTACTCGCCGTTCAGGTGGGTCATCTTCTGGACGTCGAAGAAGGCGGGGGCGTGGTGGACGTCCTCGAGCCGGAACTCCCGGACCAGGGTGTCCACGTCCACCTTCTCGGCGTTGCCCGGCGGGCTCCAGCCGAGCAGGGCCAGGTAGTTGCGGAACGCCTCCGGCAGGTAGCCCTGGTCGCGGTACGACTCGACCGCCACCGGGTCCTTGCGCTTGGACAGCTTCTTGCGCTGCTCGTTCACCAGCATGGGCAGGTGGGCGAACACCGGGACGGCGGTGGCCTCCCCCCACCCGGCCTCCCCTTCGGCGGCGCCATCCAGGGCCGCCCACAGCAGCAGCCCCTTCGGGGTGCTCGGCAACAGGTCCTCCCCCCGGATGACGTGGGTGATGCCCATGTCGCGGTCGTCGATGACGTTGGCCAGCACGAACAGCGGCTGGCCGGTGGACTTGACGACGACGAAGTCCTCCATGGCGTCGTGGGGGAAGGTGACGTCGCCGCGGATGACGTCGTGGACCACCGTCACCCCGTCGTCGGGGGTCCGGAACCGCAGGGCCACTCCCCTACCGCCCACCCCGCCGACAGCCTCACCGCCACCAACCTCACCGCCGACAGCCTCACCGCCACCACCGGCGCCGGCGTCACCCCCGCCGCCAGCCTCACCCCCGCCACCGCCACCGTCGCCGTAGCCGGGCCAGGGCAACCCGCGGTCGCGGCAGAACCCGTCGTAGCCGGGGGTGGCGTTGCGTTCGGTGCGGGCCAGCACCTGGTCCCGGGTGCAGTCGCAGGCGTAGAGGTAGCCGGCGTCCCACAGGGCGTCGACGGCGACCTGGTGGCGGTCGGCCCGGGCGGACTGCCGGTAGGGACCCTCGTCGGGTGTCATGCCGAGCCAGGCCAGGGCGGAGATGATGCCGTCGACCCACTCCTCGCGGTTGCGGTCGGCGTCGGTGTCCTCGATGCGGAGGACGAAGGTGCCGCCGGCCTGCCGGGCGAACAGCCAGTTGAACAGCGCGGTGCGGGCGCTGCCGACGTGGAAGTACCCGGTCGGGGACGGGGCGAAGCGGACCCGGGGCGCGGCAGGGGCGGTCAGGTCGCCGGAGCCGCCGGGGTGGTCGGTGCCGGTCAGCTATTCGTCCTCGACGATGGAGATGGCACCGGTGGGGCAGCCGTTGACGGCCTCGCGGAGCCGCTCCCGCAACGACTCCGGGGGGTGCTCGTCCAGGATGTACAGGAAGCCGTCGTCGCGGACCTCGAACACCTCGGGGACGATGCCCATGCACACGGCGTTGCTGGCGCACTCGTCGAAGTCCACGACGACCTTCACCGGCCACCTCCTCAGTCGGACCGCCCCCCGGACGGGAGCGGGTTCAGCATATCGGCCGTGGTCACGGCTACGAGGACGGTGGGATGCCCCTGCGGGGCGCCCCGGCGGCGGCCCACTGACCGGTGCCGGGCGGCCCGCACCGGCGGCGAGGATCGGCCCCGCCGGCGGGTCAGGGCTTGTCGACGCCGAGCACCCACATGGCGAAGAACTGGGAGCCGCCGCCGTAGGCCTGGCCGAGGGCCCGGCGGACCCCGTCGACCTGGTGCTCGCCGGCCTCCCCGCGGACCTGCAGGGCGACCTCCAGGAACCGGATCATGCCGGAGGCCCCGATGGGGTTGGAGGACAGGACGCCGCCGGAGCAGTTCCAGGGGATGTCGCCGCCGTCGATGAAGGTGGCGCCCTGGTCGGTGAGCTTCCAGCCGTCGCCCTGGTCGCAGAACCCGAGGTTCTCCAGCCACATGGGCTCGTACCAGCTAAACGGGACGTAGACCTCGGCGCAGTCGAAGTCGCGGCGGGGGTCGGTGACGCCGGCCTGCCGGTAGACGTCGGCGGCGCACTCCCGGCCGGCCCGGGGGTTGATCTGGTCGCGGCCGGCGAACATGGTGGGCTCGGACCGCATGGCCATGCCGTGGACCCAGGCCGGCCGGCGGCCGGTGGCGGCCTGGGCGTCGGCCGCGGCGTTCTCGGAGCCGAGCACCATGGCGGCGGCGCCGTCGGACGACGGGCAGGACTCCAGGTAGTGGAGGGGGTCCCACAGCATGATGGACTCCTCCACCATCTTGAGGGAGATGTCGGGCAGGTGGAGGTGGGCGTAGGGGTTGCGCAGGGCGTGCAGCCGGTCCTTGACGGCCACCTTCATGCCGATGTCCCCGGGGGCGCCGGACCGGTGGATGTAGGCCCGGATGTGGGGGGCGAAGTAGCCGCCGGCGCCGGCCAGCAGCGGGGCGGAGAACGGCTGGGGGACGGACAGGGCCCACATGGCGTCGGAGTCGGACTGCTTCTCGAAGGCCACCGTCAGCACCCGCTGGTGGACCCCGGAGGTGACCAGGTGGGCGGCCACCAGGGCGGTGGAGCCGCCGACGGAGCCGGCGGTGTGGACCCGGAAGATGGGCTTGCCGACGGCGCCGAGGGCGGGGGCCAGGTACAGCTCGGGCATCATGACGCCCTCGAACATGTCCGGGGCCTTGCCGATGACGACGGCGTCGATGTCGTCCCAGCCCAGGCCGGCGTCCTCCAGGGCCCGCAGGGCGGCCTCGCGGACCAGGCCGGCGATGGAGACGTCGTCCCGCTTGGCCTTGTGGTGGGTCTGCCCCACCCCGATGACGGCGACGCGGTCGCTCATGACGCACCCTCCAGGACGGCCACCAGGTTCTGCTGCAGGGCCGGGCCGGAGGTGGCGTGGGCCACGGCCCGGCCGGCGGTCCCGTCCATGACCCGGGCGGCGGCCTCCCCGATCCGGATGAGGCCGCCGGCCATCAGCGGGTTGGCGGCCAGCGGGCCGCCGGACGGGTTGACGTCGACGGCGCCCCCGTCCCGGCCCAACGCGCCCAGGCCGAGGGCGTCGGCCAGGATGAGCTCCTGGGGGGCGAACGGGGCGTGCAGCTCGGCCACGTCGACGGCGCCGTCGGCCACCCCGGCCACGTCGCCGGCCTTGCGGGTGGACGGCGAGGCGGTCAGGTCCCGGGCGCCCAGCGAATGGGTCTCCACCCGGTGGTCGATGCCGGTGATCCAGGCCGGCCGGACCCCGGCCCGGTCGGCCCACTCCCAGGCCCTGTCGCCGACGGCCAGCACCACGGCGGCGGCGCCGTCGGTGATGGGCGGCAGGGCGTGCCTGCGGAGCGGGGACACCACGTAGTCCTCGGCCAGCAGGTCGGCCACGGACCGGTCGTAGGCCACCTGGGCCTTGGGGTTGGCCAGGGCGGCCTTCCGGCTGCGGGCGGCCACCCCGGCGAAGTCGTCCTCGGTGGCCCTGCCGGCGTCCAGCAGGGCCCGGGCCTGCAGGGCGGCCAGGGACACCGGGTCGGGCCACAGCGGGGCCAGCACGTAGGGGTCCAGTTGCAGGGCCATGATCTTGCCGAGCTGCCCCAGCGAGGACTTGCCGAAGCCGTACACCAGGGCGGTGTCGACGTCGTCGTCCTGGAGGGCCACCACGGCCTCGTACAGGGCCCAGGCCGCGTCCATCTCGACGTGGCTCTCGCGCCGCGGCGGCCAGACCCCGATGGCGTCGAGGGCGGACACGAAGCTGAACGGGCCGCCGACCAGGTAGTCGGTGGAGCCGGAGCAGATGAAGTCGATGTCGTCCTTGGTGATGCCGACGTTGCCGAACACCTCGGCGAACACCGGCATGAGGGTCTCCACCTCGTTGTGGTGGGACTCCCGGCGGAGGTTGTCGGCCTGGGCGAACGACACCACCGCCACCGGGCGACGGCCCAGTCGGGGGGTGGGGGGGGTGGGCATCAGGTGTAGTCCTTGTAGGTCTCGTAGTCGGCGTCGGGCTCGCCGGTGGGCCGGAAGTACCTGACGGAGGCCAGGGTCGGCCCCAGCTCCTCGGGGGGCACCCAGACGGCCTCCACCCGCAGCCCCATCCGGACCTCCTCGATGGGGATCTCCTGGATCAGCCCCATGAAGGAGATGTCGGCGCCGTCCAGCAGCACCATGGCGCAGATGTACGGGATCTGGACGGACTGGCCGGCGAACGGGACGTTGACGACGCAGAAGGTGGTGACGGTGCCCGTGTTGCCCAGCACCACCTCCTCGTCGGTGGGGACCCCGTCGGTGGGGCAGGACCCCCGGGAGGGGACGTACACCTTCTGGCACACCGGGCACCGCTGCCCGATGAACCTGCCCTCGGCGTACCCCCGGAGGGTCTTCGACTGGGCCACCCCGGCGCTGAACTGGTACTCCAGCCGGATCGGGGTCGCCAGCGTCGTCACCGCGCTGGTCTCCCCGGCAGGGGCCCCACTGTGGCCTGCCCCGATGGCTGCCTCCTCCGATGCGTGGGGCCCCTGCCCCACGCCGGCCGTGGCTCCTTCCCGGGTCATCTGCCCGCCCTCCTCAGTTGCCGGCGGGCACGAACGCCCGGATGTCCTGGACCCGGCCGACCCGTTGGTCGGCGGGGAGGAAGTCGGCCCGGACCCGCATGCCGGTGGACACGGCGTCGGGGGACCCGGCGTCGAGGGCGTGCAGCATGGCGGTGTCGGCGCCGTCCAGGGTGACCAGCACCCAGGCGAACGGCCGGTCCAGGGGATGCTGCTCGGCCGGCTCCGCCACCCAGGCCCAGGTGGTCACGGTGCCCTCCGGCCCCACCTCGACCAGGTCGCCCACCGCCGCGGCGGTGTCCGGGTCGTACTCGGCCGGCGGCACGATGACCCGGCCGCCGGAGCCGGTGGCCCCCAGGATGCGGCCGTCGCGGAGCCCGGTCAGGAAGGCCCCGATGACCGGGCCGACCGACCGGGAGTACGGGTACTCCAGCACGTGGGCACTGGTGAGGACCTCCGTGCCGGTCTCCCCGCCTGGGGCCCCAACCCTTGCCTCCTCCGATGCGTGGGGCCCCTGCCCCACGCCGGCCGTGCTGTCCTGCCCGGTGCTGACCATGCACAACCTCCCTGCCCGAGAACGTCCCCCTCGCAAACCCGTCCCGAAGTAGAACACATTTCAGTTTCACCTGCCAACCCCCTGGGTGACCTGCCGGGGTGTCGGTGAACGAGTACGTCACCCGGCTGGTCCGCGTCGCGGTCGGGGGCCGCCACCCCGGCCCGGGCCTGGAAGGCCGCGGGGGTGGCCGAGGGATGGCTCATGGACCGCCCGCGGTCCACCGCGCCGCGGCGATCGATCGACGAACGCCTGCGCGGCCTTCCGGAACCGGTCTTTCCTCCGGGGTACCGCAACCCGATCATCGAAGAACGGGACGAGCACCGCTGATCGACTTCTTCGATACCACCGCCCTCGGTGCGGCGTACCTCAACGAGCCGGGCCGGCAATGGGTCCGCGAGCGGCTGTTCGGCAACGGAGAGGTCGTCATGGTCTCCGAGCTGGCCGACGTGGAGCTGCCCGGCCTGCTCTGTCGGGCACACCGCGCCGGGGTCATCACCGACGGGATGCTGCAGGCCCTGCTCGGCCTGTACGACGAGGACACCTGCAGCGACGGCCCGGTCGGGGTGCTGCCGGTGACGCCCACCACGTTCACCGTTGCCCGGCAGATCGCCCTGGACGAGCCGGTGGGGTCGCTGGACGCCGTCCACCTGGCGGCCGCCCTGCTGCTGCAGCGACGGCAGCCCCAGGAGCCGGTCACCGTGGTCACCCTGGACCGGCGGCAGGCGATGGCAGCCCGGCGGCTCGGGTTCGAGGTGCTGACCGACCCGGCCGATCCGGTCGAGCCGGCCGGCCCGGCCGTTCCCGACGCTCCGGCCTGACCCGGCCCGGCCCCGGCAGCCGGCCTCAGCGGGGGGCGCCGGCCAGCAGGGTGGCGAAGAACTCGCGGTCGGCCAGGATGGGGACGTCGGCCAGGAACAGCTTGCCGTACCGCTCGAAGTACATCAGTTGCTTGCCCAGCAGGAAGGTGCCGCGGTCGAAGTCGGACATGAGCCCGCCGGCCTCGTCGGCCATCCGGCGCATGCGGCGCTGGGTGCGCACCCGGCGGACCACGGACCGCAGGGTCCGGCCGTGGGCCTGCACCCCCTCGGCCCGGGCGGCCTGCACCTGCGGGGCCTCCAGCAGGGCGGCCAGGCTGACCTCCCCGAACGGCCGGGTCAGGGTGGGCTCGATGAGGCTGCGGATGAACGCGGTGAGCTGGTCGTCGTCGAGGCCGAGGCCGACCTGGATGGCGCGGCCGTAGGTCTTGGTGAGGTGGGCGGTGATGTCCGGCCAGGCCGACTCGTCGCCCAACGCCCCGTCGAGGAGGCGGAGGAAGAACTGGTGGGTGTCGTGGTCCAACCGGCCGACGATGCCCCAGTCGATGATGCCGATGCGGCCGTCGTCCAAGAGCAGCATGTTGCCGGCGTGGACGTCGCCGTGGAACGCCCCCCAGCGGACGGTGGTGATGAAGAACCCGCGGACCACCTGCTCCACCAGCGGGGCCGGGTCGTAGCCCAGCTCGGCCACCTTGGCCAGGTCGTCCACCGGGATCCCCTTCAGGTACTCCATGGTGAGGACGTTCTGGCCGGACAACTGCGGGTACGGCTCCGGCACCACCACCAGCGGCAGGTCGATCTCGGCGGTCAGCAGCCGGAAGTGGGCCAGGGCACGGGCCTCGTTGCGCAGGTCCAGCTCCTCCCCCAACTGCTGGCGGAGGCCGTCCAGGAGCTGCAGGGTGGACCCGGCCATCTGGTCCCCGGTCTCCCGGGCCAGCAGGTCGAAGAACGGCTGCATCAGGTCCAGGTCGGCGGCCACCAGCTTCTCGATGCCCGGCCGCAGCACCTTGACGGCCACCTGCCGGCCGTCCAGCAGCCGGGCCCGGTGGACCACCGCGATGGACGCCCGCCCGACGGGCTCCCGCTCGAACTCGCGGAACGCCTCGTCCAGCCGCAGCCCCAGGTCGTCCTCCACCCGCTCCCGGACGGCCGAGAACGGCACCGGCGGCCCGGTGTCCAGGCAGGACCGGAACTCGTCGGAGAACTCCTCCCCGAACAGCCCCGGCGACGACGCCACCATCTGGCCGAACTTCATGAAGGTGCCGCCGAGGGCCTCGCAGGTGAGCCGCAGCGGGCGGGCCAGGGCGACCGGTGGCAGGGCCCCGGCCCGCAGCTCCCGGGCCTGCCGGACGGCCACCGGGCCGAGGTGGCGGGCGGCCACCCGGGCGATGTGGGCGCTGCGCTGGGCCAGCTCCAGCCGGGTCGGGGTGGGCAGCCGGCGGGGGTGGACCCGCGGCACCGACTCGGTGGGTGCGCCGACGGGCGGCGGCAGCGGGGTGGTGGGCAGCGGCGCTGCGGTCACCCCCGCAGGCTATGCGGTCGACCGGACGACGCCGACGACGGTCAGCCGAAGCTGTCGGCCAGGACCTTGAGGGCGTTGCCGTAGGTGTCGGTGAACACCGGCAGCATCTCGTCCGGGGTGGCCTCCACGGACCAGGTGACCAGGGAGCCGTCGCCGCTGGGGGCCACCGACACCGTGGCCTGGTGGCGCTCCACCGGCACCCCGTCGACGATGGCGTAGGTCAGGGTCCGGGCGGCGTCGTCCCGGTCGACCAGCCGCTCCCGGATCTCCATGCCGAACATGGTGAGGACCCGGTCGTCGCCCTCCAGCCGCAGCCCCTCCAGGGCCGGGAACATGGCCCCGACGCCGGCGAAGTCGCCGACCTTGGCCCACACCGCGTCCGGCGGCGCGGCCACCTCGATCTCGACCTGCCCTGCTGCCATCTCGCCTCCCCTGTCCCGCCTGCACCGCCCGCCGGGCCCGGCCGTCCCGGTCGGCGCCGCCGGGCCGGTCGGCCCGACGGTCGGCCGTACGCTACCGCGGCGGCTCCGGCACCGGATCGGGGTCGCGGTCGGGCAGCAGGCGGTCCAGCTCCCGGTCGGCCCGCCGGGCCCGGCGCTCGTCCATGTGCAGCCACTGCAGGGCCACCGGGACGAGGGCCAGCATCATCAGGGTGTCGCCGCCGACCCACATGATGACGCCGCCGACATGCAGGTCCAGCACCAGCGACGGGCCCCAGGTGCGGTGCATGGTGGTGTAGGCGGAGAAGATCTCGTGGGTCTCGTTGTCGAGGGACAGGCCGACGAAGGTGTCGATGGGGACGGCCAGGAACAGGTACAGCATCTTCATGCCGGGGTGCATGCGGTACCGGTTGGGGTCGGAGCCGAAGATCTGGCGCCAGAACAGGTAGCCGACGCCGAGGAAGACGAGGTGCTCGGCGTTGTGCACCGGCTCGTGCTGCAACGTGTAGTCGTAGAACACCGTCAGGTGGGTCACCGGGATGACGACGGCGTAGATGACGAAGGCGGTGACCGGGTGGCCGAAGAAGGTGGCCACCGGGGACCGCAGGCCCCGGACCACCCACCGGTGCGCGGTGCCGGTGGTGGCCCGGAACAGCAGGTCCAGGGGGGACCCGACGGCGAACAGGGCGGCGGCCACCATGATGAGCAGCAGGTGCTGCACCATGTGGTCCCAGAACAGGACGCCGTCGTAGACGCCGATGAAGCTGAAGATGGCGACCGCGGTGACGGCCAGGCCGCCGACGAAGGCGGTGGTCTTGCCGGCCGACCAGCGGTGGCGGGGGTGCAGGCGGTTGTTGCGGACCACCCCCCAGACGTAGAGGGCCAGGGCCCCCAGGATGAGGACGACGGGGACGGCGTCGAACTGGGTGGCCAGGTACCGGCCGTGCTGCAGCGGCGGGGGCAGGTCGTCGGCGAAGAAGGTAAGGGGCGCGGAGACGAGCATGGAACCGGGCCGCCAGCCTACGACCGCCGGTCGGCGGTGTGCGAAACGGCGGCGGTCAGGCGTTGGCGACGGCGGTGACCAGCTTCTGCAGGGTGTCCTTGGCGTCCCCGAACAGCAGGACGGTCTTGTCGTCGAACAGCAGCTCGTTGTCGATGCCGGCGAAGCCGGGCCGCATGGACCGCTTCAAGAACACGACGTGGGCGGCCTCGTTGGCGTGGATGATGGGCATGCCGTAGATGGGGCTGCCGGGGGTGTCGTTGGCGGCCGGGTTGACGGTGTCGTTGGCCCCGACCACCAGGGCGACGTCGGCCGTCGACATCTCCGGGTTGGCCTCGTCCATCTCTTTTAGCTCGTCGTAGGGGACGTTGGCCTCGGCCAGCAGCACGTTCATGTGGCCCGGCATCCGGCCGGCGACGGGGTGGATGGCGTAGAAGACGTCGACCCCTTTGGCCATGAGGGAGTCGACCAGCTCCTTGACGACGTGCTGGGCCTGGGCCACGGCCAGGCCGTAGCCGGGGACGATGACCACCTTGCGGGCGTAGGCCAGCAGGGTGCCGACGTCTGTGGGGGTGGAGGAGCGGACGGCCCGGTCCGTTGTGCCCTCGGCCCCGCCGGCCGCGGTGACCACGGACCCGAAGGCGCTGAACAGGATGTTGGGCAGGGAACGGCCCATGGCCTTGCTCATCAGCCGGGTCAGCAGGATGCCGGACGCCCCGACCAGGGTGCCGGCGACGATGAGCAGGTTGTTGTCCAGGGTGAACCCCGACGCGGCCACGGCCAGGCCGGTGAAGGAGTTGAGGAGGGAGATCAGCACCGGGACGTCGGCGCCGCCGATGGGGAGGACGAAGATGACCCCCAGCACCAGCGACAGGGCCAGCACCGGCCAGACGTAGGCGATGGACCCGGTCACCAGGGCCAGCAGGACGAACGCCACGATGGCCAGGCCGACCAGGGCGTTGATGACCTGCTGGGCCGGGTAGGTGATGGGCCTCGTCGCCATCAGCTCCTGGAGCTTGGCGAAGGCGATGGCGCTGCCCGAGAACGACACGGTGCCGATCAGCACCCCCAGGAGGACCTCGGCGATCTGGTAGACGGCCGGCTTTGTGCCGAGGGAGTGCCAGTGCAGCAGCTCCACCACCGAGATCACCGACGCCGCGCCGCCGCCGACGCCGTTGAAGATGGCCACCATCTGGGGCATCGCGGTCATCTTCACCAGCCGGGCCGCCGGGACGGCCACCGCCGCCCCCAGCACCATGGCGACGAGGGCCAGGACCAGGTTGGTGCTGTGGGCGTGGACGACCGGGTTGGTGAACGTGAACCCGATGGCCAGGGCGGCCGCGGCGGCCCCGACCAGGTTGCCCTGTCGGGCCCGCTTGGGCGAGCTCAGCCCCTTGAGGGCGACGATGAACCCGACGATGGCGATCAGGTAGACCAGGTCCCGCCAGGTGGCCAGCGGGAACGACAGCCCCGTCAGGGGGTGGTCGAGCGGCACGGACAGCCCGTCGAGGGTGGTCACTTGGCCGCTCCGTCCTGGGCGGCGGTCTCGCTCTTCTGGCCCCTGCCCCCGGCCCGGTCCGCCGGCTTGCCCTTGAACATCTCGAGCATCCGGTCGGTGACCACGAAGCCGCCGACCACGTTCAAGGTGGCCAGGAACACGGCCAGGAAGCCCAGCACCAACTGGGCCGGGCCGTGGGCCTCCCCCATGACCAGGAGGGCCCCGACCAGGACGATGCCGTGGATGGCGTTGGAGCCGGACATGAGGGGGGTGTGCAGGATGGACGGGACCTTGGAGACCACCTCGATGCCGACGAAGATGGCCAGCACGAAGACGGTCAGGTACTCGACGATGCCGGTCACGACGGGCCTCCTGCCTGGTCGGATGGGGCGGCCGGCTCGGCGGCCGGCTCGGCGGCGGGGACGGCGGGGACGCCGAGGAGCTCGGCCGTCGGCCCGTGGACGGGCTGGCCGGCCTTCAACAGGCAGGTGCCGGCGACGATCTCGTCGTCCCAGGCCGGCGGCTCGGTGCCGTCCTTGGCCAGCAGGGCCAGCAGGTTCAAGACGTTGCGGGCGTAGAGGAAGCTGGCGTGGGTGGGCATGCCGGCGGGGGGGTTGGCCATGCCGACGACGCGGGTGCCGCTGACCACGACCTCTTGGCCGGGCTCGGAGGGCTCGCAGTTGCCGCCGGAGTCCGCCGCCATGTCGACCACCACGGCGCCCTCGGCCATGGCCTCCACCATGGCCGAGGTGACCAGCACCGGGGCCCGCCGGCCGGGGACGGCCGCGGTGGTGATGACCACGTCGGAGGCGGCGACCTCGGAGGCCAGGGCGGCCTGCTGGGCGGCCAGCTCGTCGGGGGTCAGCTCGCGGGCGTAGCCGCCGGTGCCCTCGGCGCTGACGCCGAGGTCCACGAAGGTGGCCCCCAGGCTCTCGGCCTCCTCCTTGGCGGCGGCGCGGACGTCGTAGGCCTTGACCACGGCCCCCAGCCGCCGGGTGGTGGCGATGGCCTGCAGCCCGGCCACGCCGACCCCCATGACCAGCACCTTGGCCGGCGGGATGGTGCCGGCCGCAGTCATGAGCATGGGGAAGAACTTGGGGAGGTGCTCGGCCGCGGCCAGCCCGGCCCGGTAGCCCGACACGGTGGCCTGCGACGACAGGGCGTCCATGGACTGGGCCCGGCTGATCCGGGGCAGCAGGTCGAAGCTGAACACGTTGGCCTGCTTGGTGGCCAGGACCTTCAAGGCGTCCACCGAGGCGGCCGGCTGGCAGAAGCTGAGCACCAGGACGCCGTCGGGCAGTTGGCCGGCCTCGTCGGCCGTCGGCGGCTGCACCCGGACGACGGCCTGGGCGTCCTTGAACAGGGCGGCGGTGTCGGGCACCACCTCGGCCCCGGCGTCGGCGTAGGCCTGGTCGGAGAAGGCGGCCTCCCGGCCGGCGCCGGACTGGACGGCCACCGTCCAGCCGCCGGCCACCAGGCGCTTGACCACGTCGGGGACCAGGGCGACCCGGCGCTCGCCGGGACGGGTCTCGGTCGGCAGAGCCAATTTCACGGGTGGTGTTCTAGCAGTTGCCGGAGGGCCGCATCCTGGACGGTGCCCGGGCGGTCAGCCGCGGGCGGCGGCGAGGAAGGCCGGCCACTCGCCGCCGCCGTGGACCAGCAGGTTGGTGCCGGTGGCGAAGGCGGCCAGCGGGGAGGCCAGGTAGAGGCAGGCCGCGGCGATGTCGGCCGGGGTGCCCATGCGGCCGAGGGGGATGGTGGCGGCCACCCGGGCGAACCCCTCCGGGCCGCCGTAGTGGTCGTCGCCGGCCCCGGTGTCCAGCAGGCCGGCGGTGACGCAGTTGACCCGGACCTTGGGGGCCCACTCGACGGCCAGGGAGGTGGTCAGGTTGACCAGCCCGGCCTTGGCGGCGCCGTAGGCGGCGGACAGCGGGGAGGGACGGACGCCGGAGACGGAGCCGATGCTGACGATGGAGCCGCCGTCCGGCTGGGCCTGCATGACGGCGTTGGCGGCCTGCGCGCAGTAGAAGGGGGCCAGCAGGTTGAGGGTGACCACCGACGCCGCCAGCCGGGGGGACATCTCGGCGGCCGGCACCGACGGGGAGCCGCCGGCGTTGTTGACCAGGACGTCCAGCCGGCCGAAGCGGTCGGCGGCGGCCGTCACCATGGCCCGGGCCTGGTCGGGCTGGCGGATGTCGGCGGCGAAGAAGGCGGCGGTCCGGTCCCGGCCGTCCGGATCGGTGGCCCGGGGCAGGTCGGCGGGGGCGGGCTCGTGGCGGCCGCAGACGAGGACGTCGGCCCCGGCGGCCAGGAATGTCTCGGTGATGGTCCGGCCGAGGCCGCGGGCTCCGCCGGTGACGGCGACCACCCGGCCGCGGAAGTCCAGGGAGTGCACCACGCCGACCCTAGTGCGGCGCACTGTTACCCTTCTGCGGCCGGACATACGACCGTTTGGGTCGTGGACCCGGCAAGAGCCGCACGAAGGGCGGGCCGTGGCGCGGGCGACGCGGGCGGGCCGCAGGGACAGGAGGTAGGGCCGGGTGCCCATACAGACCCTGCAGGAGCACGACGGGATCGCCGAGGTGGTCATCGACCACCCGCCGGTCAACGCCCTGGACGTGGCCGGCTGGTACGCGCTGGCCGACGCGGTGACGGCGGCCGGCCGGGTGCCGTCCAACCGGGTGGTGGTGCTGCGGGCGGAGGGCCGCGGGTTCTGCGCCGGGGTGGACATCAAGGAGATCCGCGAGAAGGGCGACGAGGCCCTGGTGGGCTGCAACCGGGGCTGTGCCACGGTGTTCGCGGCCATCTACGACTGCGAGGTGCCGGTGATCGCCGCCGTCCACGGGTTCTGCCTGGGCGGCGGCATCGGGCTGGTGGGCAACTCGGACATCATCGTGGCCGCCGACGACGCCACGTTCGGGCTGCCGGAGGTGGACCGGGGGGCCCTCGGGGCCGCCACCCACCTGGCCCGGCTGGTGCCACAGCACAAGATGCGGGAGATGGTGTACACGGCCAAGCCGGTGCCGGCGTCGGTGCTGGCCCACTACGGCTCGGTGACCCGGGTGGTCCCCCGGGAGCAGTTGCGGGACGCCGCCCTGGAGATCGCCACGGACATCGCGGCCAAGAGCCCGTCGATCATCCGGCGGGCGAAGGAGTCGGTGAACGGCATCGACCCGGTGGACGTGAAGCGGAGCTACCGGTTCGAGCAGGGGTTCACCTACGAGCTGCACGTGAGAGGGGTCGCCGACGAGCAGCGGGCGGCCTTCGTCGAGAAGCGGGACCCGGTCATCAGGGACGAGCAGGGCACCTCCCGCTGAGGGGGCGGCCGGAAGGACCGGAAGGAAAGGAAAGGGGCAGGGTGGCCGACAAGCGAACGACGGTGGACGAGGTGGTGTCGGAGCTGCGCTCCGGCATGACCATCGGCATCGGCGGCTGGGGGTCCCGCCGCAAGCCGATGGCGGTGGTCCGGGCCATCTGCCGGTCTCCGGTGACCGACCTGACGGTGGTGGCCTACGGCGGGCCGGACGTCGGCCTGCTGTGCGCCACCGGCAAGGTGGCCAAGGTGGTCTGCGGGTTCGTCACCCTGGACTCCATCGCCCTGGACCCGCACTGGCGGGCCGCCCGGCAGGGGGGCCGGGTGGGGCTGATGGAGCTGGACGAGGGCATGTTCTTCACCGGGTTGCAGGCCGCGGCGTGGCGGCTGCCGTTCCTGCCGTCCCGGGCCGGGCTGGGGTCGGACGTGATGAAGGTGAACCCGGACCTGAAGACGGTGCGGTCGCCGTACCAGGACGGGCCGTTCGCGGACCCGGCCGACGTCGGGGCGGAGCTCGTGGCGGTGCCGGCCCTGCGGCTGGACCTGGCGGTGGTGCACGCCAACCGGGCCGACGTGGCCGGCAACGCCCAGTTCCTGGGCCCGGACCGGTACTTCGACGAGCTGTTCCTCGGGGCCGCCCAGCGGCGGTTCGTGACGGCGGAGAAGGTGGTGGAGAACGGCCGGCTGGCCGACGAGGGGCCGCTGGCCGCGGCCACGGTGCACCGGATGCTGACCGATGGGGTGGTGGAGACGCCGCACGGGGCCCACTTCACGGCCTGCCCGCCGGACTACGGCCGGGACGAGGCGTTCCAGAAGGAGTACGCGGCCACCGCCACCGACCCGGACGCCTGGGCGGCGTTCCGGGCCCGGTACGTCGACGTGGACGAGGCCGGCTACCAGGCCGCCGTCCGGGAGGTGACCCGATGAGCACGACAATCACCAGGGCGGAGATCTGCGCGGTGGCCTGCGCGGAGGCGTGGCGGGACGCCGGGGAGATCATGGCGAGCCCGTTCGGGGCCATCCCGGCGCTGGGGGCCCGGCTGGCCAAGCTGACGTTCAGCCCCGACCTGGTGCTGACGGACGGGGAGGCGGCGCTGATGGTGGGGGCGCCGCCGCTGGGCACCCCCGCGGACGAGCTGGTGCGGGAGGCGGCGATGCCGTACCGGACCGTGTTCGACGTGGTGTGGTCGGGCCGGCGGCACATCATGATGATGGCCAGCCAGATCGACCGGACGGGGAACCAGAACCTGTCGGCCATCGGGGACTGGGCGCAGCCGAAGGTGCAGTTGATCGGGGTCCGGGGCGCGCCGGGGAACTCGGTGAACCATCCGACCAGCTACTGGGTGCCGGACCACAGCCCGCGGACGTTCGTGGCGGAGGTGGACATGGTCAGCGGCATCGGGTACGCCCGGGCCGCCGAGGCCGGTCCGGGGGCCAGCCGGTACCACGACATCCGGATGGTGGTGTCCAACCTGGGGGTGTTCGACTTCGACACCCCGGAGCGGACCATGCGGCTGCGGTCGGTGCACCCCGGGGTCACCGTCGACCAGGTGGCCGCCGCCACCGGGTTCGAGCTGGTGGTCCCCGACGAGGTGGCCGAGTCGCGGCTGCCCACCGACCAGGAGCTGGACCTGTTGCGGAGGGTGCTGGACCCCCGGAGCACGAGGGACCGCGAGATCAAGGCCTGACCAGGACGGCTGTCCGGGTTGGTCGGGCGGGCGGCGCCCCGCGTCAGTCGGGCGGGCCGCGCAGCCGCGTCAGTCGGGTGGGCGGCGCAGCAGGTTGGACACCCGTTGGTGGGTGACCCCGAACATCCGGGCGATGGCCGGGATGCTGGTGCCCTCGGCGCGGAGGGAGTCGACGAGGTCCTTGCGGAGGGTGCCGCTGGCCTTGGACATGCGGGCCAGCATCTGGCTGACCACCTGCATGGTGCCGGGGGGGTCGTCGTCGGAGAGGATCTGCTGCCAGGCCATCCCGCTCTGCCGGGACCGGCGGAGCCGGTCGATCCGGTCGGTGAGGTCCCGCTGCTCCCGGGTGAGCTCGGCCAGGGCGGCGCTCAGCGCGTCCAGGGCCTCGAGGGTGGGGTCGCCGGCCACCCGGACGATCGGCTCCTCGGGCCGCAGGTCCCGACGGTCGCCGTCGCCGTAGTCCCGGTTGTACTCCTGGCGTATCGCCACGTTCGGATCACCACCCATCACCACGAAACCGGCCCCGACGGTCGGGGACTCGGTGTCGGGGTCCATCCCGGCCTGCGTCATAGGTACCCGCGGTGGCGGGCGGGGAAACCGCCATGTGCCCGGCTGGCAGTCCCCGCCGGACGGCACCGGCGCCGGCGGCGGGCGGCCCCCGGCTCCCTGCGCCCGGCCGGCCGTATGCCCATACGAACGTTTGAACGCCTCCCATACGAACGTTTGGGAGCCCCCAATGCACCCCCCATAGCGAAGATTCATTTTCCCAAACATACGATCGTTTATGCCATCTGAGCAGGTAAATCGCCAAAAGCTCCCAGGAGAATTTCAGGACATCCATCTCGGATTAGGGGCCGGAATATGAGTACTATGGCTCCGGTGAGGGATGGGGTGGCCACACGGTCGGCGGTGCCCGTAGTGCCCGCCATGGACGCGGTGCCGACCATGGACGCGGTGCCGACCATGGACGAGGTGCTGTCACAGGCCGGCCAGGAGAACTTCCCGGTGGCCTCCCGGGTGCTGCCCCGGGCCGACCGGGCCCACCTGATGGCCATCTACGGGTTCGCCCGGCTGACCGACGACATCGGGGACGAGGCCGGCGGGGACCGGCTGGCCCTGCTGGACTGGCTGGACGGGGAGCTGGACCGGGCGGCGGCGGGGCGGGCCACCCACCCGGTGCTGCGGCGGCTGACCCCCACCATCGTGGACCGGCAGCTACCGCTGGAGCCGTTCCGGGCGCTGATCGAGGCGAACCGGCAGGACCAGACGGTGCACCGGTACCGGACCTTCGACGACCTGGTCGGGTACTGCATGCTGTCGGCCGCACCGGTGGGGCAACTGGTGCTGGCGGTCATGGGCCTGGCCACCCCGGAGCGGGTGGCCCTGTCGGACCGGGTGTGCATCGGGCTGCAGGTGGTGGAGCACCTGCAGGACGTGGCCGAGGACGCCGGCCGGGACCGGGTGTACCTGCCCCAGGACGACCTGGCCGCGGCCGGCTGTGGGGAGGGGACATTGACGGCGGCCACCGCCGGCCCGGCGCTCCGGGAGGTGGTGGCCCGGGAGGTCGGCCGGACCAGGCCGCTGCTGGCGGCCGGGGGGCCGCTGGCCCGGACGCTGCCGCTGCGGGCCCGGCTGGCGGTGGCCGGGTTCGCGGCCGGCGGGATGGCGGCGCTGGACGCGGTCGAACGGGCCGGGTACGACGTGCTGGCGGTTCCCTGCCGTCCCCGGCCGGCCCGGTTCGGGCGGCGCCTGGTGGCCACCCTGCTGCGGCCGACGCCGGCCGGCCGGCTGCCGGGCCGTGGGGGGCCGTCGTGAGCGGTCCGGCCGGAGGCGGTCCGGCCGGAGGCGGCGGCACGGCGGTGGTCGAGGCGGCGTTCGCCGAGTGCGAGGCCATCACCCGGCGGGAGGCCAAGAACTTCGCCTACGGCATCCGGCTGCTGCGGCCGCCGGAGCGGCAGGCGCTGTCCGCGGTGTACGCCCTGGCCCGCCGGATCGACGACATCGGGGACGGCGACGGGGCACCGGACCGGAAGCTGGAGGAGCTGGGGGAGGTGCGCAAGGCGCTGGCGGCCATCGCGGGGGGCGCCCCGGCGGACGCCGGCGACCCGGTGCTGTACGCCATCGCCGACGTGGACCGCCGGTACCACCTGCCGCTGGGGGCGTTCGACGAGCTGATCGAAGGCTGCGAGATGGACGTGGCCGGGACGGGGTACCGGACGGTGGACGACCTGGTCGGGTACTGCCGGCGGGTGGCCGGGTCCATCGGCCGGCTGTCGCTGGCGGTGTTCGGCACCACCGACGCCGCGGCGGCGGTGCCGTTGGCGGACGACCTGGGGGTGGCGCTGCAACTGACCAACATCCTCCGGGACGTGCTGGAGGACCAGGGCCGGGGCCGGGTGTACCTGCCGTCGGACGACGCCGAGGCGGTCGGCTGCCCGGCCGACCTGGTCGGGGACCCGGCGGCGGTGGCCCGGCTGGTGGCGTTCGAGGCACAGCGGGCCCGGGAATGGTTCGCCCGGGGCCTGCAACTGCTGCCGCTGCTGGACCGGCGCAGCCGGGCCTGCGTGGGGGCGATGGCCGGCATCTACTTCCGGCTGCTCCGGCGCATCCAGGCGGACCCGGCGGCGGTGACCCGGGGCCGGGTGTCGGTGCCGGCGTGGGAGAAGCTGTGGGTGGCGGGCACCAGCCTGGCCGGCGGTCGGCCGTGAGCCGGATCGTGGTGGTGGGCGGTGGGCTGGCCGGCATCCAGGCGGCCCTGGACGCGGCGGACGGTGGGGCCGAGGTGACCCTGGTGGAGCGCCGGGGGCACCTGGGCGGGCTGACGTGGTCGTTCCGACGGCGGGGCCGGTGGTTCGACAACGGCCAGCACGTGTTCCTGCGGTGCTGCACCGCGTACCGCGGGTTCCTGGACCGCATCGGGGCGGCCGGGCAGGTGCACCTGCAGCCGCGACTGGACATCCCGGTGCTGGCCCCCTGCACCCCCAGGACTGGCGGCACCCCCGGGACCGGCGGCGGCGTGGTCCGGGCCGACCTCACCCGGGACCGGCTGCCGTCGCCGCTGCACCTGGCCCGGGCGCTGGCCCGGTACCGGCACCTGTCGCTGGCCGACCGGGCCCGGCTGGCCAGGCCGGCGGTGGCCCTGCGGCGGCTGCGGTTGGACGACCCCGCGCTGGACCGGGAGACGTTCGGGGACTGGCTGGCCCGGCACGGGCAGCGGCCGGCGGCGGTGGAGCGGCTGTGGGACCTGATCACGCTGCCCACCGTCAACGTGCCGGCGTCGGAGGCGTCGCTGGCCCTGGCGGCCAAGGTGTTCCGGACCGGGCTGCTGGACCGGGCCGACGGGGCCGACGTGGGGTGGTCGACGGTGCCGCTGGCGGAGCTGCACGGGGCCAACGGGGCCCGGGCCCTGGCGGCGGCCGGGGTGGAGGTGGTGCTGGGCACCGCGGTGGACGGCATCGCCGGGGAGGCGGGGGCGTTCACGGTGGCCACCCGGCCGGCCGGAGCCGGAGCCGGGGGCGGCCGGGCCGGGGGCGCGGACGGTGGTGCGGCCGGCGGGGGGGCTGGCGGGGGGCGCACCGTGGAGGCGGACGCCGTGGTGGTGGCCACCACGCCGGAGACGGCGGCGTCGCTGCTGCCGGCGGGCTGCCTGCCGGCGGTGGCCGGGCTGGGGACGTCGCCGATCGTCAACGTGCACCTGGTGCTGGACCGCAGGGTCACCGACCTGCCGATGGCCGCGACGGTGGGGTCGCCGGTGCAGTTCGTGTTCGACCACACCGC
Organism: Acidimicrobiales bacterium; assembly: GCA_035547695.1. Lineage (GTDB taxonomy): Bacteria > Actinomycetota > Acidimicrobiia > Acidimicrobiales > RAAP-2 > DASZUK01. The sequence continues at coordinate 28,325 of DASZUK010000003.1, forward strand.
GGCGGCCGGCATGGACCCGGCTGGCCCGGAGCAGTGCCTGGTGGTGTCGCTGTCGGCGGCGGACGCATGGATCGGGCAGCGGCCGGAGGCGTTGGTGCGGACGTTCCACCAGGCCGTCGGGGACCTGTTCCCCGCGGCGCGGGGGGCCACGGTGGTGGACGGGGTGGTGAGCCGGGAGCACGCGGCGACGTTCCGGGGCCGGCCGGGGACCGCCGCGCTGCGGCCACCGAGCACCACGGCGGTCGACGGCCTGCTGGTGGCCGGGGCGTGGTGCGCCACCGGATGGCCGGCGACCATGGAGGGCGCCGTCCGCAGCGGCGCCGACGCCGCCACCGCCGCCCTGGCCCTCGTCGGGGCCGGCCGGGCACCGCGCTCTGGAAGCACCCCCGTCCGTCAACCGGCCCAGATGCCAGCCGAGCTACAGGAGGCAACGGCGTGACCACCCTGGCCACCCCTTCGACGACCATCCCGGCCCCTCCGCCGGCCCCGGCCACTCCGCAGGGGGTGTCGGACATCCTGGCCCGGGCGGCCGGGCTGGTGGGCCCGGCCCTGACGGCCGCGGTGGACCGGCTGGACCCGGCGCTGCGGATCCCGGTGGAGCACCACCTGCGGGGCGGCGGCAAGCGGGTGCGGGCGGCCCTGGTGCTGCTGTCGGCGGCGGCGGTCGGCGCGGACGAGCGGGTCGGGGTGGTGGGCGCGGTGGCCATCGAGCTGGTGCACAACTACTCGCTGCTGCACGACGACATCATCGACGGGGACCGGGAACGGCGGCACCAGCCGACGGTGTGGGCGGCGTTCGGGGTCGGCCCGGCCATCGTGGCCGGGGACGCCCTGGCGGCGCTGTCGACGCAACTGCTGCTGGAGGACCCCACCCCGGAGCGGGTGCAGGCGGCCCGGCGGCTGGCCGGGGCCAACCAGGCCATGATCGCCGGGCAGGCCGCCGACATGGCGTACGAGACCCGGGAGTGCGTGACCGTGGCGGAGTGCCTGGCGATGGAGCAGGGGAAGACCGGGGCCCTGCTGTCCTGCGCGGCCTCCCTGGGGGCGGTGCTGGCCGGCGGGCAGCCGGCGGCGGTGCACGCCCTCGGCGACTTCGGGGACCACCTGGGCATCGCGTTCCAGGCGGTGGACGACCTGCTGGGCATCTGGGGGGACCCGGCGGTGACCGGGAAGCCGGTGGGCGCGGACCTGCTGGCCCACAAGAAGGCCCTGCCGGTGGCCGCCGCCATGGCGGCCGGCGGGGCGGTGGCCGACGAGCTGCGCCGGGTCCTGTCCGGGGAGCTGACCGAGACCGACGTGGCCCGGGCGACGGCCCTCATCGAGGACTGCGGGGCCCGGGCGGAGGTGACGGCCATCGCGGACACCCACCTGGAGCTGGCCCTGGGGGCGCTGGACCGGGTGGACCTGCACCGGCCGGCCCGGGACGAGCTGGTGGCGGTGGCCCACTACGTGACCAAGAGGGACCGGTGACCACCACCGCCGCCGAACCGCTGGCCGGCGCGCCGGCCGGAGCGGCCCCGGACGTTTCCGCGGAGACGCCCCCGGGCCCGGCGGCCGCGACCCCGGCTGCCCCGACCCCGGCGGCCTGCCTGGACCGGGCGGTGGCGGCGCTGCTGGACCTGCAGGACCCGGCGGGGTGGTGGAAGGGGGAGCTGGAGACCAACGTGACGATGGACGCCGAGGACCTGCTGCTGCGGCAGTTCCTGGGCATCCTGACCGACGAGGACAGGGCCGGGGCGGCCCGGTGGATCCGGTCGCAGCAGCGGGAGGACGGGACCTGGGCCAACTACTACGGGGGGCCCGGCGACCTGTCGACGACGGCGGAGGCGTGGGTGGCCCTGCGGCTGGCCGGGGACCCGGCGGACGCCGACCACATGCGGCGGGCGGCGGCGTTCGTGCGGGAGCAGGGCGGGCTGGAGCGCAGCCGGGTGTTCACCCGGATCTGGCTGGCGCTGTTCGGGAAGTGGTCCTGGGACGACCTGCCGGTGCTGCCGCCGGAGCTGATCTTCTTCCCGAAGTGGATGCCGCTGAACATCTACGACTTCGGGTGCTGGGCCCGGCAGACGGTGGTGGCGCTGACGGTGGTCGGCGCGCACCGCCCGGTCCGGCACCTGCCGGTGGAGGTGGACGAGCTGCGGTCCGGGGCGGCGCCGCTGCCGGGGCACCCGGCCACCACCTGGGCCGGGGTGTTCGAGCGGCTGGACCGGGCGCTGCACGTGTACGAGCGACGGCCGGTGCGGTGGCTGCGGCGGTTGGCGCTGCGGCAGGCGGAGCGGTGGATCGTGGAGCGGCAGGAGGCCGACGGCTGCTGGGGGGGCATCCAGCCGCCGTGGGTGTACTCGCTGATGGCCCTGAACGTGCAGGGGTACTCGCTGGACCACCCGGTGATGCGGGCCGGGATCGAGGGGCTGGACGGGTTCACCGTCGAGGACGAGAAGGGGCGGCGGATCGAGGCGTGCCAGTCACCGGTGTGGGACACCTGCCTGGCGGTGACCGCCCTGGCCGACGCCGGGGTGCCGGCCGACCATCCGGCGGTGGCCCGGGCGGCGGAGTGGCTGGTGGGCGAGGAGGTGACGGTCGCCGGGGACTGGCAGGTGCGCCGGCCGGACCTGGCCCCGGGGGGGTGGGCGTTCGAGTTCGCCAACGACCACTACCCGGACGTGGACGACACCGCCGAGGTGGTGCTGGCGCTGCACCGGGTGCTCGGGGACCGGGCCGACGGAGGCGCCCCGGGTGTCGGGGGGGGCTCAGGCCACGAGGCGGTGGGCCGGGGGCTGGACTGGGTGCTCGGGATGCAGTGCGCCGACGGCGGCTGGGCGGCGTTCGACGTGGACAACGTCCGCACCCTGTGCGAGTCGCTGCCGTTCTGCGACTTCGGCGAGCTGATCGACCCGCCGAGCGCGGACGTGACGGCGCACGTGGTGGAGATGCTGGCGGCGGTCGGCCGGACCGGGCGACCGCTGGAGCGGGGTCTGGACTGGCTGCTGGCCCACCAGGAGCCGGACGGGTCGTGGTTCGGGCGGTGGGGGGCCAACTACGTGTACGGCACCGGGGCGGTGGTGCCGGCCCTGGTGGCCGGGGGGCTGCCGGCCGGGCACCCGGCGGTCCGGCGGGCGGTGGCCTGGCTGGAGGCCCACCAGAACCCCGACGGCGGTTGGGGGGAGGACCTACGGTCGTACGACGACCCGACCCGGCGGGGGCGGGGGCCGTCGACGGCGTCGCAGACCGCTTGGGCGCTGCTGGCCCTGCTGGCCGCCGACAACGGCAGCTCCCGGCCGGCGGCCGCCGGTGAAGGCACCCCGGCAACGGAGCCCGGCGGCGTCCGGCGGGGCCCCGTCAAAAGCGGCCCGGTCGAAAAGGGGATCGCCTGGTTGATGGACACCCAGCGGCCGGACGGGACGTGGGACGAGCCGTGGTTCACCGGCACCGGGTTCCCGGGGGACTTCTACATCAACTACCACCTGTACCGGATGGTGTTCCCGGTGTCGGCCCTGGGGCGGTACGTGCGCGGAGGGGGGCCCGGGCATGGGTGAGCCCATCGGTGACCCCATCGGCGGGCTGCGGGTGCTGCTGGCGGCCCCCCGGTCGTTCTGCGCCGGGGTGGAGCGGGCCATCGAGATCGTGGAACGGGCCCTGGAGCGGTACGGGGCGCCGGTGTACGTGCGGCGGCAGATCGTGCACAACAGCCACGTGGTGGCGGACCTGGAGGGGAAGGGCGCGGTGTTCGTGCAGGAGCTGGACGAGGTGCCGGCGGGGGCGACGGTGGTGCTGGCCGCCCACGGGGTGTCGCCGGCGGTGCGGGACCAGGCGGTGCGGCGGGGGGACCTGTCGGTGATCGACGCGACCTGCCCGCTGGTGGCCAAGGTGCACCACGAGGCCCGGCGGTTCGTGGCCCGGGGGTTCGACATCGCCCTGATCGGCCATGCCGACCACGAGGAGGTGGTGGGCACCGTCGGGGAGGCCCCGGACCGGATCCACCTGGTGGAGGACCTGGCCGACGTGGCCGCGCTCACCCCGACCGTGGCCGGCGACGGGCCGGGGGCGGCGGCGGCCGACGGGGGGCCGGCGGCGGCGCCCCGGCCGCTGGCGTGGCTGACGCAGACGACGCTGGCCACGGACGAGACGGCGGCGGTGGTGCGGGCGCTGCAGGACCGGTTCCCGGACATCGTGGGGCCGAGCGCCGACGACATCTGCTACGCCACCCAGAACCGGCAGGACGCGGTGCGGGCGATGGCCGGGGACTGCGACCTGGTGCTGGTGGTGGGGTCGGCGAACTCGTCCAACACGGCCCGGCTGGTGGAGGTGGCCCGCCGGCACGGCAGCCGGGCGGAGCTGGTGGAGGACGCCACCCAGATCGATGAGTCCTGGCTCGACGGGGTCGGCACCGTCGGGCTGACCGCCGGGGCGTCGGCCCCGGAGGTGCTGGTCCAAGAGGTCGTCGAGGCGCTGGGCCGGTTCGGCCCGGTGACCGTCGAAGAACGGCGGACCGCCGAAGAAAGTGTCCATTTCGCTCTACCCATACAGGTGCGCTGATGCCCATTCCGTTGCGACAGAACATCCGGATCGGTTCCCATCTCCTCCGCCAGAGGCTGAAGGGGACCAAGCACTACCCGTTCATCGTCGAGATCGAGCCGTTGTTCGCCTGCAACCTGTCCTGCCCGGGGTGCGGCAAGATCCAGCACCCCACCGACATCCTGCGGAAGCGGCTGTCGGTGGAGGACGTGGTGCGGGCGGTGGAGGAGAGCGGGACGCCGATGGTGTCGATCGCCGGCGGGGAGCCGCTGCTGCACCCGGACATCTCGGAGATGGTGGAGGAGCTGAACAAGCGGAAGGTGTACGTGTACCTGTGCACCAACGCGGTGCTGCTGCGGCGCCGGATGGACCGGTTCAGGCCCAACCACTTCTTCTCGTGGGTGGTCCACATCGACGGGCTGGGGGAACGGCACGACGCCGCGGTGGATCGGGAGGGGGTGTTCGACGAGGCGGTGGCCGCCATCCGGCAGGCCAAGGAACGCGGGTTCCGGGTGACCACCAACTCGACGTTCTTCAACACCGACTCCCCCAAGACCGTCCGGGACGTCCTGGACTTCCTGAACGATGACCTCGGGGTGGACGCCATGATGATCTCGCCGGCGTACGCCTACGAGAAGGCACCGGACCAGGACCACTTCTTGGGGGTGGAGCAGACCCGGAAGCTGTTCCGGCAGGCGTTCGAGGGCAAGCGGAAGAAGTGGCGACTGAACCACTCGCCGCTGTTCCTGGACTTCTTGGAGGGGAAGGCCGAGTTCGGCTGCACCGCCTGGGGCATCCCCAGCTACTCGGTGCTGGGGTGGCAGCGGCCGTGCTACCTGATGGCCGACGGGTACGCGTCGAGCTACCGCGAGCTGATCGACACCACCGACTGGTCGGCGTACGGCCGCGGCAAGGACCCGCGGTGCGCCAACTGCATGGCCCACTGCGGCTACGAGCCGTCCGCCGTCATCGCCTCCATGGGGTCGCTCCGGCAGTCCCTGCGGGCCCTGGTCTCGACCCACTGATCGGCCGGTCGGCGTGGCCCTGCACATCGAACCCTTCCCCACCGGCCCGGTGTTCGAGGTGGCCGAGCCGGCGGCCGGGACGCCGGCGGCGGCGGCCATCGTCGGCGGCAGCGGACCCGACGGGTCGGTCGGACCCGACGGGCCGGTCGGCACCGCCGGACCCGACGGGCCGGTCGGGCCGGTGGACCTGTCGTGGCTGTCGCCGGCGGCGGTGCGGTCCCTGGACCGGGCGGGGGTGGACCGGCTGGCGGCGGACGTACGGCGGTTCCTGGTGCAGGCGGTGTCGGAGACCGGCGGCCACCTGGGGTCCAACCTGGGGGCGGTGGAGCTGACGCTGGCGCTGCACCGGGTGTTCGAGTCCCCGGCGGACCGCATCGTGTGGGACACCGGCCACCAGGCGTACGTGCACAAGCTGGTCACCGGCCGGGCGGCGGCGTTCGACGGCCTGCGGCAGGCCGGGGGGCTGTCGGGGTACCCCAACCGGGAGGAGTCCGCGCACGACCTGGTGGAGAACAGCCACGCCTCCACCGCCCTGTCCTACGCCGACGGGCTGGCCCGGGCTCTGCGCATCAGGGCCGGGCGGACCGGTGCGGCCGGTGCCGGTGCGGCCGGCGTCGGTGGGGCCGGTACCGGTGGGGCCGGGGCCGGTGGGGCCGGGGCCGGTGGGGCTGCGGAGGGTGGGGCTGCGGAGGGTGGCCGGCACGTGGTGGCGGTGATCGGCGACGGGGCCCTCACCGGCGGGCTGGCGTACGAGGCGCTCAACAACATCGGGGCGTCGGGCAGCCGGGTGGTGGTGGTGGTCAACGACAACGGCCGGTCGTACTCCCCCACCGTGTCCCGGCTGACCACCGCCCCCGGGGCCCCGAGCGGGGAGGGCAACACGGCCGGCGTCTTTGCCCCGTCGGGCGCCCACCGGGCACTCGACGCCCACGCACTGGCGGAGCACGGGGTTGGGGCCCCGGGCGGGGAAGACAACGCAGTGGCGTTCTTCGGATCGTTGGGGCTGCGGTACTGCGGGCCGGTGGACGGGCACGACGTGGACGCCGTGGAGGAGGCGCTGCGGTGGGCGGCCCGGTGCCCGGGACCGGTGGTGGTGCACGTGCACACGGTGAAGGGCAAGGGGTACGGGCCGGCGGAGCAGGACCCGGAGAAGTGCCTGCACGACGTGGCCCCGTTCGACCCGGCCACCGGCTGCCCGCGGGCGGCGCGGCGGGGGGCCAGCTACACCGAGGCGTTCGGGACCGCCCTGGTGGCGGAGGCGGAGCGGCGGCCGGAGGTGGTGGCGGTGACGGCGGCCATGGCCGGTCCGACGGGCCTGCTGCCGTTCGCCAGGCGGTTCCCGGACCGGTTCGTGGACGTGGGCATCGCGGAGCAGCACGCGGTGACGGCGGCGGCCGGGATGGCGATGGGGGGACTGCGGCCGGTGGTGGCGATCTACTCCACCTTCCTCAACCGGGCATGGGACCAGTTGTACTACGACGTCGGCCTGCACCGGCTGCCGGTGGTGTTCTGCATCGACCGGGCCGGGGTGACCGGGGACGACGGGCCCAGCCACCACGGCCTGCTGGACCTGGCCCTGCTGACCAAGATCCCGGGGATGACGGTGCTGGTGCCGTCGTCGTACGAGGACGTGCCGGTGATGCTGGCCCAGGCCCTGGAGATCACGGACGGGCCGGTGGCCATCCGGTGGCCGAAGACGGAGGCTCGCGTCGGGGGGGCGCCGGGGCGTGGGCTGACCAGCCGGCTGCTGCGGGCCGCCGGTGCCGACGATGCCGGCCTGGGCAGTGCCGGCCTAGGCAGTGCCGGCCTAGGTGGGGCCACCGGGTCGGCGGCGGCCGGGCGGCGGGTGTGCGTGCTGGCGGTCGGCAAGATGGTGCCAGCCTGTCAGGAGGCGGCGGAGTTGCTGGCGGTGCACGGGGTGGAGGCCACGGTGTGGGACGTGCGGGTGGCCAGCCCGTTGGACCGGGTGATGCTGGCCGACGCTGCCGGCCACGACCTGGTGGTGACGGCCGAGGACGGGGTGGCCGAAGGCGGGGTGGGCACCAAGGCGGCGGCGGTGCTGCGGCAGGTGGCCGGTGACGTCGGGTTGCCGGTGCCGCCGGTGGTGAACTGCGGGCTGCCGCTGGCGTACCTTTCCCACGGGAAGGCCGGCGACATCCTGGCCGCCCACGGCCTGGACGGGCCCGGCCTGGCCCGGACGGTGCTCGACGCCCTGGACTGCTGAGCCCGGACGTTCCAAGCGCCCTGGCTGCAGGGATCGCTCGGACTGCTGAGACATAGGGCAATGCTGAGATCCGCCAAGACGGCACCCTACGAGAGCTCATCCACCTTCGGAAGGACGCAACCCGCAGAAGAACGGCCTACCGACACTGTGCGCCTCAGCACACTGGAGCCGAACATTCGTTCGATTCGATATCATTGGAGCTGAGGAGGACAGTCCCCGATGGCGAAGAACCGAACGCTGAACTTCTTCTCTTCGGATGATCGGCTCGACGGGACGGAGCCGCTCCCAAAGTCGGCCGACGACGACCCGACTTTCGTGAAGCGGTTGAGTTTCATGGCGCACACCGGCGGTGACCTGCGGACGCTCGCAGAGACGATCGCCTCAATCCCCTCCAACGTAGCGATCTTCCTCGACAACAACATCTGGGACCTATCACTCGGATCGGACCTCTGGCCCGCCCTGCTCGGTCGAGAACGGGGGGTCTACGTAGTACCCGGCGTTCGCATTGAGCTGGAGCCATGGCGGAAGAGGAACCCGTCATTTATTGGTTCCAAGGCCGTACAGGAGAAGCGGTCTCCGTTGGAGTTTCTCGACCTACCATCCGAGGGGTCCGAACAGAAGGCGCTCATCTACTACACGTCACTATTGCTGCAACGACGTCACGCGTTCAAGTACTACGCCGCGAACTTTGAACGGATTGAAGGCCGAACTCCAACCCTGGCCGAAGTCGTTGAAGGCGTACAGAAGACGTACGGACAACGGGCGCTTCTCTTGGCCTACAAGAACGGTAGGGCCGTGATCCCTGACAGGCGGGCAACTGACGAGTACCTCGTGTGCGCAGCGGCCATCCATGGGCTCAAAACTGGCGACCCAACGATTGTTCTCACCAAGGACAGGGACGTCCTCGAGCAGTTCTATAAATTGTGGTGGTTCTTGGACACCCAGTATCGGTCGATGTTGATGGCCGACGCCTACGCTGCCGATCCCTTGAGGTATCCCCACCTGCCGATCCCTCGGACCATGGTGACGAGCGGCCAGTTTAGCTTCGACGCAGACGGGTTCCTTCTCGACTTCGGTAACCGTCGGATGAACGGATTCCTCCCGAAACGCCACAGCTTCGTCTCGCAAGAGTGCTGGTTGTTGGAGAGCAACAGCGTTGCCCAACTCGTGTTTGGTGCGGAGCGCGAAATGGAGCGGCTCTGGGACACCAAGGGGTCGACTGGGGGACTCGTCTCAAACCAGCTTGGCGGTAGAAACCTCCACTCATACTTGGGCGCAACGATGCTTGAGCAAGTAACCCTCACCTTGTCGCGAATTGCGCTGCAGTCGTCCGCGACCAGACGCTTGATGTGGGGGAGTCAGTGTCGATCGCACTGCTCGACATCACTTACGCCCTCTTCAGCAATGAACGATTCACTCGTCTCACGCGAGATCAGCGAGCGAGTACTTCGTCAAGGTTGTGGACGCCGAAGTCTGCGTTACGAAACAACAGCGTTTGCGGAGCCCCAGCTCCTGACGGCTTGCTACTGACCAATAGCCAGGGGTTACCGAACCTTGACACTAGCTGGGAACGCCCCATTCGGGACTCAATTCTCGTCCCCGGCCTTGTCAAGGGCTGCCGGCCGTCGATCATTCATCAACAGCGGATGGCGACGATGCCGCCCACATAATTTGTCACTGAGGTGGGAGGGGGTCGGCCAGCGAGCATGTCCTGGACGTAGGACGGGAGCTCGCTGCGAAGGCCGCGCAGGACGTGTTGAAAGTACGGAACACCAAAGTGAGCAGAGTCGAGTGGCAAGTCGTCGAACACAGCAGCAGTATCAACTCTGCCGCGCTCTGCGACATCGAGCGAAAACATGCCACTTCGGGCCTCCGACACCGTCTTGAAGATCATCTGCGCAATACGCCTAGCACCGCTCTGCCTTTCGAGTAGGAAAGCCCGCAGTTCGCTCGTGGTATCGCGCAGATTCAGATCGCGTATTGGCCCAAGAGCAGCGCTCGTGTCTGCGAGATCCTCCAGGGGGATCGACGAGTTCAGTACGGTCGCGGCGCCATCTCGAGGGGTGAAACTGTATTGGGCTAGTAGAGCGGCCAGTACCGATACCGTCGCCTTCCGGGCATGTTCTAGAGCCGTCGGATCCGAAATGTGGGACGTGTAGCTGGCACGGTAGTCAACACTGCCCATGTAGACGACGTAGGCGGCCGGGACGGAGAACCGGTCGGCGGTGCTGAGGAGCGCGCGCATCTGGTCGCCTCTCTTGGCCTGGAAGTCGAGTGACCAGTCCGGCCCTCTACAGAACAGCCGTTTGGCCTGAACCAGCATCCCGAAGCATTCGCCATCGTGGTCAATCCACCACCACAGCCAGTCAGCACCGACCGCTGCCTCTTGGTGGCGGGTGAAATCGGCATACGTCACGTACGGCCGCGCAGCTTGCCACACCAACTCAGAGATGGTCTCTTCGCGCCACGAGCTGCCGTCGCGCTCACAACCAATCATGTGATGCTCAGCACGCTTGCGCGCCCGAACGAAAGCAGCATGAAGGTCGACTCCGGATGCGGCGCCCGTCATGCCGCCGATCATCGCACGGTGTGTCCCGACCGACCGCACACGAGAAAATCACACCCATGGCCCAGGACCAGTCTGTCCTGTTCGAACTGATCGACGCCTTCCCTCCGGTAGGGGGCTTACTCTGATCTGAGATCCAGCGTGCCTGGTCTTAACTGGACTTTGATATCCGCCAAAGGCCAGGGGCTACTGAATGTTGACATCTGACAGGACGGCCCGCTGCCGTAGCTCCCGGCTAAGATCAAGGCTCGCACCTACCGGTTACGATCATCGAGTCGTGGCGTCGCCCGAAGCGCTGATCCTGGCTGGGCCCAACGGTGCGGGAAAGACCACGTCGAGTGTCCTCCTCGTGCCGCCGGGGACTCGGTTCTTGAACGCCGACCTCATCGTCGAGCAACTGCTCGAGGCCGGCACCTCACCTCGTGGCATCGATATCGCCGCTGGCCGGGTTTTGTTGGCGGAACTCCGTGCGGTGGTGGCGGGCGGCAGTTCGTTCTGCATCGAGACGAATCTGGCCGATCGGGGCCTCGCTCGCCGGGTCGCCGAATGGCGTAGCCGGGGGTACGTGGTCCGTCTGGTGTTCACCGCCCTGGACAGCCCCGACCTTGCGGTCGCCCGAGTGGCTACCCGTGCCGCCTCCGGCGGTCACGACGTACCGGTAGCGACCGTGCAGCGGCGGTGGTCAGCGGGTCTCCGAGCCCTCTTCGACCTGTACCTGCCCCTCGTCGACCATTGGATCGTCTTTGACAGCAGCAACGGTCCGATCCATCCGGTGGCCCTCGGCGGCCGCCCACCGACCATTCGTTGGGTCTTCGACAGGTCCCGGTGGCAGAGGCTTGTTGCTCTCGCCCGAGAGGCTGGTGCCTCAGCCGTGGGAGACGACGGTGAGATCTTCGACCCCGTGGCCCCGATCGACGACGACGGGCAGCCCGAGCGCTAGACGGCGGGCGATCTCCTGATCGGCGGCGGATTCCATCTTCGCCACGATGTCGCCGAACACCGGAGAGATCCAGCCGTGGTCAACGATCGCCCGCTTGGTCTCCTTCACGTAGAAAATCCTATCCGTCTGTCCGAGCGGCGCAGCAGTCCCGCTCTACCACACGCCGAGGGCATCCCAAGCCCCCGAGGCACCGCCCAGACCGCCTGGTACGGGCGACGGCGTAGCGAAAGGGCAGGTAGAGGTACTCTTTTGATCAATATCGCTACCAATTAGGAGCCAGGGGCTACCGAATCTTGACATCGGTGGCGACCGCCCACCGCCAAACGGCCGCTCAGCGGATGGCACCCAACTCCTGGACTGCCTGATCCAGTGGCCGCTGGGCGAGACGTCGAGCACCGTCCTCTCGCGGAAGGCTCCGGATGTAGGCGACCACGTCACGAACGACGCCAGCCGCTGTTCCACTGCTTCCCTGCCCCAAAGCAGACAGAGCCGATCTCGCTTGCTGGCGGACCGCGTCGTCAAGTCCTGGCTCGACCGTCACCGACAGGAGGAACCCGGTGACGATGTCCTCGGCGGTCTCAGGTGGCAGGTTGAAGGGGTCGTTCGCAGGATCGGTGGGTGCAGCGATCTCGAAATCGCCGAGCCTCGCCAGCTGGGCGCGGCGGAAGGCGAACGCCCGCTGATAGATCCATGAGGTGAGACCCGTGAAGTAATCACCGAGGTACCAACCTGGGTTGCTCAACAACCAGAGATAGCCAGATGCCCGACCTTCCGGTCGATCCTGGGCAGTGATCCTGACGACGACCGGGACAGTGCGCTTCGACGCCATGAATCCCCAAAAGCGATATGACGCTCGCGATCCGAACTCAAGTTCGGCGTAGCTGCGACGCCAGGTTCTCAGACGGCCTCGATCTTCGAGCAGAAGCGAGGTCGCCTGCGAGACGAACGCTTGGGCAGAGCCCTCGACGTCGGCAACCCACCGCTCCTGATGCCATCCGAAGAGGTCGGGCATGAGGAGAACTTAGGTGCGGACCAGCAATGTCGCCACCCATTGACCGGGCAGGATGAACCTCCTTGTCGCTGGGCAGCAGGTATCCATGCCTCGGACAGCCCGTCGGCGGCAAGACGGGACGGGCCATGGCACTTTCGTATTACACTAACCAGGTGGAGGTACGTGTCGGCTCGCAAGCACGGCGTAGCCGACGCGGACATGCTGCACGCCGTTGACCATGCGCTCGCCATCGAAGATGCCGGAGAGGAGCCGGATCGCTGGTTGGTCATCGGTCCCGACCGGGCAGGAAATCTCTTAGAAGTCGTCGTGATGATGACGGCCGAGGGGCAACAGCTTGCCATCCACGCCATGCCTATGCGAACCAAGTTCCGAAGGTTGTTCCCATGACTGAATCTCGTATCGTCGGCCATACCGCATCTGGGCGACCTATTACCGACGACGACGTACAGGCTCTCGTGGCCGAGGCCGAGGCCGGTTACGACGTGGACGCGTTGATCGCCCGCCGAGGGAAAAGGGGCCGCCCCACGCTCGGCTCGTCGCCGGCCAGCGTCGAGTCTGTCCGGCTCGACCCCGAGTTGCGTGCGCAGTTAGTCGAACGGGCGGAGGAAACAGGAACGACGCCCTCGGAGGTTATCCGCGAGGCGCTTCGACGGTTCCTCCGGGCAAGCTAACGGCCGCCGCAGAGGCCGCCGCACCGGACGCATAGCCGACCTGTCGGCTGAGGCGTCTCGACTGATGGCATCGTCGTCCGGTCGGACGCCACCGGTGGAAGCTGCACATCGGACCCAGATACCGTTGAGCGTGGTCACGACCCCGTTCGAGGTCATCTCCGAGATCGGGCCGCCATGAAGCCCGACCTCACCCGGGTGCGACCCCAGGTGGGTGTGCTGGCTCCGGTCACGGACGCCTTCTTGATCCCCGACAACCACTTGGGTCGAGCCACGGTGTCGAGCGTGGCGGTCGCCCACGAGGTGGCCACCATGGAGGTACAGGCGATCGCCTGCCTGAACAGCCGGGACCGGGATCGGCTCGGCTTCCGCCGGACCCGTTGACTGCCGCCGCCTACGGCGTCGACCGGTTCTTGTGTGTCTTCGGCGACCAGCTGGAGTCGGGTGGACGGTTGAACGACCTCAACGTCCGAGGGATGTTGGACGAGCTCTACGCGTTCGGCAGTTCGGCGACTCCGGCCACGCACCGTTCACCGTCGGTGTCACCAGCCGACTGGCCGCCCTTCCGGCGTGGAAGCGGGAGGCGGACTTTCTCCTGGTGCAGGCGTCGTTCTGGCGAAAGTCCGTGAGCTTCGACAAGCTTCGACGGCAAAGTATACGCCGGGGTCCTCGTCGTGGCCAGCGTCGACATGGCCAAGACGTTGGCCGAAGCGACGAATCAGATCGAGTCGTCTAGACCAAACTCCACCACTCCGTCGGAAGGTTGGTCGGTTTCGCGTCCAGGATGCTCGAACATCTGATTGCGGACCCAGATGGTGGCTTCAAACCCTCCGACGTCGAAGCCGGTAATCGAACGCGGGTCGTCAGCCACGTCATAGATCCTCATCCGAACCCACGCGACGCACGTCCGAGTGTCGCACACACTGCCGAGAACGCTCGGCGAGCCGGCACCCTGTCGCTACTGGTCAGAAGCCACTCTTTGCCGGATCTTGACGTCCGCCAACCGCACCCGCCGGATCGGAGAATGGCTGTGACCAGCGACGGGCGAATTCAACCGGTGTCCGCGACAAGCTTGCTGAACCGTTCGGCCGGAGTATCCCACCCGAGGGTCTTTCTCGGTCGGGTGTTGAGCAAGTGGGCGATCTCGTCCAGGTCGGCCTGGGTGTGTTTGGATAGGTCGGTGCCCTTGGGCAGGAACTGGCGGACCAGGCCGTTCCAGTTCTCGTTGGTGCCCCGCTGCCAGGGGCTGTGGGGGTCGCAGAAGTAGACCGGGACCCCGGTCCCGATGCTGAAGCTGCGGTGGGCGCTGAGCTCGATGCCCTGGTCCCAGGTGAGCGAGCGGGCCAGCTCGGCCGGGAGACGCCTGAGATGGGCGGCCAGACGCTCGGCCACATGCTCGGCCGTCCGGTCCTCGATGGCGATGAGCATGCCCATCCGGGTCGAGCGCTCGACCAAGGTGGCCACGGCACTGGCCTGGCGGGCCCCGATGATCAGGTCGCCCTCCCAGTGCCCGGGCACCGCCCGGTCGGCGGCCTCGGCTGGGCGCTCGACGATGGTGACCATGTCGGCGATGCGGGCCCCGCCGTTGGCCCCTCGACCCCTCGGCACCCGCCGGGCCCGGCCGCTGCGCAGGCAGGCGGCCAACTCCTTGCGCAGCTCGCCTCTGGCCTGGACGTGATGGCCTGGTAGATCGCCTCGTGGGACACCCACCACTCTGGCTCGTCGAGATGGTCTCTTCGTAGGCGCCGGGCGATCTGCTCGGGTGACCACCTCTTCGTCACCAACAGGCCCTGGACCTCGGCCCACAGGGCCGGACGGGTGGTGGTCCAGGGGGCCTTGGGCCGTCTGGCCCGGGTATCGGCCAGGGCATCGGCAGCGTGGGCCCGGTAGAAGGTCCGGCCCCCACCAGCGGCGATCTCCCGTCCGATGGTGCCCCGGTGACGCCCGAGGCGCCGGGCGATGGCGGCATCGGACTGCCCGGCGCTGATGCCCACCCGGATCTCTTCTCGCTCGGCCAGGGTCAGGGCGTTGGGTCGACGGCGTCGTTGGTGGGCCACGGCCTCACCCTGGCCCAGCACCGAGTGCCAGTCGACGTCGCTGTCTCGGTGCTCGTTCCTCCAGCGCCAGACGGTGCTCGACGACACCCCGAGACCCTTGGCCACCTGGTGCTGGGGCACCCGGCGGTCAAGAGCCGCTACCGCCAGGAGCCTCGCCTCCTGCTCTTGGGCACTGCGGTGGTGGTGAACCGGGCGCACCCCCAGCCGCCGCACGTAGCCATTGAGCGTCCCGGCCGGCATCTCGAAGATGGCGGCCGCCGCCGTGCTGGTCGCCCCGGCGGCCACCGCCTCGAGCGCCCCTTCGAGCGCCTCGGGCCGCCAACCGGGCTTGCGTCCCAGTGCCATCGGACACCTCCGTGGTCGGAGTTGTCGCGGACACCGGTTGAGATCAAGGGGCCTCGCCTACGGGCTGACGGCGGGACGGCAGCGTGATATCATTTTTGATATCACGCTGGTCGGTCGAACTGGAGCCGGAGGTGCAGACGTGGCTGGAGAGCCTGGCTACCGCCGAGTAGGCCACCGCAGCGTTCCAGGTCGATCGCTTGGCGGATCGAGGTGCCCAGTTGCGAATGCCCCACTCTCGATCGCTCGGCGACGGCCTGTTCGAGTTGCGGTTCGACCTCCGGCGGGTGGCCCAGCGGATCACGTTCTTCTTCCCGAGCGAGGCCCGGTGGTACTGCTCACCGTCTTCCGCAAGCAGCGCTCGAACGAGCGCGCCGAAGTGGCCAGGGCCAGAGGGGTCATGCGCCGGTGTATCGAACAGGCCCACACGGCCGACGAATGAGGTGACAACGATGCCCAAGAGTTGGAACGAACTGAAAGCGAAGCGGCTCGACGCCATGTCGACCGATGAACGGGCCGAGTACGACCGGGCCTATGCCGCAGCCACCCTGGCCGCCGAGGTCGGTGAGCGGGTACGGGAAGCCCGGGAGGCCGCCGGCCTGAGCCAGCGGGAGTTGGCTCGCCGGATGGGGACCAGCCAGGCGGCGGTGGACCGCTTGGAGGCCGGCGGTGTGGGCGCCACGCTGACGACGCTCCAGCGGGTCGCCAGCGCCCTTGGCCTCGAAGTCAACGTGGAACTTCGGCGGTCTGCCTGACGGCCTAGCGATACCGATCAGGGCCACTCTTTACAGCATGTTGAGATCGGCGAGCACCGCCCACCGTGCCAGTGCCGATGAACCTGAGCCCGGTTGCGTCTGCCGGGCTACGTTGCCGTGATGGGCTTTCGTCGCCCCCACACGGGACCCATGGCGCCGTTGGTCACCCGAGACACCAAGCTGTCCCGGAACGAGCACGAGCAGTGGCGCGACGCCATCGCCTGGCAGCCGCCTGAGGAGACGGGGCTGGTCATCCGGGACGACCTCAGTTCGGCCTCGTGGATCGGCCCCCTCCTCGACCCTGGCTCCTACGAGGTCGGCATGACCGCGCCCGGAGGGTTCGACGCATATGCCCGCATCTGCTTCCCGTTCGTCGCCGGGAGGATCACCGCCGACGGCCAGGCGTTCGAGGAGCACATGACCTGGCGGGAGGTGGCGAACCGGAACGGACGGATCGCACACGCCCTGATGGAGAAGGAGGCCATCCAACGGACAGGGAGCGAGGCGGTCCGGTGCTCGGGCTCTCTGGCGCCGGAGCAATTGGGAGCGCTGCTGCCGATACTCTTCCGCCATACGCAGTCGTCGTTCGGCTGGTTCCTGTTGTGGGAGGGCTGGGGAGACCTCGCTCCTGGGATCTTCAGCGAGGCTCGACCCAGGATCAGCCACCCGACGCGGAACCACTTCCTCCTCCGGGGCCCACTCCACGCATACCGCAGCCTTCCTCACGATCCGAACTACTGCTGGCCCGACGATCGGGCCTGGTGCCTCTGTACCGATACCGATCTCGACTGGGCGTACATCGCCGGCTCGGTAGCGCTGGTCGATGAGATCATCAGTATCCGGACAATGGACGCCTTCGAGACCCAACCACACGATCCGGCCCGTTTGGGCATGGATGTGGTGAATGACCCTGACGGGACCGTTTCGCGGCCTTGACGCCGGTTCTCAAGTGCAGTCGGGGTTCCGCTCCTTATCAGGAGCCGCTCTTTACCGACTGTTGCCATCCCCGTAGACGGCCATCCCCGTAGACGGCCATCCCCGTAGACGGCCCCACGCCGACGGTTCCGTGGCTCTGTACCCCTCGGCCGAACCCCCGGCCGACCCCGACCTGGCCGGCAACTGGCTCCCGGCCCGGCCGCCGACTTCTGGCCGTACCTGCGGGGCCTACCGCCCCGACCAGGTCATCCTCGACGGTGGTTGGACCCGCCGCCGGTTCGGGGGGTGGATCGTTGGCCCAGCCCGGAGGCCGGCGCAGCCGTTGGCCGCCGGAATGGACCACTGGAATGACAGACTTCCACGACGTGCCCGGCTTGGCGCTGTTCGACCTCGACAACACGCTGGTGGATCGTCTTGGGGCCTTCACGTCGTGGGCAGCCGGCTTCGTCCGGTCGGCCGGCGGCGACCCGGACGACCTGGCCTGGCTGTTGGAGACCGACGACGACGGCCGCACGTCGCGCCCCGCGCTGTTCGACGCGGCCAGGCGGCGGTGGAACATGGCCGAGTCGGTGGACGCCCTCCTCGGGGCGTACCGTCGGGCGCAAACCGAATTCTACCGGCCCGACCCGGCGGTCATCACTCCGCTCGGCGTCCTCAAAGGCGCCGGCTGGCGGATCGTCGTGGTCACCAACGGCTCCACGGCCCAACACCGCAAGGTGGAACGAGCCGGGCTCGCCGACCTGGTCGACGCCGTGTACGTGTCGTCCGAGGTCGGCAGCGCCAAGCCCGACCCCGACATCTTCCTGGAAGCCTGTCGCGGCGGTCCCGACGACCTGGTGGTCATGGTGGGCGACGCGCCCGACGCGGACATCGGCGGAGCCCACGCCGTCGGGCTCACCACGGTCTGGCTCGATCGCGGACGGCCCTGGCCCGATCGGCCGTTCCGGCCCGACCACATCGTCACCACCGTCGGTGACGCCGTCGAAGTCGTCCTGGCCCTCGACCGGGGGCACCCCTGAGGGTCAGGACGGTCCCTGCAGCCGGGCGACCTGCTCGGTGCGGCTGCGGACCAGGTCGTTGAACGCTTCACCGGCCCCGATGTGGTCCCAGAGGGCCGGTGGGTAGTAGGTGACGTACATGGTCCGCCGGTGGCCGGACCCGGCCGGCTTCGGTGAGGCGTGCATGACGTCCTGCATGTGCACGGTGACGTCGCCGGGGGCCGTGTCGATGTGGACGACGGGGACGTCGGCCAGGCGGTCCTGCCAGCGGTAGTGCAGCACCTTGCCGTGGCTGCCGGGAACGACCTGCAGGTTGCCGGTTGTGGCGTCGGACCCGGTGATCTGGATGCCGACGCTGGTCGCCGGGCAAAGGAAGGCGTGGCCGCCGATGCCGCAGTCCTGGTGCCACGGGATGTTGGAGAGGCCGGCGGTGCCGCCCGGCACCTTGATCAGCACCGGGGTTCCCTCCATCCGGTCGGCGGCCAGTTCGAGCCGGCGGTCGAGGAGGGTGCCCAACCGCCGGACCCGCGGGTCGGTCTCGAGAGCGGCCAGGACCGGGGACCGGAGGGTGGTGTAGACCAGCCGGCACAGCGCCTTTGAACCGTCTTCGGTGGTGACCCACCAGGACCGGTTGTCGCCCGGCCGGGCCAGCGCCGCCAGCCGGTCGATCTCCCGGTCGGCCGCCTCCATCTCTTCGGCGCTGAAGACCCCTTTGACGTGCAGGTAGCCCATCACCCGCAACTGATCGGCCAGGTCGGCGTCGTCGGCGTCGGCGTCGAAGGTGGCGGCCGGGTCCCGGCCCTCAAAGTCGACCTGGGCCGGATCGTAGGGCGGCAGGCCGGCGTGGAGGTACCGGAGCAACGGGTCCCAATCGGCCAACTGCTCGAACCGGCCCCGCTCGAAGGTGAGCTCGTTGGCCAGGTACAGGCCGATGAACGTGCGGACCTGGGCCACCAGGTCGTCCCAGGCCTGCCGGCTGAGGCGCACCGCGGTGGCGCCGTGGTCGCCGCCTTCGTCAACCCGCACCGAGGTGCCGTCGGCCGAATAGGTGACGGCGTCGCCGTCCACGTAGAACGTGAGGCCCCCGGTGGGCTCCAGGTCGGTCGCCATCGCCCCGAGCACCTCGGGGGCCACGGCAGCCGAGAACGGCGGGGCGAGGGCCATCTCCACAGTATGCAATACGCCGCCGCCAGTTGCCGTTGCCCCCCGTCCAACCGTTGCCGAGCCGAACGAGCCAGAGATGCGCGTCCTCATCGTCCGACGCCGTGCATCGTCCGGCATCGTCCGGCGTGGTGCGGTGGTCAGCGGGTGAGCAGCACCGAGGACCCGTGGCCGAACAGGCCCTGGTTGGCGGTGACGGCCACCCGGGCCCCGTCCACCTGATGCCCGTCGGCCTGGCCGCGGAGCTGCCAGACGCACTCGCACACCTGGGCGATGGCCTGGGCCGGGATGGCCTCCCCGAAGCAGGACAGGCCGCCGCTGGGGTTGACCGGGATGCGGCCGCCGATGGCGGTGGCGCCGTCCCGGAGCAGCTTCTCGGCCTCGCCCTCGCCGCACAGCCCGATGTCCTCGTACCAGTCCAGCTCCAGCGCGGAGGACAGGTCGTAGACCTCGGCCAGGTCGACGTCCTCGGGCCCGATGCCGGCCTCGTCGTAGGCCCCCCGGGCGATGGACGGCCGGAACCCCTGGAGGTCGGCCAGGTCGGCGCCGGCCACCGCGGCGGCGGAGTCGGTGGCGAAGTTGGGCATCTCGATGACGGTGCTGGGGAACCGGGGGGTCACCGTGGATACCGCGGCGATGGTGACCAGCGGCTCGGCGTCGCCGCCCCGCCCGGCGCCGTGCCGGCGGGCGAACGCCATGGACGACAGCACCACCGCGGCCGCCCCGTCGGAGGTGGCGCAGATCTCCAGCAGCCGCAACGGGTCGGCCACCACCGGGGAGGCCAGCACCTCGTCGACGGTGACCTCCTTGCGGTACCGGGCGTACGGGTTGGCCAGGCCGTGGCGGGCGTTCTTGACCTTGATCCGGGCGAAGTCGTCCTCGGTGGCCCCGAACCGGTCCATCCGACGGCGGGCGTACAGCCCGAAGTAGGTGGGGTTGGTGGCCCCCATGAGGTGGAACCGGAGCCAGTCGGGGTCGTCCTTGCGCTCCCCGCCGACCGGGGCGAAGAACCCCTTCGGGGTGGTGTCGGCGCCGATCACCAGGGCGACGTCGCACAGCCCGGCCAGGATCTGGGCCCGGGCGTTGGCGATGGCCGCCGCCCCGGACGCACAGGCGGCGTAGCCGGACGCCACCCGGGCCCCGGTCCACCCGAGGGCCTGGGCGAAGGTGGCCCCGGCCACGAACCCGGGGTAGCCGTTGCGGATGGTGTCCGCCCCGGACACGAACTGGATGTCCTCCCAGCGCAATCCGGCGTCCCGGAGGGCGTCGCGTGCGGCCACCAGGCCGTACTCCACGAAGTTGCGGCCCCACTTCCCCCAGGGGTGCATCCCGGCCCCGAGGACCGCCACGCGCTTGTCGTCAGCCATCGACCGGCCTCCACTTCCACACCACGTACTGGTGGTCGTCGTCCTCGTACAGGGTGTCCAGCACCAGCTCCACCGGGTCGCCCACCGACAGGTCGTCCACCGACACCCCGGGGACCACCTGGCCCATCACCACCATCTTCTCGTCGGCCAGCTCGACGGCGGCCAGGGCGAACGGCACGTACGGGTCCGCGGCCACGTACGGCGGTGGCGGCTGGTACCGGGCGTCGGTGTACGACCAGATCCGTCCCCGCCGGGACAGCTCCACCTGGTCGAACTCGGTGCTCTCGCACCTGGGGTTGCGGCAGAACGACTGCTCGGCCGGGAAGGCGTAGGTGCCGCACGACGTGCACCGGCTGCCCAGCAACGCCGGTGCCGCCTCGTCCATGGTGAACCAGCCGTCCAGTGCCGGAACCCGTGCTTTCGTGCCGCCGCCGGCGGCTCCGTTGTGGCCCATGCGGCCATTGTTGCCCAGGCCCTGGCGGTGTGCCAGATTCTGGCCCGGATGGACCTCACCTTCACCCCCGCACAGCAGTCGTTCCGCGCCGAGCTGCGGTCCTGGCTGGAAGCCCACGTCCCCGAGCCCGGCAGCCTGGCCTCCCTGGACACCGCCGTCGGGTTCGAGCAGCACCGGCAGTGGGAGCACACCATGGCCGCCGACCGGTGGACGGTGGTGAACTGGCCGGCCGACTACGGCGGCCGGGACCTCGGCATCTTCGAGTGGCTGATCTTCGAGGAGGAGTACTACCGGGCCCAGGCCCCCAAGCGGGTGAGCCAGAACGGCATCTTCCTGCTGGCCCCCACCCTGCTGGAGTTCGGCACCGCCGAGCAGAAGGCGCGGTTCCTGCCCCCGATGGCGTCGGGGGAGGAGATCTGGTGCCAGGGCTGGTCGGAGCCGGATGCCGGCAGCGACCTGGCCGGCATCCGCAGCCGGGCGGTCCGGGCGCCGGGTGGCGGTCCGACCGGGGAGGACGGCTGGCGGTTGACCGGGCAGAAGACCTGGAGCTCCCGGGGGGCGTTCGCGGAGTGGTGCTTCGGCATCTTCCGGACCGATCCGGACGCCGAACGGCACCGGGGGCTGACCTACTTCCTGATCCCCATGGACGCCGACGGGGTCACGGTGCGCCCGATCCCGCAACTGGACGGCGAGACCGGGTTCGCCGAGATCTTCTTCGAGGACGTCTTCGTCCCCGACGACCAGATCCTCGGCGGCGTCGGCGACGGCTGGAAGGTGGCCATGTCCACCGCCGGCAGCGAGCGCGGCCTCAGCCTGCGCAGCCCGGCCCGGTACACCGAGGCCGCCAACCGGCTGGTGGCCCTGTACGACCGGCAGGGCCGGCCGGCCGGCCGCATCGCCGACGACGTGGCCCGGGCCTACGTGAACGCCCAGGCCTACGAGCTGGGCACCTACTGGATGGCGTCCCGGGCCGTCGACGGCCACCCGGTGGGCGCCGAGGCTAGCTGCAACAAGATCTTCTGGTCCGAGACCGACCTGGACATCCACACCGCCGGCCTGTCCCTGCTGGGGCCCGACGCCGAGCTCCTGGTCCCCGACCCCCACGCCACCGGCGGCATGGCGTCGGGGCCGTGGTTGGACGGCTACCTGTTCGCCCTGGCCGGCCCCATCTACGCCGGCACCAACGAGATCCAGCGCAACGTGGTGGCCGAGCGCCTGCTCGGGCTGCCGCGGGGCTGACCGGGCAGCCCCGGAACGAGCGGGAGACAGCGACGACATGCGGTTCGCCTTTACCGAACAACAGATGGAGCTCCGGGCGGCGGTCCGGCAGGTGCTGGACCGGGAGTGCACCGTCGGCGACCTGCGGTCCATCGCCGACAACCGGACCGCCCCCCATCACCCGGGCACCCACCACCCCGTCGGCCGGTCCGCGGAGCGGTGGGCGGTGCTGTCCGAGATGGGGGCCCCCGGCCTGCTGGTGGCCGAGGACCACGGCGGCCTGGGCATGACCGACGTCGACCTGGTCGGCGTCCTGGAGGAGGCCGGCTGGGCGTCGGTGCCCGAGCCCCTGGCCGAGACCGCCGCCCTGGCCGCGCCGTTGCTGGCCCGAGCCGCCGAGATGGCCCCGGAGGGCGGCGCCGTCCGGGAGCTGGCCGATCGGCTGCTGCCACAGGTGGCGTCGGGTGAATTGGTGGCCACCGTCGGCGGCGTCGACCCGGCGGCCGGAGGGTTCGCCACCACCACCCGGCCCAACCCTGACGTCACCCAGGGCACGGTCTGCACCGACCGGGTGGCCGGGGCCGGCCGGGCCGGGCTGTTCCTGCTGGCCTGGGACGCCCCCGGCAACGGCTGGCGCGTCCACGCCGTCGAGCGGTCGGCGGCCGACGTCGTCGACACCCCGTCCGTCGACGGCACCCGCGACCTGGGCACCGTGGAGTGGACCGCCTGGCCGCACACCGTCATCGCCTCCGGCGACGCCGCCGCCGACCTGGTGGCCGACCTGGTCGACCGCACCGCGGTGGCCTACGCCGCCGAGCTGCTCGGTCTGGCCGCCCGCATGACCACCATGGCGGCCGACTACGCCAAGGACCGCAACCAGTTCGGCAAGCCCATCGGCAGCTTCCAGGCCGTCAAGCACCACCTGGCCAACGCCCGGGTGGCCCTGGAGTTCGCCCGGCCGGCCACCTACCGCGCCGCCGACTCCCTGGCCCGCCGGCTGCCGGACCGGTCCGAGCACGCCTCGATGGCCAAGGCCATGGCCTCCGACGCCGCCGACCTGGCCGGCCGGGTCGCCCTGCAGGTCCACGGTGCCATCGGGTACACCTGGGAGTGCGACCTGCAGCTATTCATGAAGCGGGCCTGGGCCCTGTCCGCGGCCGGTGGCGACGCCGCCACCCATCGGGCCCGGGTGCTGGCCGCCGCCCTCGGTCGCCTTTCTCGCTGAACAGCGTCGCCCTATTTGAAGGCGATGATGATCGCCGTGACACCGATCCCGAATGCGACGAGTAGCGGGATGACCCAGCTCAAGCGCGACATGCTCCCCTCGAGTCGCGCCACACTGGTGTTGAGCTCACCGACGTCGCCCGCCGGGGCCGTCAGCGACTTGACCATTCCTCCGAGCGTCGGGCTGTCGGGGTGCGTGAGCTCCTCGATGTCGGTGGCTCCCAGACCGGTCTGGCCCTGGCGGGATCCGTCGTACGGTCTGGCGACCGCTTGGTTCAGCAGGAAGAACTGAACCGTCAGAAATGGCGCCTCATACGTCAACGTAATCCTCCGAGGTGCCAGGTTCGTCACTCGGACGATCAATACTCCGTGGAACCCAGGATCGACCTGTGGTCCAGAAAGCAGCACCAAGCCCTGATGGGCGTACTTGGAGTCGAGCCCCAATTGCGCAGCAACCCGAGCGCTGCACTTCACGCTCTCTTTGGTTGCGATGATGGCGAACTCGCCGGGCTCAATGATCACGAGGCCCTTGTTGGCGACGTCGGTGATCGAATCTGCACCACTGAGAAACGCCTCGGTCCCCACTCGGAAGTCATAGCTGGCTGGCTGGAGACAGGCCCCTGTGAAGGGGGTGATGCTCAGATCGCCCTCCGCCATCGCATCTCGGATCTCGACATCCGTAAGCATCCCGACCCGGCTACCTTTCCGAACAGATGTTCGTTTTCACCCTATCCGACGGGTATATCACCCGCCGATCCGATCACTGGTACCGGCGTGCGGATGGTGATGTCCGAAATCCGCCAGACCTGGCGGGCGGGGCCTGCCACGATGGTGGGGTGCTGGAGGACTTCGAGCGGTGCTACCGGGCGGTGCAGAGCCGTGACGCCCGGTTCGACGGGTGGTTCTTCACCGCGGTCACGTCCACCGGCATCTACTGCCGGCCGAGCTGCCCGGCGCTGACCCCGAAGCGGGCCAACGTCCGGTTCTACCCCACCGCGGCCGCCGCCCAGCAGGCCGGGTTCCGGGCCTGCATGCGGTGCCGGCCGGACGCCGCGCCGGGATCGCCGGAGTGGAACGCCCGCGCCGACGTCGCCGGCCGGGCCATGCGGCTGATCGCCGACGGCGCCGTCGACCGTGACGGGGTGGCCGGACTGGCCGCCCGGCTGGGGTACGGCGAGCGGCAGTTGCACCGGGTGCTGGTGGCCGAGGTCGGCACCGGCGCCCTCGCGCTGGCCCGGGCCCAACGGGCCCAGACCGCCCGGGTGCTGATCGAGACCACCGACCTGCCGGCCGCCCACGTGGCCTTCGCCGCCGGCTTCTCCAGTGTCCGGCAGTTCAACGACACCGTCCGGGAGGTGTTCGCCAGCACCCCCACCGAACTGCGCCGGAAGCAGCGGCAGCGGGACCGGCGAGGCGGCACCGGCCCGGCCGGCGGACGATCGGCCGGGCGAGGCGGCGGGACCGGCAGCGGCGGCGGGACCGGCGGCGGCACGGGCAGCGGGACCGGGGTGGTCTCCCTCCGGCTGGCCTACCGGCAACCGTTCGACGCCGGCACCACCTTCGGCTTCCTGGCCGCCCGGGCGGTGGCCGGCGTGGAGGCCGTGGTGGACGGCACCTTCCACCGCAGCCTGCGGCTACCGCACGGCGCCGGCACCGTGGCCCTGGCGCCGGCCGACGGGTACGTGGCCGCCGCCCTGCGGCTGGACGACCTCCGGGACCTGACCGCCGCCGTGAGCCGCTGCCGGCGGCTGCTGGACCTGGACGCCGACCCGGTGGCCGTCGACCACCTGCTGGGCCGGGACCCGCTGCTGCACCGCCTGGTGGCCGCCACCCCGGGCCGGCGGGTGCCGGGCACGGTGGACGGCGCAGAACTGGCGTTCCGGGCGGTGGTCGGTCAGCAGGTGTCGGTGGCCGGGGCCCGCACCGCCACCGGCCGGCTGGTGGCCGCCGCCGGCTGCCGGCTGGCCGCCGCCGGCTGCCGGCTGGCCGCCGCCGACGGCCCGGTCACCCACCTGTTCCCCTCCCCCGACGATCTGCTGGCCCTGCCGGACGCCGCCCTGCCGATGCCGGCCCCGCGGCGGCGGGCCATCCGGGCCCTGGCCACCGCCGTGGCGGACGGGGACCTGGTGCTGGACCCCGGAGCCGATCCCGCCGAGCTGGTCGGACGGCTGCGGGCGGTCCCCGGCATCGGCGACTGGACCGCCGGCTACGTCGCCATGCGGGCCCTGGGAGACCCCGACGCGTTCGTCGCCACCGACCTCGGCGTCCGCCGGGCCCTCCGCCGGCTGGGCGGCCCGCGGTCCGCGGCCGACGTGGCCCGCCTGGCCGACCGGTGGCGTCCGTGGCGGGCCTACGCCACCGTCCACCTGTGGTCCGTCCCCGATCTCACCCTGCCTGCCCGACCGAAGGAGGACGCAGCATGACCAAGAACCCCGACGAGGCGGCGTTCCGGCTGGTGTACGACAGCCCGTTCGGCCCGCTGGTGCTGGTGGGCGACGACGACTCGGTCACCCACCTGTTCCTGCCGAACACCGGGCTGGCCGCCGCCGGGTCCACCCCGGGCCCGGTGCCGAAGGCGCTGCGGCAGGCGGTGGAGCAACTGGACGAGTACTTCGGCGGCACCCGCACCGAGTTCGACCTGCCGCTGCGGTTCACCACCGGCACCGCCTTCCAGCAGTCGGTCTGGCGGGCCCTGGCCGACATCCCGTACGGGGAGACCATCAGCTACGCCGAGCTGGCCACCTGGGTGGGCCGGCCCGGCGCCTTCCGGGCGGTCGGCCAGGCCAACGGGGCCAACCCGCTGGCCATCGTCTACCCCTGCCACCGGGTCATCGCCTCCGGCGGCGGCCTCGGCGGCTACGGCGGCGGCCTGGACCTGAAGCGGCAACTGCTCGACCTGGAATCAACGGCAGTGGCGGCCGGATAGTCAGCGAACGAACAGGTAGATGCCGGTGGCGAGGAGGCAGAGACCCGCTCCCAGCACGACCGCTTCGACGCTCACCGAACCACTCTCGTCGCGCTCGATATCCCGCCAGCGCGGGAGCCGCCGCAGCTTATGGACCTCCGACTCCATGTCGACCGCTGAATAGACCGGTACCTTCGAGCCCTCTTGCTCACGCCGGACGTCAGGTCGACGTGCGCTCCGCAAACCGATGAAGGTCATGACGGCGCCGGCAACCGACGCCGCCGAGGCGACGACCGCTACGACGAACCCGGGTACATCCGCGAGCATCACGGTCTAACTGCCTACCAAATGCGAGAGGACTGAGGCGGCTCCGTACCCGTGGCCCCACGTGACACACTCCCGGTATGGAGACCACCGAGACCGTGCGGGGAGCCTTCGACCTGACCGGCCGGGTGGCCGTGGTCACCGGCGCCGGCAGCGGCATCGGCCGGACCACCGCCGAGGTGCTGGCTGCGGCGGGGGCCACGGTGTACTGCGCCGACATCCGCCCGGAGGCGGCCGAGGAGACGGCGGCGGCCATCAACGCCGCCGGCGAAAGCAGCACCGGCGAGAGCAGCACCGGCGAGAGCAGCCCTGGCGAAACCGGCGAGAGCAGCACCGACGGCAACGGTGCCGCCCCCAACGCCCCCACCCGCGGCACCGGCGGCACCGCGGTGGCCCGCACGGTCGACGTGTCGGACGCCGGTCAGGTGACGGCGGTGGTGCAGGAGGCGGCCGACGCCCACGGCCGGCTGGACGTGATGTGCAACATCGCCGGCACCATGGTGGACGGGCCGATCCTGGACCTGACCGAGGCCGACCTGGACACGGTGCTGGCCGTCAACCTGAAGGGGGTGCTCCACGGTTGCCAGGCGGCCGGCCGGGTGATGGTGGCCCAGGGCCGGGGCAGCATCGTCAACATGTCGTCCACCGCCGCGCTGGCTCCGGCGGACAACGTGGGGGCGTACGCCATCACCAAGGCCGGGGTGCTGCAACTAACTCGGACCCTGGCCCTGGAGATCGGCCGGAACGGGGTGCGGGTCAACGCCGTCGCCCCGGGGTTCGTGCCGACCAACATGACCAGCCGGTACTACCGGCGCCCCGACGGGTCCGTCGACGAGGACATGAAGGAGGCCGTCCTCAAGCCGATGGCCAAGTTCGCCCCGCTCCGCCGGGTGGGCGAGACGGCCGACATCGCCTACTGCGTGCTGTACCTGGCGTCGGACGCCAGCAGCTTCCTGACCGGTCAGTGCCTCAGCCCCAACGGTGGCATGACGATGTAACTGGGCCCGGATGGGGCCCCAACCCCATCCTCCTCCGGTCCGTGGGGGCCCAACCCCACGGCGGCCGTCCTCGTCATCGACCCGGATGGGGCCCCAACCCCATCCTCCTCCGGTCCGTGGGGCCCCAACCCCACGGCGGCCGTGTCCTCCGGCCTGGAGGCGTTTCCGCGGAGACGTCTGGGGTCGCCGGAGGGCCG
Organism: Acidimicrobiales bacterium; assembly: GCA_035547695.1. Classification (GTDB taxonomy): domain Bacteria; phylum Actinomycetota; class Acidimicrobiia; order Acidimicrobiales; family RAAP-2; genus DASZUK01. The sequence continues at coordinate 56,208 of DASZUK010000003.1, forward strand.
TCCCGAAGACGTTTCGGCGGAGACGTCCGGACATAAACCCGGGGTGGATCTGATGGACCGTCAGGTGTCGCGCTACGCTCGGTGCATGGCAGAACTGCCCCTGATCGTGTCCGTGGACGACCACGTGGTGGAGCCGGCCCAGGTGTGGCAGGACCGGCTGCCGTCCAAGTACGCCGACGTTGGGCCGCGGATCGTGCGGGCCCCGATGGGGGAGATCACGTTCCTGGGGGGGAAGCTGACGGTGAAGCCGGGCAGCGAGGGGAACCCGACGGACTGGTGGTACTACGAGGACCTGAAGCGGCCGCTGCTGCGGGTGGACTCGGCGGTGGGGGTGCCGCGGGACGAGGTGACGATGAAGGGGGTGACGTTCGAGGACATGCGGCCGGGGTCGTACGAGGTGAAGCCCCGGCTGGAGGACATGGACATCAACCACATCGAGGCCGCCCTGTGCTTCCCGACGTTCCCGCGGTTCTGCGGGCAGACGTTCACGGAGGCCAAGGACAAGGAGCTGGCCCTGCTGTGCGTGAAGGCCTACAACGACTGGATGGTGGAGGAGTGGTGCGGGCAGTCGGGCGGCCGGCTGATCCCGCTGACGCTGATCCCGCTGTGGGACGCCGAGCTGGCGGCCGCCGAGGTGCGCCGGAACGCCGAACGCGGGGTCCGGGCGGTGTGCTTCAGCGAGATCCCGCCGTTCCTGGGGCTGCCCAGCGTGCACGACCCCGACGGGTACTGGGACCCGTTCTTCCGGGCCTGCGCGGAGACGGACACGGTGGTGAACATGCACATCGGGTCGTCGTCGAAGATGCCGTCGACGTCGGCCGACGCGCCGCCGGCGGTGGGGTCGACGCTGACGCACACCAACGCCACGTTCTCGCTGGTGGACTTCCTGTTCTCGGGGGTGCTGGTCAGGTTCTCGAACCTGAAGCTGGCGTACAGCGAGGGGCAGATCGGATGGATCCCGTACATCCTGGAGCGGGCGGACCGGGTGTGGGAGGACAACCGGGGCTGGGGCGGGGTGGCCGACAAGGTGCCGAACCCGCCGTCGACGTACTTCAAGGACCACGTGTGGGGGTGTTTCTTCGACGACGCCCACGGGCTGCGGTCGGTGGACGAGATCGGGGAGGACAACATCACGTACGAGTCGGACTACCCCCACTCCGACTCGACGTGGCCGCGGACGAAGCAGATCGCCGAGGAGCAGATGGCCGACCTCACCGACGAGCAGAAGCGCAAGATCGTCCGGGGCAACGCCATCACGCTGTACAGCCTGGACCTGGTTCCCTGAGGCCCTGGTCCCCGAGGCAGAGTCCGGACCCGGGCGCGGACCACCGCCAGACCACGCCAGCCACGGAAGGGCCGCGCCGCCATGGATCTCCGGTACACGCCGGCTGAGGAGCAGTTCCGGGCGGAGCTGCGGGCCTGGCTGGCGGCGACGCTGCCGACGCTGCCGCCGAAGCCGAAGGCCGACGACTGGCCGGGGCGGCGGGAGTACGACACCCACTGGCAGCGGCTGCTGTTCGACGCCGGGTACGCCGGGGTGGACTGGCCCACCGAGGGCGGCGGCCGGGGTGCCAGCCCGGTGGAGCAACTGATCTACGTGGAGGAGCTGGAGCGGGCCCACGCCCCGTACGTGGGGGTCAACTTCGTCGGGCTGCTGCACGCCGGGCCGACCATCGCCGTGGAGGGGACGCCGGAGCAGCGTGCCCGGCACCTGCCGCCGATCCTGCGGGGCGACGAGGTGTGGTGCCAGGGGTTCAGCGAGCCGGACGCCGGCAGCGACCTGGCGGCACTGCGGACCCGGGCGGTACGGGACGGGGACGAGTACGTGGTGAACGGGTCCAAGATCTGGACCACGTTCGCCCCGGTGGCCGACTACTGCGAGATGCTGGTGCGGACCGGCCCGGAGGACTCCCGGTACAAGGGGATCACCTGGCTGATCGTGCCGATGGACACCCCCGGCATCGACATCCGGCCGCTGCGGACCATCGCCGGGTCGACGGAGTTCGCGGAGCTGTTCCTGGACGACGTGCGGGTGCCGGTGGCCAACCGGGTCGGTGACGAGGACGACGGCTGGCGGGTGACCATGGTGACGCTCGGCTTCGAGCGCGGCACCGCCTTCGTGGGGGAGCTGCTGCAGTCGATGGAGCTGCTGCGGTCCATCCGAGACGCCGCGGCCGCCACCGGGGCCGCCGATGGGGCCGCCGATGGGAGCGGCGACCGGTTCACCGCCCGTATCGGGCACCTGGGGGCCGAGCTGGACGCCCTGTGGGCGCTGACCCGGCGGAACGTGTCGGCTGCCGCCCGCACCGGGGTGCCCGGCGTCGGCGGCAGCGTGTTCAAGCTGGCGTTCTCGGAGCTGCGGCAGCGGCTGGGGGAGCTGGGCATGGACCTGGCCGGCACCGCCGGGCTGTCCTGGGACGAGCTGGCCGGCGGTGCCTGGTCCACGGCGGCCGGCGGGCCCGGGAACGCGGAGCTGGTGGACACCTGGGTGAACAGCTTCTCCCGGACCATCGCCGCGGGGACGTCGCAGATCCAGCGGAACATCGTGGCCGAACGCATCCTCGGGCTGCCGAAGGGCTGAGGGGCTGAGGGCTGAGCGGGAGGCGGGGATGGACTTCGAGCTGACCGACGACCAGCGGTCCCTGGCGGACCTGGTGCGGACCATCGTGTCCGGCCGGTTCCCGCTGGAGCGGATCCGGCGGGCCGAGGAGGCCCGGCAGGTGGTGGACGCCGACGACTGGGCCGCCCTGGGGGAGGCCGGGGTGTTCTCGCTGACGGTCCCCGAGGACCGGGGCGGGGTGGGGCTGGGCCTGGCCGACGCCGCGGTGGTGTTCGAGGAGCTGGGCCGGGGGCTGGTGCCGGGGCCGCTGGTGGCCAGCCACCTTGCTGCTGGGATCGGGGCTGCTGGGATCGGGGCTGCTGGGATCGGGGCCGCCGGGATCGGGGCCGCCGGTGACGAGGTGCCGGCACTGGCGGGGGCGGCCGACGGCACCGCGGTGGTGGGCGCCGTCCGCCGGCCGGCGCCCGGCAGCGGGGAGCCGCTGCTGGTGGAGCACCTGGACTCGCTGGCGGCCGTGGTGGTGGTCGACCCCGACGGCGGCCTGGCGGTGGTGGCGGGGGACGAACTGGCCGCGGTCCGGGCCGGGGCGGTGCCGGTGGAACGGTCGCTGGACCCGTTGACGCCGCTGTCGGTGGTGGCCGACCTGCCGCCGGGGTCGGCCATTCCAGGGGGGCAGGCCGGTGGGCCGGTGGCGGTGCGGTGGGCCCGGGACCACCAGGTGCTGACCGGGGCGCTGTGCGCCGGCATGGCCGCGGCCACGTGCGGGCTGGCGGTGGACTACGCGAAGGGCCGGGAGCAGTTCGGGCGGCCGATCGGGTCGTTCCAGGCCGTGAAGCACCTCTGCGCCGACATGCTGGTCCGGGCGGAGACCGCCCGGGCGGCGGTGGAGGCGGCCGCGGTGACCGCCGACCAGCCGGACGTCGGCGACGCGGACCGGGCGGCGGCCGGGGCGGCGCTGCTGGCCGCGGAGGCGGCGCTGGCCAACGCCAAGACCTGCATCCAGGTGCACGGCGGCATGGGGTTCACCTGGGAGGTGCCGGCCCACCTGTACCTGATGCGGGCCCGGGTGCTGGCGTCGTCGTTGCCGTCGCCGGCCGCCCTGGCCGGCGCGGTGGCCGCCCGCTACTGACGACCCGTCGAAGGGGGAACGCATGACCGACGGAGTGATCCCGCCGAAGGACGCGGTGACGGTGGTGCCGCCGGGGCAGGTGGTGTACGGCATGCAGCTTCCCGTCCAGTCGCAGTCGCGGCTGTACGTGGCCGAGTGGGAGACCCGGTCGGGTCCGGAAGAGCTGGCCCGGGTGGCCCAGGCGGCGGAGGAGGCCGGGTTCTTCTACGTGGGGGTCTGCGACCACACCGCCATCCCGGAACGGCTGGCCGGCTCGATGGGGACCACCTGGTACGACACCACCGCCACCCTGGGGTGGCTGGCCGCGGTCACCAGCCGGGTGCACCTGCTGTCGCACGTGCTGGTGCTGGCCCAGCGGCACCCGCTGCGGGCGGCCAAGGAGCTGTGCACCGTCGACCTGCTGTCCGGCGGCCGGCTGGTGGTCGGCGTCGGGGCCGGGCACGTCCAGGAGGAGTACGACGCCCTGGCGGGGGACTTCGCCGACCGGGGCCGGCACACCGACGAGGCGGTGGCCGCGCTGGCGGTGGCGTTCACCGAGGAGTTCCCCACCCTGCCCGGCCCGCGGTGGCCGGTGTCGGGCATGGGGGTGTCCCCGCGGCCGGTGCAGCAGCCGCGGCCACCGATCTGGATCGGTGGGTCGTCCAGGGCCGCCATCCGGCGGACCGCCGCGCTGGGGGACGGGTGGCTGCCGCAGGGCACCCCCCGCCGGGAGCTGCCAGGGCAGATCGCCGAGCTGCGACGGCTGCGGGAGGAGCTGCGGGACGGGGCCCCGCTGGACATCGGGACCATCGCCGAGCCCGTCTACCTGACCGGTGTCGGCACCGGCGGGGACGGGTCGTGGGAGCTGCCGCGGTTCGTGCTGCAGGGCGGGCCGGAGGCGGTGGCGGCGTCGCTGCGGGAGCTGGCCGCCATGGGGGTGAACCACCTGCAGGTCCGGTTCATGGCCCGGTCGGTGGACGAGCTGTGCGACCAGACCCTGGCCTTCGGGGAGCTGGTGGGCCCGCTGCTCAACGGCTGACCCGGTCAGGGGGCGCCGTCGAAGAAGTCCATGAACCCCGACGGCCGGTGGGCGCCGAGGATGCCGTGCTCGAAGATGCCCCACCCCTCGTGGCCGTCGAAGGTGGCCCGGGCGACGTGGTCGACCAGCGAGAACGCCATCCGGCCGGTCACCGCCGGATCGTTCAGGTCGTAGACCACCCCGTCGGTCCAGGACTCCCCCTTGTACAGCCCGTGGGTCCAGTCCGGGTCGCCGCCGTACCCGCAGCCGACGTTGAGGGCGATGCCGAGCAGCGGCTCGATGTCCAGGGTGGCCACCCGGCCGTCCCGGAAGGTGAGGTCCATGGAGGAGTGCAGGGGGTGCCGGGTGCCCGACCGGTACTCGGTCCGGGGCAGCGGCCACCCGAGCTGCTCCAGCGGCTTCCCGGACCCCTCCGGCCACTGCCGGACGGCGAAGTTGGAATTCCGCAGCCCGTCCGAGCTCTCCTCCACGATGACGTGCAGGGCGAAGTCGTCGAACCGGAGCGGCACCCAGAACCACCACATGCCGTCGAACTCCCGTGGCCGGCCGACCGGCTCGGGCTCCCCGACCGGCCGGATCCCCCAGGACCGGTCCCGGGTGGCGGTGAACCGGTCCGGGGTCACCGCGACGGTGCCGCCGTCGAACCGGAGCTCGCCCTCCCAGGTGCCGACCCCGGCGAACCGGGAGGCGTCCAGCAGGATGCGGTCGCCCATCCGCTTCACGTGCTGCGGTTCCGCGATCGGGCCGTAGTCCGACCGGTAGGTCAGGTCGAACCCCAGCCCGTGGTCGTCGGCGTCGCAGACCAGCCGGAGCTCCCGGAACGGCTGCCGGACCTCGATGCGGTAGGGGCCGACCTGCTGGGAGGTCAGGTCGTCGGGGCGGTGGCCGGACGTCCGGACCGCCCACTGCCGGTCGCCGCGACGGACGGTGGCGAAGGCGTCGATGACCCCCAGGTTGGGGTACACGCCGAGGCCGGTGATGAAGTAGGCGTCCAGCTCCTTGTCCACCCCCTGGTAGATGCAGCGGTCGTAGACGTTCCGGTCACTGGCCGCCGGGTACCGCATCGGCAGCGGCACCTGGTGGATCGGGAGCTCGTCCATCGGGTCGAACCTGTGCACCGTGACCTCCCCAAGTCGCTTCGGGCATCTCCCGTAATGTAGAACGTGTTCCTATCCGAAGCACTGCCGAGTCCCAGGGGGCGCACCATGGCCGACACCCACGACGAGCACCATCTGCTGATCGGCGGCAAGTGGGTGGACGCCGGCGGCGGCACCTACGACATCGTCAACCCGGCCACCGAGGAGGTGGTGGGGCAGGCCCCGAACGCGTCGGTGGCCGACGCCGAGGCCGCCGCCGCGGCCGCCAGGGAGGCCCTGCCCGGTTGGGCGGCCATGCCGGCCGACGACCGGTCGGCCCTCATGAAGGCCGCCGCCGCCGCCATCCGGGCCAAGGCCCCCGAGCTGCTTCCCCTGGTCATCGCCGAGACCGGCGCCACCGCGGTGGTGGGCGGCCGGATGCAGGTGCCGGTGGCCGCCGACCGGTTCGACCGGTACTCCCGGGACCCCCGCGGGGTGCTGCAGACCCCGCTGCTCCCCCAGGCCGCCACCGCCACCCCGCTGGCCCCCGGCGGCATCATCGGCGGCATGGTCAACCGCCAGCCGGTGGGCGTGGTGGCCTGCGTGACGTCCTACAACTTCCCGATGGTCAACATGGCCGGCAAGGTGGCCCCGGCACTGGCCGCCGGCAACACCGTCGTGGTCAAGCCGGCACCGCAGGACCCGCTGGCCATCGTGGAGCTGGTCCGCATCCTGGACCAGGTCGGGTTCCCGCCGGGGGTGGTCAACCTGGTCAACGCGGCCGGGCCGGAGCCGGCGGCCGCCCTGGTGGACTCCGCCGACGTCGACATGGTGTCCTTCACCGGGTCCACCCAGGTGGGCACCAGGATCTACGAGGCCGCCGGTCGGACCATGAAGCGGCTGCTGATGGAGCTGGGCGGCAAGGGGGCCTGCGTGGTGTTCGACGACGCCGACCTGAAGGCGGCCATCACCTGCATCGGGTCCACCTGGACGTTCCACTCCGGCCAGATCTGCACCGCCCCCACCCGGGCGGTGGTGCACCGCAGCGTCTTCGACCAGGTCCGCGACGGCCTGGCCAAGATGGCCGGCTTCTTGAAGGTCGGGGACCCCACCCAGAAGGACACCGTCGTCGGCCCGGTCATCTCCGCCGTCCAGCGCGACCGGATCGAGGCCCACGTCGCCTCCGCCGCCCCGCAGGGCGGCGAGGTGGTGGTCGGCGGCCGGCGGCCGGACCTGCCGACCGGCTACTACGTCGCCCCCACCCTGATCGTCGGGGACAACACCATGACGGTGGCCCGGGAGGAGATCTTCGGCCCGGTCGTCACCATGATCCCGTTCGACGACGAGGACGAGGGGGTGGCCATCGCCAACGACTCCGACTACGGCCTGTACGACTACGTGTTCTCCGGCGACGCCTCCCGGGCGTACAAGGTGGCCCAGCGATTGCAGGCCGGCATGGTCGGCATCAACACCGCCCAGAACAACTCCGAGGCCCCGTTCGGGGGGTTCAAGATGAGCGGTATCGGCCGTGACCGCGGCGACGCCGGCCTGCTGGCCTACAGCGAGCCCCAGAGCATCCTCTGGACCACCTGACCCGACGCCTGGCGCCTGCCGATCGACCGGCACCGCCCGCCCTTGCGCCTCCACCTCCCACTAAATACGATGTAATCCATCGGATTTAGGTAGGGAGGCTGCGGCATGGCCATCGACCCCGGCGTCGACACGAGCATCGACCCCGTTATCGGCCCCCGCATCAACATCGACCCCGGCGTCGACATCGGCGTCGAGCCGCTCACCGGCCGCATCGGCGCCGTGCTGACCGGCGTGGACCTGGCCACGGCCGACGACGACGTCGCCACCTACGTCCGCCGGGCCCTGTCGGCCCACCGGGTGGTGTTCGTCCGGGACCAGCACCACCTGGACGCCGCCGGGCAGATCGCCTTCGCCCGCCGGCTCGGTCCGCTGACCCTTGCCCACCCCACCCTGCCGGCCCTGCCCGGGGAGGCCCTGGAGCTGTTCGACCTGGACTCGGTGGCCGGGGCGGCCGCCAACCACTGGCACACCGACGTCACCTTCGTCGAGCGCCCCCCGATCTTCTCGGTGCTCCGGGCCGTCGTCATCCCGCCGGTCGGCGGCGACACCCAGTGGGCGAACACCGTCGCCGCCTACCGGGACCTGCCCGACGACCTCCGGGAGCTGGCCGGCCGGCTGCGGGCGGTCCACTCCAACGGGCACGACTACGGCCGGGTCGACGTGGCCAAGCTGGCCGGCAAGCTCAGCGCCGAGCAGGTCGAGTACATCACCACCTTCGTGTCCACCGTCTACGAGACCGAGCACCCGGTGGCGCGGGTGCACCCGGAGACCGGTGAGCCCGCGCTGCTGCTGGGCGGGTTCGCCCACCGGCTGGCCGGCCACGGCGCGGCCGAGTCCGTCGACCTCATCCGCGTCTTCCAGTCCTACGTCACCCGCCCCGAGAACGTGGTCCGCTGGAAGTGGCGGGCCGGCGACGTGGCCATCTGGGACAACCGGTCCACCCAGCACTACGCGGTCTCGGACTACGGCCGGCAGCGACGGCGGGTCCAGCGGGTCACCACCGCCGGCGTCCCGGTGCTGGGCCTGGACGGCAGCACCAGCACCAGCCTCCAGGGGGACGCCACCGCCTACTACGCCGCCGGCTGACGACGCCGGAACTGCTGCGGCGCAAAGCCACCCGGCTGGCCGCCCGGCCGACCATCGAGGAGTGGCTGGCCCGGACCCGCCGGCGTCGCTCCACCGTCGACCACGACGCCGTCGTCGAGGCCCTGGAAGAGCTGCGCGGCGGACCGGGCCGTAGACGGACGGTGGCGGTGGGCAGACTGGGCCGGTGGGCGGACGGTACAGTCCCCCCATGCCGGTCCCGGACCGCTTCGCCGACATCGCCGCCCGGGTCCGCAACTGGGGCCGGTGGGGGGACGACGACCAACTGGGCACCTTGAACCTGGTTGACGACGACGCCCGGCGGCGGGCGGCCGCCAGCGTCCGGACGGGGCAGGCGTTCCCGCTGGGCCTGCCGCTGTCCGAGGCCGAGGGTATCCAGATGGGGTTCGTCCCCGGCCGCATCAACCCGAAGCGGACCATGATCGCCGTCAACGAGCCCCTCAGCGCGGACCCGGAGTGGATCTGCGCCAGTGAGGACACGGTGGAGCTGGCCCTGCAGTGCGCCACCCACTGGGACGGGCTGGCCCACGCCAGCTACGGCGGGGTCATCTACAACGGGTACCCCGCCGGCACCGTCACCGGCGCCGGGGCCACCCGCTGCGGCATCCACCTGGTCCGCACCCTGGTGAGCCGGGGGGTGCTGCTGGACGTGGCCCGGGCCAAGGGCCGGGACGTCCTGGACCCCGGCTACCCCATCACCCCGGCCGACCTGGACGCCGCCCTGGAGCTGGCCCGGACCGACCTGCAGCCGGGCGACGTCGTCCTGGTCCGCACCGGCCAGATGGTCCACCTGGCCCTCCCCGGCCGGCCCAGCCCCCCGACCCGGGACCTGGTGGCCTACACCTGGCCCACCCCCGGCCTGACCATGGCCACCGCCGCCTGGTTCAGGGACCGGGACGTGGCCGCGGTGGCCACCGACACCCTGCCGCTGGAGGTGTTCCCGGGGGAGGACGACGACATCTACCTGCCGGTGCACCTGCTGCACCTGGTCGAGATGGGGATGACGCAGGGCCAGAACTGGGTGCTGGACGACCTGGCCGACGCCTGCGCCGGCGACGGCCGCTACACCTTCTTCCTGGACGCCACCCCGCTGCCGTTCACCCAGGGACTGGGGTCGCCGCTGAACCCGGTGGCGGTCCGTTAGGGGGAGCCCAGGGCGCGGACGGCCTCCATCCGCTCGATGCCGGCCACCAGGGCGTCGGCACCGGCGTCGTCCAGGGCGGCGTAGGCCGGCTGCAGCAGCCGGTCGGTGAGGGCCTCCGCGTCGGCGTAGGCCCGGTGATCGGCCTCGGTGACCACCGGGACGTCGTCGTCGGACCAGCCGAACAGGGTGAAGTCGTCGGGCCGGCGAAGGTAGTGGGCGACCCTCGGGGACAACCCGGAGGCCACCACCGCCAGCAGGTGGGTACTGCCCCGCAGCTCCCGGAGCACCACCACCAACTGCATGGCCCGGGCCGGCGCATCGTCGGGCAGGGGCTCGGCGGCGTAACCGGCGAACAGGGCCAGGCCGGCCGGGTCGGCTGCGGCCACCACGGCTTCGGCGGCGGCACAGAACCGTTCCAGGTCGCCGACGACGCCGAACTTCTCGCGCCCGTACAGGTGGGCGCACTCCAGGTGCACCCGGGCCGCCTCCCGCGGGTCCACCCTCTCCCGGGCCGAATTCCACATCCGGGCCAGCAGGGTCGGCTCGAAGTAGCCGAAGGCGCTGCTCACCACCAGGGCCTCCACGTTGCCGAGCACGCCGCCACGGCCGGCGAAGTAGAACCGGAACCCGTCCAGGCCCAGGGCCTTCCCCCGTTCCAGGGTCGCCGGGGTGAAGTAGTGGGCGGCGCCCAGCACGTAGACGGCCGGCGCGGTGGCGGCCAGGGCGCGTGCGCCGGCGGACGGGTGCGGGTGGTGGGTCATTGCTTCACCGTAGAGGGCTTCGCCGTAGAGGGCTTCGCCGTAGGGGCCGGCCCGGTCGGCCGTCCGGTGCTCCCCGGCGGCGACGCGGGCGGTCCGGCCTGCCGGCCGGTGGTCGGGGTGCCGCCCGGGGCCTTCGGCGGACCGGTGCCGCGACGCCAGGACACCTCCATCAGCGCGCCGCCCAGCGCGGAGTCGGCCACCCGCCACCGTCCGGCGGTGGTGCGGACCACCGAGTCGGCGATGGCCAGCCCGAGGCCGGCGCCGCCGGGATGGTCGGTGGCCCGGCGGAACCGGTCGAACAGGCGGTCGCGCTGGTCCGGCGGGATGCCGGGCCCGCTGTCCTCCACTACCAGCACCGCCCGGGTGCCCTGGGCGCCGACCGACACCTGCACGGTCCCGCCGGCCGGGGCGTACCGGCAGGCGTTGTCGAGCAGGGTGCCGACCAGCCGCTCCAGCCAGTCCGGGGCGGCCTCGATCCAGGCCGGGCCGTCACCGAGGTGGACGACGGTCAGGGTGAGCTCCCGGGCGCCGGCCACGGCGGTGAACCGGTCGGCGCAGGTGTCCACCGACGTGACCAGGTCCACCGGCTCGTTCGGGGGCGGCGGCGGGGCGGAGTCGAACCGGGCCAGCCACAGCAGGTCCTCGACGATGGTCTTCAGCCGGCGGCTCTCCCGGGCCACGTGCTCCAGGGTCTCCCGGTCGGCGGCGGCATCCGGCGGGGTGGCCCGGGCCAGCTCGATCTCGGCCTCGATCACGGTCAGCGGGGTCCGCAGCTCGTGGGAGGCGTCGGCGGTGAACTCCAGCAGCCGCCGCCGGGCCTGCTCGACCGGGGCCACCGCCCGCAGGCCGATGACGAGCACCCCCACGAACACCGCCAGCAGCAGCGCGGGGCCGATGACCAGCTCGCCGGTCAACATGACCTTCTCGATGTGGGACGGTCCCGCCAGGTTCTGCCCGGCCATCAGCCAACCGTCCCGGAACGAGGTGGCCTCCACCCGGTAGGTGTCGTGGCGGTCCGACACGCTGACCGGGCCGCCGCCGGTGGCGGCCACGCCGGCCAGCACGCGGTCCGCCAGCCGCGGGTTGCCCACCGTGAGCGACCGGACCCGGCCGGCCGGGGACACCCACCAGACGAACACCGGGGCCCCGTCGGTGCCCTGGTCCTCGGCCACGGTCCGGGTGGCCAGCGGGTTGGCCTGGCGGCTGACGTCCGACAGGTGCAGGCTCAGCCGCTGGTCCACCTCCCACAGCACCCGGCGGCCCAGGAAGGCGTCCAGCGCCGCGGCCACCGCGACGTAGACCACCGCGATCACCAGGGTGGCCACCACCGCCACCCGGGCGGCGTGGGCCAGGTTGGGCCGGCGGGCCCAAAACCCCCGGGTCACCAGTACCCCTGAGTCACCAGTACCCCTGGGTCACCCGGTCACCAGCTTGTAGCCGATGCCGCGGACGGTCTCGATGCGGACGGCGCTGCCGGCCAGCTTCCCGCGGAGGCGGGCCAGGTGGACGTCGATGGTGTTGGACCCGACCGCGTCGGCCTCGTCGTCCCAGACCTGCACGGCGATGGACCGCCGTTCCACCACCGCGGGGTGCCGGCGCATCAGCAGCTCCAGGATGGCCAGCTCACGGCCGGTGAGCGGCAGGTCGTCGCCGTCCCGCCGAGCCGACCGGGTGGCCGGGTCCACCTGCAGGTCGCCGACCACGAGGAGCGGGTCCAGGACCACCGGGGGCCGCCGCTGCAGCGCCCGGATGCGGGCCAGCAGCTCCGCGAACTCGAACGGCTTGACCAGGTAGTCGTCGGCGCCGCCGTCCAGCCCCTGGACCCGGTCGGCGGTGGTGTCCCGGGCGGTGAGCATCAGCACCGGCACCTTGGAGCCCCGGCGCCGGACCTCCCGGACCACGTCCAGCCCGGACTGGCCGGGCATCCGCCAGTCCAAGACGGCCACCTCGTAGTCGTAGCTGCGCAGGTACAGCAGCGCCCGGTCCCCGTCGGGGACGGCGTCGACCACGTACCCGCTCCGCCGCAGCCCCCGCTCCAGCACCGACCGGAGGCCGGGGTCGTCCTCGGCGACCAGCACCCGCATGGGCCAGGTCTAGTGCGGATTCCTGACGTCCGGGTGACGCCCCCGCCGTCAGGGCCGGGGGGACCGGTGGGACACGACGGCCCCGCCCAGGTCCGGGCCGGTGCGGGGCCCGGATGTCCGGGTGAGGCGGAGCGGCTCGCGGCCGACCACCCCTTCGGGGCCGGGGCGGCCGGTGACGGCCCAGTGCAGCAGCCGGGCCTGGGTGTCCACCAGGTCGCGGGTGCGGATGCCCCAGAACTCGAACCCGTACCGGTGGGCGGCGACGCTGGCGTACATGGCCACGAGGGTGCCGGCGACGGCCATGGGGTCGGCCCCGGCCGGCGACCCGGTGGCGGCGCCGGAGGACCGACCGGGGCGGCGCCGTGCCGGTTCCCCCGGTCCCGCCGCGGCGGCCGGAGCGGCCGGGGCGGGCGGGGCGTGGCGGCTGATGGCCCGGGCCAGGGCGACGGTGACGGCGTTGAGGGCCCGGACCCGGACGCCGCGGAGGGTGGCGTCGCCCTCCTCGGTGGCCAGGTTGACCACCCGGAAGATGGCCCGGTTGGCCTCCCAGTAGGACAGGAACCCCTCGGTGACGGTCAGGGCGGTGTCCCAACTGCCGTCCTCGGACCAGTCCCCGGCCACCAGGTCGGCCAGGTCGCCGGCGCTGGCCACCATCTGCTCGGCCAGCACCCCGATGGCCTGCTCGACGTTCTCGAAGTACTGGTAGAAGGTGGCCGGCGACGTGCCGGCGGCCCGGGCGATGTCGATGACCTTGACGGACCGCCACGGGGTGGTGTTGAGCAGGTCGACGGTGGCGTCGAGCAGCCGCTGCCTGGTGGCCCGGCCCCGCTGTCCGGGCACCCGGCCGTCGGTGGTGACCGGCCGGTCCCCGTTGGGCTGGTCGATGGCAGGGCCGGCGGACATGGGCTCCAAGAGTAGTTTGGCCGTCGTGCCCGACCCCGCCCCGCCGACCGGGGAGCGGCCACGGTGGGACCGCCGCCCGATGGCCGCCCTGCGCGCCGGGGACCCGGCGCTGCGGTCCACCAAGCGGGCGGTCCGCGCCGCGGTGGTGGTGCCGGCCGCCTTCGCCATCGCCCGGGCGGCGTCGCCGGACGCCAACGTGCAGCTTTTCGCCGCCTTCGGTTCGTTCGCGGTGCTGCTGTTCGCCGACTTCCCCGGCAGCCGCCGGACGCAGGCCCGGTCGCTGGGCGCCCTGTTCGCGGTGGGGGTGCTGTTCATCGTCCTGGGCACCCTGTGCTCGCAGCAGCCGGTGGCCGCGGTGGCGGTGACGGCGGTGGTGGGGTTCTCGGTGCTGTTCGCCGGGGTGCTCAGCCCGCTGGTGTCCGCCGGCACCATGGCGGCGTTGCTGACCTTCGTGCTGCCAGTGTCGGTGGCCGCCCCCGCCGACCAGATCCCGGCCCGGCTGGCCGGCTGGGCGCTGGCCGCCGCGCTGGCCGTCCCGGCGGTGCTGTGGGTGTGGCCGCGGCCGTACCGTGACGAGCTGCGGCTGGAGCTGTCGGCGGCGGCGCGGTCACTGGCCACGGTGGTGGCCGTCCACGCGGACGGGCGCCGAGACCCCGGGGCCGTGGAGGCCGCCCTGGCCCGGCTGGCCGACCTCCGCGCCCGGTTCGAGTCCACCAGCTTCCCGCCCACCGGGGCCGGGCCCGGGCAGTCGGCGCTGGCCAAGCTGGTGTGCCGCATGGAATGGGTCGGCACCAACGCGGTGCTCGGCCACCAGCAGGCGGCCGCGCTCGACCTGGCCGACGTCCGGGAGGTCAACCGGGCGGCGGCGGCCGTCCTGGAGGCGTCGGCCGCGCTGATCGGTGACGGCCAGGGGCGGCCGGTGACCGACCCGGTGGCGGTGGCCGCGGTGCGGGCGGCGGTGGACGACCTGGAGGCCCAGCGGTCACGGAGCCAGGACGCCAGCATGGCGCGGGTGCTGGACGGCACCGCCGCCGACCGCGCCGCCGCGGCCCTGGCGGCCGCCGACGGGGAGCCCCCGGCGGCCCGACTGGAGGGCACCCGCGGGGGCCACCAGGACCGGCTGCTGGGGGCGCTGGACCCGACGTTCCGGACCCGGGCGCTCAGCTTCGCGGCCGAGATGGTGGCGGAGGCCGCGGTGGAGGCATCGGGCCTCGACCGCCTTCCGGGGCCGGCGGCGCGGCGCCGGGAGCGGGCCATGTGGGGGTCCAACCGGCGGCTGGCCACCGCCCACGCCGACGTGCGGTCGGTGTGGTTCCGCAACAGCCTCCGCGGGGCCGTCGGGCTGGCCCTGGCGGTGGCGGTGATCGAGGCCACCGACGTCGACCACGGGTTCTGGGTGGTGCTGGGCACCCTGTCGGTGCTGCGGTCGAACGCCACCGGCACCGACGCCACCGCCCTGCGGGCGCTGGCGGGCACCGTGGTCGGGTTCGTGGTCGGTTCCGCGGTGATGGTGGGAGTGGGGGACCACTTCGGGCTGCTGTGGGCGCTGCTGCCGGTGGCGGTGCTGGTGTCGGGGATCGCGCCGACGTTCTCGTTCCCGGCCGGGCAGGGGGCGTTCACGGTGCTGGTGGTGGTGCTGTTCAACCTGATCGAACCGGTGGGCTGGAAGGTGGGGCTGACCCGGATCGAGGACGTGGCCATCGGCTGCGGGGTGGCCGTGGTGGTGGGGTTCCTGTTCTGGCCCCGGGGGGCCGCCGCCGCCCTCGGCCGGGCGCTGGCCGAGGCGTACGCCGCCGGCTCGGCCTACCTGCTGGCCGCGGTGGCCCGGACGACGTCGCCGGCCGACGACCTGGACGCCGACCGGGCCCGGCGGGACAGCGACGCCGCCTACCACCGCTTGGAGGACGCCTACCGGCAGTACATGGCGGAGCGCGGGGCCAAGCCGGTGGCCCCGGCCACCGCCACCACCCTGACCGTGGGGGCCATCCGGACCCGGCTGGCCGCGTTCTCCCTGGCCAGCCTGCCGCTGCGGCCGGTCGACACCGACGCCGGCCGGCTGCTGGACGTGGTGGCCGCCGGCGACTCGCTGTGGCGGGCCTGCTCGGAGGCCCACCAGTGGTACCTGGACGCGGCCGACGTGCTGGCCGGCCGCGCCGACGTGCTCCCACCGGTGCGGCAGCACGAGCGGGAGCTCCACCGGTTGCTGGTGGCCGCGTTCGTCGACAGCACCGGCCAGCACCGGGTCGGCGACGTCCGGGCGGTGCTCCGGATGCTGTGGGCCGACGAGAGCCTGGAGGACGAGCTGGCGTTGCAGCACGAGCTGGCCGGGTCGGTGGCCCGGTTCGTCCGCCAGCGCCGGGCCACCCACCTGTTCTGACGAACGCTTTCTGACGTCCCGTCAACTCTGTGGAACCGGTTCTAGCGGTTATCCTGGCCCGATGCAGACCGCCCCGGCCAGCCGGCCGCTGACCAGGGCCCAGCAGGCCCGGCGGCAGCGGGTCATCGACGCCGCCATGGCCCTCGGCCTCGAGGGCGGGTACGAGGCGGTGCAGATGCGCGACGTGGCCGCCAAAGCCGACGTGGCCATGGGGACGGTGTACCGCTACTTCACCTCCAAGGACCACCTGTTGGCGGCCACCCTGGTGCACTGGGTGGAGCTCCTGGACGCCCGGCTGGCCCAGCAGCCGGCCCGCGGGGACATCCCGGCGGACCGGGTCCTGGACGTCCTGGACCGGGCCCTGCGGGCGATGGGCCGGCAGCCGAAGCTGGTGGCGGCGGTGTTCACGTCGCTGTCCTCCCCGGACCCCGGTGCCATCACCTGCCAGCAGCAGATCACGGTGCTGATGGAGGGCATCATCATCCGGGCCATCGGCCGGCCGCAGCCACCGGACCCGGCGGAACGGGCCCGGATGATCGGCCACGTCTGGTACTCCGCGCTGGTCGGGTGGATCAACGGCTGGTCCACCATGTCCCGGGTCTACGACGAGCTGGCCATCGCCGTCAGCCTGCTGCTCCCCGCCGACCTGGTCGAAGCCTGACCGGGCCGGTCCTCGCCGCCCGGGCCCGGGCCCGGGGGCCGAGGCGAGGGCCCTCCGCCCGGACGGGCCTCAGCCGAACGTGACGACGCCGCGGATGTTCTTGCCGGCGGCCAGGTCGTCGTAGCCCTGCTGCACCTGGTCGACGGTGTACTCGTGGCTGACCAGCCCGTCGACCTCCAGCAGGCCCCGCTGGTAGAGCCGGAGCAGGTTCGGGATCTGGACGCTGGGGCTGGCGGACCCGAAGACGGTGCCCAGCAGCGCCTGGTTGAACATGGCGAAGTTGAACAGGTTCAGCTTCACGTCCAGTTGGTCGAACGGGGCGATGGCGGTGGCCACCACCCGGGCGTCCTTGGACCCGAGCTGCATGGCCGGGGCGATCAGCTCCCCGCTGAGGACCCCGGGGGTCAGGACGACGACGTCGGCCATCCGGCCCTGGGTGAGGTCGGGCAACAGGAAGGCGGCCTCCTCCATGGACGCCGCGGTGTGGGTCGCCCCGATGGCCTTGGCCCGCTCGGTCTTGAACGGCAACGGGTCCACCGCCACGACGGCCCGGGCGCCGCCGATGCGGGCGCCCTGGATGGCCCCGGAACCGACGCCGCCGCAGCCGACCACCACCACGACCTCCCCGGGCCGGACCTTGGCCCGGTCGACCACGGAGCCGAAGCCGGTGGACAGGCCGCAACTGATGAGGGCGGCCGCCCGCAGCGGGACGTCCCGGTCGATCTTCACCACCGACGCCTCGTTGACCACCATGGTCTCCGCGAAGGTGCCCAACTGGGTCATCCGGTTGAGCGGCTCCCCGTCCAGGTGGTACCGCCACTGGCCGTCGCTGATCATCGGCCCGGCCAGGGTGGCCATGCCGAGGTCGCAGAGGTGCTGGCGGCCGGACGCGCACCAGAAGCAGTGGCCGCAGGCCGGGATGAAGGCCACGGCGACGTGGTCGCCCTCGGCCACCGCCGACACCTCCGGGCCCACCGCGGTGACCACCCCGGCGCCTTCGTGGCCGCCGACCATCGGGAACAGCGACTTCACCCCGAACACCTCAAGGATCTCCGGCGCCACGCTCATGTCCCCCGACCGGAGGTGCTCGTCGGAGTGGCACATCCCGGCGTAGGCCACCTCGATCTGCACCTCGTGGAGCCCCGGCGGGTCGACGTCGATCTCCTCGGTGGTCCACGGCTCGTGGAGCCCCCTGCACACCGCTGCCCGAACCTTCATGCGATGCCTCCCTTGGCTTTTACCTTCCAGTATCGCCCACCGCCCCTTCGGACGCTACCGTCCCGGCGGAGGGGTCCGGGGTAGGGTGCCCCCCATGGCCACCACCGCCGGGCCCGTCGGGGGCACGATCGAGGTGCGGGGGCTCACCAAGACCTTCGGTCCGGTGGCCGCCGTGCAGGATCTGGACTTCACGGTCGAGCCGGGCCGGATCACCGGGTTCCTGGGCCCCAACGGGGCCGGCAAGACCACCACCCTGCGGATGCTGCTGGGCCTGGTGTCCCCGACCAGCGGCACGGCGACCATCGGCGGGTTGCGGTACCGGGACATCCCCGAACCGGTCCGGGTGGTCGGGGCGGTCCTGGAGGCCACCAGCTTCCACCCGGGCCGACGGGCCCGGAACCACCTGCGGATGCTGACCATCGCCGCCGGGCTGCCCCAGGAGCGGGTGGACCAGGTGCTCGAGATGGTCGGCCTCACCGGCGACGCCAACCGGCGGGTCGGCGGCTACTCGTTGGGGATGCGGCAGCGGCTGCAACTGGCCAGTGCGCTGCTGGGGGACCCGACGGTGCTCCTCCTGGACGAGCCGTCCAACGGCCTGGACCCGCAGGGCATCGCCTGGCTCCGGGACTTCCTCCGGCACCTGGCCGGCCAGGGCCGGACGGTGCTGGTGTCGTCGCACCTCCTGGCCGAGATGGCCCAGACCGTGGACGACGTGGTGATCGTGTCCAAGGGCCGGCTGCGGGCGCAGGGCCCCCTGTCCTCCCTGGTCGGCCAGGCCCAGACGGCCATGCGGGTCCGCACCCCCGAGGCCGACCGGCTGGTGGCCGTGGCCCGCGCCGCCGGGTTCTCCCCGCGGCCGGTGGGGCCGGACACCGTCATCGTCGACGGGGTCGGCCCCCACCAACTGGGCCCGGTGCTGGCCGCCAACCAGATCGTGCTGTACGAGCTGGTCCAGCAGGGCCAGAGCCTGGAGTCGCTGTTCTTGGAGCTCACCACATCCCTCGGCACCGACCCGGCTGCGGCCGGCTACGGGCACGTTCACCCCGGAGCCGGCTACGGCCCGGACCCGGCCGGCGGCTACGGCCCGGGCCCGGCAGGGGCGGGCGTGGCCCAGCCACCACCGGGCCAGCCACCACCGGCCCAGTGGCCGCCGCCGCCCCAATTCGGGCCTCCGGGGACCCCGCCGGCACCGGGAGGGCCGTCGTGAGCCGGGTGCTGCGGGCGGAGCTGTTCAAGTTCCGGACCACCATGGGCCCCTGGGTGGTGCTCGTCGTCACCCTGGTGCTGACGGCCCTCGGCATCATCACGGCGTTCGTGCTCACAATCAACGGCCACGGCGAGTTCACCGCACCGGTGTTCACCCCGCAGTTGCGGGCGCTGATGGGGGCCGGCTACGGGGCCGGAACGGTGATGGCCCCGGTGATCGGCATCCTGTGCATCACCACCGAGTACCGGCAGAAGGTGCTGACCACCACCCTCCTGGTCACCCCCCGCCGCGAGGTGGTGCTGACCGCCAAGGCCGTCGCCTCGGCCATCTGGGGCCTGTTGCTGGCGGTGGCCGGCCTGGTGCTGGTGGCGGCCATGGGCATCCCGTTGCTGTCCACCCAGGGCGGCTCGGTGTCGGCCCTGCTGCACCAGGCCGGACCGGTCATCCCGGGGTTGCTGGGCGAGTACATCCTGATGGCCATCTTCGGCCTGGGGATCGGCACCCTGCTGCGCAACCAGGTGGCCGCCGTGGTGCTCACCATCGTCTTCGTCGTCATCCTGGAGCCCATCATCGTGGCCCTGGTGCACAGCCTGGGCCACGTCGACCTGAACTGGCTGCCCAGCCGGTCCGCCGCCGCCCTGGCCGGCGGGATCACCCGGTCGACCGGCGGCGGGCACACAAGCGCGGGGCCGCTGCTGAGCTGGTGGCTCGGTGGCCTGGCCCTGCTGGCCTGGGGGGTCGGCACGGCGGTGATCGGCTACTTCACCACCTTCCGCCGCGACGTCACCTGACCCCTCCCCCGTCCGCCCTCAGCGGAACAGCCGCAACCGGTCGAACGGCTCGCAGTGCACCACGGTGGCCGGCAGGCCGCCGGCGGGACGGACCACGGTGACCTCCACGTCCCGGCCGTCGGCTGACGCCCCGGACACCGGCAGGCCGTGGACCACCACACGCACCCGGTCCGGCGGGGGGTAGTCCCCGGACCGGTCCCACTCCAGCACCACCGCCGCGGCGTCGTCCGCCGCCGGGGCCAGCCGGTACCGGTCGTGCCGCCCGGGGCCGTAGCCGTCGCCGGCGTCGTCGTAGCCCGTCCCGGCCGCCCGGCCGGCGGCGTCAGGGAAGCAGTGCACCGCCGGCAGCCGCGGCTCGTGGCCGGGGGGCAGGGCACCGTCGCCGTCGCTCCCGCCCTCGCCTTCGCCGCCGCCCTCGCCTTCGCCGTCGACCCACCCGTCGTCCAGGACCAGCACCGCCCCCTCCCGGACGAACAGCACCGGCTGCCCCGCCGGGGCGTCCGCCACCACGGTCCGGCCGCCGTCGACCACCGTCACCCGCTCCCCCGGATCGACCGGGTCGGCGGTGCCGGCGGGGCGGCCCGGATCAGCCGGGTCGGCCGTGTGGTCCGAGGCGGCCGTGTGGTCCGAGGCGGCCTGGTCGGCCGTGTGGTCCGAGGCGGCGGGCGGCGGCGCCGGCGGGTCACCACGCATAGCCGGCACCGGCCGCCACCGGTACCAGCGACCGGCCGGCAGCGGCACCGGCCGCCCGGTCGCCCCCTCCTCGGTCACCGGGGCCACCAGCAGATGGTCACCGAGCAGGTAGGCGTCGTCGACCGCCCACAACCGGGGATCGTCGGACGAGCCGGCCGGGGGATCGCCGCTGCCACTGCCGTCGCCACTCCCGCCGCTACCACTGCCGCTGCCACTGCCACTGCCGCCGCCACTGCCACCGCCGGCCGGCCAGCACAGCGGCCGCACCAGGGGGTGGCCCAGGCGCCGGGCCTCGTCGGCCAGGCCGTACAGGTAGGGCAGGAGGCGGTAGCGGAACCGGATGAGCCGGCCGATGGCGCCGCGGTACGGCGGCGGGAACCGCCAGGGCTCCCGGTTGGGTGACCCGAGGACGCTGTGGGTGCGGCAGAACGGCATGAGCACCGACAGCTCCAGCCACCGCAGGTACAGCTCGGGGGAAGGGACGCCGCTGAAGCCGCCGATGTCGGACCCGGTGTAGGGCACCCCGGACAGCCCGAGGCCGACGGCGGTGGCCACCTGCTGGCGGAGGCCGGCCCAACTGGACTCGACGTCGCCGGTCCAGGTCCAGGCCCACCGGGCGACGCCGGCCCAGCCGGACCGGGACAGTACGAACGGGCGGCGGTCCGGACGGGCGGCGGCCAGGCCCTCCCAGCCGGCCCGGTCCATCTGCAGGCCGTACACGTTGTGGCACAGCCGGTGGTCGCCGCCCTGCCCCTCGGCGGCATGCCGGGTGCCGCGGGGCAGGGTGCGGTCGCCCCACAGCGTCATGGAGGTCGGCTCGTTCATGTCGTGCCACACCCCGGCCACCCCGGCGTCGACCAGCCGGCGGTACCAGCCGGCCCACCATCGCCGGGTGCCCGGGGCGGTGAAGTCCGGGAACACGGCCCGGCCGGGCCAGACCACCCCGACGAGCGGCCGGCCGCGGTCGTCCTCCAGGAAGTGGCCGCCACGAATACCGTCGGCGAACACGTCGTAGCCGGGATCCTCCTTGACGGCCGGGTCGATGATGGTGACGATCCGGGTGCCCCGGCCGCCGAGGTCACGGCACAGGGCGGCTAGGTCGGGGAACCGGCCGGCGTCGACCGAGAACACCCGGTAGCCGTCCATGTAGTCGATGTCCAGGTGCACCACGCTGAGCGGCAGCCGCTCGGCCCGGAACCCGTCGGCCACCTCCCGGACGTCGGCCTCGTCCTTGTACCCCCACTTGCACTGGTGGTAGCCGAGGGCCCACCGGGGCGGCAGCGGCGGCCGGCCGGTCAGGTCGGCGTAGCGGGTCAGCACCTGCGGCAGGGCGCCGGTGGCCACGTAGTACCGGAGCAGGCCGCCGGCGAAGGTGATCTCCGCCGGGGCCGCCGACCCGGGCCCGGGCACGGCCACGTGGGCGTCGTGGGTGTTGTCGAAGAACGCCAGCACGTCGCCGTCGGGGTGCAGGCCGACCAGCACCGGGATGCCGCAGTACAGCGGGTCCTGTCCCGGCCCCCAGGCCCCGCCGGGGTCCCGGTTCCACAGTCGGTGGGTGGTGCCCCGCAGGTCCGTGGACGACGCCTGCTCCCCCAGGCCGCTCACCCGCTCGTCCGGCCGCAGCAGTTGGCGGAAGGTCCTGGTGGTCCCCCGCCGCAACGGCGGCAGCTCGTGCCGGAGCAGCCGGCCGGCGGCGTCGAAGAACCGGACGGCCCCGTCGGCCGCGACCACCACCCGCAGGGCGGCGGTGCGGACCACCCACCCGGCGCCGTCCGGGACCACCGACACCTGCGGGACCGCCCTTCCCTCCGCAGGGGGCGGCGGCTCCTGCACCGCCCACGCCGGCGGCAGGTCGCCGGGTCCCCAGGTCAGCCGCACCAGGTCGTCGGCCAGGAACCGCACCTCCAGGTCGGCCTCGGCGAACCGGCAGCGGGCGCCGACGACCGACCCGCCGTCGACCAGGCGGTCCGCGGCCACCAGGTCACCGGGTCCCCGGCGGGTGGCCGGGCCGGCGGCGGCCCGGAGGTCGCGGCGGTCGCGGGCGGCCATCCGCACCGTGGTGGTGACGACGGCGGCGGACGTGGCCAGCCCGAGGTCCGACACCTCCCGGGCGACCAGGGCCGCCTTGATGCCCAGTCGTCGGAACGGGTTGCTGGCTCCCGGCATCTGCCCGGCAGGCTACTTCGGCCGGCCCCCGCCGCCCAGGGCCCCGCGGCACCACCGGTCCGGAGCGCAGCGGCGGCCCTGGGGTAGCGTCGGCCCTGCCATGACCGGCGCTGACGCCCCTTCTGACCTCGGCTCGGCGCCGGCGACACCGGGCGCCGGGACAGTGGGCGCCGGGGCACCCAGCGCCGGAACCCCCGACGCCGGGACAGTGGGCGCCGGCGTGCTGGCTGCCGGGGCCCTGGCCGCCGGGGCCCTGGTCGGGGGGACAACAGTGCCCGAGACCGTTCCGGGGGGCCCGGCCGGGGCGGGGACCGGTGGGGGCCGGGGCACCCTGGTGGGGGCCGGCTGGCGCTGCGGCGCCCGGGCACTGGGTGCGGCCCGCCGGCAGTACCGCCACGTGGTACGGCACACCCCGGAGATCCGGATGGTGCCGGGGACCGTCCAGGTCGACGGCCGGCGCCTGGCGTTCGCGGTGTCCGACAACGAGGACGCCCACGGCCCGGACGGCCCGGGGACCCCGCCGGTCTGGGCGGTCAACGTCCACGGGTACTTCGCCGGCGGCGCGATGTACTGGCGGGAGAGCGCCCGGCTGGCCGAGCAACTGGGCTGGCGGGTGGTGAACCCCAGCCTCCCGGGGTTCGGTGGCAGCGATCCTCTGGGATGGGACCAGGTGTCCCTGAAGGCCCTGGCAGACCAGGTGCAGGTGGTGCTGCACCACGTGGGCGCCGGACCGGTGGTGGTGCTGGGCCACTCGATGGGCGGGGCGGTGGCGGTGCAGTACGCCCACCACCACCCCCGCAACACCCTCGGCGTGGTGTACCGCGACGGCGTGGCCACCCCGGCCTGGAAGCACCGCCACGGGGTGGTGCAGACGGTGGTGTCGTCCTTCGCCCCCGACGCCGCGCCGTTCGCCGACATGGTCGCCGCGGTGGTCCTGGACACCCCGGACCTGTTCATCGGCCGGATGTACTCCACGGTCCGGTCGGTGCTCCCCGACGTGCGCCGCAACGTGCGGACCATGGGCCGGGCGATGCCGGTGGGCAGCATGCTCATGACCGTGGACCTGCGGCCGGAGATCCGGGGGCTGGTGGCCCAGGACATGCCGATCCTGGCCGAGTGGGGCTGCTTCGACCGGGTGGCCACCGCGGCCGCGGCGGCCGAGTTCGGGGACTGCGCCCGGACCGCCGTCCAGTGGGTGCCGGGCGGCCACTCCTGGATGCTGGCCCGCCCCCAGGGCCAGGCCGACGTGCTCCGCTACCTGCCCAGCGGTCGCCGGTTCGTGGCCCGGGTCGAGGACCGGTGGCGGCACCTCGCCGGCGGCGGCCGGTCCCTGCGCGCCGCCGGCTGACGGCTGCGGGCTGACGGCCGCCGCCGGCTGACGGCCAGCGCACGATCCTCTACAGGGAACCAGCCGTCGATAGGGAATCAGCCGTCGACGTACAACTGCCCGTCGCCGCCTTCGGCCACGGTGATGGCCCGCAGGCCACGGGTGGCCGGTCCCGCCTCGACGGCGCCGTTGGTCGGGTTGAACTCCGACCCGTGGCAGGGGCAGACGATCAACCGACCGCCGGTGGAGTAGCCCACGGTGCAGCCGGCATGGGGGCAGACGGCGTCGTAGGCCACGAAGGCCCCTGGTGATAGCTGCAGCACCAGCCCCGGCGCGCCGGAGGCGGGGTCGGTGAACCGGGCGGCCCCGCCCACCGGCACGTCGGCGGCCGCGCCGATGGCGGTCCCGGCCGGCTTGGTCGTCGTGGTGCCCGGCGGGGCGGTGGTCGTCGTGGCGGGGACGGTGGTGGTGACGCGGGCGCCGCCGGGCCGGCCCAGTGTGCCGACCGCCGACTTGGGAACCTTCGCCCCGCCGACCAGCCGGCCCAGCCCGGCGGCGAGGCCGGCGGCGACGGCGGTGGCCGCCGCGGCCAGGCCGGCGGCGGTGCCGCCGAGGACCAGGGCCCGCCGGGCCGGATCGGCCGGTGGCCTCCCGTCCGGTCCGGGCTGGCGGGCGCGGGCGGCGATGACCGAGTCGAGCGACCAGACCCCGCCGGCGCCGGCCAGCACGAACGGCGCCCAGGCGAACACGAAGACGATGTCGGCCCCGGTGTAGTAGGGCGAGGCGTGGAAGCTGACGGTGAGGAACAGGGTCAACGACAGGACCAGGCCGCCGACGGCGGCGACGCGGGCCCAGAGGCCGAGGAGGGTGCCGACGCCGACCGCCAGCTCGCCGAGGGCGATGGCCACGCCGAGGGGGGTGGCCAGGTGGAGCAGGTGGCCCAGCACGGCGTGCAGCGGGCTGACCCGCTCCGACGCGATCAGTTGGGCCTGGATCCCCGACGGGCTGGCCGGGTCGAAGAAGGTGGGGTTGGCCAGCTTCTGCAGGCCGGCGACGCAGAACGTGACGCCCAGGAAGGCCCGCAACGGCAACAGGACCCATCCGGCGGCGAGCTGCCCGGCGAACGGGCGGTCCGGGCGGTCCGGACGGTCCGGCGAAGGGGCTTCGGGCATCGTCACAGTGTGCAGAGTCTCGCTGACGGGCTCCTGAAGGGGTCAGCAGGCCCGGCGGCCGGCCACGAGGGCCCCCAGGGCGGCGGCGTCGCCGTCCCGGACCGCGGCGAGCAGCCGGCCGTAGGTGGCGAACCGCCCCCCCGCCGACGGGTCGGCGGCGCCACCGGGCCCCCGGCAGAGGTAGGCGTGCAGCGGGACGCCGCCGTCCACGGCGGCCACGACCGCCCGGAGCTGCCGGCCGACGTCGGCCGGGGAGCCGGCGCCGGTGGCCCACAGCGGCAACCCGGGGACCAGCGCCTGCAGCTCCCGGCACCTGCCGGCGAAGGCGGCGGGGTCGGCGGCGTCGACGAGCACGGCCCCCAACGGCCGCGGCGACGTGGCGTCGTAGACGGCCCGGACCACCCGGCGGGGCGACGGGCGGCGCAGGCGGCCACGGACCGGGCCGGCCCCCCGGCCGAACGGGCAGGCCGCGGCCACCAGGCGGCGGGCGGCCAGGTCGGCCAGGTGCCGCGGTGGCACGGCCAGGTCGTGGGCGGCCCGACGCTCGTCCACCCAGTCGTCCAGCGCGGCGCGGTCCACCCCGAGGCTGCGGGCGCACAGCAGGTCCACCAGCAGCGGGCCGTCGTCGTAGCGGGCGGACGACCCGGTGCCGATGGCGACCTGCCCGTCGGGCTGCGCGGCGGTGAGGGCCTCGAAGGCCAGGACGTGGGCGGTCAGCAGGTTGTCCACCACCGCCCAGGCGTCCGACAGGGCGCCTCGCCGCCCCGGCGGGGCCTGGCCGGACAGCCAGCCGGCCCAGGCCAACAGGTCGGGGCGGTCGACGGTCACCCACCGGTCGCACCCGCCGGCCAGCCGGTCGACCACCCGGGCGACGTGGGCGGCGAACCGGTCGGGGGCGCCGGGGGTCAGCCAGAACTCCTCCCCCAGCCACCACGGGTGGGTGCCGTGGTGCAGGGTGACCACCGGGGCCAGGCCGCGGCGACGGCACATGGCCAGCACGTCGCCGTAACGGTCCAGGGCGGCGGCGTCGAACCGGCCCTCGGCCGGCTCCAACCGGGCCCACTCCACCGACAGGCCGAAGGCGGTGCAGCCCATGGCCGCCGCCCGGTCCAGGGTGGGCTGGGGCTGCTGCCAGAAGTCGCCGACCCGCCAGCGCGGCCCGGCCCGGGCGGTGGGGGCCCAGCGGACCCGGTTGTCGGCCGGCTGCCCCGGCCCGTTGAACCCGCCCTCGGCCTCCCAGCCGGTCCAGGCCAGGCCGAGCCGGAAGTCTGCGGGGACCAGGCCGGCCCCAGGCTCGTCCGCCATCACGACAGCATGGCATGACAGGCTACGAGGGTCATGCGGTTCTCCTACGGGCTGCCCACCCACCGGATCGACCGGGGCGACGAGCTGGTGTCGGCCTCGGCCATCGCGGAGCTGTCGGCGGCGGCGGAGGCCGCCGGGTTCGACGCGGTCTACACCACCGAGCACCCGTTCCCCGACGACGGCTGGCTGGCCCACGGCGGCCACCACGCCCTGGACCCGCTGGTGGCCCTCAGCTTCGCCGCCGCGGCCACGTCGCGGATCCGGCTGCACACCAACCTGTTCATCCTGGGCTACCGGAACCCGTTCCTGGCGGCCAAGGGGCTGGCCACCCTGGACGTGCTGAGCGGCGGCCGGCTGATCGTCGGCCTCGGCGCGGGCTACCTGGAGAAGGAGTTCGCCGCCCTGGGGGCCAGCTTCGCCGACCGCAACGACCGCCTGGACGAGGGCATCCACGCCCTCCGGGCGGCCTGGGGGGGCGACGGGGTGGTGTTCGACGGTGCCGGCTACCGGGCGGACGGCAACACCATGCGGCCCCGGCCCGCACAACGGCCGGGACCGCCGATCTGGATCGGGGGCAACAGCCGGCGGGCCATCCGGCGGGCGGTGGAGCTGGCCGACGGCTGGTCCCCGTTCCCGGCCCCGGCCAAGGCGGCCGGCCGCAACCACACCGCCGCCCTGGCCACCGTGGACGACCTGGCCGAGCGGCTGGGGTACGCCCGGGACCACGCCGCCGCGGTCGGCCGGCAGGCCCCGCTGGACGTCTGCTACATCCCGACCGGCCTCCGGATGGACCGGCCGGCCGGCCTCGACGACGACGCGGTGGCCGCCGTGGTGGCGTCGTGCCGGGAGCTGGCCGCCGTGGGGGTCACCTGGGCGTCGGTGGCCCTGCCCGGGGACACCCGGCGGGCCCAGCTTGAGGCCATCGACCGGTTCGGCCAGGGTGTGCGGGACGCCGTGGCCCGCTAGCGTCCGTGCGGTCCGCACGTCGAGCCGACCCAGGCGTCGAAACCGAAGGGAGCAGTCGGATGGCAGATGAGGTCCTGCGGGAGCGCCGGGGGCACGTGGAAATCCTCACCATCAACCGCCCGGACGCCCGGAACGCCATCAACGGCGCGGTCAGCGCCGGCATCGCCGAGGCCCTGGACCAACTGGCCGAGGACCCCGAGGCCTGGGTGGTGGTGCTCACCGGCAGCGGCGACAAGGCGTTCTCGGCCGGCATGGACCTCAAGGCGTTCGCCGCCGGCGAGGGGGTGACCATCATGAGCGGGTCGGGCGGGTTCGGCGGCATCGCCCGCCGGGACTTCCCGAAGCCGATCATCGCCGCGGTCAACGGGTCGGCGCTGGCCGGCGGGTTCGAGGTGATGCTGGCCTGCGACCTGGTGGTCGCCGCCGACCACGCCACCTTCGGCATCCCGGAAGCCAAGCGCGGGCTGATCGCCGCCGCCGGCGGCCTGGTGCGGCTGCCGAAGCGGCTGCCGGTGGCGGTGGCCCTGGAGATGGCCCTCACCGGGGACCCCATCGACGCCCAGCGGGCCCTGGCCCTCGGGCTGATCAACCGGGTGGTGCCCGGGGACCGGCTGATGGAGGAGGCCCTGGCCCTGGCCGGCCGGATCGCCGAGAACGCCCCGCTGTCCATCCGGTACTCGAAGGAGGTCATCCGCAAGGCCGCCGAGCTGCCGGAGGCCGAGGCCTGGGCCGCCAGCGACGCGGCCACCGGGGTGGTGTTCAGCTCGGCCGACGCCATGGAGGGCCCGGTGGCCTTCGCGGAGAAGCGGGCGCCGAACTGGCAGGGCAAGTAACCGGCGGTGCACCCCGCCCTGTCCGGGCTGGCCCCGGCCGTCACCCTGTCCGGGCTGGCCCCGGCCGTCACAACTGTCCGGCTGGGCCTGCACGTGCTGGCCGCCACCGTGTGGGTGGGCGGCCAGTTCGTCATGGCCGGCCTGGTGCCGACCGCCCGGAAGATGGGCGCCGAGGCCCCCCGCAGCCTGGCCCGGGCGTTCGCCCGGCTGAGCTGGCCGGCCTACGCCGTGCTGGTGGCCACCGGCATCTGGAACGTGTCCACGTTCCACTTCGCCGACCAGACCACCGCCTGGAAGGTGGTGCTGATCGTGAAGATCGTGGTGGTGGCCCTGGCCGGGCTGGCCGCCCTGCTGCACGGCCGGGCCGGCTCCAAGGCCGGGCTGGCGGTCTGGGGAGCCGTCGCCGGGCTGGCGTCGGCCGCCGCCCTGTTCATGGGCATCCTGCTGGCCGGGAGCTGACCCCCAAGGTCTAACCTGTAGGGAACGCAGGTGGTCAAGCGGTCCCACCGGCAAGGAGACAGCGATGCTGGCAGAAATCTTCGGTGTTGACGGGATCATCATCCTGGTGGTCGTCGTGGTGGTCCTCTTCGGCGGTGCCGCCATCCCCAAGCTGGCCCGCAACCTGGGTTCGGCCAAGAACGAGTTCGAGAAGGGCATGAAGGAGACCAAGCCGGAGGCCGGCAAGCCGGCCCAGGCCTCCGACAAGCCCGCCGAGACCTCCGACGAGGCCGGACCGGTCGCCAAGTAGTCCCCCCCCGGGGACCGGCCAAGTGGCCCCCGGGGACCAACTTCGAATTTCGCGGCCGGGTTCGATAGTGTCGCCCTCGTGGAACCGCCGCTGCCCGACGCGCCGTCCCAACTTGCCCGTGGATCACTCCGGGACCGGCGGCCGTTGCTCCGTTCTCGCTGGTGGGCGGCTGGTGCCGCCGCCGTAGCCGGCCTGGCCCTGACCGGCTGCGAGCTCCCCGCCTTCGGGGCCTACAGGGGCGACACCACCCAGGGCCAGGAGGCCTTCAAGCTGTGGCAGGGCTTCTTCATCGCCGGCGCCGTCATCTTCCTCCTGGTCCTCTTCCTGATCCTCTGGTCGGTCCTGCGGTACCGGCGCCGGTCGGACAGCATCCCGCCGCAGACCCAGTACCACACCCTGTTCGAGATCGTGTACACGATCCTGCCGATCGTCATCGTGCTGGTGCTGTTCGGGTTCACGTTCGTCACCGAGAACAACGTGGACGCGGTCACAACCAAGCAGGTCACCGTCAACGTCACCGCGTTCCAGTGGGGCTGGGAGTTCCAGTACCCGAACTACGACGTCAAGGTCCTCGGCGTGGAGACCCAGGACCCGGTGATGGTGATCCCGGCCAACGAGCAGGTTCGCATCTACCTGCGGTCGGCCGACGTCATCCACGGGTTCTACGTGCCGCAGTTCAACTTCAGCCGGTACGCCCAGCCGGGGGTGACCAACCAGTTCAACCTGGACGTCATCCACCCCGGCACCTACCGCGGGCAGTGCACCCAGTTCTGCGGGCTGTACCACTCGCTGATGTTCTTCCAGGTCAAGGCGGTCACCCCGGCGCAGTTCCAGGCCTGGGTGCAGCAGCAGCAGAGCCAGCCCAGCACGTCGACATCGGTCGCCAAGGCCAAGGCCAAGGCCGGGTCGGGGGGGTACCGGTCGTCGACAACAGGGACAGTGAAGACAACGAGCTCCGTCGGGTCCGCGACAACACTAGGGGGTGCCTGATGACCGACGTCATCAACCCGCCCATCACCCTTCCGGGCAGCGCCGGCGGCGTGCAGGCACCGGTGGTCCACGACGACCACGGCGACCACGCCCACGAGGGCCACGGGCCCAGCGGCATCCTGAAGTGGCTGACCACCACCGACCACAAGGTCATCGGGCTCAGCTACATGATCACGTCGATCGTGATCTTCTACCTGGCCGGCATCATGGCGCTCGGCATCCGGGTGCAACTGGCCGACCCGAGCGGGTCGTTCGTGTCGTTCCAGCAGTTCAACGAGCTGTTCACCATGCACGGCAGCCTGATGCTGTACCTGTTCGCCGGGCCCTTCGCCTTCGGCGGGCTGGCCAACTACATCATCCCCCTCCAGGTCGGGGCCCCCGACATGGCGTTCCCCCGGCTGAACGCCCTCAGCTACTGGCTGTACCTGACCGGCTCCATCACCATGCTGCTGGGGTTCGTCGTGGCCGGCGGGGCCGCCGACTTCGGCTGGGTGGCCTACGCCCCGCTGTCGAGCACCATCTACACCCCCGGCGCCGGCGCCGACGTGTGGATCATGGCCCTGGCCCTGACCGGGTTCTCGGCCATCTTCACCGCGGTGAACCTGGTGGGCACCATCTTCTACCTGCGGGCCCCCGGCATGACCATGTTCCGGATGCCCATCTTCACCTGGAACATGCTGGTCACCGGCATCCTGATCCTGATCGCCTTCCCGGTGCTGACGTCGGCCGTGATCATGTTGTTCTGCGACCGGCACTTCGGCACCCACATCTACGACGTGGTGGGCTGTATGACCACGGCCTCGGCCGGGCATCCGGCCGTCCCCGATGCCAACGCCTGCGGCTCGCCGGTGTTGTGGCAGAACCTGTTCTGGTTCTTCGGCCATCCCGAGGTGTACATCCTGGCCCTGCCCTACTTCGGCATCGCCACCGAGATCATCCCGGTGTTCTCGCGCAAGCCGGTGTTCGGCTACAAGGGCATGGTGTTCGCCACCATGTCCATCGCCGCCCTGTCCACCGGGGTGTGGGCGCACCACATGTTCACCACCGGGGTGGTGCTGCTGCCGTTCTTCTCGCTGCTCAGCCTGCTCATCGCCGTGCCGACCGGCATCAAGTTCTTCAACTGGATCGGCACCATGTGGCGGGGGCAGATCCGGTTCACCACCCCGATGCTGTTCTGCATCGGGTTCCTGCTGGCCTTCTTGATGGGCGGGGTCACCGGGGTCATGCTGGCGTCGCCGCCGATCGACTTCTTCACCCACGACACCTACTTCGTGGTGGCCCACTTCCACCAGGTGCTGTTCGGCACGGCGGTGTTCGCCGGGTTCGCCGGGGTCTACTACTGGTACCCCAAGATGTTCGGCCGGATGCTCAACGACCACCTGGGCAAGTGGCACTTCTGGCTCATGTTCATCGGGTTCTGGCTGACCTTCATGCCGCAGTACATCGTCGGCATGAAGGGCATGCCGCGGCGGGTGGCCAGCTATCCCGACGACCTGGGCTGGCAGAGCTACAACATCATCTCCACCGTCGGCGCCTTCGTCATCGCGGCCTCCTTCGCGGTGTTGCTGGTGAACTTCTGGGTGTCCTGGCGGCGGCCGGTGCCGGCCGGTGACAACCCCTGGGACGGCCACACCCTGGAGTGGTTCACCACGTCCCCGCCGCCCCACCACAACTACACCCACCTGCCGCCCATCCGCTCGGAGCGGCCGACCTGGGACTACAACCATCCCGACCACCCGTCCCTGCACCACGGGCCCACGCCGTCCGGCGGGCCCCGGGGGAACGGGAGCGGTGGCACGAAAGAGAAGGTGCCGGTGGCATGAGGATCGAAGCCATATTCCTGCTCGGTGTCGGTATCTTCTTCGGCGCCATCGCCCTCATCTACTGGTTCATCAGCTACGAGGACGGCGGCTTCCTGATGCTGATCGGCAGTTGCACCCTCGGCCTGCTGCCCGGTGGCTACTACCTGTACTGGCACCAACGGTTCAGGGGCCGGAAGTTCTTCTTCTGGGGCACCCTGGACAAGGCCGTCGGCGACCGCCCGGAGGACCGCAGCGACGCCACCATCGGCGAAGGCGCCGGCGTCATCAACTCGTTCCCCGGGTCCAGCATCTGGCCGTTCACCCTGGGCATGGGCGCCTTCGTCATCCTCCTGGGCCTGGTGTTCGGGGTCTGGCTGCTCCTCCCCGGGGTGGGGCTGCTGCTGACCGCGCTGATCGGCGTGACCGCCGAGAGCCGCCGCGGCGGCCACGTCTGACCACCGGTCCCCCCGACCGGTCCCCCGCCGTCGCCTTGCGGCCGGTCCGGCCGGCGATCAGGGAGCCGGCGACGTCAGCCGGGCCGACGGCTGGGTCGACGCCCGGATGATCTCGTCGCCGGGACCGGTGGCCTCGCGGACCCGGATGTCGTTGTGGGCCTTGGTGACGGCCATGACGGCCTCGACGTCGCCGGCCTCGATGCAGCGGATGATCTCCTCGTGGGCCTCGAACCCGGTCCGGCGGGTGTCCTCGTCGAAGTCGTAGGCGTTGCGGCGGTCCTCGTGGGCCATCCACAGCGACTCCAGCAGGCCGTCCAGCAGGATCATGGTGGCGTTGCCGGACGACCGGACCAGCTCCTCGTGGAACCGGCGGGCCAGTCGGCTGTAGGCCGGCTCCTCCCGGGAGGCCGCCAGGGCCTCTTCGTGGATGGCCCGCAGGGCCGGTACCACCGCGGTGAGCCGGTCGGGCCGGCGGGCGGCCTCGGCGGCGCAGGTGGCCTCGGCGTAGGACAGCGCCACCCCCAGGTCGGCCAGCGTGACGGCCTGGGAGCGGAGGATGACGCTGACGATGTGCACGGCGTCGCTGGCCTGGGGCAGCCGGACGATGGCGCCGCCGACGTTGCCGCGCCGCACCGAGATCAGCCCCTCGACCTCCAGGATGGACAGCGCCTCGCGCAGCGCCGGCCGGCTGACCCGGAACTCCTCCACCAGCTCGTCCTGCTTGGGCAGGGCGTCGCCGTCCTTGAGCTGCCCGCTCAGGATGCGGTCCCGGAGCTGGTCGGCCAGCATCTCGGAGATCCGGGGACGATGGAATTGCTCAGCGGCCAAGGTACACTCCGCCCGGAGATCCACCGATCACAACATCATAATATCAATAATAGTATCAACAACGAAGTATTTTCTTTGTGGGTGGGCACCCCACACCGGGTCAGCGGGGCCGCTGGGGCTGCGGGGATCAGCGGGGGCCACTGGATCAGCGGGGGCCGCGGGGCAGGCCCAGCACCCGGTCGGCCAGCCCGTTCAGCACCACCTGGTCGGTGCCGCCGCCGATGTGCATGCCGGGGACGCCGAGGATGAGCGGGTCCCAGTGCTCCGCCCAACCCTCGGCGGTGGCGGCGATGGCGTGCGGGCCGAGGAGGTCGGCGACGAAGTCGGCGGCGTCCGACATGTTCCGGGCCAACTGCACCTTGCCGATGCCGGGCGCGGCGTCGGCCAACCGGCCGTCGGCGCCGGTGGCCAGCCGGTCGGCGGTGAGCCGTTGCAGCCGGAACCGGGTGTACAGGTCGGCCCAACGCTGCCGGAGCACCGGGTCGGCGGCCCGGCCGGTCCGGGCCAGCAGGTCGGCCAGCTTCTCCGGGGCGGCCACGTCGGCGAGCCCGCCGGGCCGGTACCGGCCGGAGCGGGAGATGGCCCCGCGCTCCTTGGCCAGGGTGGACATGGCCACCGACCACCCCTCCCCCACCGGGCCCACCCGCCAGTCGTCGGGGATGGCGACGTCGTCGAGGAACACCTCGTTGAACGGGGCGTCCCCGGTCATCTGCCGGAGCGGCCGCACCGTGACGCCCGGGGCGTGCATGTCGACGACGAACGCGGTGATGCCGCGGTGGCGGTCGGCGTCGTCACCGGTGCGGGCCAGCAGGATGCCGAGGTCGCTGTAGTGGGCCCGGGACGTCCACACCTTCTGGCCGTCGACCACCCAGCTCCCACCGCCGCCACCGCCACCACCGCCACCACCGCCGCCGCCCGCGCCGGCGTCCCCGGCACCGTCGGCCGGGCGGGCCCGGGTGCGCAGCGACGCCAGGTCGGACCCGGCCTCGGGCTCGCTGAACAGTTGACAGGCCAGGGCGTCGCCGCGGTACAGCGGCCGCAGCACCGCCTCCCGTAAGGCCGCGGAGCCGTGCCGGAGGACGACGGGGCCGATGAAGTCGGTGCCGGGGACGAAGCAGCCCTCGTTGGGGACGTCGTAGCCGGCCTCCAGGTCGTCGAAGGCGGTGGCGTAAGCCCCCGGCAGCCCCCGGCCGCCGTACTCGACGGGGCCGTCGATCCAGCCGAAGCCGGCGTCGAACTTGGCCGCCCGCCAGGCCTTGGCCGCCGGGATCTCCGCCTCCTCCTCGGCCCGGCTCTTGAACAGGGCGGCCCGGTGGTCGTCCTCGGCGGGTGGACGGCGGGGGCCCACCCCGGTGCCGTCCAGGTACCGGGAGGCCTCGGCCACGAACTCGTCCATCGTCAGCACCGCCAGGCCCTCCTCGGCACGTCGTTCCCCGTTTGGCCTAAAACTAGTTGATATTGTTATTTTAGAGGCAGTAGGGTGGGTCCATGGCCTCCACGCTGGACGACATCAAGATCATCGACGCCGACACCCACATCGTCGAGCCCCTCGACCTGTGGACCTCTCGGATGTCCACCAAGAAGTGGGGGGACAAGGTCCCCTACGCCCGATGGGACGAGGAGTCCCAGGAGGAGGTGTGGTACTTCGGGGGCACCAAGCTGTACGCCACCGGGCTGGCCTGCGGGGCGGGCTGGCACGAGTTCCCGCCGGACCATCCCCACAAGCTCGCCGACGCGGACCCCCGCGACTGGGACCCGGTGCGCCGGCTGGAGCGGATGGACGAGTTCGGCATCACCGCCCAGGTGCTGTACCCCAACATCGGCATCTTCGCCGCCAACCGGTACCTGGAGACCAGTGGGGAGCCGCAACTGGTGCTGGAGTGCGTGCAGGCCTACAACGACTTCCTGATCGACTGGCAGTCGGTGGCCCCCAACCGGTACATCCCGCTCATGACGGTGCCGTTCTGGGACCTGGAGGCGACGGCCAGGGAGATCGACCGGGCCGCCGACGCCGGCCACAAGGGCATCGTGTTCCCGGCCCGGATGGACGACTTCGGACTGCCGCAGTTGAGCGACACCCACTGGGACCCGATCTGGGCGCAGGCCCAGGAGATGGGGCTGTCCATCAACTTCCACATCGGTTCCGGCAACATCCCGCTGTTCGGCACCGACAACGTCGGCAAGCACCTCGGCTACGCCTGGACCGGCACCATGCTGTTCATGCTGAACTCCGCCCACATCACCTCGCTGATCTTCGGCGGCATCTGCCAGCGGTTCCCCGAGCTGCAGTTCGTGTCGGTGGAGAGCGGGGTGGGCTGGATCCCGTTCCTGCTGGAGTCGATGGACTGGCAGTGGCACAACACCGGGGTGGCCAAGGAGCACCCGGAGTTCGAGCTGCTGCCCAGCGAGTACTTCGCCCGGCAGATCTACGGCTGCTTCTGGTACGAGACCAAGCCGGCCCGGGCGGCCATCGACCAGTTGGGGGCCGACCACATCCTGTTCGAGACCGACTTCCCCCACCCCACCGGCATGACCCCCGGGCCGGCCAGCGCGGCCACCACCCCCCGGGAGCACATCGAGGCCCACTTCGCCGACCTCCCCCGGGGGGACCTGGAGAAGATCCTGTACAAGAACGCCGCCAGGCTGTACCACCTCGACCTCGATTGAGCGGCTCGTCCACCGGCAGCGGCACGGAGGTGGGACAGCGGCGGAGGGAACGGCACGGTGCGTGACGTCGCCGGCAAGGTGGCGGTGGTCACCGGGGCGGCCAGCGGCATCGGGCACGCCCTGGCGGCCCGGCTGGCCGGTGACGGCGCCCGGCTGGTGCTGGCCGACGTCGACGGCGCCGCCCTGGCGGAGGCGGCCGGCGGGCTGCGGGCCGGCGGCGCCGAGGTGCTGGCGGTGCCCACCGACGTCACCGACCCGACGGCCGTCGACCGGCTGGCGTCGGCCGCCGCCGAGCGGTTCGGCCCGGTGCACCTGCTGGTGAACAACGCCGGCGTCGGCGTCAAAGGGCCGGCGTGGGAGCTGTCGCAGGCCGACTGGGAGTGGGTCATGGGGGTCTGCTTCTGGGGGGTGGTCCACGGCATCCGCAGCTTCCTGCCGGCCATGGTGGCCCACGGCGACGACGGCCACGTGGTCAACACGTCGTCCATGATGGGCCTCGGGGCGGCGCCGCTCGGCGCCCCGTACCAGGCGGCCAAGCAGGCCGTGACCGCGGTGACGGAGAGCCTGTGGTTCGACCTCCGCGACCGGGCGCCCCAGATCGGGGTCACCCTGCTGTGCCCGGGGTACGTGGCCACCCGCATCGGCGAGGGCGGCCGCAACCGGCCGGCCCGGTTCGGCGGCCCAACGCCGCCGGCGGCGATCGGACCACGGCCGGCGGCCCCCAATCCCAACCGGTCGGCCCCCGACCAACCGGCCCCCGACCAGTCGGCCGGGGCCGCCCAACCCGCGTCGGCTCGACCGGTGCCGCCGGAGCAGATCGCGGACCTGGCGCTGGCCGCCGTGCGGGACAACCGGTTCTACGCGCTGGCCGACTGGGACGTCTGGCGGCCGCTGGTGGCCGCCCGGTTCGACGCCATCCTGGACGGCGCCGCCGAGCCGGTGGCTGTCCGCCTCCCCTGAACCGGGTCCGAGCCCGGACCGGGACCAGGCCCGGACCGGTCGGTCAGCCCCCGAGGCCGTCGAGGGACTTGTCGGGCTCCGCCGCCGCCCCGCGGCCGGCCAGCCAGCCGAAGACCAGGGCCGGCCCGATGGTGCCGCCGGCGCCCCAGTAGCCCTGGCCGGCGGGGGAGGCCACGCAGTTGCCGGCGCCGTACAGACCGGGGATGGGGCGGCCGTCGGCGTCGACCACCTGGGCGGCGGGGTTGGTCCGCGGGCCGCCCTTGGTGTCCAGGGCGCCGGCGACCAGCAGGATGCAGTGGAACGGGCCGTCGTCCGGGAACGGCCTCATGGTCGGGTCCGGGGTGTCGCCCAGGTTGGGGAAGTTCCACTTGTGCGAGATCGGCAGGGTGCCCCGGCCGAAGTCGTCGTCGACCCCGCGGCGGGCGAACTGGTCGAACCGGGCCACGGTGGCCTGCAGGTTGGCCAGGAACCGGTCGTCCAGCCGGACGCCGCCGGTGGCGTCGGCCAGGTCGGCCAGGCGGTGGTCGACCCGGTCGGCCAGGTCGGCCCAACTGTCCCCGGAGATGACGTAGTCGGCCGGCTCCCCCGGCGGCGGCACCGGGTACCGCATCGGGCTGGGGTCCCGGGCGGCGCGGTCGTCGTAGAGGTGCAGCAGCACCCGGTTGGGCTGCTCCCCGGTGGCCGGGTCGGTGGTGAAGTGGACCTTGGTCCGCTCGTTGTACGGCGCCTTCTCGTCCACCACCCGGACCCCGTACCGGTTGACCTGCACCATGGCGTCGCCGTAGGGCACCCAGATGCCGTCCACCAGCTCCGGGGTGCGCAGGGCCTGCTCGAGGGGCACCTGGTGCCACCAGGCGTTCTCCATGTTGCCGAAGGCTGCCCCCAACCGGGTGCCGATCTGGACGAAGTCGCCGCGGCTGTGGGCGGCGGCGCAGCCGCCGTAGATGTGGCCGCGCAGGTACCGGTCGGCCAGGTCCGGGTTGTGGGCGAACCCGCCGGACCCGAACACCACGGCCCGGCGGGCCCGGACCAGCACCGTCCGGTGGCCGGCCCTCGCTTCCACGCCGACCACCGCGCCGGCGCCGTTGGCCAGGACGTCCACCACCCGGTGGCCCAACCGCACCGTCGCCCCCAGGTCGACGGCCCGGGCCAGCAGGCCGTCGATCAGCGCCGGGCCGCCGGCCCCCTCGGCGGTGGTGCCCCGCTGGGCCACCCGCCGGCCGTAGGGGGCGGCGTTGTCGTCCAGGTGGTAGTCGGGGGTGGTCCCGTCGTAGTGGGCCTCCATGGCCCCCAGGGCCACCAGGTCGGCGAGGGCTTCGGGGCCACGGTCGTAGAAGGCCTCCAGCAGGGCCAGGTCGGGGCCGTCCAGGCCGAGGTCGGCCCGGTCCGGGTCGCAGCGGTCGGGGTGGGCGCGCCGCGCCATGTACCGCAGCGCCGCCGCCCGGTCGTCGGCCACCCCCCGCCCGCGCATCAGGTGGTTGTTGGGGATCCAGGCGGTGCCGCCGGACTTGGCGGTGGTGCCGCCGGGGTGGTCGGCCGACTCCAGCACGACCACCGACGCCCCCCGGGACGCGGCGGCCACGGCGGCGGCCAGGCCGGCCGCGCCGGTGCCCACCACCACCACGTCGGCGGCCTCCTCGAAGATGCCGTCGACGTCGACGTTGACGTCGGCCACGGTGCTGGCCGCTGCGGTGCGGACGGGTGCGGTGCTGGCCAGGGCAGTGCTGGCCGGTGCCGGGGCGGGGGCCACCAGCTCAGTCGACCACGCCGAGGTCGCGGGCCCAGGTGAGGGCCAGCTTGGCCGACTCCCAGATGGAGGCGTGCACCACGGTGCCGAGGGCGTCGTCGGGGGAGCCGAAGTTGATGCCGTCCTGCTGGGCGGCGTCGGCCTGCTCGGCCTGGTCGACCAGGTCCACCAGTTGCTGCCAGTAGGCGATCTCTTCGGGCTGAGGGGTGAAGACGTCGTTGACCACGCCGACGTAGTCGGGGTTGGGGCCGACGAACATGCCGCGGTACCCCATGTTGCGGAGCTGCTGGGCGAACCGCCGGACGCCGTCGGTGTCCGATCCGCTGCCCATCCACATGCCGGAGATCGGGTAGGCCATCCCGGCCGCCCGGACGTCGCACAGCACCTTCTCCAACAGGTACAGGCTCTCGGTGGACTCCGGGGTCCACTTGTAGCCGAGGGCCTGGAAGTGGTCGCCGAACTCCGAGTTCATGCCGCCCATGTACCGGACCCGGGGCGACGCGGTGGCCACCTCGTAGGCCAGCCGGACCGCCTGGGCGGTCTCCAGCAACGGGATGACGGTGAGGGTGCCCATGGGCAGCCCGGCCTGCACCTCCAGGCCGGACAGGATGGCGTCGGCGCCGTGCACCGACTCGGGACCGGTCACCTTGGGCAGCAGGATGCCGGTGAGGTGGGGGCTGATGATGTCGGCGACGTCGGTCATCAGGTAGCCGGTCTGCACGCCGCGGACCCGGGCGAAGAACGCCGTCTTCTGGGTGCCGTCGAGGCCGTCGAAGTACGTGCGCACCCGGGCCCGGCACTCCCGGCGGCGCTCCTCGGGGAACGGCACGCAAGCGTCTTCGAGGTCCAAGATGACGGCGTCGGACCCGTAGGTGGTGCTGCGCTCGATCTCGTCGTCGCTGAAGGTGTTGGTGAACAGGAAGGTCCGCAGCGGCTTGACGTCGGCGGCGGTCGGTACGGTCAGTACGGTCGGTGCGGGCACCGGTGCTCCTCTCGTTGGGGTTCGGTTGGTCGGTT
The DNA here is from genome assembly GCA_035547695.1 of Acidimicrobiales bacterium. Taxonomy (GTDB): domain Bacteria; phylum Actinomycetota; class Acidimicrobiia; order Acidimicrobiales; family RAAP-2; genus DASZUK01. The sequence goes on from DASZUK010000003.1 coordinate 95,510, forward strand.
GGGTCAGGCCCGGACGAGGACGCCGGGGGCGGCGCCGGGCACCTCGTGGCCGTCGCGGCGGACGGCGGTGCCGGCCACCCAGACGTGCTCGACCCCGCGGCTCTCGCAGACCAGCCGGTCGGTGCCGCCGGGGAAGTCGTACCGGCGCTCGTTGGGCTGGGCGGCCACCCGGTCGGGGTCGAAGGCCACCAGGTCGGCCCAGTACCCCGGCTCGATCCGGCCGCGGTCGGGCACCCCGAACACCTCGGCCGGCTGGCCGCTGAGCCGCCACACCGCCCGCTCCAGGTCCAGGGCGCCGAGGTCGCGGACCCAGTGGCCCAGCAGGTGGCTGGGGAACCCTGCGTCGCAGACCATGTCGACGTGGGCACCGGCATCGTGGGCGCCGAGCAGGGTCCGCTGGTCGCGGACCAGCTCCCCCAGCTCGTCGGCGTCGTCGTTGCGGCTGACGATCCGGAACCGGGTGGCCAGGTCCTCTTCGAGGGCCAGGTCCATCATGACGTCGAACGGGTGGGCGCCCCGCTCGGCGGCCAGCGCGGCCATGGTGCGGCCGCGGAGGTCGCCGTGGATCTCGGTCTCCTCCACGCTGATCCGGTCGTAGGCGCCGGGCCGGGCGGCCAGCACGTCGGGCTTCACCCGGGACCGCCAGTCGCTGTCGGCGTACCGCTGCCGCTGCTCGTCGGGGTCCCGGCCGATGACCTCGGAGAAGGCCGGGACCTGGTTGAAGTAGTACGGGTTGCCCAGGCTCATCTGGAAGACGATCTCCCGGCAACTGACCTGCGGCCAGAAATCCGCCCCGACCGCGCTGGCCTGCTCCAGCAGGGCCATCGCCGCGCCGTGGCCGCCGAACAGCCCGGTCAGCAGCGACCCCCAGGTCATGCGGACGCCGAGCTCCCGGGACAGCCCGGCGGCGGCGGCGATCTCCATCAGCGGCCCGTAGGTCACCTCGGCGATGCCGCGTCCGGCGGCCGCGACGGTGCCGAGCAGCCGGCGCAGCTCGTCCACGCCGGCCAGCCGGCTGGGCACCGGCCGGCCGAAGGCGCCGACGTGGGTGGGGGCCTGCGACGACGACAGGCCCAGGGCGCCGGCGGCCAGCCCGTCGCGGACCACCGCGCACATCTCGGCCACCTCGTCGTCGGTGGCCGGCCGCGACGTGGCGGCGTCGGCCCCCATGACGAACAGCCGGACCATGCTGTGCGGGACCATCGCCGCCACGTTCAGCCGCTTCGGCCGGGCGTCCAGCACGTCGAGGTACTCGGGGTAGGACTCGAACGTCCAGTCGATGCCGGCCTCCAGCGCGGTGGCGTTCATGCCCTCGACGTGCTCCAGGGTCTCGATCACCACCGGCCGGTCCACCGGCCGGGCCGGAGCGACCCCGAACCCGCAGTTGCCCAGCACCACGGTGGTGACCCCGTGCCACGACGACGGGGTCAGGTCCGGGTCCCAGAGCACCTGGGCGTCGAAGTGGGTGTGGATGTCCACGAAGCCCGGCGCCAGCACCAGGCCGGCCAGGTCCACCTCGACGGCTTCACCGGCGGCCGGCGGCACCTCGCCCACGGTGGCGATCCGGCCGTCGACCACCTCCACGTCCACCGACCGTGACGGCCCACCCGTCCCGTCGACCACCCGGGCCCTTCGCAGCACCATTCGTTCCATCGCTTCCCCTTCCCCAGTCCGGCCGCCTCAGGCGGCGGTGTCTTTCGGCCGCCTCAGGCGGCGGTGTCTTCGTCGTCGAGGTGGTCCAGGAGCTGCCATAGCTGGCGGTGGACGGCGGGGTCGCCGGCCGCCCAGGCCGCCGCGTCGGCGTTGGCCCGCACCTGCTCGGGGCTGGTGGCCCCGGCGATGGCGGTGGACACCCCCGGGCGAGCCAGCAGGCCGCCGAGGGCTAGCTGCAGCACCGACAGTCCGCGGTCGGCGGCGAACCGTTGCAGCCGGTCGACACGGGCCAGGTTGTCGTCGGACAGCTCCGCCGGCCGGTCCGGCCGGTGCACCCGCCAGGGAACCGCGTTGTCGGTCAGCCGGGCCCCGGCCGGCAGGGGCGCCCCCGGCCGGTACTTGCCGGTCAGCAGGCCGTTGGCGAGCGGGAAGTAGGCGATGAGGCCCAGCCCGAAGTGCCGGCAGGCCGGCACCAGGTCGGCCTCGACCGCCCGGTCCAGCAGGTGGTAGCGGTTCTGGGAGCAGGTGAACGGGGTGAGGCCGGCCCGCACCGCGGTCCAGTGGGCGTCGGCCAGCCGCCACGCCGGCAGGTTGGAGCAGCCGACGTAGCGGACCTTGCCCTCGTGGACCAGCTCGTCCAGGGCGGACAGGGTCTCCTCCAGCGGGGTGGCCGGGTCGGGGACGTGCTGCTGGAACAGGTCGATGTGGTCGGTGCCCAGCCGCCGCAGCGACGACTCGACGGCCCGGCGGACGTACGACCGGGAGCCGCGGGCCCGCCAGGACGGTCCGAGCCGGCCGCGGAGGTCCAGGCCGAACTTGGTGGCCACCACCGCGTCGTCGCGGCGGCCGCGCAGCGCCCGGCCGAGCAGCACCTCGGAGTCCCCGTAGGCGTCGGCGGTGTCGAAGAAGGTGACCCCGGCGTCGAAGCAGGCGTCGACGATGGCGGTCGCCCCGGCCTGGTCCACCCGGGCGCTGAAGTTGTTGCAGCCGAGCCCCAGTGCGGAGACCACCAGGCCCGACCGGCCGACCGACCGGTACTCCATCAGCCGGCCCCGCCCATCAGTCGAACCAGTCCCACTGCCACGGCGTGATGACCCGCAGCGGCGCGTCGAACACCACCTCTTCGACTGTGCTGTCCGGCCCGGTCGGGGCCCCAACCCCGACCTCCTCCGGTGCGTGGGGCCCCCACCCCCACGCCCGGCCGTGTACCCTCGCTGCCCGTGCC
>DASZUK010000004.1:0-70175 GCA_035547695.1 Acidimicrobiales bacterium
CAAGAAGGTGGTGGCCCAGCAGAAGGCCAAGGCCGTGCCCACCGGCCTGTTCCCCTCCTACGGCTACACCGCCACCTCCCACTTCGCCAAGGTGCCGGTGTCCTCGTTCACCTTCGTGAAGCCCACCAAGCTCATCACAGGGCAGTTCGGGGCCCCCGGCTCCACAGCCACAGGGACAGGCTGACGCCCCGAGGGGTCACCCAACCCTCTAACCCTCCGGAACCTCCCTGGACTGGGGCTTGCCGACGACGCTGGCTCGTTGGCTGTCCATCAGGCCTACACTTGGGAAGGAGCCGGGGGTTCGCTCTCCGGTGCCGCAGGGTCGAAGACGGCAACGAAGGGAGTGGTCATGGCCATTGCTGACGCATCGCTTTCCGCTGCCCAGGAGGCCGGCGGCACCGACGCGGGGACAGGACCGGACAACGGCGAGCTGGTCGTCCAGATCGAGATGTCCCAGTCCGACTACAACAGGCTCCTGAAGGGAGCCAGTGATGCCGGTATGCAGCCGGAAGCCTTCCTGATCCGGGCGATCAACGAAGGGGCGTTCTTGGCGGAGCAGCGCGGCAAGGGGAACCGCATCCTGGTCCAGTCTCGCCGGGGTTTGCGCGAGCTCGTCGATTAGATATCGCACGTGTCCGAAACGGGGGGAACGGAAGAGGACCCGGGCTCTCCAGCGCCCCCGTCCGGACCGCCGACGGGGGCCGGCGAACCCCTGGCTGCGTCGGGCCCACAGGAACCAGCCAGCCCTCATGGCCCGGCGCGTGCACCGGGCTCTCCCTCCCAGCCGATCGTGCTCAGGACGGTCGCTCCATCGCCCCCCAGGACGCACTGGTTGCGGCGACCACTCCGGAGTCCCCGGACGGTCCCTATCGACAACGTGCGGGCAAGGATCGCCTACTCGCTACTCGCCATCTTTGCCGCCACCGTCGCCATGATCTTCGTTGCGGTCGCCGCTCGGTGGATCACGATCCAGGCGCTCAAGGACCTGGTCGCCCCGCTCGTCACGGCGGAGGTCAGCCTGCTGGGAGCGGTGACCGGTTTCTACTATGGGACCACCAAGCCGGTTCCGCCGCTTGGACCGCCTATCTCGACGAGCTCGGAGAGGGACCTCGGAGGGGGACAAGACCCCTAGAACCACTCCAGCGCTTTGGCGCTGAACGCCTTGACCTCCGTCGACGTGGCGTGCCGCCCCTGACCCGACCGCCACGAGCCCTCGTCACGGAGGCAGACGGTCAGCTCCGCCGCATCCACCCACGAGCACCGGATCACCGTCACCGTCCCCGGCTGCTGCCCGCTGGCGTGCAGCTCGTGCGCCCGCTGCCGGTACCGACCCCCCTCGGTGAACGTCGTCGCCGCCGCCGACAGCCGTACGGTGTCCGACCGCCGCCGGTCCTCGTCGGGCGGCGTGTACCGGAACCGCAGGTACTCGTCGCCTGCCGGGTCCTCGACGTACCGGGTGTTGGTCAGCTCGCCGGCCACCACCGTCGACGTGAAGTCGTACGGATGGTCGTGGACCGGCGGATCGCCGGCGACGCCGCTCGGGTCCCACACGTGCAGCCGGTACTCCCGGCGGTCGTCCAGCCGCAGGCCCATCAGCCCGATGTCCACCATCCGCCACGGGAAGTTCCCGGCGTGCCGCAGGATGGCGAGCACCAGGGCCTTGCTCGCGGTCTCGGTGCTCAGCGTGTCGCTCATCCACCAAATCACACACCTGTCATTCGGTGTGGTCAAGCGGGACCCCGATGGTCCTCCGCCTCGCCGAGGCCGGGGACGCGGGCGGGGTCCCCCGGAGGGGACTACAAGGCGGCGCCGGCGATGGCCTCCCCGAGGGCGGCCACCCCCCGCCGGATCTCCGGCTCGGTGACGTGGCTGAACGCCAGCCGCAGGTACCGCTGCCCGTGCTCGGCCATGTCCGGCCCCATGAACCGCTCGCCCGGCCGGAACGCCACCCCGGCGTTCTCGGCGGCCACCCGGGCCTTCTCCCAGTCCACCTGGTCGGAGAGGCGCAGCCACAGGTAGAACCCGCCGTCCGGCACGTCGAAGGTGACCCACTTCCCGCAGTGCTCCCGGACCGCATCGACCGCCACGTCCCGCTTGTGGCGGTAGACGGCGTTGATCCGGTCGATGTGCGGGTCCAGCATCCCCCGGGCCAGGTACTCGGCCATCACCCGGCAGGTCCACTGGCTGACCCCCAGGTCCTGGCGGACCGCGGCCAGGCCGCCCACCAGTTCCGGCCGCCCGGCGATCCACCCCAGCCGCAGCGCCGGGGCCACGATCTTGGAGAACCCGTGCGACTGCAGCACCCGGCCGGAGGTGTCCAGCGACAGCAGCGTCGGCAGGGCCTCCCCGGAGTACCGGAGGTCCCCGTAGATGTTGTCCTCCAGGATCACTAAGTCGTGCTCCTCCGCCAGCTCCAGCAACCGCCGCCGCCGGGGCAGCGACGTGCACACCCCGGTCGGCAGTTGGAAGGTGGCGATGACGTACAGCATCTTGGGCCGCACCCCTGCCGCCCGCATCTGCTGCAGCGCGGCTTCCATGTCGTCCACGCAGATGCCGTCGCCGTCGACGGCCACCGGCCGGATGTTGGCTCCCCGCATCTGGAAGTACCGCAACGCGTACGGGAACGAGCTGGCTTCCACCATCACCCCGTCCCCGGCCTCCACCAGGGCGTTGATGGCCAGGGCGATGGCCTGCACCGACCCCGACGTCAGGATGATCCCGTCCGGGTCCTGGCCGGCCAGTTCCTGCCGTGCCGTCAGCCAGGCGGCCACCTGCCGGCGCAGCTCGGTGTTGCCCAGCACCAGCTCCACGTACGTCGACAGGTACACGATCCGGTCGCTCCGGTCGTCGTACCCGAACGAGATGTACTCCAGCGCCCGCCCCTGGTCGCGGTCGAGGACCTCGTCGTGCAGGGCCTTCAGGTCGGCGACCGGGAACGTCTCCTCCGCCGGCACCCCCTGGTCGAAGTTGAACGTCACCGGCACCGGCGGGTCCGGGAAGAACAGCGGCGGCCCCGACCGGGCGATGTCGCTGAACATGGACTCGGGATCGAACGGCATCTCGGCCTCCTCCTCAACGAACCTTCGGCACTCAACGAACCTTCGGCAGCACTTCGGTCCCCAGCCGCCGCAGGAACCCGATCTGGTCCGGCACCAACTGGGTGAACAGCAGGTTGGTGGCCCCGTACCCCGCGATCTCCCGGAGCCGGTCCACGCAGGCCTCCGGCGGTCCGGTCACCGCGAACCGCTGGGCCAGCCAGTCCCGGAGCCCGCAGCGGTCCACCAGGTCGGCGTTGTGGGCGCTGCCGTCGGCCACCGCATGCTCCCCGTGGGCGTACCCGGCCATCAGTTCCCGCAGCCCGTCCGCCTGGTCCTCCGGCACCCGCTTGCCGGCCAGGGTGAACCGGAACACGTGGTCGGCGCTGGCCGCCAGCAGCCACCGCAGCGACGCCACCCCGTCCTCCACGGTGTCGGCGAACTGGAAGTTGACCATCCACCAGATCTCCACCGCGTCCGGCGACCGGCCGGCGTCGACGGCCCCCTGCCGCACCGTGGCGATGGTGTCCTGCACCACCTGCCGTGTCAGCCCGTTGGACACGATCACCCCGTCGGCCATCGCCCCGGCCAGCCCCAGCTTCTTCGGCCCCTCCGCGGCCAGGAACACCGGCACCGGACGGACCGGGTCGGTGGCCCACCGCAGCCGCAGCCGTTCCCCGTGGTACGTGGCCGGCCGCCCCGCGGTCAGCTCCCGGACCGCGGTGGCGTAGGCCACCACCTCGTCCACCGGCGCCGGCCGCCGTCCCAGGTTCAGCACCGCGCTGTCCCCGCCGCCGATCCCCACCACCATCCGGCCGCCCGACAGCTCCTGCAGGCTGGTCATCGCGGCCGCCGTCACCGCCGGGTGCCGGGTCACCGGGTTGGTCACCATCGGGCCCAGCCGCAGCGTGGTCGACGCCTCGGCCGCCACCGCCAGCGCCACGTACGGGTCGTGCCACAGGCACGGCGAGTCACCGTGCCCCAGCAGCTCCAGCCCCGCCTCCTCGCAGGCCCGCACCGTGCCGGCGTAGGCCCCCATGTCCCTGGCGTAGTAGTCGGTGCCGAACCGCATCGGTGCCGCCTGCGACGGTCCCGTGGCCCACCCCTCCCTTCCTGTCCCTCTCCCTTCCTTCCTATGCTAAGCAAGCATTTGGTTGGTCGACAACCGGGTCGGCCGCCGGGGACTGGCCGGAGGGTCGCCGTGCAGACCGAACCGTTCGTGGACGGCCTCGCCTACCCGGAGTGCCCCCGCTGGCACCGCGGCGCGGTCTGGCTGTCCGACCAGCACGCCGGCGTCGTCGTCAAGGTCGACGTCCCCGGTGCCGGCCGCCCCGCCCCCGTGGCCGAGGAGGTGGCCGCCCCGCCCACCGAGCCGGCCGGCCTGGGTTGGGCCCCCGACGGCACCCTGCTGGTGGTGTCCATGCACGACCGCCGCCTGCTGGCCTTCGATCCCGACGGCGCCGGTGCCCCCGGGACCGGCGGCGGTCGGTTCCGGACGGTGGCCGACCTGGCCCCGTTCCACCCCGGCCTCAGCAACGAACTGTTGGTCGACCCGGCCGGCCGGGCCTACGTCGGCAACATCGGCTTCGACTACTACGGCGGCCAGGACCCGCGGCCGACGGTGGTGGTGCTGGTCCACCCCGACGGCGCCGTCCGGGTGGCCGCCGACGACCTGCTGGTCCCCAACGGCATGGTGCTGACCCCCGACGGGGCCACCCTGGTGGTGGCCGAGTCGTTCGCCCACCGGTTGACCGCCTTCACCGTCGCCGCCGACGGCTCCCTGGGCCACCGCCGGGTGTTCGCCGACCTCGACGACGACATCCCCGACGGCATCTGCCTCGACGCCGACGGCGCCGTCTGGTACGCCGCCATCGGCCGCCACCAGGTCGTCCGGGTGCTGCCCGGTGGTGGGCCGGCCGGGAAGGGGACGGTGGACGAGCGGGTGTCCACCGGCGACCGGGAGGCCGTGGCCTGCATGCTCGGCGGCCCCGACCGCCGCCGCCTGTTCGTCTGCACCACCCTCCATCTCGATCCCGAGCACTCCGTGCCGGCCCGCAGCGGCCGGCTGGAGGTGGTGGACGTCGCGGTGCCCGGCGCCGGCCTGCCCTGATCTACGCCGGCGGCTGCGCCGCCCAGAACCGCTGCCAACTGTCCCACCGGTACGGCAGGGTGCCGGTCCCGGTGTCGTGGGCCGGCCAGTCCGCCGCCGCCATCCCCACCGGGCGCCGGCCGTGGGCGGCGCCGTAGAACAGCTCGTGCCGGCGCTGCGCCGCGAAGTACCACCGGCCGTCCCGCCGGACGTACCGGTCGCCGTAGCAGATGGCCTGGTGGACCCAGGTGTCCGGGCCGGTCTGCACCTCGCCGTGGCAGTACACCGCCCCGGTGGCCTGGTCGTCGTCGGTGAACTCGATGACGTGGTTCCCGACGTGCAGGATGGTGGTCCGCACCCGCCGCAGCGACGGCTCCATCAGCTCCCGGAGGGCGTCGCGGCCCCGGCGGCCGCCGGGCAGCTCGACGTCGTCGGCGTACAGCCCCATCAGCCCGTCCATGTCCCGGCGGTCCAGGGTGGCCGAGTACCGCCAGGCCAGTTGCCGGATCTGCCCGGCCGACTCCAGCCGGTCGATCCGGGCGGCCAGCGTGGCCGGATCAGCCATCGGCCGCGGGGTCCACCCCGGCCTCCGCCCAGAACCGGCCCCACGACGGCCACCGGTCCGGCAGCGTCGGCCGGGTCATGAACGGGTTGTTCGGGAAATGGAACCGGCCCTCCACCGCCAGCGGGCTCTCGGTGACGTCGGCGGCGTAGAACGCGTGGGGTCGCCGGCTCCGGAAGTACCAGTGCCCCCCCTGCCGTTCGTACCGGTCCTCGTACACCATCGGCATCACCACCCACAGGTCCCCGACCTCGTGCTCCGGCCGGCAGTACACCGCCCCGGTGGCGTGGTCGTCGTCCACGAAGTCGATGACGTGGTTGCCGACCAGGTGGAAGGTGGTGGTGTACCCCTGCCGCAGCACCGGCCCGTTGAACCAGTCGGCCAGCGCCCGGCGGCCCTTGCCGCCGTCGTGCACGTCCACGTCCTCCACGAACAGCGCCGCCAGCCCCTCCACGTCGCGGCTGTCCAGGGCCAGGGCGTACCGGGACACCAACTGCCGGATCTCCTCCACCGCCTCCAGTCGCCGCACCCGGGCCTCCAGCACCGCCAGCCCGCCGTCGGTGTCGCCGTTGCCGTCGGTGTCGGTGTCGGTGTCGTCAGCCATCCTCGGTCCCCCCGTGCTCCACGACCACCAGGGCGTCCAGGGCCACCGCCCCCCGCCCCTCGTCCAGGACCAGCAGCGGGTTCACGTCCACCTCGGCGACGGTGCCGGCCAGCTCCATCCCGACGGCCTGCACCGCCATCACCGCGTCCAGCAGCGCCTCCACGTCGGCCGGCCACCGGCCGCGCACCCCGGTGAGCAACGGGAACCCCTTCAGCTCGGCCACCATCCGCCGGGCCTCGTCCCGGTCGAACGGCGGCACCCGGAACGCCACGTCCCCCAGCACCTCGACCAGCACCCCGCCCAGGCCGACCATGACGGTGGGCCCGAACACCGGGTCCTGGCTGAGCCCCACCACCGTCTCCACCCCGCCGCCGACCATCTCGGCCACGATGACCCCCTCGATGGCGACCGGAGCCCGGGCCACCAGGTCGTCGTAGGCCGCGGCCACCGCCGCGGCGTCGGCCACCCCCAGCCGGACCAGGCCGGCGTCGGACTTGTGGGCGACCGCCCCGCCGCAGGCCTTCAGCACCACCGGGTACCCGACGTCGGCCGCCGCGGCCACCGCCTCGTCCGCCGACGTGCACAGCCGGGCCGCCGGGGTGCGGATGCCGTAGGCCTGCAGCACCCGGCCGCTGTCCCATTCCGACAGGGTCCGTTTGGACAGGGCCCCACCGGACAGGGCCCCACCGGACGGGGCCCGCTCGGCCAGGACCCCCTCGGCCACGGCCCTGGCCGCCGATGGGGCCGCCGACGGGGCCGGCGAAAGGCCGGCGAACGGCGACCGGTACCGGCGCTGGAAGTCGTAGTAGTCGAAGTAGGCCCGGACCGCGGTGGCGCAGTTGGCGAAGGTCCGGAACACGGCGATCTTCCGGGAGCCCAGCAGGATGTCCCGGTAGGCCGCCTCGGTGCCGACCGGGGACCCCCAGATGACGCAGACCGGCTTGTCGGTGGTCTCGGCCACGTCCACCAGGTCCTGGGCCAGCTTGTCGCTCATCGGCGGGAACGCCCCGGTGATGGGGGCCACCAGCACCCCGACGTCGGGGTCCGCGACCAGGGTGTCCAGGATCTTGCGGCCCCGCCAGTCCCCGACGGGGTGGCCGCCGTTGTCGACCGGGTTGGACACCCGCAGGTACGACGGGATCCACTCGTGCAGCCGGTCCTGGGTGGCCTGGCTGAGCCGCGGCAGCCGGAGGCCGCGGCTGGCGCAGACGTCGGCCATGTGGGCGCCGGTGCCGCCGGAGATGGAGGTGATGACGACGCCGTCCCCGGTCGGGGGCCGGGCCCGGGCCAGCAGCACGGCGGTGTCGGCCAGCTCGTCCAGCCCCTCCACCCGGACGATGCCGGCCTGGCGGAGGGCGGCCCCGGCCACCGCGTCGGCCCCGGCCAGCTTGCCGGTGTGCGAACCGGCCATCGACCGGCCCTCCTCGGTCCGGCCCACCTTCACCATCACCACCGGCACCTTCCGCCGGGCGGCGTGGTCGGCGGCCAGCAGCAGGCTGCGGCCGTCCTTGAACCCCTCCACGTACGCGGCGATGGCCCCCACCTTGGGCTGGTCGGCGAAGTACCGGACGAAGTCGGCCACCTCCAGGTCGCCCTCGTTGCCGGTCGGCGCCCAGTACGCCAACCGGACCCCCAGCTCCTGGGTCTGGAAGATCGGCCGCCCCTGGTGCCCGCTCTGCGAGATCAGCGCGACGGCCGGACCGTCCAGGTCGGTCCGGAACTGCTCGAAGGCGTTCAGGTTGGTGTTCGGTCCCAGCAGCCGCATCCCGGTGGCCCGCACCTCGGCGGTCAGGGCGGCCTGGGCGGCCCGGCCGTCGGCCCCCAGCTCGGCGAACCCGGCGGTGAACACCACGGCGAACCCGAACCCCTTGCCGGCGGCCTGCCGGATGGCGTCGACGGGGTCCGACACCACGAAGGCCAGCACGTCCACCCCGTCCGGGAGGGCGGCCACCGACGGGACGCACGGGGTGTCGAACACCGTGGCCCGCTTGGGGTGCACCGGGAAGAACGTGGCCCCCATCCGCTGCGCCCACTGGTGCAACTGCCGGGTGATCCCGGTGTTGGGCCGCCCCTCCTCGTCGGAGGCCCCGACCACCGCCACCGTGGTGGGGTGGAAGAACCGGTCCAGGTCGGCGTCCTCCAGGGTCACCGGGCGGCCGCTGACGTCCACATCGGGTGGCACGGCGTCGGGGGGCACGCCGCGGCACCCTACCACCAAGCAAGCGCTTGGAACCCACCCGGCGGTCCAGTTGGTAAACTTCGGGAAGAGCTGACACACCATCAGATGCAGCGTGTAGATGCAGCATTTGTGAAGATGCAGCGTTGGATCGGAGCGAGCCGATGCCGGACATCCCCAAGATCATCAGCGTCGACGACCACGTGGTGGAGCCGGCCCACGTCTGGGAGCGGTGGATGCCGTCCAGGTTCGCCGACCGCGCCCCCCGGGTGGAGCGGCGCGGCATCGGCCCCATGAAGCACATCGGGGGCGGCGTCTACGACATCACCTGGGACCCGGAGGGCCCGAAGGCGGACTGCTGGGTGTTCGAGGACCTGGTGTACGTGCACAAGCGCCACGTCGCCGCCGTCGGGTACGACCGCGACGAGATGACCATGACCCCGATGACCTACGACGAGATGCGGCCCGGCTGCTACGACGTGGCCGCCCGGGTGGCCGACATGGAGATGAACCATGTCGAGGCCTCCCTGTGCTTCCCGACCTTCCCCCGGTTCTGCGGCCAGACCTTCACCGAGGCCACCACCGACCGCGAGCTGGGCATGGCCTGCATCACGGCCTACAACGACTGGATGGTGGACGAGTGGTGCGGGGACAGCGGCGGCGTCAACATCCCGCTGTGCCTCATCCCGCTGTGGGACGCCGACCTGGCCGCCGCCGAGGTCCGCCGGAACGCCGAGCGCGGGGTCCGGGCGGTGTGCTTCAGCGAGATCCCCCCGCACCTCGGCCTGCCCAGCATCCACTCCGGCTACTGGGACCGGTTCTTCGCGGCCTGCGCCCAGACCGGCACGGTGGTGTGCATGCACATCGGGTCGTCCTCCAAGATGCCGGCCACCTCCGGCGACGCCCCCGTGGCGGTCGCCGCCACCCTGTCGTTCGGCAACGCCATGGCGTCGCTGGCCGACTTCCTGTTCTCCGGCGTCCTGGTCCGGTTCCCGGACCTCCGGTTGGCCTACTCCGAGGGCCAGATCGGCTGGCTGCCGTACATCCTGGAGCGCGCCGACGACGTCTGGATGGAGCACCGCGCCTGGGGCGGCGTCCGCGACATCGTGCCGGAGCCGCCGTCCACCTACTACTACCGGCAGGTCTACGGCTGCTTCTTCCGCGACCGGCACGGCCTGGAGTCCCTGGACCGGGTCGGGGTGGACAACATCACCTTCGAGACCGACTACCCCCACACCGACTCCACCTGGCCCCACACCAAGGAGGTCGCCGAGAAGATGATGGGGGACCTCCCCGCGGAGGCCATCCGCAAGATCGTCCGCGGCAACGCCATCCGGATGCTGCAGCTCGACCTGGAGCCCTGAGCCAGTGGTAGGCCCGGGCCGGCCGAGGCCCTGTTCCGGGAGGGGCCTACCGGCGCTGGGCCGGCTGGCACCGGCGCAGCGCAACCGAAGTCTCCTCCACATTCACGGTGTGATGACCACCGTGATGTTGGCACCGAAGGCGAGACCACCACATGCGCCGGCAAAGGCATCTGTAGGTGCTCTGAGGACAAGTGTGAACTTGAGCGGAGGATAGACCGGTGTTGGTGTCACCGGAGGTGTGCGGAATAGCGATACAACGCAGACAGCTCCCCCGGGGATCCTGAGCACCACTGTTCCAGCAACGAATCTTGTCAGCGGTGCAGGTGTCAATACGATTGTAAGTGTCGCGGTGATGCCGCCTCCGGCTGTGCATCCGCGACCGACGACGAATCCAGCGATTGTTGTGGCTAGGGCGGCTGTACAAATGATGGCACCCAACCCGGCTGCCGTGACCACAACACGCACTGGACCGTTTATTGGTGTCGCACCGGCGACGGTGGCACCAGAAAACGTGATCCCTCCGAGTGGAAGAAGCAATGCCGCGGCGATACCGCATGACTTCACGAGCTGTGACTTCACAGTTATTCCTCCTATGCGACCGAACGAACAGGGTGGTGCTGATTGTCGGTCGTCTACTCGGTACCCCCCAGTCAGCTTAATTAATTAACAGGGAAGTCTGCTCGAGTCAATATTTTACAGAAAGAGAAAGAAAAAATCCTATTACGATGTGAAAAATTCTTAAGGCGACACATACAAAAGGCCTTTCCAACTCAAAGTTATAGGCCGGGCTTGGTGCCTTTGCTGTTGCCGCGTCGATCGCCACGGGGCCGGCGCGGTCGGCGACGAGACGTCAGCCCGCCTTCGCCTGGGCGCCGTGGCGTGCCGGCAGGTGGCTTGGTCCTGGCCCGTCCCGCCGCACGCCGTCCTGCCATAGTGGCGGGATGCGGCTCGGCATCTTCCTGGACCTCCGGAACCCCTCGCAGTGGCAGCGGCCGTGGGCCGACCACTACCGGCAGCAGTTGGACCTCGTCGTGGAGGCCGAACGGCTGGGCGCCGGCAGCGTGTGGCTGACCGAGCACCACCGGTTCGACGACGGCTACCTGACCCAGCCGTTGACGCTGGCCGCCGCGGTGGCCGCCCGGACGAGCACCGTCCGCATCGGCACCGCCATCCTGCTGGCCCCGTTGCGGCACCCGGTGCACATCGCCGAGGAGGCCACCGTGGTGGACCTGGTGTCCGGCGGCCGGGTCGAGATCGGCCTCGGCGCCGGCTACGTGGCCGAGGAGTACCGGCTGTTCGGGGTGGACCCCGCCGGCCGGTACGGCGTCACCGACGCCACCTACCGCGAGCTCCGTCGGCTGCTGGACGGCGACGAGCTGACCCCGCCGCCCCTGCAGCGGCCGTTCCCGCTGTGGCTGGGGTACCAGGGGCCCCGCAACGCCCGCCGCGCCGGGCGGTTGGGGGCAGGGCTGCTCACCCTGAACCGGCAGGCCTTCGACCACTACACGGCCGGCCGGGCCGCCGCCGGCCACGACCCCGCCGCCGCCCGGGTCAGCGGCCTCGTGGACGTGGTGGTGGCCGACGACCCCGACCGGGCATGGGCCCAGATCGTGCCGCACTACCTGCACCAGCTCAACACCTACCGCGAGGCCGGTGGTGCCGGCGCGCCGCTGACCGCCGCCGACCTCGGTGACCGCCACGGCAAGGGCGGGGCCGCGGTCAACGTGAAGCTGGCGGTTCTGTCCGTCGACGAGGCCGTCGCCGACATCCGGCGGCGGACCGACGGGCTGCCGGTGGTGCACGCCTACGCCTGGGCCACCGTCGGCGGCATGCCCGACGACCTCAGCCTCCGGCACGTCCAGCTACTGCTCGGTCCGGTCCGCCAGGCCCTGGGGGCCTGAAGACAGGAGCCGGAGACGGGGGCCGGAAGACGGGAGCCGGAGACGGGGGCCCGAAGACGGGCCGGAGACGTCTCCGCGGCGACGTCTCCGCGGAGACGCGTTCAGGCGACGACGACCGGGTTGACCGGGCTGCCGGACCCGCCGGTGACCAACAGGGGGGCGGCCACGAACAGGCCCTCCACGACGCCGTCGGCGGCCATCGGGGTCAGCACCAGGTGCTCGAACAGGACCACCCCCAGTTGGTGCAGCAGGGCCACGTGCACCGGCAGGTAGCCGCCGTTGTCGAACGGGATCACCTCCACCGCGGCGTTGTCGGCCCCCACCGCCGCCAGGTCGTGGTCGGCGACGAAGTCCACCGTGGACAGGTCCAGGCCGGGCTGGGCGTACGGCGGCTTCTCCCCGCGGCCCAGCGAGGCGAACAGGTCCAACCAGCCGGTGCGGACCAGCAGCACGTCCCCGGCGGCCAGGGTCACCCCGGCGGCCGACCGGCAGGCCTCCAGCAGGTCGGCGTCCACCCGCTGCCCCGGCTCCAGCCAGTCCACCCCCAGGTGGCCCGCCACGTCCAGCAGCACCGCCCGGCCCACCACCGACCCCACCTTCTCGATCCCGCACCGCGACGCCCCCCGGTTGGCCTCCACGGCACCGGCCGAGAACCCGTTGTACAGGGTGCCGTCCGACACGCAGTGGGCCAGGGCGTCCATGTGGGTGCCGTTGTGAGTGGGCACCGTCAGGACGTCCTCGTTGAACCCCACGGTGCCGTCGGAGCCGAGCTTGGCGAACATGTCCTTGTCGGTGTCCCGGAACAGCGCGTACCGCTCCGGGGTCGGCCGGAAGTCGATCAGCGGCACCCCCTTGCGCTGCACCTTCAGCCCCAGGGCATAGGTCCGGCCGGTTCGGCAGGCGGCCGCCCCGGCCAGCACCTGGGCCGGCCCGATCAGGTTGAGGGCCCCCCGCTCGTCGTCGGCTCCCCACCGACCCCAGTTGTGCCGGGCGCCGCCGCCGGTGCCGCCGGTGCCGCCGCCGGTGTCGCCGGGGGCTCCGGTGCCGTCGGGGGCTGGGGTCGGTTCGATGGTGGCGTCAGTCATGGCGACGCCATACTAGGAAGGTGAACCCCGGGTCGGACCAGGTGCCGCCGGACCAGGTGCCGCCGGGCCAGGTGCTGTCGGACCAGGTACTGGACGACGCCCTGGCCGCCCTGGACGGCTACGGGCCGGAGTTCGGCCACGGGCTGGCCAACCATGGCCCGATGGCCGCCGAGGCGTTGGTGGCCCTGGGCCGGTCCGAGGACGTGCCGGCGTTCGTCACCGCCTACCGCCGCCGCCTGCGGCCGGCACCGCCGCCCGGGCGGGCCCTGCCGCCCGGGGAGTGGGAGGGCGCGCTCGGCCGGGTCGACCGGTGGGCGGACTGGGTGGCCCTGTTCGACCGCGAGCTGGACGCGGAGCCGTTCGACGAGGTGACGGCCCGATGGGTGCCGCGGCTGGCCCCGGGGTCGATGGCCGCGGCCACCCACGGGTTGATCCGCACCGCCCACGCCGTCCGGTCGCTGTGCCGGGCCGGGGCCACCCCCGGCTCGGACCGGCCGGCGGCGCCGTCGCGGCGACGGGACGAGCTGGCCCGGGGGCTGGCCTACTGGGCGGCCCGGTACCAGGAGGTGCCGGGGCCGCCGTTGCTGGTCGGCCGCGACGGGGTGGAGGCGGCGCTGGCCGGCCTGCCGGTCCTCCCGGAGGAGGCCCCCCGGGAATGGTTGATCGCCGACCGGGTGCGGCACCTGGACATGGTGGCGGCGCCGTTCGAGCAGGCGGTGGCCGCCCTGGCGCCGCCGGACGACCCGGCGGCGGCCCTGGCCCAGTTGGCCGCCGGCGGCGCGGTGGCCTACCTGGCCAACGCCGAGGACGGTGACGCCGTGGCCCTGGTCCATGCCGTCACCGCCCCGATGGCCCTGGACCTGCTGTTGCCGGTGGTCGACGGGGCCGACCGGCCGACGGTGTTCGCCTACGCCTGGCAGGCCGTGGCCGCCCTGCACGCCTGCTTCGCCCCCCGCCGCGGCGCCCCCCCGGCAGTCGACGACCGGGGTGGCGACGACGAGCCGTTCGACCAGGCCGTGCTGGCCGCCGCGGCCGCGGCCAGTGGGGACGAGCACGCCATCAAGCTGGCCGAGGCCGCCTACCGGGCGTACGCCGCCACCGGCCACCCGGCGCTGCCGGCCGCCGCGGTGGACGCCGCCTCCCGGCTGGGCTGAGCCGGCCCAGTTGAGAAATTCGCCTTGTTCTGGATCAGTTTTGGCCGGCGCTACTGTTGATGGATGGCGAAGGGATCAGTTGCTCGGCGACCACGTCTTGCGAAGGATCATCCCTGTTCGGCGGCCTTTCTCGATGAATCTGGGGCCATCTCGGCCGATCGGTTTTTCTCCGTAGGGCTGCTCAAGATGGAGGAGCCAGCGAGACTGTTGCGAAAGCTGCAAAAATTTCGGGGATAGAAAGCATTGGTACACGGAGATCAAGTTTTCGACAATCAGCTCAGCCAATACCGCCGCGTTGTACCAGGAGGTGCTCGACCTCTGCCTGGGAACCGGTTTGCTCGAGTTCTTCTGCTTCGTCGCCGACCGAAAAGTCGCAGACCCCGTTGCCAGGTTCAGTACCCAGTGGGATGCCTACGGGAAGCTGGCCGAGCAGCTCGTCGTAGCCGCGACCCATCCGGATGAACTGGTGTCCATCATGGCTGACAACTATTCGACCCCAGATCACATCTTGTTCGAAGAGGATCTCAAGGCATCTGTCAACCGGAGGCTTCGCCGGTTGGCAGTTGTCATGGTCTGTCGGCTTGACTCTCGTTCGTCGGATGGATTGCAACTCGCCGATCTTCTTACCTCGGCGGCAACGTTCGAGTTTCGTGCCGAAGCTGGCTTGGCCTCCCACACAAGTCACAAGGGGATCGTGGCGAGCCACCTGCGTGACATGCTTGGCGCCTCCACCTTTCTTTCCGGTTGGCGCAAGTCAACGCACAGCGTCCAGATTTACAAGGATGGGACGGCAACTACTAGGCAACTACTACTGGAATCCCGCGTGCTCCGTGATCCAGACCTGCAACCCATACTGCGACCATGGTTGCGTTTCCATGGTTGCGTTTCTTTGGGCAGGGAGTAACATATTGCCATCGGGTGTGGACCCTCGGGGTCTTTAGCCCGTGGATTTAGGAATGGCTCGGCCTTCGTGCCGAGCCATTCCGCGTCTGGTTCAGAACAGGGTGGCCGGCTCCGGGTCGGCGCCGACGGGGACGACCAGGGCGGGGTCGTCGTGGCGGACGTTGCCCACCCGTTGGTCGACGGGGTGGTGGACCAGGGTGCCGGCGGGGGGCGGCCGGAGCAGGCCGGCCAGCTCGTCGTGGTCGGCTACGGCGGGGTCGACCCAGAGGTCGACGAGGTCTCGGGCCAGCACCACCGGCATGCGGTCGTGGACGCCGTCCATGTCCTGGCTGGCGGTGGTGGTGATGACGGCGCAGGTCCGGACGGCCGGCCGCCCGGCGGCCTCCGGCCGGGGGTCGCGCCAGTCGGCCCACAGCCCGGCGAGGGCCAGCGGCTGGCTGTCGGCGCGTCGGAAGTAGTGCGGCCGGCGGCGGCTGCCGGGGCCCTTGCGCCACTCGTAGAACCCGTCGGCCAGCACCACCGCCCGGTGCCGGTCGAAGGCGTCCCGGAACGACGACCGGGTGGCCACCGATTCGGCCCGGGCGTTGAACAGCCGGCTGCCCGGCGACGGGTCGGCCGCCCCGGCCGGGACGAGGCCCCAGCGGAACCGGTCGAGGACCAGCGGCAGCCGGGCCGGGCCGTCGCCGTCGGGGGACCCGACCGGCCGGCCGTCGGTCCCGGAGCCGCCGCCGAAGCGGAGGCCGAGGACGTCGGTGGTGGGGGCCACGTTCCAGCGCGGCGCCAGGTCGCCGGCGCCGGCGGCCAGCTCGGCGTCGAACAGCCGGGCCAGGGTGTCCGGCGGGGTGTACAGGGCGATCCGGCCGCACATGGTGGGCTCAGGCTAATGGTGGGCCGGGCTACGGGTTGGCCGCCGCCCGGGCCGCCAGCGCGGGGCGGCCAGCGTGGGCGGCCCAGCGCGGGCGGCCAGCGGGGCGGGCCGGAGAGTCAGCGGACCAGGCCGCGGCCGGTGATGAGGGGGAGGTCCAGGGCGGTGACGAGGCCGGCGGGGGCGGCGACGACGGCGGGGACGGCGTTGACCAGCCGCATGGCGGTGGCCTTGAGGCCGGCGGTGTTGTGGTCGCCGTCGGTGCCCAGCAACTGGAGGTCCAGGGTGTAGTGGGGTTCGCCGGTGACCACCACCCGGTAGCAGCCCTGGCCGGCCGGCTGCGGCCAGTCCGGGGCCAGGTCGTCACGGAGCCGGGTGACGTGCTCGAGGACCACCACCGGCCGGTCGTGCCAGATGCCGCGGACGCAGAAGTGGAGGCCGGCGGCGGTGCCGGCCGGGACCGGGCCGGCGTCGACGGTGAAGTCGTCGGGCGCCGGCACCCGCTCGTACCACTCGTCGATCCGGTCCAGCTCGATGCCGAGGCCGGCGGCAAGCTGCCGGACGACGCTGCCCCAGGCCATGGTGAGGACGCCGGGCTGCAGCAGCATGGGCACCTGGTCCATGGGCCGGGCGAACCCCATGATGTCGAACAGCACCATCGGCTGGTCGTAGGTGGCGTAGTTCAGCACCTCCAGGCACCGGACCTCTTCGATGCGCTCGCTGATCCCGGTGAGCACCAGGGGCAGGACGTCGTTGGCGAAGCCGGGGTCGACGCCGTTGACGAAGAGGGAGGCCCCGCCGGCGGCCGCGGCCTCCCGGAGGGGGGCTGCCAACGGATCGCCGGGGGCGGGGTACTGCAGGAACACCGGCCCGGACGACACCACGTTGACCCCGGCGCGGAGGAACCGCTCCAGGTCGCCCAGGGCCTCCATCAGCCGGTCGTCGGCCATGGCGGAGTGCACGATGCAGTCCGGCCGCAGCGCCAGCAGGGCGTCGGCGTCGGTGGTGGCCGCCACCCCGAGGTCGTGGTCGAGGCCGGCGAGGCGGCCGGCGTCCTGGCCGGCCTTGGCCGGGTTGGACACGAACAGGCCGACCAGTTCGATGTCGGGATGGGCGTCGATGCCGGCCAGGACGTGCCGACCGACGTTGCCGGTGCTCCAGGCCACCACTCGCAGGGCCATGGGTCCTCCTCCTCGGGGTGGGGGACTACAGGTCGGGCAGACCGAAGTCCAGGTTGGGCACGTCCAGGCCGCCGTCGGCCTCCAGCACCTTGCCGGTCACGAACGACCCGGCGTCCGACGCCAGGAACAGGACGGCGGCGGCGATCTCGGTGGGGTCGGCGATCCGCCGCAGCGGGGTGGCCTGCTCCATGGTGGTCCGCAGCTCGTCGCTCTGCAGCACGATGTCCAGCGCGGAGGTCGCCGTGGACCCCACCCCGACGGCGTTGACCCGGATGCGGGGGGCCAGGTCCTTGGCGGCCAGCCGGGTGTAGTGGGTCAGGGCGGCCTTGACGGTTCCGTAGGCCAGGTAGCCGCGGCCGGCGGCGCGGCCCATGACCGACGAGATGTTGACGACGGACCCGCCGCCGCCGGCCAGCATGACCGGCACGGCGGCCCGCACCAGGGCGTGGGCGGTGGCCACGTTGAAGTGGAACGCCTCCTCCAGGAACCTCGGGGAGGTGTCCAGGAGGGGCCGCGGCATGGTGCCGCCGACGTTGTTGACCAGCACGTCGACGCGGCCGAACGCCTGCTGGGCGGCACCGGCCAGGCCGGCCACGGCGTCCAGGTCGTTGAGGTCGGCGGCCACCACCAGGGCCCGCCGGCCGGCGGCCTCCACCTGGCCGGCCACCGCCCGTAGCTGCTCGTCGGTCCGGGCGGCCAGCACCACGTCGGCACCGGCTTCGGCCAGGGCCACCGCCGAGGCCGCCCCGATGCCGCGGCCGGCGCCGGTCACGATGGCCACCCGGTCGGTCAGGTGGAACCGGTCAAGGATCATCCGTCGTACCTCCCCGGCGGACTGTACCCCTGTTTTGGAACACGTTCTCGTCTGGAGCCGACGAGTGGGCTGGCCCGGGGGGCGGATCGACGTGGTGGTCGCCCGGGGCTACACCGCCCCGGCCAGCAGCCGGTCCTGGCGGTCGGCCTCGGAGCGGACACCCTTCCAACCGAGGGCCAGGTACAGCAGCGCGGCCACGCCCATGCCCATGTAGATGCTGAAGTCGGCCCCGTAGCCGTAGGCGTCCCGGGTGGCGTAGGTGATCGGGTTCAGCCACTGCGGCAGGGAGAACGTGGCGGACAGCGCGGAGATGGCGGCGTACATGCCGACCACCTGGGCGACGATGGCGGCCCAGTGCACCCCGCCGTTCCGGTAGTACAGGCCGCCACGGTCGGTCCGCTGTAGCTCGGCCGGCACGTACCGGGTCCGGCGCATGAACCAGTCCACCAGGTAGATGGCCGCCCAGGGGGCGATCCAGACGATGACGAGGTCGACGAAGTCCTCCAGGTAGGTGTTGAACGACGAGTTGAACACGGCGTACAGGGTGATCAGGAAGGCGATGGCGCAGTCGATCAGGACGGCCTGGTACCGCTTCACCTTCAGGCCCAGGGCCTGGAGGGTGACCCCGGACGAGTACAGGTCCAGGCTGTTGATGGCGAACAACTGCAGGATGCAGAAGATGAGGAACACGTCCACGAACCAGGCCGGGATGACGCTCTGGTGGGCGAACGGGTACAACGCTCCGACCCCGTGGTTGGCGGCGCCGATGCCGGTGAGGAAGGTGCCGACGGTGGCTCCCAGGGTCATGATCAGGATCTCCGGCACCGCGGTCCCCAGGAACACCCAGCCGACGATGGCTTTGCGGGAGGTGTCCGGCTTGCAGTACCGGCTGTAGTCGTTGCCGCACTCCGCCCAGCCCAGCCCGGCCAGGGTGATGGTGAACGCCAGCCCCTCCAGCCAGGTCTGCCAGTCCGCCGCGGCCTTCACCCCGTGCACTGTGGTGTGGGGGACCGCGAAGCCGAGCAGGACGGCGAACAGCACCAGGAACGGGATGACCAGGACCCGCAGGGTCTTGACGATGGTGGCGTAGCCCAGGAACGGCAGCACCCCCTGGACCAGGATGGCCAGGACCACGAACACGATCTTGGACGGGTCCCCCGGCGAGAACCCGGCCTTCACCGTCAGCACCATGGCCGCGCCGACGATGAGGATCAGCCCCTCGATCTCGAACCCGATCAGGGTGGCCCAGTTGAACAGGGAGATCAGCCGGGACCCGTTCGGGCCGAAGCTGGCCCGGTTGATGGCGAACACCGTCGTGCCCGTCTGGGGACCCTGCAGGCTGCACAGCCCCAACAGGAAGTAGGACAGGTTGCCGACCACGATGACCACCACCGCCTGGGCGAAGGTGAACCCGAAGGTCATCAGGATGGCGCCGTAGATGAAGTACTCGATCTGGACGCTGGCCCCGGCCCACATCGCACCGACGTCGCGGGGCCTGGCCCACCGCTCGGAGACCGGGATGAAGTCGGTCCCGTGCTGCTCGATGTGGAACGCCTGGTCCCCCAGCGGGAGCCCGTCCGCACCGACGGTGGTCTCAGATGCGATGGCCACGTGCCCTCCGATCGCCCGTTGTCTGGCTGCCCGTGCGACGCCGTCGGTGGCGCACTGCCCGGAGTCGGGCAACACCATGCGTGCTCCGCCGCGTGACGTCAAGCCAACGTGGGTGAACGCCGGGCCACCGGCCGGCCCGTCGGCCCGTCGGTCAGCCGGCCCGTCGGCCCGTCGGTCAGTCGGTCAGCCGGTCAGGTCCCCGCCGGTGACCGGGGTGGTGCACGGCCGGCGGCCGCACACGTTCGGTACCGTCCCGGTCAACTGGAACCGGTTCAACTGGTACTGGGCCGCCGGCACCTCCCGGGGGACCGTCTGGTGCGGGTCGGTGCCCGCCGTCGGCGGCTCGTCGGTGGCCGGCGGCGCCGGCACGCCGGGGTCCCAGACGTACAGGGCGGCCCTGCCCCGGTACGGGTCCTTCCTGATCGGGCGCAGCCCCCAGAACAGGTGGCCGGGGAACCGGCCGGGGGCCAGCGCCGGCAGGTGCACCGCCGCCCCGATGGTCCGGGCCTCGGCGACGGTGGTGACGTTGGACACCTGGTGGTCACCGAACCCCATCTGCAGCAGCACCTGGTGCCGCGGCGTCCCCGGCAGCCCGCCGGTCATCTGCTCGGCGTAGCCGTCGGTCTCCCCGCGGTCCCACTGCATCTGGAGCAGGTCGAAGATGACCTGGCGGTTGGCCGGTCCGGGGTAGGCCGGTTGGAACAGGTCGTTGAACGCCACGAAGTCCGAGCTGCGGTCCAGCAGGACGGCGTAGTCCATGGACGGCACCCCGAGCACCGCCCGGCGGAACACGGTGGAGATGGCGGTCAGCGCGCCGCCGGCCAGGCTGCCCTCGCTGTTGCCGTAGTAGGTCAGCGGCGACGACGTGTCGACGAGGGCGGCCCCTGTTGTCCGGAACGCCGGGTCCGACGCCAGGCCCCCCACGGCGGTCATCAGCCGGCCCAGGTACAGGGCGTCGATCAGCGACTGCGTCAGGTGGTCCGGCAGGGTGGTGAAGTTGGACAGGTCCGCCAGCAGGGCGGCGTCGGCCAGCTCGTCGTTCCCTGTCAGCCCCATCCAGTCGGTGGCGCACAGCACCATGTCGTAGCGGTCGGCCATGACCGACACGTTCTCGTCGCCGATCTTGGCGGCCACGTTGAACAGGCCCACCCCGTAGAGGACCGGACGTGCCGGGTGGGCCGCCGTGGCCGAACGGGGGACCAGGCAGCTAAAGGCGGCCTGTTGGACGTTGCCCGGCAACTGCTGCGGCAGCCCTGTCGGCCCCAGGTTCAGCGTCGACCCGTACGGGCCGCCGGGCTGGTCCAGGAAGCTGGGCACCGTGAAGGTGCCGTCGACCTGCCGGCTGTCGCTGCCGTCCTGGGCCGTCGTGAAGTCGGTGACCGCGGTCACCGCGAAGGAAGGGGCGCCGCCGTGTAACTGGGCCATGGCCACGTCGCGCATGTGGACGGCGTACCCGGTCAGGTTCCGGGTGCTGATGACGGTGAAGTCCCAGGCCACCGTCAACGACCCGGTGGGGACGTGGCGGCGGTGCAGCCAGGACACCAGGGCCCGTTCGTGGTCGAGGAACGCCGCCGTCACCCCCTGCGGGGCTGGCCGCCGGCCCAGGACGGCGGCGAACGCCGGCCCCGGGGCGACGGGCGCCCCTTTGGCCGTCCGCACCCCGGTCAGGGCCACCGCGATGCGGTGCCCCTCCGGCAGGTTGGCGGCCGGGTGGACCATCAGCAGCCGGGTGGCCGGATCGCCGTCCCGGGCGTCCAGCTCCGCCCAGTACGCCAGCCGCTTCCCGGTGGCCTCGTCCACCAGCACCACCCCGGCCCGCCGGCGCAGCGATGTGCCGACGTGGCCGGCGTCGGGGATGCCCGACCTGGCCAGGTCGATGCCGGCGACGTGCACCAGGACGGTGCTGCCGGGGCTGAACCCGTCGTTGCGGCCGTACGCCGCCGGTGTGATGTGCAGGCCGACCACGTTGGTGGGCATGGCGGCCTTCGGGAACGCCACCTGCCGGCCCGACGGCATCGACCGGTCCACCACCGTGTAGTAGTCGCTCGGGAACGGCACCATGCAGGTCGACCCGCCCAGCGGGTCGCAGTCCGACGCCCCGGCCACCGACGCGCCCCAGTCGGTGCTCGGTGGTGCCGTCGGGCCCCGGCGGGTGGCGGCACCGGCGGCGGTGGGGGCGACCACCGGTGCCAGCAACGCCGCCGCCCCGACGGTGGCCGCGACGAGGACCGTGGCCAGGTGGCCGGCCGGCCGCCTCCCGGCCGGCCTCATCGGAGGTCGAACAGCGTGTGGTGACCGACGTCGCCGACCAGGTCGACGACCATGTGCCGGTGCCGGAACCGCCAGGTTCCCTCGGCCCGGTCGAACCGGTCGCGGTACCGGCCGGCGACGATGGGCTGCAGGGCCAGCCGGTCGGGGACGGCCTGGAGGACGGTGAAGTACGACCGGGCGGTGGCCGTGCCGGCCGGCTCGTCCACGGTGACGACGACGTTGGTCATGACGTGCTTGGTCCTCGGGGTGCCGTCGTCGTAGCGGCGGGTGCTGGCCTCGTACATGGCCCGCACCTCGTCACGACCGTGGCGGACCTGGTCGAACCCCTCGAAGGTGACGTCGGCGTCGGCGAACAGGTCGGCCACCCCGTCGAAGTCGCCGGCGTCGATCCGGTCGGCGTAGGTGAACAGCAGGTCCGTGATCTGTTCCCGGTCGGAGGCCCCCACGGGGCGAGTGTACGGCCGCGCCGGCCGCCGCCTATGGTCGGGGCTCCGCCGGCGGGTCAGCCCCCGAGCAGCCGTCCCATGGCGGTCGCCAACCGGCTCGGCCGGCCCCGCCGACCCTCGGTCCGGTCGGCCAGCTTCATCGACGCCAACCCGGCGTTGACCCCCAGCCACCGCAGCGGCTCCGGTTCCCACGACGGCGACCGGTGGCCCACCCACGGCAGCCGGACCAGGTCGCTGTCGCGGTCCAGGACCAGGTCGGCCAGGGTGCGACCGGCCAGGTTGGCGGTGGACACCCCGTCCCCCACGTACCCGCCGGCCCACCCCATCCCGGTGGCCCGGTCCAGCCCGACCGACGAGAACCAGTCCCGCGGCACCCCCAGCGGGCCGCCCCAGGTGTGGGTGATCCGCACCCCGGCCAGCGCCGGGAACAGGTCCACCAGGGTGTCCCGCAGGGCTCGGTGCACCGCCGGCACCCGGTCGTAGGCCGGCCGGACCTGCGACCCGAAGTGGTACGGCGCCCCCCGGCCGCCGAAGGCGATCCGGCCGTCCGCGGTCCGCTGGCCGTACACGATCAGGTGCCGGTGGTCCGAGAACGTCTGCCGGTCCGCCAGCCCGGCCTCGGCCCAGAACCGGTCGCCCAGGGGCTCGGTGGCCACCATCAGCGAGTACACCGGCGCCACCGCCCGCCCGGTGCCCGGCAGGCGGGGCGTCCAGCCCTCCACCGCCCGGACCACCACGTCCGCCCGCACCCGGCCGCCCGCGGTGTGCACCGTCGGCCGCCGCACCGTCGGCCGCCGCGCTGGGGGCCGCCGCACTGGGCCGTCGCCCGTCCCCGGCGGCCCTCCCGGTTCGATCGCCGTCACCACGGTCTGCTCGTAGACGGCGCCGCCGCGGCGTTCCACGGCGCCGGCCAGCCCCCGGGCCAGCAGGGCCGGCTGCAGCGCCGCGCAGTGCGGCGTGTAGGTCGCCCCCAGCACCCCGGCCGCCCCGAGCACCGATCGGGCCTCGCCGGCGTCCAGCCACCGCAGGTCGTCCTCGGTGACCCCGTGCTCCCGGGCTTCGGCCACCTCCCGGCGGGCCCGCACCACCTGGGCCGGGCTGCGGGCCGCCACCACCGTCCCGCCCTTGGCGAACCGGCAGTCGATCCCGTCGGCCGCCGCCGCCCGGCCGACCTGGTCCACGCTGTCCTGCATGGCCCGCCGCATCGCCCGGGCCGCCCCCTCGCCGTGCTCCCGGGCGATGCGGCCGTCGGAGGCCGCGAACAGCGCCGAGCACCACCCGCCGTTCCGCCCCGACGCCCCGAACCCGGCCACCTCCTGCTCCAGCACCGCCACCCGCAGCGACCGGTCCGCGTCCAGCAGCGACCGGGCCGTCCACAGCCCGGTGAACCCGGCCCCGACGATCGCCACGTCCACGTCCAGGTCCCCCGGCAGGCCGGGGCGGGGGACGATGTCGCCGTCCACCTGGTCCCACCACAGGGACAGCCGCCGGTACGGGCCGGCGCCGTTCACCGGCGGTCCCTCACCCGCCGCCCGGCCCGGCGCCGGTCAGATGCGCCGCCAGGCCTCGACCAGGACGTTGCGGAGCACCTCCGCCATCAGGTCGATCTCGGCCTGGCCGCAGATGAGCGGCGGCGCAAGCTGCACCACCGGGTCCCCCCGGTCGTCGGCCCGGCAGATCAGGCCGGAGTCGAACAGCGCTCCGGACAGGAACCCCCGCAGCAGGAACTCGCTCTCCTCGTCGCTGAACGTCTCCCGGGTGGCCTTGTCCTTCACCAGCTCGATCCCGTAGAAGAACCCGTCGCCGCGGACCTCGCCGACGATCGGCAGGTCCCCCAGCCCCTCCAGGGCCGCCCGGAAGCTGCCCTGGGTGGCCCGGACGTGGTCCAAGATGCCGTCCCGCTCGAACACGTCCAGGTTGGCCATGGCCACCGCGCAGCTCACCGGGTGGCCGGCGAAGGTGAACCCGTGGGCGAAGCTGCGGTCGCCGTGCAGGAACGGCTCCACCAGCCGGTCGGTGGCGATCATGGCCCCGAGCGGCGCGTACCCGCTGGTGAGCCCCTTGGCCACCGTGATGATGTCCGGCAGGTACCCGTACTTGGCGGCCCCGAAGTACTCACCGAGACGGCCGAAGGCGCAGATGACCTCGTCCGACACCAGCAGCACCCCGTACCGGTCGCAGATCTCGCGGACCCGGGCGAAGTACCCCGGTGGCGGCGGGAAGCAGCCGCCGGCGTTCTGCACCGGCTCCAGGTACACCGCGGCCACCGTGTCCGCCCCCTCCCGCTCGATGGCCCGCCCGATCTCGTCCGCCGCCCACCGGCCGAACGCCTCCCAGTCGTCCCCGTGCTCCGGCGCCCGGTAGAAGTTGGTGTTCGGCACCTTCACCGACCCCGGCACCAGCGGCTCGAACGGCGTCTTCAGCTCCGGGATCCCGGTGATCGACAGCGCCCCGAGGGTGGTGCCGTGGTAGGCGATGTCCCGGCTGATCACCTTCGTGCGGTACGGCTGGCCGGTCAGCCGGAAGTACTGCCGGGCCAGCTTCCACGCCGACTCCACCGCCTCCGACCCGCCGGTGGTGAAGAACACCCGGTTCAGGTCGCCGGGCGCCAGGCTGGCCACCCGTTCGGCCAGCTCGATGGCCCTCGGGTGGGCGTAGGTCCACAGCGGGAAGTACGCCAGCTCCGACGCCTGCTTCGACGCCGCCTCGGCCAGCTCCGTCCGGCCGTGCCCGATCTGGCTGGTGAACAGCCCCGACAGCCCGTCCAGGTACCGCTTGCCGCTCTGGTCCCACACGTAGGCCCCCTCGCCCCGGACCATCACCGGCACCTCGTGGTGCGGGCCGTAGGCCCCCAGCCGGGTGAAGTGCATCCACAGGTTCCGCTGGGCCCGCTCGCTCAGGGTGTTGTCCCCGACGGTGCCGCTGACCGGTGCCACGTCGCTCATCTGGTCCCCCAGGTGTAGGTCTGCTTGGCCAACTTCAGGTACAAGAACGTCTCCGTCGACCGCACCCCCGGGATCGACCGGATCGAGTCGTTCAGCAGGTGCAGCAGCCGGTCGTCGTCCTCGCAGACCACCTCCGCCAGCACGTCGAAGGACCCGGCGCACATCACCACGTAGTCCACCTCGTCCAACGCCCCCACCTTGGCCGCCACCTGCCGGACGTCCCCCTCCACCCGGATGCCCACCATGGCCTGCCGGGCGAACCCCAACTGCAGCGGGTCGGTGACCGCCACGATCTGGATGATGCCGTTCTCCCGCAGCCGCTGCACCCGGCGACGCACCGCGGCCTCCGACAGCCCCACCTCCTCGGCGATGGCCCCGTACGGCCGCCGGCCGTCCCGTTGCAGGGCCTCGATGATGGCCCGGTTGGCCCGGTCCAACAGCCCCGACGGCACCTGCCCGGCGCCGACGTCCGGGTCGGGGAGCGGGTTGTCGTCCGGCTCCAGGTCGGGGCGCTCGTCGTCGCGGCTGGGCTTGGCGGGCATGGCGCTGCTTCTCCTCCGCTCCATCTCGCGACCCTTACCCGACCGGAGCCGGACCGGGCCGCGTGTCGAATTCTTTCACGTCACCCTGCACAGTCAAGGGTTTTCGGCGTCCTCGTCCCACTTCTTCACGGTATCGCTTGTCCTACCCCTCATTCTCTGTGATCCTTGCGGTGAGCCATCGGACGGACCCGGTGCCCCGGCACATCGGTGCGGCACGTCCGTATGGCAGGTTTGTACGGCACGCCGTACCGTATCCAGCCCGACCCAGCCCGCTCGGGAGGTCCCAGTGAGCGCAGACGCCACCACCCCAGGCACCCAGGACGGCCCAGGAACCCAGGACCGCCCCGGCACCCGGGACGGACGGCCGCAGCTCCGCAACTTCGTCGGCGGCCAGTACGTCGACGCCGACGGGCCCATGGCGCCGGTCGTCGACCCCACCACCGGCCAACCCTACGCCGACGCCCCGGTGTCCGGGACCGCCGACGTCGACCGCGCCGTCCGCAGCGCCGCCGACGGGTTCGCCGCCTGGAAGCGGGCCACCCCGGCCGACCGCAGCCTGGCCCTCCTCCGCATCGCCGACGCCATCGAGGCCCGCGCCGACGCCCTGGTCCGGGCCGAGTGCGCCAACACCGGCAAGCCGTACGCCCTGACCATGGCCGAGGAAGTCCCCCCGATGGTGGACCAGATCCGGTTCTTCGCCGGGGCCGCCCGCCTGCTGGAGGGCCGGTCCGCCGGGGAGTACCTGGCCGGCCACACCTCCTACGTCCGCCGCGAGCCCATCGGGGTCTGCGGTGCCGTCACCCCCTGGAACTACCCCATGATGATGGCCGTCTGGAAGTGGGCCCCGGCCCTCGCCGCCGGCAACGCCATGGTGCTCAAGCCGTCCGACACCACCCCCGTCAGCACCCTGCTGCTGGCCGAGATCGTCGCCGAGCACGTCCCGCCCGGCGTCCTCAACGTGGTGTGCGGCGACCGCCACACCGGCCGGGCCCTGGTCGAGCACCCGGTGCCCGCCATGGTGTCCATCACCGGCAGCGTCCGGGCCGGCATCGAGGTCGCCGGGTCCGCCGCCGCCGACCTCAAACGGGTCCACCTGGAGCTCGGCGGCAAGGCCCCGGTCATCGTCTTCGACGACGCCGACGTCGCCAGCACCGCCGAGGGCATCGCCGGGGCCGCCTACTTCAACGCCGGCCAGGACTGCACCGCCGCCACCCGCGTCCTCGCCGGCCCCCGCGTCCACGCCGACCTCCTCGACGCCCTGGTCGACCAGGCCCGGGCCCAGACCGTCGGCGGCACCGACGTCGACGACGCCGACTTCGGCCCCCTCAACAACGCCGACCAGCTCGCCCGGGTCCGCGGCTTCCTCGACCGGGCCCCCTCCCATGCCCGGGTGCTCACCGGCGGCGAACCGGTGGGGGAGCGCGGCTACTGCTTCGCCCCCACCGTCGTCGCCGGCCTCCGCCAGGACGACGAGATGGTCCAGCACGAGATCTTCGGCCCCGTCGTCACCGTCCAGGAGTTCGACGGCGAGGCCCAGGCCCTCGAGTGGGCCAACGGCGTCCAGTACGGCCTGGCCTCCTCCGTCTGGACCAGGGACCACGGCCGCGCCATGCGGATGGCCCGCGACCTCGACTTCGGTTGCGTCTGGATCAACACCCACATCCCCCTCGTCGCCGAGATGCCCCACGGTGGCTTCAAGCACTCCGGCTACGGCAAGGACCTGTCCGTCTACGGCTTCGAGGACTACACCCGCATCAAGCACGTCATGAGCCACATAGAAGACTGAGAGAGGTGACGGCCGGCGTGGGGCTGGGGCCCCACGCTTCGGAGGAGGACGCCATCGTCGGACGGGGCAGTGGGGCCCCGGCCGGGCAAGGAGACACAGACGGCCGGCGTGGGGCTGGGGCCCCACGCTTCGGAGGAGGCCGGGGTTGGGGCCCCGGCCGGGCAAGGAGACACAGTCCGTGATCGTCGGGGTCCCGAAAGAGGTGAAGGAGGACGAGTACCGGGTGGCCATCACGCCGGCCGGCGTCCGGGAGCTGGTGTCGCACGGCCACGTGGTGCAGGTCGAGAAGGGGGCGGGGGAGGGGTCGTCGATCACCGACGACGAGTTCGTGGCCACCGGGGCGGTGATGGTGACCGACCCCGACGAGATCTGGGCCGCCGCCGACATGGTGCTCGGCGTCAAGGAGCCGGTCCCCGAGGAGTACCCCCGGTTGGCCCTGCGGACCGACCAGGTCCTGTTCACCTACCTGCACCTGGCCGCCTCCCGGTCGTGCACCGACGCCCTGCTGGCCGCCGGCAACACCGCCATCGCCTACGAGACCGTCCGGCTGCCCGACGGGTCCCTCCCGCTGCTCACCCCCATGAGCGAGGTGGCCGGCCGCATGGCCCCGTTCATGGGCGCCCACCACCTCATGCGCCCCGGCGGCGGCCGCGGCAGCCTCATCTGCGGGGTGCCCGGGGTGGAAGCGGCCAAGGTGGTCATCCTGGGCGCCGGCGTCGCCGGCATGGCCGCCGCCACCCTGGCGGTGGGGATGCACGCCAACGTGTTCATCCTCGACCGCAACCTGGAGCGGCTGCGGCAGGTCGACCACCACTTCCGCGGCGCCCTGGAGACCGTGGCGTCCAGCACCCACGCCGTCGAGCACGTCTGCGAGGACGCCGACCTGGTCATCGGCGCCGTCCTGGTCGTCGGCGCCCGCACCCCCAAGCTGGTTTCCGACGACCTGGTGGCCCGGATGCCGGCCGGTTCGGTGCTGGTGGACATCTCCGTCGACCAGGGCGGCTGCTTCGAGTCCACCCGGCCCACCACCCACTCCCACCCCACCTTCGACGTCAACGGGTCCATCTTCTACTGCGTCGCCAACATGCCCGGGGCGGTGCCCCACAGCTCCACCCACGCGCTGGTCAACGCCACCCTGCCGTACACCCTGGAGATCGCCGACCGCGGCTGGAAGGACGCGGTCCGGGCCGATCCGGCCCTGGCCCAGGGGGTCAACGTGGTGGACGGGTCGGTGGTCTGTGCCCCGGTGGCCGATGCCCACGGGCTGGACTACGTGCCCCTCGCGTCGGTGCTCTGAACCGGGGCCCGAGCCGCCGGCCCGGGGAGACGCCTCAACGAGGGCGAAGGCTGCTCAGCCGGCGGCCAGTGCGTCCCACCCGGTCAACGCCATGCCTCCGAACGGTCGACCAGCGGGACCTCGATGAGCACGTCCAAAGCCCTTTCGAGTCCCTCCTCCCGGTCAGCGACGGCCAGTCGCAGCGCCTGGCCCACGGTGTCCTTGATGGTGGTCGTGCCCACGGGACGTTTCCGCGGAGACGTCCCGTCCCGGGGGCCGTCCAGGTACCGGTCCACACCCACCTACGCTTGGTGGATGGCGCCGCCACCCCTCACCCTCATGGCCGTCCACGCCCACCCCGACGACGAGGCCACCGGGACCGGCGGCATCCTGGCCCGGTACTCCGACGAGGGCGTCCGCACCGTCCTGGTCACCTGCACCAACGGCGAGCTCGGTGACGCGCCGGGCGGCACCAAGCCGGGGGAGCCGGGGCACGACGTGGCCGAGATCGTGGCCCTCCGCCGCCAGGAGCTGGAGGCAAGCTGCGCGGTGCTCGGCGTCACCGACCTGGAGCTGCTGGGCTACCACGACTCCGGCATGATGGGCTGGCCGCAGAACGACGCCCCCCATGCCTTCTGGAACACCCCGGTCGACGTGGCCGCCGACCGCCTGGCCGAGCTGATGGACCGGTACCGCCCGCAGGTGGTGGTCACCTACGACGAGAACGGCTTCTACGGCCACCCCGACCACATCCAGGCCAACCGGATCACCCTGGCCGCCGCCCGGGCCACCGGCATCCCGGACAAGCTGTACTACACCGCCGTCCCCCGCTCCATCATCGCCGGGTTCGGTGACCTGCTGCGCGAGCAGGGCATCGAGCCGCCCGGGGAGGTGGTCGAGGACCCCGACTTCGGCACCCCCGACGAGCTGGTCACCACCGCCGTCGACTGCACCGGCTGGACCGACCGCAAGTACGACAGCCTGGCCGCCCACGCCAGCCAGTCCGAGAACATCTTCTTCCTCCGGCTGGGCCGCCCGCTGTTCGCCACGGTGTTCGGCCGCGAGATGTTCGTCCGGGTCGACGACCGGACGCGGGCACCGGTGCCCGAGGACGACCTGTTCGCCGGGCTGCGCTGACCACCGGCGGCCGGGCGGGGCGGACGGAGGCAGGGGGCGGAGGTGGCCGGCACCGCGACGATGCGGCCCGCAGGGGACGTGGCCGCTCGTGGGCCCGGGCCCGACGCCCACCGGACCGGGTCCGGCCGGCGGCCGTGGGGCGGCTGGAGGGAAGTCGGCGTCGTCGCCTTCTTCGTGGCCGTCGGGGTGTTCGCCTGCTGGCAGGCCGTCGGGACCGGCCACCTCTCCACCGCCGTCACCTGTTCCTGCGGAGACCCCGCCCAGGAGCTGTGGTGGCTCGAGTGGTTCCCCTGGGCCGTGGCCCACGGCCACGACCTGTTCCACACCGACCTCATGTACGCCGGCGCCGGCGGGGTCAGCGCCCTGGCCAACACCTCCTACCTCCTGCCCGCCGCCGTCCTGTCCCCGGTCACGGTGGCCGCCGGGCCGATCGCCTCGTTCAACGTCGCCATGGTGCTGTCGGTGGCCCTGTCGTCGTGGGCCATGTACCGGTTCCTGTCCCGGCTGGCCGGCTCCCTGGCCGCCACGGTGCTGCCGGCCACCCTGTACGGGCTGTCCCCGTTCATGGTCGCCAACCTCCCCCTCGGGCACCTGAACCTGACCATGGCCTGGTACCCGCCGGTGGTGGCCTCCGTCGCCTACGACACCGTGCTCGGCCGACGACGGTCCCCGGTCCGGCTGGGCGTGGTCCTGGCGGCGGCCACCGTGGCCCAGTTCTTCACCGGCACCGAGCTGCTGGCCATGACCGGCATCGGGGCCGTGGTGGGGGTCGCCCTGGGCCTCCTGCTGGCCCCCCGGCGGATCTGGCCGGCCCGGCACCGGGCGCTCCGGGTCGGCGGCCTCGCCGCCGCCATCGCCGTCCCGGTCCTGGCCTACCCGCTGTGGTACACCCTGTTCGGGCCCCGGCACGTCACCGGGGTCATCTGGCCGAAGGCGTCCGCGGGCGACCTGGTGTCGTCCCTGGTCGACCAGGGACCGCTGGTGCACCACAGCTATCCCGAGCTGGCCCAGATCGGCTACCGCGGTGCGGTCGGGTTGCCGGTGGGGTACATCGGGTGGCCGGTACTGGTCTTCCTGTTGGCGTCCGTCTGGCTGTGGTGGCGATCGCGGCTGATCTGGGTGGCCTGCGGGGTCGGGCTGTGCTTCTGGTGGTTGTCCCTCGGGTCGCGGCACGGCCCGCTCTACCCCTGGAACGGCCTGCGGCACGTGCCGGTGCTCCAGCAGATCCAGCCGCAGCGGTTCTCGCAGTTCGTCGTCCTCGTCGTCTGCCTGCTGATGGCCGTCGCCCTGGACCGGTGGCGGTCCTGGCTGGTCGCCAGGTGGCGGTCGTCCGCCGGGGCACCGTCCGGCGCCGTGGTCGCGGCCGTCGGCATCGGCCTGGTGCTGTCGATCGCCGGCTGGTACACCCTTCCGTTCACCGAGGCGTCCACACCACCGCCGCAGGCGCTGACCGCCGACCGGGGCCGGTTCGACCCGGCGACACGGCTGCTGCTCATCCCGTACCCGTCCTCGGAGGTCAGCTCCGGCATGGGCTGGCAGGCCGAACTGGACATGCCGTTCGCCATCGCCGGCGGGTACGTCGTCGTGCCCGGCCGGAACGGCCACGACGACGCCTGGGTGTCCAAGCCGGGAGGGGCGCTGCCGGTCCTGGACACCCTGTCCTACGGGTACGGCCGGTCGGTGGTCCCGTCGGCGGCCCAGTTGCGCGCCGTCCGCCAACTGCTGCAGCGGACCGGGGTGACCAGGGTCATCGTCACCACACAGGGCCGGAACCCGATCTTCGCCGCCACCCTCATGACCGCGGTGATCGGGCGGCCGCCGACGTTCCACGACGGGGCCTGGGAGTGGGACCTGGCGTCGACCCCGATGGGCCCCATGGCGCCCCGGTCGACCCTCCGGAGGTGCGCGGCGCAGGTCCGCCTCACCGACCTGCAGGCCGGCCTCCGGTGCATCAACTCGGCCGTTGGGCGCTCGGCCGTCAGGGGCTCGGCCGTTGGGCGCTGAGCACCGAGTCGGCCGCGGCCACCTTGGCCAGCAGGTCCCGGAGCCGGCGCTGGTCGGCCGGAGCCAGCCGCAGGAACGCCGGTGGGGTCTCGTCCATCAGCGCCCTCGCCCGGGCCAGCACCTCGCGGCCCTGGTCGGTGAGCACCACCGTCTTGACCCGCCGGTCGGTCGGGTGGGCGCGACGCTCGGCCAGGCCGTTGGCCTCCAACCCGTCGACCAGCGAGGTGCAGTAGGACGCGTCGACGTTGAAGTGGTCGGCCAGGTCCCGCATGGACGGCGGCGGCTCCCGGTCCTGGCCCAACCGGCCGACGGTCAGCATGGCCTTGACCAGGTTCACCGGCAGGCCGACCTGCCGGCAGGCCTCGTGCAGCCGGGTGTGGGCCTCCCCTTCGAGGACGAGGGAGTACACCAGGCGCCAGGCCTCGGCGGCTTCCGCTCCGGTGTCGGGCGCTCCCGTTTCGGGCACGGCCGCTGACGGTACGGTCAATGGTGGTTCCTTGTCAACTTTCGGATTCATCAAAGGTAGAGGATAGTCGATATTTGACAACTTCAAAGTGTTCTTCGTAGCCTGAGGACCCATGAGCGAGACGACCCCCGCCGCCCGCCCCGGCCGCTCTGCCCGCCCCGGCCGCTCTGCCGACCGCCCCGCCGCCCGCCCCGCCGACCGCCCCATCCTGGCCCCGGCGGCGTCGACCGAGAACCCGTTGAAGGACCCGGTGCTCCGCCGGCTGTCCATGGTGGTGATCCTCGGGGCGATCATGTCCATCCTGGACACCACCATCGTCAACGTCGCCATCGAGACGTTGAGCCGCGACTTCCACACGTCGCTGTCCACCATCCAGTGGGTCATCACCGGGTACCTGCTGGCCCTGGCCATCGTCATCCCCATGTCCGGCTGGATGGTGGAGCGGTTCGGGGCCAAGCGGATGTGGATGATCTCCCTCGGGCTGTTCACCGTCGGCTCCGCGCTGTGCGGGCTGTCGTGGTCGGCCAGCAGCATGATCGTCTTCCGCATCCTGCAGGGGCTGGGCGGCGGCATGATCATGCCGGTCGGCCAGACCATCCTGGCCCGGGCGGCCGGGCCGCAGCGGATGGGCCGGGTGATGTCCGTCCTGGGGGTGCCCACCCTGATCGCCCCGGTGCTGGGCCCGGTGCTGGGCGGCCTGATCGTGGACAACACCACCTGGCGGTGGATCTTCTTCGTCAACGTCCCCATCGGGGCCGTCGCCCTGCTGCTGTCCGCCCGGTTCCTGGTCCACGACCCCACCCACGACGCCGGCCGGTTCGACTTCGTGGGCGTCGCCCTGCTGTCCCCCGGCCTGGCCGCCCTGGTGTACGGGCTGTCCGAAGCCGGCGGCGGCAGCGGGTTCGGCGGCACCACCGTCGTCGTGCCCCTGGTGATCGGGGCGGTGCTGTGCGCCGCCTTCGTGGCCCACGCCCTGCGGATCGACCGGCCGCTGCTGGACATGCGGCTGTTCAGGGACCGCAGCTTCTCCATGGCCAACCTGGCCACCTTCGTGTTCGGGGCCGTGCTGTACGGCGGCATGTTCCTGTTGCCGCTCTACTACCAACTGGTCCGGGGGGAGAGCGCCCTGATGGCCGGCCTGCTGATGGCCCCCCAGGGCCTCGGGGCCGCCCTGACCATGCCGTGGGGCGGCCGCATGACCGACCGGATCGGGGCCGGCAAGGTGGTGCCCATCGGCATGGTGGTGGTGCTGCTGGGCACCCTGGCCTACACCCAGGTGGGGGCGGACACCGGGTACGGCTGGCTGGCCCTCGCCCTGTTCGTCCGGGGGCTCGGGATGGGGTGGGTGATGATGCCGGTGATGGCCGCGGCGTACGTCAACCTGACCCATGCCACCGTGCCCCGGGCCACTACCGTCATCAACATCCTGATGCGCGTGGGGGGCTCCCTCGGCACCGCCCTGGTCGCCGTGGTCCTCCAGCGCCAGATCGCCGACCGCCTGCCCAGCTTCGCCGGCATCCTGGGCTCGGCGCCGTCGTCCGGCAACGCCAAGCTGCCCGAACCGGTGGCCGCCAAGCTGGCCGGCTCGTTCGGGTACTCCTTCTGGATCGTCATCGCCATCACCGCGGTCGGCCTGGTGGCGGCTCTGGTGCTGCCGAAGGGTCGGCCGGCCCCGGCCGGCGCGCCGGGCGGCGGCGAGGGGGCCACGGTGGCGGCCCCCCTGGCGGACTGACAGCCGCGCCGGCCGGGGACCGCGCCGTTGTGCGGCCCGTCCCCACCGGCTAGGGTCGCATCGGTTTTCCGCCGGGCCTGCCCGGATGCGACGGTGACCGTTCCACGATCGGGGGTTCCTTGCGGCGAGCGGGCCCCGGGGAGCCGGCAGGCTGCCGGCCCCGGGGCCGCCGCCGCTCCACAGACTCGGAGCCCAGGGTCCTCGAACCAGGGCCCTCGAACCGGAAGTACATGAAAATCACTGGAACATCGCGTGCTTAAAAAAGTCTTCGCGAAACCTCAGCGTTTTCCTATGAAACTCCGAACTGATCCCCAGGTTTCCCTGGAAGCCTGGAGGCGTGGAACGGCATCCAGGCACCTTGTGGCTGGTCCGGCACGGCGAGAGCACTTGGAACGCGCTGGGGCTGGTGCAGGGCCAGAAGGCGGAGCCGGAGCTGACCCCACGGGGTAGGGACCAGGCCGAAGCGGTCGCCCGGGCCCTGTCGTCGTCGCTGGCCGGCCGATCGCTGCGGGCGGTGTACTCCAGCGACCTCCGGCGGGCCGTCCAGACCGCGGCGCCGGTCACCGCCGCCCTGGGCCTGGCCGCCGTGGCCGACCCTCGGCTGCGGGAGCGCAGTTTCGGCGACGTCGAGGGGCTGCCGTCTAGGCTGTTGGGCACGCAGCACTCCGGGTTCGACGGCGAGCGGGTGGTCGACGCCGACGCGTCGCCGCCCGGTGGGGAGTCGATCCGGGACCTGGTGGGACGGACGGCCGGCTTCGTGGAGGATGTCCTGGTCGGCGTCGGTGCCGGCGAGGTCGACGACGGGACGGGCGGTGACGTGGTGCTGGTGGTCCATGGCGGGGTGGTCCGGGCGCTGCTGGCCTGGCTCGACGGGGTCGAACCGGACCGCATGGCCTGGGGCGCGGTCGGGAACGGGCTGGTCGTGGGCCGGCCGTTGGCCGCCACCCGCCGGGCATCGATGTCGGCCGCCTGAGCGGCCGAGGCGCGAAAGGAAGCGTGCATGAACCACAGCGCTCTGCAGTTGCCGCAGCGGGCCGTCAAGCCCCGACGGGTGGGGGTGACCATGGTGGTGGACGGCGGCCTGCCGCTGGGCACCCTGCGCGACATCGTGGCCAGCGCCGGGGAGTACCTGGACTTCGTCAAGTTCGGCTGGGGCACCGCGGTGGTGTCCTGCCAACTGGCCGACAAGGTGGCGCTGCTGCAGGACAGCGGCATCGCCTACTACTTCGGCGGCACCCTGTTCGAGAAGCACGTCCTCCAGGGCCGCTTCGAGGAGTTCCGGGCCCTCTGCCACGAGTTCTCCTGCAGCCACGTCGAGGTGTCCAACGGCACCGTCGACATGTCCAACCAGGAGAAGGCCGGCTACGTCCGGAAGCTGTCCGACGAGTTCACCGTGGTCTCCGAGGTGGGGTTCAAGGACTCGACACGGTCCGAGAAGCTGATGCCGAAGCGCTGGATCGAGTACATCCGGGAGGACCTGGAGGCCGGCGCCGCCCTGGTCACCCTGGAGTCCCGGGAGAGCGGCCGGTCCGGCATCTGCCGGCCCAACGGCGAGCTCCGGTTCGGCCTCATCGAGGAGCTGCTGGGCGGCGAGGTGCCGACGGACCGCCTGATGTTCGAGGCCCCCACCAACACCCTGCAGGCCTACTTCGTCAGCCGGGTCGGCTACGACGTCAACCTGGGCAACGTGCCGCCCACCGGGGTCATCAGCCTGGAGACCCTGCGGCTCGGGCTGCGGGCGGACACCCTGACCGAGTTCGAAGAGCCGCGCCGGTGAGGGAGCAGGGCGACGCCTTCCACCTGGCCGTCCCCGCCTTCGACCTGCGGGCGACCCAGCACTTCTACGTGGACCTGCTCGGCTGCAAGCTGGCCCGGACCTACGACGACCGGATCACCGTCGACTTCTTCGGCGACCAACTGGTCTGCCACCTGACCGACCCCGGCCCGGACTGGAAGCCGGGCGGCCCCCTGTCCCTGTACCCGCGGCACTTCGGGGTGACCTTCCGCCGGGCCGACGACTTCGACGCCCTGTACGACCTGGTCCAGCTCCGGAAGGTGCCGATGTTCCGCGACGTCGCCGTCCGGTTCGACGGCACCGCCGAGGTGCACCGCACCTTCGTCCTCCGGGACCCCTCGGACAACCTGGTCGAGTTCAAGCACTACCGCGACCCCCGGATGATGTACTGACCGTGCCGTCCGTTCCCGACCTCCATCGACCGGCCGGCCCCCGGACCACCCCGTTCGGCACCCAGTTGGCCGAGCTGATCTGGGTGCGGTCGCTGACCGGGACCGACCACCCCTTCGTCGAGCACATCCGCACCGGTCGGTCGGTCACCTTCGGGGCCCTCCGCCGGGCCACCAGCCGGTGGGCCCTGCTGCTCGAAGATCTCGGCGTCGGCCTGGGGGACACCGTCGGCATCGCGGTGTCCGACCCGGTGGACTTCGCCATGGTGTTCCTCGGCACCATGGCGGCCGGCCGGGTGGCCGCCCCGCTGGACCCGTCGGCTCCGGACGCCGAGCTGGAGATCGTCTGCGGCCGGGTGCGACCGGCCGTGGTGCTGAGCGACCGCCCCGTTCCCGGCGGCACCGGGTTCGACTGGGTGGTGCTCCGTCCGGGGTCGTTCGAGCTCCCCGACCCCGATCCGTCCACCGCCCCGGCCCTGCCGCCGGCGCTCGGCGCCTCCGCCGGCAGCGGTTGGGTGGCCGCCGCCCGTCCCGGCGCCGGGGGACTGGTCCTCTCCACCTCCGGCACCACCGGCGCGCCGAAGCTGATCCGGCTGGACGAGCGGCAGTTGCTGCACACCGCCGGCTCCATCGCCGGCCACCACCACCTGTCGGTGGCCGACCGCGGGTTCAGCCCGTTGCCGCTGTTCCACATCAACGGCGAGGTGGTCGGCCTGCTCGCCGCGCTGGTCGCCGGCTCCACCCTGGTGCTCGACGACAAATTCCACCGCACCCGGTTCTGGGAGCTGATGGCGGCGCACCGGATCACGTGGGTCAACGCGGT
The DNA here is from genome assembly GCA_035547695.1 of Acidimicrobiales bacterium. GTDB lineage: Bacteria > Actinomycetota > Acidimicrobiia > Acidimicrobiales > RAAP-2 > DASZUK01. Next base: position 36,957 of record DASZUK010000004.1, read on the forward strand.
GCCGGCCATCATCGCCCGGTTGGCCCCGCTGCGGGACGGGGAGACGGTGCCGGCGGACGTCCGGTTCGTCCGCTCCGCCTCCGCCCCCCTGTCGGCGGTGACCCTGCAGCGGTTCGAGGACGCCACCGGCCTGCCGGTGATCGAGACCTACGGCATGACCGAGGCCGGCAGCCAGATCACCGCCAACCCGCTGCACGGGCCGCGCAAGCCCGGCTCGGTCGGCATGCCGGTCGGCGTCGACCTCCGGGTCGTGGGCGACCGGGTGCAGATCCGGGGCCCCGGCGTCATCACCGCCTACGCCGGCCACGGCTACGAGGACCGCGTGGACCCGGACGGTTGGCTGGACACCGGCGATCTGGGGCACCTGGACGACGACGGGTACCTTTTCCTCGTGGGCCGGGCCGACGACGTCATCAACCGGGGCGGGGAGAAGATCCTGCCCCGCGAGGTGGAGGACGTCATCCTGGCCGACCCCGACGTGCGCGCCGTGGTGGTCGTGGGCTGGGACCACCAGGTGCTGGGCCGGGTGCCGGTGGCCTTCCTGGTCGCCGAGGGGGTCGCCGGCGACGGCGACCGGCAGCGGGCGGAGGCCATCGTCGGCCGGCTGCAGGACCGGTGCGCCAGCGACCTGTCCCGACCGAAGCGCCCCGTGGCCTTCCACGTGGTCGAGCGGTTGCCGGCCGGGACCAACGGCAAGATCCGCCGGTCCCAGGTCGGGCAGGACGCGGCGATCTACAGCCTGCTGGTCAGTTGACCGCCGTCGGCACCGGCGGCCCCGCGGCCACGGCGGACGCGGTCGACGCCGTGCCGGCCTCCGCTCCGGCGCAGGCCCCGCAGGCCGGCGAGGCCACGGCGGCGGCGCCGGCCAAGAAGGCCAAGAAGCGGCTGGACCACGTCGACGCCATGCGGCCCATCAAGCAGGCCGGCGTGGTGTCCACCCACTCCCTCCTGTTCTTCGCTCCCGGGGCCAGCCTGGCGGTGGGCGGCGCGCTGATGCTGCTGCACGTCACCCGGGAGGCGTTCCTGTTCATCTCGGCCTGCATGCTGATGTACAGCTACGGCGCCCTGAAGCGGTCCGGCTACGGCCGGTTCTACAAGCGCCGGTTCGTGTCGGTCTGCCTGCCGTACCTGTGCTGGACCGTCATCTACTTCTTCGTCACCCTGCCCACAGGGACCTACACCCCGTGGACCGGGTTCCGGCACTTCTGGTTCCTGGTGGCCACCGGCTATTACCAGCTCTACTACCTGCTGGTCATCATGCAGTTCTACGTGCTGTTCCCGCTGCTGCTGCTGCTGGTCCGCCGCACCAAGGGGCACCACGCCGCCCTGATGGCCGCCAGCCTCGTCGTGCAGGTGCTGGTGGTCAGCCTCATGCACTGGCGGGTGCTGCCGCCGGAGATGCGCGGCTTCTGGGCCAGCCGGGAGGTCATCTCGTACCAGTTCTACCTGCTGGCCGGCATGGTGGCCGCGGTGCACCTGGACGACGTCCACAACTGGATCTGCCGCCACGTCCGCCTCATCCTGGCCGGCACGGTGGTGTCCGCGGCGGTGGCCGAGGTCTGGTTCGTGCTTTCGGCCAGGCACATCGTCCCCTGGATGGGGTCGGGGTCGGACCCCCTGCAGCCGATCGTCATCCCGTTCAACGTCGGGGCCATCGCCTGCATCTACCTCGTCGGCGTCTACCTGGTCGACGCCCGCCGGTCCACCACGGTGCGGGCCATGATCCGGTCCGGCTCCGACAACTCCTACGGCATCTACCTGGCCCAGATGCTGTTCATCCTCGCCCTTAGCTGGCTGGGCTGGCGGGCCCTCGACCACTACCTGTCCTGGCCGGTGGTCAGCATCCTGACGATCACCATCGTGTTCCTCGGCTGCATCCTGCTGACCAGCCTCCTGGCCCGGACCCCGCTGACCGTCGCCCTGACCGGCCGGCAGCGCCAGGAGTGGCGCACCTGGGCCCCCGAACGGTGGCGGTCCCGGCCGACAACGCCGGCCGAGCTGGCCGCGGAGGAGGCGGTGTCCTCGCCCATCGACCCCGACCCGCTGGCCGCCGATCCGGTGGCCGCCGATCCGGTGGCCACGTGACCGCGGTGTCCGCCGCCCGCGCCGCCGCGCCCGGCCCGTCGGCCGCGGCCGCGACCGGCTCCGTCGTCACCGGCCGCGGGTTCTACCTCCGGCAGTTCGACCTGTTCCGCACCGTCGCCTTCGTCGGGGTGGTGGCCCAGCACTCGGTGCTGTGGCCGGTGACCGGCGGGGCCAAGATCGGGTGGGGCTCGGTGATGCTGCTGCACGCCACCCGGGAGATCTTCTTCTTCCTCAGTGCCTTCGTGGCCTACTACGCGCAGGCCACCCGGCCCCGCTCCCCGGGCCGGCTGTGGTGGCGGCGGCTGACCCAGATCGTGGTGCCGTACCTGGTGTGGACGGTGGTGTACTGGACCTACACAATGATCGTGAACCCCCAGCCCCTCGGCGGCCTGGGGTCGTTCCGCCACGACCTGTGGTGGGGCTACTACCAGCTCTACTACGCGGTGGTCCTCATCCAGTTCTTCGTGCTGCTGCCCCTGCTGATCTGGCTGGTCCGGGTCAGCCGGCGGTACCACTGGTGGGTGCTCGGGGGCAGCGTCCTGCTGCAGTTGGCCATGATGACGATCTCCCACTACTTCTCCTGGAAGACCGGCGTCGGCCACACCATCCGGCACTTCGACATCGACCTGACCCAGTCCCGGCTGATCGTGGGGTACCAGCTCTACATCGTGGCCGGGTTGCTGGCCGCCGACCATGCCGACGACGTGCAGCGGTTCGTGGCCCGCCACCACCGGGCCATCGTCGCCGGAGCCGCCGCCGTCGGGGTGCTGGCCATCGGCTACTACGTCGTCGGCCTCTCCCTCCACCAGACCCCCGGCCACGCCTCCGACCTGTACCAACCGGTGGCCGTGGTCTGGTTCATGGCCGCCGCCGCCGGGCTGTACGCGCTGGGCTGGATCTGGGCCAACCGGTCCGCCGCCCGGCCGGCGCCGGCCCGGATCGACCGGCTGCTGACCTGGGGCTCCGACCTGTCCGGCGGGTTCTACTTCGCCCACGTCCTGGTGCTGCAGCTCGTCCTGATGGGCCTGGTGCACGCCGGCCTGGAGTCGGCGGCGCCGTGGTGGGTGACCAGCGTGGTGCTGTTCCCGGCCACCCTGGCCGGCACCGCCATCCTGGTGACCCTCCTGGAGCGGACCCCGGCGCGATTCGCGCTGACCGGGCCGAACCGGACGGAGGAGCGGGCGACCCTGGCGTGGCTGCCCCGGCCGTCCTGGCTCCGCCAGGCCGGCGACCCGGCCGGGGCCGGCGCGGGGCGGGACACCGGCCCGGCGATCGGTGACCCCAGGGCCTGGGCCGGCCGTCCCCAGATCCCGCCGGCCCTGGCCACCACCTAGCGGCTCCGCCTGCCAGGCGGTCGGCCCGCCCGTCTGCCCGCCTGCCCGCCTGCCCGCCGGCCGGCCGGTTCAGGCCCGGCCGCCCCGTTCGGCTCCGGCCGCCCCCAGCGCGTGGGCCGCGGCGTCGGCGATGGCGTCGTACCCGCGGGTGTTGGGGTGGACGTTGTGGTGGGCGTACGGCAGCGGGCTGCAGGTCCATCCGAGCCGGCAGGCCAGGGCCACCTCGGCGGGGACCCGGCCGTGCCCGCGCAGGAGGACCGGGTGGAGGTTGCCCACGTCGAACGCCCGGGGGACGTCGGCCACCGGGTCGCCGGCCGCCCGGTACGCGGAGCGGAGCACCGCGTTCAACCGGTCGAAGGCCACCACGCTCTCCTGGGCGAACCTCCGGCCCTTCGGCCCGCCGAGGTAGAACCCCAGAAAGGGGTCGTTGTGCTCCAGCCCGACCACGTGCAGCCCGGGGCCGCCGGCGGCGGCCAACCGCCGGAGCAGCAGCCGCAGGTGGCGCGCCACCTCCCGCAGGGTGGTGGCCACGCAGGACCGGCCCACCCGCTCGTGGGCCAGGCAGGGCCGCAGGTCGTTGAAGCCGAGGTCCACGGTGGCCACCACGGTGGTGGCCGCGTGGGCCCGGATGAACCCCACCGCTGTGGCCAGTTGCGAACCGCTCGGGTACCGGCAGGCACCGCCGCCGTCGACGGCGGCCGCCACGGTGGTGCCCGGGCAGCCGAACTGCACCAGCCGGAGCCCGGGCCAGCGGTGCCTCAAGGTGGCCGCCAGGTCGTTGGCGTACCCGTGGTCGGTCCGCCTTCCCCGACGGTGCCCGGGGACCGGCTGCACCCCGACCGACTCGGACGCCCCGATGGCCACGTAGTAGGTGGTCCGCGGCCGGTGGCGCGCCGCGGTCGCCCCGGACGGGCCCCCGACGACGGCGGAGCCCAACAGCCCGACGGCGCTGAGGCCGACCCCGGCGGCCACCACCCACCGTCCCGTCCACCACGTCGTCCACCATCCCGTCCGCCGGCGACTCAGCATATTTTCAGGTTAATCCCAGGCTAACCACAGATACAGTCACCCCGGGCCGGGCCGGGCCGGGCCGGGCCGGCCCGGGGCGGGAGCCGCGGCCGGGGCCTGCCGGCCGGCGCCCTACGTGCGGTGCCGGGCCAGGTCGGCGTCCAGCCGGCCCCGGTCGCCGGCGGTGAGCACCCGGTACGGGCCGTCCCGGTCCGGCCGCCACCACACCGGGTCGACGGTGGTCCAGCCGTCGTCCCGCAGGGCGGCCTTGGTGATCTTGCCGTTGGCCGTCTGGGGGATGGTGCCGGTGACCCGGACGAACCGGGGGGCCCACTTGGTGCCCAGGTCCGGCTGGGCGGCCAGCCAGGCCGCGAAGCCGTCGGGATCGAAGGCGGCCCCGGGCCGCAGCTCCACCGCGGCCATCACCTGGTCGCCGGCCGCGGTGGCGGTGTCGGGGACCGGGTAGACGGCGGCCACCACCACGTCGGGGTGCCGGCACAGCACCGCCTCGACGGGGCCGGCCGCGAAGTTCTCGGAGTCCACCCGCAGCCAGTCGCCGCCGCGGCCGGCGTAGTAGAAGTACCCCGCCGCGTCCCGGTAGGCCAGGTCCCCGGTCCAGTACCAGCCGTTCCGGGTCCGGTCGGACGCCGCGCCGGGGTCGCCGTAGTAGCCCTCGAACTTGCCGGGGCCGCTGCGGTTGACCAGCTCCCCGGTGGCCTCCGCGGCGTTGGCCAGCCGGCCGGCGCCGTCGACCACCGCCGGTGGGCACTCCTCCCCGGTGTCCGGGTCCACCACCGCCAGGTCCACCCCCGGGGCCGCCTTGCCCAGCGACCCGGCCGGCATGCCGGCCACCGGGTTGATGGTGGCCCCGCCCTCGCTCTGGCCGTAGCCCTCCACCAGGACGCAGCCGAACCGCTCGGCGAACCGCCGGCGGTCCCGGGCGGACGCCTCGGTGCCGAACGCGCTGACCAGCGTGTTGTCGGCGTCGTCCGGCCGCTCCGGGGTGGCCAGGATGTAGGCGACGGCCTTGCCGACGTAGCTGAACATGGTGGCCCGGTACCGGCGGACGTCGTCCAGGAACGCCGACGCGCTGAACCGGGGCCGCAGCGCCACGGTGGCCCCGACGTACAGGGCCGGCCCCCACAGCGCCATGAGGGCGTTGCCGTGGAACAGCGGCATCGGGCAGTAGCACACGCTGTCCCGCCGGTACCCGTAGCCGGGGGCCGCCACCTCGGCGATGCCGGCCAGCCGGCCCTGGGTGCACCGCACCGCCTTCGGCCGGCCGGCGGTGCCGGAGGTGAACAGCAGCAGGAACAGCCGGTCCTCCGGTATGTCGGCGGCCCCGGCCAGCACCGCACGGGCCGCCGCCGCTTGCGGACTGGCTGCTTCCGGACTGGCTCCCTCCGGCCCGGCGGCCTCCGGGCCGGTCCCGCCGGGGTCCCAGGCGGCCACGGCGGCGGCGTAGGCCGGGGTGCCCACCACCAGCACCCGGTCGGCCGCCACCCCCAGGTCCAGGCCGGCCAGCAGGGCGGCGCCGTCGGCGTCGGTGACGATCACCTGGCAGTCGGTGGCCCGGACGTCGGCGGCCAGGGCGTCGCCGCGGCGGGTGGGGTTGATCCCCACCACCGTCGCCCCGACCAGGGCGGCGGCCCCCAGCCAGAACAGGTACTCCGGGACGTTCGGCAGCAGCACCCCGACGTGGAACGGCCCCGGCCGCCGCAGCGACTGCGCCAGTGCCCCCCGGCTGCAGCCGGCAGCCACCACCTGTCGCCACGTCCACGACCCGGTGGGGTCCAGCACCGCCGGGTGGTCGTCGTCGGCCCGGGCCGCCAGGAACCCCGCGATCGTGCTCATTGCCCGCCTGGGGCCCCAACCCCAAGCTCCTCCGAGGCGAGGGGCCCCAACCCCTCGCCGGCCGTGGTGCTCACGGCCCGCCGGCCGGGCGGCGGACGAGGGACCGGTCGATGTCGGCCACGGTGGGGGCCCCGCAGAGGGCCATGGCCCGGCGGACCTCCCGCTCGAACCAGTCCAGCAGCTCCGTGACGCCGTCGGCCCCGGCGGTGGCCAGGGACCAGATGACCGGGCGGCCCAGCAGGACGGCCCGTGCCCCGAGGGCCAGGGCCTTCACCACGTCGGCCGGCCGGCGGAGGCCGCCGTCCACGTACACCTCCGCCCGGTCCCCGACGGCGTCGGCGACGTCGGCCACCACGTCGGCGGTGGCCGGCCCGTCGTCCAACTGCCGGGCCCCGTGGTTGGACACCAGGACGGCGGCGGCGCCGCTGTCGACGCAGCGGACCGCGTCGTCCGGCCGCAGCACCCCCTTCACCACCACCGGCAGCCCGCTGACGTCGGCCAGCCAGCCGATGTCGTCGAAGCCGACGGACCGGTCGAACTCGTTGCCGACCACCGCCATGAACCCGCCCTCCCGGGCCCGGTCGGTGCTGTCGACGGTCAGGTTGGGCAGCACCAGGTCGTCGGGCAGGTGCACCCCCTCCCGGATCTCCCGACGGCGCAGGCCGGAGACCGGGGTGTCGACGGTGAGCACCAGCGCCCGGTACCCGGCGGCGGCCGCCCGGGTCACCATGTCCACCGTGGCGGACCGGTCCCGCAGGATGTACACCTGCATCCACCGCACCCCGTCCGGCGCGGCGGCCGCCACCGCCTCCAGCGGCTGGGTGGCCAGCGACGACAGCACCAGGCAGGTCCCCGCGGCGGCGGCCGCGGCGGCGGTGGCCAGCTCGGCGTCGGGGTGGGCCAGCCCCTGGATGGCCGTCGGGGCGACCAGCACCGGGGACCGCACCGGGGCGCCCAGCACGGTGGTGGCGGTGTCGCACCGGCTGACGTCGACCAGGACCCGGGGGTGCAGCCGCCACCGCGACCAGGCCGCCACGTTGTCGGCCAACTGCCGCTCCTGGTCGGCGGCGCCGGCGTAGTAGGCGTAGGCCATCTCCCCGACGGCCTGCCGGGCGGCCTGCTCCAGCAGCGCCAGGTCGAGCTGGGCCTCCCGGGCCGCCGCAGGGGTACCGCCGTCCGGAGTGGGCGCGACGGGCGCGGTGCTGCCAAGATGGGGCCTGACCGGATGGGTCGTCATGCGGCCGATGGTAGGCCGGTCGACCACGGGGGGGCATGGTCGCCGTCCCGAACGGACGCAGGTCGGGCGGAAGCCCGGCCGCAGGGGGGTGAACGTGCGCTTTTCCTACGCCGAGTCCATGACCGACCCGTCGTTCTACGTGCCCCTGGCCAGGGCCGCCGAGGAAGCCGGGTACGACAGCATGGTGGTCCCCGACAGCATCTGCTACCCGGAGCACGCCGACAGCGTGTACCCGTTCAACCCCGACGGCACCCGCGAGTTCCTGGACGACAAGCCGTTCCTGGAGCCGTTCTCCCTCATCCCCGCCCTCGGGGTGGTGACCGAGAAGCTGCGGTTCACCACCTTCGTCGTCAAGCTGCCCATCCGCAACCCGGTGCTGGTGGCCAAGCAGGCCACCTCCACCGCCGTCCTCACCGGCAACCGGCTGCTGCTGGGGGTGGGCACCAGTCCGTGGCGGGAGGACTACGACGTCCTCGGCGTGCCCTGGGAGCGCCGGGGCCGCCGGATGGACGAGGCGCTGGACATCGTCAAGGGCCTGTCCGCCGGCGGGTTCTTCGAGTACCACGGCGACATCTTCGACGTGCCGTCCATCAAGATGACCCCGGTGCCCACCGAGCCGCTGCCCATCCTGATCGGCGGCCACGGCGACGCCGCCCTGCGCCGCGCCGCCCGGATGGGGGACGGCTGGATGCACGGCGGCGGCAACCCCGACGACCTGCCCGGCCTGCTCCGGCGGCTGGCCGAGCTGCGCCAGGACGAGGGCACCGCCGACCGGCCGTTCGAGGTGCACGTCATCTCCGCCGACGCCTACACCGTCGACGGGGTCCGCCGGCTCGAGGAGCGGGGGGTCACCGACGTCATCGTCGGGTTCCGGTGGCCCTACGACGTCGGCCCGGACACCGAGCCGCTGCAGGACAAGCTCGACAACCTCCGCCGGTTCGCCGACGCCGTCATCGCCAAGGTCTGAGAGACGCCGAGGTCTGAGAGAAAGGAGTGGCCGTGGCCGCAGGAGCAGCAGGGGAGGGGGCACCGTTGACAGCCCGCCGGTTGGGCGAGCTGTCGCGGGCCGCGGTCAAGGCCAAGGACCGGGAGGGGTGGCTCGACCTGTTCGCCGCCGACGGCATCGTCCAGGACCCCATCGGGCCGTCCCCGTTCGACCCCGAGGGCCACGGCCACCGCGGCCGCGACGCCATCGCCGCCTTCTACGACAACGTCATCGCCGGCAGCGACGCGGTGGACTTCGACATGCAGGAGTCCTTCCTGTGCGGCGACGAGGCCGCCGCCGTCGGCACCATCAGGACCACCCTGGCCGGCGGCGCCCACGTCGCCGTGGTCCGGTGCATCTTCACCTACCGGGCCACCCCCGACGGCAAGCTGGCGTCGCTGCGGTCCTACTGGGAGTTCGACCAGCTTCAGTTGGTGGAGGTCAACTGACCAGGACGATCTTGCCGAACTTGTGACCGGCGGCGAACCGGTCGTAGGCGGCCTCGGCGTCGGCCATGGCGAAGGTGTCGCACACCGGCACGGCGATGCGGCCGTCGGCCAGCAGCGGGGCCACGTGCCGCTCCAGGCCTCGCACCACCGCGGCCTTGCCCGGCCGGTCCCGGCCCCGCAGGGTGGACGCCGAGATCCGGGCGCGCAACCCCATCAGCCGCCGCAGGTCGACCTCCGTCTTCGCCCCGCTGCCGGCCACCCCGATCACCACCACCCGGCCGCCGGTGGCCAGCGCCCCGAGCGCCGCCGGCAGGGTGGCCGCACCGACCAGCTCCAGCACCACGTCGTAGGGGCCGTGGTCGGCGATGGCCGCCGGGTCGATCACCTCGTCGGCCCCCAGCTCGGCCACCTGGTCCCGGGCCGCCTCGGCCCGCACCGCCGCCACCACGTGGGCCCCGGTGCCCCGGGCAAGCTGCACCCCGGCGGTCCCCACCCCGCCGGCCGCCCCGGTGACCAGCACCCGCTCGCCCATGGCCAGCCCGGCCTGGGTGAACAGGGCGTCGTGGGCGGTGGCGAACACCTCCGGGAACCCGCCGGCCTCCGCCCAACCCAGCCGGTCCGGCACCGCCAGCACGTGGGTCTCGTCCACCACCGCCAGGGTGGCCTGGGCGCCGCCGCCGACCAGCCCCATCACCCGGTCACCGACCGCGAACCGGGTCACCTGCCGCCCGGCGGCCGCCACCACCCCGGCCAGCTCCATCCCCGGGATGTCCGGCGGCGATCCCGGCGGCGCCGGGTACCGGCCCCGCCGCTGCAGCATGTCCGCCCCGTTCAGCCCGGCCCCGCGGACGTCCACCAGCAGCTCCGTGTCCCCCGGCACCGGGTCCGGCCGCTCCTCCCAACCCAGGGTCTCGTCGTCGTGGACCACCACCGCCTGCACGTCGGCCCTCCTTGCCTCAGCCTCGGTCGAAGAAGTCCAGCAACACCGGCAGCACCGCGTCGGGGTCCTCCAGCGGGCCCAGGTGCCCGCAGCCGGGGATCTCCACGTACCGCGCTCCCGGGATGGCCTCGGCCACCTCCCGCCCCAGCGCCGGCGGCGTCACCAGGTCGTGCTGGAACGCCACCACCAGCGACGGCACCCGGACCCCGGCCAGGGCCTCCAGCCGGCCGTCGTAGGCCAGGTCCGCCGCGTACTGCCCCTCCGCCCCCGGTCCGTCCCACGGCGGGGCCGCCGCCATCAGCTCCAGCCACGGCCCGATGAACCCGTCGTCCAACTGCCGGGCCGGGCTGACCACCTGCATGGCCGTCGTCACCGCCTCCAGCCGTGCCGGCAGCGCCGTCCCGGACCGGACCAGCTCCAGGTGGGCCTCTGCCGAGGCCCGCATCAGCGCGTTGGTCCGTCCCACCGTCCCCATCATCACCGCCCCACGCACCAGCTCCGGCCGGGCCAGGGCCAGCTCCTGGGCGATCGTGGCCCCCAACGACAGCCCGGCCACCCAGCACGGCCCGATCGCCAGCGCCTCGACCAGCCCGGCGGCGTCCGCCGCCATGTCCATGACCGAGTACGGCGGCGGCGGCGCCTCGGAGGGGTCCACGCCGCGGTTGTCGAACGTCACCACCGGGTGGCCGGCCGCCAGCAGCGCCGGCCCGACGGTCAGCCGCCACGAGATCGCCGGCTGCCCGGTCCCGCAGACCAGCACCACCGGCGCCTTGTCGCCCTCGCCGGTTCCGGCCGGCCGGTCCACCTGGTAGCTCAGGCGGACGCCGTTGGTGGTGAGCTCGGGCACGGCCGCCCACGTTACGCCACCCCGCGGTCCGGCCCCCGTTCACGTGCCGTTCACAGCAGCGAAATGGTGGGGCAACGAAGGTTCCGTAACCTGCCCGTCAATGAGCACAGACCCGCATATGACCGTGTATACGCCGGTGCACACGGCGAGCGCGGTGGCCTACCAGGAGCTGAAGTCCTGGATCCTGATGGGCGAGGTCCCCGTCGGGGTCCGGCTCCGCGAGGAGCGCATCGCCGACCGTATCGGGGTCTCCCGGACCCCGGTCCGCGAGGCCATGCTCCGCCTCCACGCCGAGCGGTTCCTGGAGCGCCACGTCGAGGGCGGCTACCGGGTGGCCGTCCTCAGCTCCACCGTGGTCAGCGAGCTCTACGAGGTCCGGCGGGCCCTGGAGCTGTTCGCCCTCAACCGGGCCACCGACAGCGGCGCGGCCTACGACCGGGACCTGCTGGAGCAGCTCCGGCGGGACTGGACCAGCGTCGACGCCGACGTCGACATCCCCGACCCCGAGTTCGTGCTGCTGGACGAGGAGTTCCATGGCACCCTGGCCGAGGCGGCCGGCAACCACGAGCTGGCCGACGAGCTCCGCCGGGTGAACGAGCGGATCCGGCCGGTGCGGAGCCACGACTTCGTCACCCCCGGCCGGATCGCCGCCACCATCGACGAGCACCTCGACATCCTGTCCGCCGTGCTCGACGGCCTGGAGGGGAAGGCCTCGTTGCTGCTCGACCGCCACATCCGTGAGTCCCAGGCCATCGCCCAGCAGGCGTCGTCCCTGGCCCTGGAGCGGATGCTCTTGGCCGGGACCGGAAAGGGGGCCGAGTACTGGTGAACCCTGCCCCGGTAGGTGCACCGGCCCGGGGGACCCCGGCCGGGACCGCAGGGGGGGAGCAGGCGAGCGGGGGGGACACCGGGCGGCACGCCGGCACCGAGCTGCTGGCCGTCCGCCACATCACCAAGCGGTTCGGGCCCGTCGTCGCCAACGACGACGTCAGCTTCACCGTCCGCGCCGGCGAGGTCCACGCCCTGCTCGGTGAGAACGGCGCCGGCAAGAGCACCCTGGTGAAGATGCTGTACGGCGTCTACCACCCCGACGCCGGCGACATCGTCGCCCGGGGCCGCCCCGTCAGGGTCCCCTCCCCGGCCGCCGCCCGTGAGCTCGGCCTCGGCATGGTCTTCCAGGACCTCCGCCTGGTCCCCGCCCTCACGGTCTGGGAGAACGTCGCCCTGCACGTCCGGCCACCCGGCCGGGTGCTACGGCCCGGGCCGCTGCAGCGGTGGATCGCGGCGTCCTCCGAGCGGTACGGCCTGGAGGTCGACCCCAGGGCCCGGGTGGCCGACCTGTCCATCGGCGAGTGGCAGCGGGTGGAGCTGCTGAAGGTGCTCCTGGCCGGGGCCGAGGTGCTCATCCTGGACGAGCCCACCAGCGTGCTCACCCCCCAGGAGGTCGACGCCCTGTTCACCGTCGTCCGCCGGCTGCGGGCCGACGGCACCGGGGTCGTCATCATCACCCACAAGATGCGCGAGGTCCGGGACATCGCGGACCGGCTGACCGTGCTGCGCGGCGGCAAGGTCGTCCTGTCCGACGCCGCCACCGGCGACGTCGACGACCACGACCTGGTCACCGCCATGGTCGGCGAGGCCGTCCGGCCGACCCAGAACCCCAGGTCCGGCGTTGACGTCGGAGTCGCCGCCCTGCTCCGGGCCGACGGCCTCTGGCTCACTGGCGTCGGCGAGGGCTCCGGGCTCCGCGGGGTCGACCTCACCGCCGGCGCCGGCGAGATCGTCGGGGTGGCCGGCGTCGCCGGCAACGGGCAGCAGGAGCTCGTGGACCTCCTCACCGGCGCCGCCACCCCCGACCGCGGGACCGTGGTGGTCGGCGGCCACACCCCGCCCGCCGGCCACCCCGGGGCGTTCCGGGCGGCCGGCGTGGTGTCGGTGGCGGCCGACCCACTGCGGGAGTTCGTCGTCCCCGGCCTCACCATCGCCGAGCACGCCGCCCTGTGGGAGGCCGCGGCACGGCGGAACGGGCCATCCGATCGGTCGACAGCCGGGTCGACAGCCCGCCCGGCGGCCCGGCCGGCCGGCCGGGCCGGGCGCCGGCGGCGGTTCGACACCAAGGGGGCCGGGCGGCGGCTGTCCGACACCGGCCAGCGCCTCGGCCTTCGCCTGGCCCCGGCCGGCCGGCGGCTCGACCGGCTGTCCGGCGGCAACATCCAGCGGGTCCTGCTGGCCCTGGCCCTCGGCGACCATGCCCGGGTCCTGGTGGCGTCCTACCCCACCCGTGGCCTCGACGTCCGGACCACCGAGCTGACCCGGTCCCTGCTCCTCGAGGCCCGGGCAGCCGGCACCGCCGTCGTCCTGGTCTCCGAGGACCTCGACGAGCTGATGACCCTGTCCGACCGCATCGTCGTCCTGGCCCACGGCCGGGTCAGCGGCGTGGTGGCCGGCGCCAACGCCGACCGGCGGGCGCTCGGCCGGCTGATGACCGCCACCCCCGAACCTGCTGCCGCCGCCGGTTCTGGCGCCGCCGGTTCCGCCACCGCCGCCACCGCCGGTTCCGCCGCCGGCGCCGGCGGATCGGACGGCCCGACCCCGCTGGAGGTGGCCTTGTGACCGTCGCCCCCCTCGTCGAGCTGCCGGCCTCCCCGGCCGACCGTCCGTGGCAGCGGCTGGCCGCCCGGATCGACCTCCGCCGGGTGGCCGTCGTCGTCGGCACCTACCTGGCCGTCCTGGCCGTCTTCGCCGTCGTGCTGGCCCTGCGCGGCACCAACCCGTTCGCCGTGCTCGGCACCATGATCGACACCACCCTCCTCAACTGGGGCGCCCTGCAGCAGACCATCCTCCGGGCCGTGCCGCTGTCCATGGCCGCCCTGGCCGTCGCCATCCCCGCCCGGGCCGGCATGGTGAACGTCGGTGGCGAGGGCCAGCTCATCATGGGGGCGGTCGCCGCCGCCGGCATGGGCATGGTGGTGGGCGCCACCTGGCCCGGCCCCCTGGCCTGGCTGGTGATGGCCCTGGCCGGCGCCGGTGCCGGGGCCATCTGGGCCGGCATCGCCGGCCTGCTGCGCACCGTCCTCGACGCCAACGAGGCGGTCACCACCCTGCTGATGAACTTCGTGGCCAACGACCTGATGCTCTTCCTCATCTACCAGCCCTGGAAGTACGCCCAGGGCTCCGGGCAGCCCGAGAGCGCCCCGCTGGCCACAACCGCCCACCTGCCCCGGCTGTTCGCCAGCGACCTCAACCTCGGGGTCATCATCGCCCTGGTCGTCGCCCTCGGCGTCTGGGTCCTGCTGCGCCGCAGTGGGTGGGGGTTCGCCCTCCGGGTGGTCGGCGGCAACCGCGAGGCCGCCCGCCGCTCCGGCCTGCCAGTCCGCCGCCTGATGCTGTCCGCCATGGCCGTCGGCGGCGCCCTGGCCGGCATCGGCGGCATGCTCAACTTCGCCGGCCTCGAGTTCCAGTTGCGCCCCGACATCACCGCCACCTTCGGCTACGTCGGCTTCCTGGCCAGCTTCCTCGGCCGCCACGACCCGCCCAAGGTGGTGGGCGCCGCCCTGCTGTTCGCCGCCATCGCCGTCAGCGGCAACGGCGTCCAACTGACCTACGGCCTCGACGGTGCGGTGGTGGACGTCCTGCTCGGCCTCATCGTCGTCGCCCCCCTGGTGCTCTCCCGAGGGGCGCGGAGGGCGGCGGGATGACCGGCGGCCGGACGGCCCGGAGGACCCAGCGGGCCCGGAGGGGGCCAGCGTGAACGGCATCCAGGAGACCCTGATCGGCGGGGTGGCCGGCGGCACCGCCATCCTGATCCCCGCCCTGGGCGAGCTCGTCGGCGAGCGGGCCGGCGTCGTCAACCTGGGGATGGAGGGCTGCATGCTGAGCGGCGCCCTCGGCGCCTACGCCGTGGCCGTCGCCACCGGCAGCGCCTGGATCGGGCTCCTCGGCGGGCTGGCCGCCGGTGCCGCCTGCGGCCTGCTGCACGCCTGGATGGTCGTCGTCCGCCGGGCCGACCAGTTGGCCAGCGGCCTCGTGGTCTGGTTCCTGGCCCTCGGGGTGACCTCGGTCTTCGGCACCGGCTACGTCGACGACACCGTCACACCGCTGCCCACCCTCACCGTTCCCGGGCTCGGCCACCTCCCCTTCGTCGGCCCCGTCCTCTTCCAGCAGGACGCCCTCGTCTACGTCGCCCTGGTCCTCGTCCCGGTGCTCTGGTTCCTGCTCTACCGCACCCGCCTCGGCCTGGTGCTCCGGGCCACCGGCGAGCGGCCGGAGGTGGTCGGGGCGGCCGGCGGCCATCCGACGGCGGTGCAGATCCTCGCCGTCACCGCCGGCGCCGCCCTGGGCGGCCTGGGCGGGGCCCAACTGTCGGTGGCCTACGTCGGCAACTGGTTCAACGACATGACCAGCGGCTATGGGTTCGTGGCGGTGGCCGTCGTCCTCTTCGCCGCCTGGCGGCCCTTCGCCGTGCTGGCCGGCGCCCTGCTCTTCGGCGTCGCCCTGGCCGCGGCGTCCGTCCTCCAAGCCCACGGGGTGGCCGTCAACCAGTACCTGCTGGACGCCATGCCGTACCTGGTCACCCTGCTCGCCTTCGTCACCTTCGCCCGAAAGGGGAGTGCCGAGGCGCCCGAAGGTCTCCGCCGGGCCCTCACCAACTCCGCCTGATCCCTGCTCCTGCCCGCCTCGCGCGAGCCACGTCCTGGCGGACGTCGTGGCCTCGCCTACCCCGGATCCGCCCGACACGACCACAACCGACCAACCCACAGGCAACCCGACAACCGATCTCGTCCTCGCCCGCGAGGAACAGGAGGAAACGCATGTCCTTCCGACCAACCTTCCGACGGCTGCTGGCCGGCGCCGCGGCGCTCGCCATGGCCCTGCCCGGCGTCGTCGCCGTCACGGCCTCCTCGACCGGGACGGCCGGCGCGGCCACCGGCAAGACCGTGGTGGGCTTCATCATGGTCGGCTCCCGGGCCGACTACGGCTACAACCAGGCCGTCTACGAGGGCAGCCAGTCGGTGGCCAAGACCATGAAGAACGTCAAGGTCATCACCGCCGACAACATCCCCGAGAACGAGTCGGTCACCCAGACCATGCAGGCCATGGTCAGCCAGGGGGCCAAGGTCATCTTCGCCACCAGCTACGGCTACTACTCCTACGCCCTGGCCTTCGCCAAGGCCCATCCCACAGTCATCGTCCTCCACCAGGGCGGTTACCTGACAGGGACGTTCCCGGCCAACTTCGGCACCTACTGGGGCGAGGCCTTCGAGCCGGTGAGCCTCGGCGGCATGGCCGCGGGGGCGGTGACCAAGACCGACAAGCTCGGCTTCGTCTACGCCTTCCCGATCAGCCAGACCATCGCCAACATCGACGCCTTCGAGCTCGGCGCCCAGATGACCAACCCCAAGGCCAAGACCTACCTGGTCAACACCTCCACATGGTGCAACCCGCTGAAGCAGAAGGAAGCGGCCTCGGCCCTGCTGTCCGAGGGCGCCGACGTCCTCACCCAGCACCAGGACTGCCAGGCCACCGTCGTCGACGCCGCCAAGGCCAAGCACGCCTACGTCGTCGGCTACCACTACGACGCCCAGTCCCTCGACCCCAGCGGTTGGCTGACCGGCTCGGAGTGGAACTGGGCGCCGGTCTACAAGGCCATCATCACCACGGCGATGGCCGGCAAGTTCACCGGCAGCAAGTACAACGCCAACTGGGTCGGCACCTACGCCACAAAGGACAACCCCCTCCAGTTGGCCCCGTTCGGCTCCTCGGTGAAGCCGGCCGTCCGGACCAAGATCCTGGCCGAGGAGAAGAAGCTGCAGCAGCCCGGGGCCTCGGTGTTCAAGGGCCCCATCACCTGCCAGGACGGCAAGATCCTGTACCCGGCCGGCACCACCCCGACCTACGCCCAGATCAACACAATCAAGTGCCTCGTCAAGGGCGTCGTCGGCACCCTGCCGTCCACAACATGACGCCGACGGTCGACGCGCTGCCGTACCGCTGGCCGTGGCACGGCGCCCTGGAGCCGGGCCGTACCGCGCTGGTGGTCCACCGACACCGCCGTTGGCGGCCCGGTGGCGTGGCGCCCGCCGACCCCGACCGCCGCCTCGCCTCCCTGGCCGACGCCCTGGCGTCGGCCGGGGGGCGGGTGGTGGTCGTCACCGACGTGGCCGCTCCCGGCTGTGGCCAGGCCGGCGGGGACCAGGTCACGACCGCCGCCGACCGGCCCCCCGGGGCCGTCGAGGTGCCGGTTCCCGGTGTCGACGGGTTCTTCGGCTCCGCCCTCCACTCCGTACTCCGCCGGCTCGGCGTCACCGACCTGCTGGTGGCCGGGTGGGGCCTCGAGGGGCCGGTCCACTCCACCCTGCGTTCTGCCAACGACCGCGGCTACGAGTGCCTCCTGGTCCCCGACGCCTGCACCGCCGTCGACCCCGACCTCGTCGCCGGGGCCTGCTCCACCGTGACCATGTCCGGCGGCATCTTCGGGGCCCACGCCCCCACTGCCGCCGTCCTCGCCGTCCTCGCCGCACTCGCCGCAGCGCCGTCCCCGGCCGCCCCGCCGGTCCTGCCGGGCGGGGTGCCGGGCGGGGTGCCGGCCGGCGGGCACCAATCCGACCACGTCCCACCCGCCGGAGCCCCGACCGGCGAGAAGGAGGCTCCTGTGAGCACCCCCATCCCCGACCGACCCGTCTTCGACCGGCCCGGTCCCGTCGCCGCCCAGCCGTATCCGTGGCCCTTCGACGGCGCCCTCGACCCCGCCCGGACCGCCCTGGTCCTCATCGACTGGCAGGTCGACTTCTGCGGCCCCGGTGGCTACGTCGACCAGATGGGCTACGACCTGTCCCTCACCCGGGCCGGCCTGGCCCCGACGGCCGTCGTCCTCGACCGGGTCCGCCGGTGGGGGGCCACCGTCATCCACACCCGGGAGGGGCACCGGCCCGACCTGTCGGACTGCCCCGACAACAAGCGGTGGCGGTCCCGGCGGATCGGCGCCGGCATCGGCGACGCCGGACCCTGCGGCCGCATCCTGGTCCGCGGCGAGCCCGGATGGGAGATCGTCCCCGAAGTGGCCCCGATCGACGGGGAGCCGGTGGTGGACAAGCCCGGCAAGGGCGCCTTCTACGCCACCGACCTCGACCTGCTACTGGCCAACCGGGGCATCACCCACCTGGTGCTCACCGGCATCACCACCGACGTCTGCGTGCACACCACCATGCGGGAGGCCAACGACCGCGGCTACGAGTGCCTGCTGCTCTCCGACTGCACCGGCGCCACCGACGTCGGCAACTACGAGGCCGCCCTGAAGATGGTCACCATGCAGGGCGGCGTCTTCGGCGCGGTGGCCCCGTCCGCCGCCTTCCTCGCCGCCCTCGACGGCGTCGCCGGGCGGGCGGCGTGACCGCCCCCGCCGGCACCGTCGCCACCGCCGCCTTCGACGACGCCCGCCGGGTCCTGGCCGGGCTGCCGACCGACGACCCGGCGGCTCCGCCGCCCCTGCTGCTCACCGGCCGCCACCTCACCGTCCACGCCACCCCCGTCGTCCAGCCCCCGCCGGTGGTGCCCAGGTCGGGCGGTGAACCGCCGGCGCCGCGCCAGCCGACGACGCCGCGCCGCCCGGCGATGCCGGTCCGCCTGGCCCCGGGCCGGCCCGGCCTGGCCGAGGTGGCCGCGGCCATCGTCCGCGGCACCGTCACCTCCCGCCTCCTGGTCGAAGAGGCCCTGGAGGTGGCGGCCAGGACCGCCGAGCTGGGCGGGGTCGTCCACCTGGACGCCGAAGAGGCCCGCCGCCAGGCCGACATCCTCGACGCCGAGGCCGCCGCCGGTCGGATCAGGGGTCCCCTCCACGGGGTGCCGGTGACCGTCAAGGACGTCATCCACGTCGACGGCATGCCCACCCGGGCCGGGTCGGCCGCCTACGAGAACCTGCAGCCCGTCGAAGGCACGGCGGTGGCCCGCCTGCGGTCGGCCGGCGCCCTCCTGCTGGCCAAGGTGGCCACCCACGAGTTCGCCCTCGGCGTCACCACCCCGCAGTGCCGGAACCCCCACGACCCGTCCGTCATCGCCGGGGGGTCCAGCGGTGGCTCGGCCATCGCCGTCGCCACCGGGGTCGGGCTGGCGTCCCTCGGCACCGACACCCGGGCCTCGCTCCGGGTGCCGTCCGCCCTCTGCGGAGTCGTCGGGTTCAAGCCCACCCTGGGCAGGGTCCCCACCGACGGGATCGTCCCGCTGTCGTGGACCATGGACCACCTCGGCCCCATCGCCCGCACCGTCGGCGACGCCGCCCTCGTCCTCGACGTCCTGGCCGGCCAGGCCGGGATCGGCGGCCTCCGCTGGGCCGCCGGCCTGGACGACCGGCGACCGGTGGTCGGCGTGGTCCCCGACGTCCTGGCCGCCGCCGATCCCGCGGTGGCCGACGCGGTCGACGGCGCCCTCCACGCCCTGGCCGGGCTGGGTTGCCCGGTCGTCGCCCTGGACGGTCCGGGTCCCGCCGACCTGGAGGTCGGCAACGCACTGGGCCTCCTGATCAGCCGAGCCGAGGCAACCACCTTCCACCGGTCGCAGGGCACCGACCTGGACCGGTGCATCCCCGAGGTCCGTGACCAGCTCCGGGTGGCCCTCGGGATCACCGCGGCCGACTACCTCGACGCGCAGCGCCAGCGCCGGACCCTGGCCGAACGGACCCTGGCCCACTTCGCCAAGGTCGACATCCTGGTGTCCCCGACCACGCCCGTGCCGGCGCCGCCGGCGGACGACTACGAGGAGTACCTCCTGGTGCTGTCCCG
This sequence comes from Acidimicrobiales bacterium, assembly GCA_035547695.1. GTDB lineage: Bacteria > Actinomycetota > Acidimicrobiia > Acidimicrobiales > RAAP-2 > DASZUK01. The sequence continues at coordinate 56,470 of DASZUK010000004.1, forward strand.
AAACGCCATCATCTGGAGCCTGGTCGGCAACCCGGTCCTCTCGCTGCCCTGCGGGACCACCCCGTCGGGGTTGCCCGTGGGGGTGCAGCTCACCGGACCCCCGGGGGGTGAAGCGCTGCTGGCGGCCACCGGCAGCCTGCTCGAATCGGCCCTCGCCGGGCCCCGATGACCGGCGGGCCCGAGGCGATGGGTGCTGACGTCGCCGCCGACGTGGTGCTCGAAGTGGGCGCCGCCTTCACCGCCTACGAGGCTGCGCTGGTGGCCAACGACGTCGTCGCCATGAACCGGTGGTTCCGGCCCGGCCCGTCGACGTGCCGGTTCGGCATCGCCGACGTCCAGTCCGGCTACGACGAGATCGTGGCCTGGCGGCGGCAGGCGGCTCCGGTCCCTCCGGGGCGGACCCTGTCGGGCACCTCGGTGGTCCCGCTCTGCCCGGACGTGGCGGTGGTGACCACCTGCTTCTCCTACCCGGGCCGGCCGGTCGTCGGGCGGCAGTCCCAGGTGTGGCTGCGCACCGGCGACGGCTGGCGGATCGCCAGCGCGCACGTCTCCGAGGTCCCCGCGGTGCCGGCCGGGTGACCGTCCGCGGTGCCGGCCGGGTGACCCGAGGCGCCGGCCGGGTCCACGCCGGCCGTCACGCCACGACCGGCTGCCGGTAGCCTGCGGGCATGGCGCTCTACGACATCCCCATCCACACCCTCCAGGGCGAGCCGTCGTCCCTGGCCCCCTACGAGGGCAGGGCCCTCCTGCTGGTCAACGTGGCCTCCAAGTGCGGCCTCACCCCCCAGTACGAGGGGCTGGAGAAGCTGCAGAAGGAGTACGGCGACAAGGGGTTCTCCGTCCTCGGGTTCCCGTGCAACCAGTTCATGGGCCAGGAGCCCGGCACCGCCGAGGAGATCCAGGAGTTCTGCTCCACCACCTACGGGGTGACCTTCCCCATGTTCGAGAAGATCGACGTCAACGGGGCCAAGCGGCATCCCATCTACGACGAGCTCACCCAGGTCCCCGACGCCGACGGCGAGGCCGGTGACGTCACCTGGAACTTCGAGAAGTTCCTGGTGTCCCCGGCCGGGGAGATCGTGGGCCGGTTCCGCCCGCAGGTCACCCCCGAAGACCCCGCCCTGGTCGGCGCGATCGAAGCCCAGCTACCGTCCTGAGCGTCGCCCCGCCCTTCGGGGCGTCCATCTTCGACATGGACGGCCTCCTGGTCGACTCCGAGCCGCTGTGGCACGAGGCCGAGATGGACATCCTCGGCGGCCTGGGGGTCCCCCTGGTGGCGTCGGCCTGCCGGCAGACCAAGGGCATGTTCGTCAACGAGGTCACCCGGTACTGGTTCGACCGGTACCCGTGGACCGGGCCGGGCACCGACGCCGTCGCCGTCGCCGTCGTCGACCGCGTCATGGCCCTGGTGGTGGCCAAGGGGGAGCTGAAGCCGGGGGTGCACCGGGCCATCGACCTGTGCCGGTCCCACCGGCTGCCGCTGGCGGTGGCGTCGTCGTCGCAGTACCGCCTCATCCACCTCGTCCTGGACCACTTCGGGCTCGCCGGGTGCTTCGACCTGGTGCACTCCGCCGAGGACGAGCCCTACGGCAAGCCGCACCCCGCCGTCTTCCTGACCGCCGCCGGCAAGCTGGGGGTGGCCCCCGACCGCTGCCTGGTCTGGGAGGACGCCCCGGCCGGGGTGCTGGCGGCCAAGGCTGCCCGCATGGCCTGCGTCGCCGTCCCGGAGCCGGCCGAACGGGACCGGCCGGCCTTCGCCATCGCCGACGCCGTGCTGGGCTCCCTGGAGGAGGCCGACCAGGCCCTGTGGACCAGGGTGGCCGCCGCCCATCTGGCCGATCCGATGGCGGCGCCGCGGGCTCCATAGGGCCGGCGTAGGGGCCGGCCGGCCCCCGTGCGGTGCCCGCCCCGGTCCGGGCCGATCCGGGGCGGGACCCGGCCGGGACCCGGCCGGCGAGGGCACGTGGCGGCCGGCCGCGGCTAACCTGCCGGCGGCGGAGCACCGTCGTCGTGGGGGCCACGGCGGGGTGCCCGCCGATCGCGGTACGGGACTCGGGGGGTCGTCAATGTCCGGCAAGAAGGCGCTGTTGGCCGTCGGCGCGGCGGGGGTCGTCGGCGTCGTGGTGTCCCTGGGACTGGCCCTCGGCGCCGGTTCGACCCCGAGCGGCCGGTACACCGGCCCCACCGGGGCCAATCCCCACGGCGTCGGCTACACCTCCGGGAAGATCGTCTCCACGGTGGCCGGCAACACATCCACCGCCCAGGGGGGTGGCCAGGCTGGTGGAGGTGTCGGCGCAGCCGGGGCGGTGACATCCGGAGCGTCCGGACCCACAGCGGCCGCCGCCGGGGGAGCGGGCGTCGGCACGTCCGGCGCGGCGACACCGGGTGCCGGCGGCGGCGTTTCCGCTTCCGCCTCTGCCGCCGCCGGCCGGGGCGCGGCCTCCCTCGGTGGCGGTGCCTCGGCGTCGGGCTTCGGAGGCACAGCGACAGCGGCAGCGACCACGACAGCGGCGTCGGCATCGGCATCGGCGTCGGCCGGTGCAGCCGGCGGAGGGACCACAGCGGCGGCTGCGGCCGCCGGCGGGGCGGGGGCGACAGGAGCCGGCCTCGGCAGCAGCGGCGGCGCCGGCGGATTGGGCAGTGCCGGCGGATTGGGCAGCGCCGGCGCCACAGGGTACGGCGGCGCCGGGTAGGGCCCTGCCGGGCGCGGGTCAGCCGAGCCGGAGGGTCTCCAGCGGTTCGAGCCGGGCCGCCTTGATGGAGGGGTAGAGGCCGGCCACCACCGACACCAGCAACGCCAGGCCCATCCAGACGGGGATCTCGGCGTAGGCGATCACCACGGTCCAGCCGGCCAGGGCGGACACGCCGTAGACCACCAGGATGCCGAGCACCGCGCCGACGGCGCCGCCGAGGATGCCGATGAACAGGGACTCCAGGAGGAACTGTGAGCCGACGGTGGAGCGGCTGTGCCCGACGGCGCGCCGGATGCCGATCTCGGAGGACCGCTGGATCACGGAGATGGACATGACGTTGGCGATGCCGATGCCGCCGACGGTCAGCGCCAGCAGGCCGGCCAGCAGGGCGACCTCCTGCAGGGTCTTGTTGGCCTGGGCCTGGGCGGCCAGGGCGTCGCTGGGGACCTGGGTGGACACCTGCACTGTGCCGCCCAGGTTCACCGCGGTGGGGACGGCCTTGGCGGTGGCCTGGGTGGTGCCTGTGCGGGCGCGGATGTAGAGCTGGTTCGGCCGGCCGGTGGTGCCGAGCAGGTGCTTGGCGGCCCACTCGGTGACGAAGGCGGCGTTGTCCAGTGTGGGGTCGAGCGGCACGCTGTCCAGCACGCCGACGACGCCGAAGTCCTTGCCGTTGAGCTGGATCGTCCGGGTCTCGCCGGGGAGGTAGCCGTACTGCTTGGCGATGCCCTCCCCGAGCACCACCGAGCGGAGGTGCAGGGTTGTGTCGGCGCGGTTCAGCCACCGGCCGTCGAGCACCGGCACCCCGAGGACGGCCGGCAGGTTGTCGCCGGCGGCCCGCACCGGCACCGGGAAGGCCTGGTAGTAGCTGCTCGCTCCCTGGACCGGCAGGGCGATCACCCCGGACAGGTTCCCGGTGGCCGCCGCCGAGGTCACGGTGGAGATGTTCTCGACCCGCTCCACCGCATTGGCCGGCAGGGTGGGGTTCTGCGACCCGAAGCTGCTGCCGGCCTGGGCGATGATCAGGTTGGTGCCCAGTTGGGCCAGTTGGGCCTGCAGCGCCCCCTTCGCGCTCTCGGTCAGGCCGACCGCGCTGACCATGGCCGCCACCCCGATGACCGGCCCGAGCATGATCATCATGGTCCGCACCTTCCGGGCCCGCAGGCCGGCCCAGGCGACGGTCGCCAGGTCCCGGGACTTGCTCATCGCCGGTCGCCTTTCCCGGCGGCGCCGGCCCGGCGCTCGTCGGCGACGATCCTCCCGTCGCGCATCGACACCTTCCGCAGCGCGGTGTCGGCGACGGTGAGGTCGTGGGTCACCATCACCACCGCCCGTTCCGGGGACTGCAGGCTCTCGAAGATCTCCAGGACGTGCGCGGCGTTGGCCGAGTCGAGGGCCCCGGTCGGCTCGTCGGCCAGGATCATCAGCGGCTCCGTCACGATGGCCCTGGCCAGGGCCACCCGTTGCTGCTCGCCGCCCGACATCTGCACCGGCCGGTGGTCGGCCCGCTTCCCCAGGCCCAGGCGGTCCAGGGCGTCGTAGGCCCGGTCCCGGCGGTCCTTCGGCCGGATGTCCCGGTAGAGCAGGGCGGTCTCCACGTTGCCGAGCGCCGTCAGGTGGGGGATGAGGTGGAACTGCTGGAACACGAACCCGATGGCGTCCCCGCGGACCCGGGACCGGGTGGCGTCGTCCAGCCCGCTCACGTCCTGGCCGGCCACCCGGACGGTGCCCGACGTCGGGTGGTCGAGGATCCCGAGCAGGCCCAGCATGGTGGACTTTCCCGATCCCGACGGGCCCACGATGGACATGAGCTCGCCCGGGAAGATCTGCAGGGACACCTCCCGGAGGGCGTACACCTCCACCTCCTCCCCGTACACCCGGGACACCGTGTCGAGCTCCAGGAGCGGCCGGGCCGTCTCGGCGGCCAGGGTCATGTGGACTGGCGGGGTCATGTGGACTGGCCGGGTCATTTGGACTGGTTGGTCTGCAGGACCACGGTCTGGCCGGGGCGGAGCGCGCCGCCCTTGATCTGGATGTAGGAGCCCTCGGTCAGGCCGGTCCTGACCGGCACCGTCGTCACCCGGCCGCCCTTGGACAGGTCGATGACGCGCACCACGTCGTGGCCGGCCCCGTTCTGCAGCACGGCGGCGATCGGGACCGTCAGGGCGTCGTCGACCTGCTGGTCCACCACGTTGATGGTCACCTGCGATCCGTCGGCACCGCTGAAGTCGGAGACCTCGATGCGGCCCTCGTAGACCTGCGACGACTGCCCCCCCGAGCCCGTCGTCACTGTGGGGGTGCGGTTCAGCTCGGTGATGGTGCCGGTCCCCTGTGTGCCCTGCCCGGAGATCTGCACCGTGCAGTGCTGGCCGACCTTCAACTTGGTCCGGTCGGCCGCCGTGGCCTGCAGCGTGACGCTCAGGTTGGGCTCGGTGAGCGACAGGATGGCGGTGCCGGCCGCCACCGGCTGGCCGGCCTTCACGTAGACCTGGCCGATGCGGATGGGCCAGTGGCCGACGATCATGTCGGTGGGCTCGAACTGCACGTCGGTCTGCAGGGTCTGGAGGGCCACGGTGACCTGGGTCTGCCCGGCCCTCAGCAGCGCGGTGCCCGACAGCGGGACGTAGCTCTGCCCGGGCTCGGCGGTGCCCTGGGCGGTGAAGTTCACCGACGTGTCCTTCACCGGGGGCTGGCTCGCCGTGATCGTGAACGACGCCGACCCGCCCTGGGCGACGCTGGAGGTGCTCGCCGTCAGGGTCAGCGTCGGGACCACTGTCGACGTGATGGTCGCCGTCGCGCTGTTCGGTGTCCCCACCACGTAACTGCCCGAAGGCGCCAGCGCCACCGTGAGGACCCGGTCGGCCTCCACTGTGTTGCTGGTCACCGTCGGCACTGTCACCTTGAGCGCCGTCTGGCCGGCCGGGACGACGATGTTGCCCGGGGGCACCGTGTAGTCGGTTCCCCGGACCGCGGTGCCCGAGTACGAGAGGTGGACGGTGAGGGGCGTGCTGGTGGCCTTGCTGAGCCCCACCGCCAGCGTGAACGGCTGCCCCTTCTTCAGGTAGGTGGTCGGCGACTGCAGGGTGACGACCGGCTCCGCTCCGGACTCGCTGATGGTGACGACGGCCGACCCGGGGGTTGTGACGGTGTAGTTGCCCGCCGACGGGGTGACGGACACCGACAGGTACTTGTCCGGCTCGATCACTGTGGTGGCCACGGTCTGGACCGTCACCGTGGCCGACGTGCTCCCCGCCGGCAGCGTCACCACCGGGTTGACCGGGTCGTAGTCGGTCCCGGCGGTGGCGCTGCCGGTCACCGCCAATCCGACCTGCAGGTCCTGCAGCGGTGGCTGGCTCGCCGTCACCGTCAACGTGGCCGACGCCCCCGGGGTGACCGTCGTGGCCCCGGTGATGGTCAGGGCCGGCACGTTGGGGTTCTTGATCGTGGTCTCCGCGACGCCGGGGTTCCCCACGGTGTACCCGGTGCCGGCGGCGACGGAGAGCTCGATGGTGCGGTCCGGCGCCACCGCCGTGGTCACCCGGGTCTGCACCGTCACCGAGACCTGGGTCGCCCCGGCAGGCAGGGTGACCGACGTGGGGGGCGACACCACGTCCTGCGCCCCGGCCGTGCCCCCCGGGGTCAGCGACACGGTGAGCGGGTTTGTCACCGCCGCCGACGACGACACCACGAACGTCGCCGGCTGCCCCTGGGCCACCTGGTCGTCGACGGACTGGATGGTGAGCACCGGTGTCCCTGTGCTGCTGCTGGCGGTGCTGTCGGCGTACGACGCCAACGTGGCGTCGGCCCCGGCGGCCCCGGCGGCCGCCCCGGCCGCGGTCCCGACACCGGCGCCGGCGCCGGCCCCGGCGGTGCGGTCCCGGCCGGTGGCCAGTGCCGCGGTCTGCGCGGGAGGTGGCCCGATGATCAGCCCGGCGGCGTCCTGGCTGCCGACCTTGTAGCCGGTGCCCTGCTGGAGGGCCACGGTCACCGACTGCGGGGTGGCCGGGGTGGTGTTGGGGTAGTCGTGCTGGGCCTGCCACTGGGCCAGGGCGAACTGGGTCTGCTGGTTGAAGTAGTTGTTCATCGGCCCCGGGTAGTCCCCGGCCGCGGCAAGGATCTGCTTCAACTGCAGCACGTCGGCCCCCTGGTCGCCCAGGGTGAGGGCCCGGAAGAACCGCACGGTGCCGTCCTCGGCGACGGCCGTCCGGCCGTTGAGGGCGAACATGGCGTCGCCGGCCTGGGTGGTCGACCCGTTGGTGGCGGTGACGGTGCTCACCAGTCCCTGGTTGGCCGCGTCGACGTTGCGGATCTGCTTCCGGGCCAGGGTGCCACTGAGGGTCACCGTGTCCTGGAGGGTCCTCGTCTGCACTTGACCGAACACGACGGTCTCGTTCTGCGTGCTCGTCCCCCCGGCGGTGCCGACGATGGCGTAGGCGATGCCCCCGGCTGCCAGGGCGACGACGCCCACCGCCGCCGCCAGCACCTTCTTGTTCCGCAGGTTCACCGGTTCCCCCCGTGTCGTGTTGCCGTGTCGTGTTGCCGTGTCGTGTGTGCTCGGTCTACGTGGCGCCGACCTTGGCCGCACAGGCCTGCAGGTCGGGGCTGGAGAGCAGGGTCTGGCCGGGCGGCGGCGTGAGCTGTGGCCCTTCACCTGTGCCGCCGAACGAGAACAGCAGGCCCTTGGCGTTCGGGGTGGGCTCCGGGATCTTCCAGCCGCGGCCGATCATGCACTTGCGCCACTGGATATAGGCCTTGTTCTGCTTCTTGACCTGGGCCGGCGTCAGGTTGTCCTGCGAGCTCTGGGCGGCCTTGAGGGCGTTGAGGATGTTGCTCTTGCTGGCGCAGGTGGCCAGCGCCTTGACGTAGTTGGGGTCGTTCACCGGTGTGCCGGCGCCCTTGGCGTTGGGGATGCCGATGAAGGTCACCCCCATGCCGGCCAGGCAGCCCTGGAAGGAGGCCAGGGCGGTGAACAGGGCCGTCGTCGGGCTCTGCTTGGCCAGCGGGATGGTGCTGCCCACCGTCGCCGCGCCGCCGTGGCCGCTGCCGGCCGTCGGGAGGTCCGCCTGGGGGATCTGGCCCGATTCGACGAACGTGGTGCCCGCGGACGGGTCACCGCCTCCGCAACCGGCTGCCAGGCCGCCGGCGGCCAGGACCGCCATGACGGCCAGCACGACGCCACCCCGACGAACCAGTGCGCCGCGCGCCGGATTTTCGTCAGTCCCCCCCGGACGCACGTCGAAGGACACTACAAGACCACAGGTCAACGGAACAGCCCACCGCCGTCCCGGCGCCATCCCACCGCCGTCCCGGCACGGCGCCGGCACCGTCCGGGCACGGCGCCGGCACCGTCGGACGGACCGACCGGTGCGACCCTCTAGTCTTTCCGGAGCCGTTCCTGCCCACCCCGACGCCCTGACCAGGAGATCCCGTGTTCCGCCCCGTGCCACCCGACGCCGACTTCGTCGCCCTGGAGCAGGCCGAGCTGGACCGTTGGCGGGAGCACGGCATCTTCGAACGGTCGGTGGCCCAGCGGGAGGGGGCGGAGCCGTGGACGTTCTACGAGGGCCCCCCCACCGCCAACGGCCGGCCCGGCCTGCACCACGTGTGGGCGCGGGTCTACAAGGACCTGTTCTGCCGGTACCGCACCATGCGCGGCTACCAGGTGGCCCGGCGGGCCGGCTGGGACACCCACGGCCTCCCCGTCGAGGTGGAGGTGGAGAAGAAGCTGGGCATCTCCGGCAAGCGGCAGATCGAAGAGGGGGTGGGCATCGCCGAGTTCACCCGGCTCTGCAAGGAGTCGGTGCTCGGCTACGTGGAGGACTGGCGGCGGCTGACCGAGCGCATCGGCTACTGGGTGGACCTGGACAGCGCGTACTGGACGTTCGACCCGTCCTACGTCGAGTCGGTGTGGTGGCTGCTCAAGAACCTGTTCGACCAGGGCCTGCTGTACGAGGACCTGAAGGTGGTGCCGTACTGCCCCCGCTGCGGCACCGCCCTGTCCAGCCACGAGCTGGGGCAACCGGACGTGTACAGCGACGAGGAGGACGAGTCCGCCTACGTGATCCTGCCGCTGGTGGACCCGGACCCGGCGGTGGTCGGCCGGGCTGGCGACGGCCGGGCTGGCGACGGCGGGGCTGGTGACGGCGGGGCGATCGCCCTGGTGGTGTGGACCACCACCCCGTGGACCCTGCCGTCGAACACCGGGGTGGCCGTCAACCCGGACCTGACCTACGCGGTGGTGGACGGCCTGGTGGTGGCGGAAGCGCTGGTGGAAGAGGTGTTCGGCGAGGGGGCCGGGAGCCGGATCAGCCGCCGCATCCACGGCGCCGACCTGGTGGGCCTCCGCTACCGACGGCCCGTCGATGCGGTGGCGGTCACCCCCGAGATGGAGGCCGTCGGGTGGCGGGTGGTGCCGGCCGACTACGTCACCACCGACGAGGGGACCGGCCTGGTCCACCAGTCGCCGGCCTTCGGGGAGATCGACCGGCAGGTGGCCCGGGCCCACGACCTGCCCACCATCAACCCGGTGGGCCCCGACGGGCGGTTCACCGACGCCGCCGGCTGGCTGGCCGGCCGGGCCGTCCGGGAGGCCAACCACGACATCAACGACCGGCTGGACGCGGCCGGGGTGCTGCTCCGCCGGCACCCCTACGTGCACTCCTACCCGCACTGCTGGCGGTGCCGCACCCCGCTCATCTACTGGGGCAAGCCGAGCTGGTACGTGGCCACCTCCACCCGCAAGGGGGACCTGATGGCCGCCAACCAGACCGTCGACTGGCACCCGGCCTACATCAGGGACGGCCGCTTCGGGGAGTGGCTGGCCAACAACGTCGACTGGGCCCTGTCCCGTGACCGGTTCTGGGGGACCCCGCTGCCGGTGTGGCGGTGCCCCAACGGCCACGTCCACTGTGTCGGCTCCCTCGACGAGCTGTCCGAGCTGGCCGGCCGGGACGTCACCGGCGTCGACCCCCACCGGCCGGCCATCGACGAGGTGGTGTTCCCCTGCCCCGACTGCGGGGGCATTGCCGGCGGCCTGCCGGCCGATGCCGCCGCAGCCGGCCTGCCGGCCGGGTCGACAGGCGGCGATCCGTCGAGCGTGCCGATGGCCCGCCGGGTGGAGCCGGTGATCGACGCCTGGTTCGACTCCGGGTCCATGCCGTCCGCCCAGGTGGGCTACCCCCACCTGCCGGGCTCCCGGCAGGCGTTCGAGGGGTCGTACCCGGCCGACTTCATCACCGAGGCCATCGACCAGACCCGGGGCTGGTTCTACTCGCTGCTGGCCGTCAACACCCTGGTGCGGCGGCCGGAGGAGCACGGGGCGGCGGCCCCGTACCGGCACGTCATGTGCCTCGGCCACATCGTGGACGCCGACGGCAGGAAGATGTCGAAGTCCATCGGCAACGTCATCGACCCGTGGGAGATCCTGGACACCCGCGGGGCCGACCCGCTGCGGTGGTGGATGTTCAGCCAGGGGTCCCCGTGGACGCCGACCAGGGTCAGCATGGGGGCCATCGACACCTCCCTGCGGGACACCCTGCTGACGCTGTGGAACACCGTCAGCTTCTTCACCACGTACGCCTCCCTCAACGGGTTCGACCCGGCCGACGACGCCGTCCCGGCCCCGGCGGACCGCCCGGTGCTGGACCGCTGGGCCCGGTCCCGGCTGGCCTCCACCGTGGCCGAGGTCACCGTGGCCCTGGACGCCTACGAGCCCCTCGACGCCGCGTCGTCGGTGGCCCGGCTGGTCGACGACCTGTCCAACTGGTACGTCCGCCGCAGCCGCCGCCGGTTCTGGCGCACCGACCCCGACGCGCCCCCCGGGGACTCCCTGGCCGCCCAGGCCACCCTGCACGACGCGCTGGTGACCCTGTCGGTGCTGATGGCGCCGCTGTGCCCGTTCGTGGCCGACCGCCTCTGGCGGGACCTCACCGGCGGGGCGGAGGACCAGTCGGTGCACCTGGCCGACTGGCCGGACCCCGCCGACTGGGCGGCCGACGTCGATCCGGCCCTGGAGGCCCAGATGGGGGTGGCCCGGCGGCTGACCTCGTTGGGCCGGGCGGCCCGGGGGGAGGCCGGCGTCAAGGTCCGCCAGCCCCTGGCCCGGGCCCTGGTGTTCCTCCCCCCCGGCGCCCCCCCGCTGCTGGATGCGCCATGGTTGGTGGGGGTGGTGGCCGACGAGCTCAACGTGGACCGGGTGGTGCTGGCCGAAGAGCTCGGCGACGTCCTCACCTTCGAGCTGGTCCCCAACTTCAAGGTCCTGGGGCCGCGGCTGGGCAAGGCCGTCAAGGAGCTCCGACCGGCCCTGGCCACGATCGACGCCGCGGCCGCCGCGGCCACCCTGGAGGCCGGCGGCACCGTCGCCGTCGACCTTCCCGACGGCCCCGTCGAGCTGGGCCCCGGCGACGTCGACCTGCGGGTGCAGGGCCAGCCCGGCTTCGCGGTCTCCCGTGAGGGCGGGGAGGTGGTCGCCCTGGACCTGAACCTGGACGACGACCTCCGCCGCCGCGGCACCGCCCGGGAGGTGGTCCGGCTGGTGCAGGACCTGCGGAAGTCGACCGGCCTGGACGTGTCCGACCGGATCCGGCTGTGGCTGACCGGCCTGGACGACCTGGCGCCGATGTTCGACGCCATCGCCCGCGAGGTGCTCGCCGTGGACGTCACGATCGGGCCCGGCTCGGCCGACGGCGCCGACCTCGACCTCGACGACCGGCCGCCGGCCACCGCCTGGATCGAAAGGGCTGGCGTCGGGACGATCTGACCCGGCCGGCCGGCACCGGGCCCGATCGGTCCCAATCGGTACGGCAGCTTATACTTTCGCCAGAGAAACTATAACTGCCGGAGGCGTTGGGGCGGATGGCTTTTAGATTCCTCGGCCCGGACCCGGTCGAGACGCAGGTAGAAGACCTCCTCCAGCGCCTGGACGCCGGCGCGGTTCCCGCTGACATCGAAGTGAGCCAGGTCGATTTCAAAGAGGAGCCGGGCCGGCGAGGCATCGGAGGCGCCGTTCTTCCCGGCTCGACCGAGAACCCGGTGGCGGCCGAGTACCTCGCGGAGGAGCTGGCCTGCATGGCCAATACCCCCGGCGGAGGAGCGGTCGTTCTCGGCGTCGCCGATGACGGCCAGGTGATCGGCACGGAGTTGGATGGCGATTGGCTTCGGCATCGCATCTTCGAGCTCACCGGGAAGGGCCTCGCCGTCGTCATCCGTCCCGTGGACTTCAGGGGCACGCGCCTGCTGGTCTTGACCGCACCGCAAGCTGTCGAACCGATCCGCCATCGGGGCAGGATCCGGTGGCGAGTCGGCAAGAACTGCGAAGAGGTGGACGCAGCCTCCTGGCATTCCGGCATGCTCGATCATCAACGGTTCGATTGGTCGGCGTCTCCCTCGGGCCACCGGATCGAGGACGTCGACGGCGAGGCGTTGGCGGCCGCTCGCCGGTACCTTCGGACGGCCGGGGACGAGACCTCCCTGGAGTTGGCGGCCGCCACCGATGCCGATCTTCTGAGACGGCTTCATCTGGTCGACGGTGCGGGCTCGCTCACGAACGCCGGCTCGCTCCTCTTCGTCGGCACCCCGGAGGATGGCATCGACTACATCCGTCGCGACCTTCCGGGCGGCGACAGCGTGGTCCGGTTCAGGGGCAGCGGCCCATTGCTCCTCCAGATCGACGCGGTCGACAAGGCCACCCAGGCGGCCAACCGGATCATTCATCTCCCCGATGGCTTCGTGCATGGCCAGCTCCGGGCGGTGCCTCAACGAGCGGCTCGTGAGGCGATCGTCAACGGCGTGGTCCACCGTGACTGGGCTTCACCCCACCCGACGGTGGTCGAACATGTCGGCGACGTCCTGGCCGTCACCTCGCCCGGTGGGTTCATCGGCGGGGTCAACCCAACGAACATCATCACGCATCCCGCGGTCCCCAGGTACCGGAGCCTGGCCGAAACGGTGGCCAAGCTCCGGCTGGCCGAGCGCGAGGGGATCGGCGTGGATCGTATGGTCGGTGACCTGTTGGCGGTTGGGCTGCCCGAGCCCGAGATATCCGAGATGGCGGGCCCCTATGTGCGCGTCGGCCTCATCGGTGGGCAGCCCGACCAAGAGCTCATGGCGTTCCTTCAACGGGCGGAGCCGCCTTTGCGGGACGACCTCGACGGACTCCTCCTCCTTTCGCGCCTGACCGAGCATGGTTGGGTCGATGCGCAGCGGGCTATGCCGGTGCTGCAGCGTCCGTTGATGGAGGCGGATCACTCGCTCCGTCGGGTGGTGGCCACCAGGGTGGACGGCTCTCCGATGTTGATCCCGATCCAAGGCGTACCGGCCGGCCAGCCCATCGCCTACTGCCTGAGCCCGAAGGCCCGTTCGATGCTCGCGCACCGGATGGGGTCGCTGGCCACGGAGCCAGGTCGTTCGAAGATGATCCTGGATTGGGCCAGCGCTCGAGGACGGCTCGCGAACGCCGAAGTGCGGACGCTCACCAGCCTGAGCCAACCTCGGGTCAATACCCTTCTCGGTCGCCTTGAGGATCAGGGACTTCTCAAGGCGGGGCGTGAAAAGCGGGGTGGGCCAGGGTTCTTCTACGTGCCCGTCGACCACTGAACCCACGACCACTGGACCCACAACCAGGGCTGCTCGGTTGCCGTAAGCTGCACGCCGCTTGCGTACATCCACCGATCAGGCGACGGGCACTGCCCGGGCGACGGGCGGGGACGCAGCGGGGGGTAGCCAAACGGGGAGCCGTGTCCGATCGGGCGCCACCACCCTCCCCCCGCCCCCCGCCCCGCCCCGGGCCCGCCATGCCCGCAGGGGAGGGGCCCGCAGGGGAGGGGCCCGGTGGGGAGGGGCCGGGCGAAGGAGGGCCCGGCCCGTCCCTCTCCCGTCCCACGACGCCCCCCTGGCGGTCACCGGGCAGTACCTGCCGGCCCTCGACGGCCTGCGGGCCCTGGCCGTGGCCGGGGTCCTGGCCTACCACCTGGGGTTCGGCTGGATGTCGGGGGGCTACCTGGGGGTGGACCTGTTCTT
>DASZUK010000005.1:0-67358 GCA_035547695.1 Acidimicrobiales bacterium
TCCGGCTGACGTCCATCCACCATCCATCCACCATCCATCCATCAGGAGCAGCCGCTGGTCGTGCCACAGGACGGACAGGCATGACAACTCCCCGCCCGCTGCATCTGCACCCCGCACTGGAAGCAGTAGGGAGCATCGGACTCCACCACCCCGGGCTTGCGGAACTCGACCGCCGAGTGGTGCTCCACGACCAGCGGCTCTTGACCTGCCGCCTCGTCGACCACCGGCACCGGGCCAGCGTCGAGCGGGGCGTTCCGGGTGGTGGCCTCCTCCAGGCCGGGAAGGGTCATCTGGGTCCGCTCCTGTGAGGTGAGCACGCCCAACTCCACCCGGTCCTCGTAGGGCAGGTAGTCGACGGCCAGCCGCCGGAAGATGTAGTCCACCAGCGACTGGGCGATGCGCAGATCCGGGTCGTCGGTCATACCGGCCGGCTCGAAGCGCATGTTGGTGTACTTGCGCACGTAGGTGGCGAGCGGTACGCCGTGCTGCAGGCCCAGGCTGACCGCGATGGCGAAGGCGTCCATGATGCCGGCCAGGGTGGAACCCTGCTTGGACACCTTGATGAACACCTCACCGGGCCGCCCGTCCTCGTACTCGCCGACGGTCACGTACCCCTCGCAGTCGGCCACCTGGAAGGCGAAGGTGTTGGAGCGCCGCCGGCGGGGCAGCCGCTCGCGTACGGCCCCGACCACCACCGGCTGGGCCTGCCGCTGCCGCTCGTGGAGCAGGGCGGCCTCCAGCTCGGCGATGCGGGCGGTGACCTCCCGGTCCTTGGCCTCGGCCTCGGACCCCGGAGGGGCGTCGTCACCGCCGTCCACGACGGTGCCTTCCTTCTTGGTGGTGGACAGCGGCTGGGCCACCTTGCAGTTGTCCCGGTAGATGGCCACCGCCTTGATGCCCAACCGCCAGGCGTCGATGTGGAGCTGCTCGATGTCCTCCACGGTGGCGTCCTCGGGCATGTTCACCGTCTTGGAGATGGCCCCGCTGATGAACGGCTGGACGGCCCCCATCATGCGGACGTGGCCGGAGTAGTGGATGGTGTTGTCCCCCATCGAGCAGGCGAACACCGGCAGGTGGTCGGCCTGCAGGTGCGGGGCCCCGACGATGGTCTTGTGCTCGTCGATGTACGCCACCACCTCCTGCACCTGCTCCGGGCCGTAGCCAAGCTGGGCGAGGGCCCGGGGGACGGTCTGGTTGACGATCGACATGGTGCCGCCGCCGACCAGCTTCTTGGTCTTCACCAGGCCCAGGTCCGGCTCCACCCCGGTGGTGTCGCAGTCCATCAGCAGCCCGATGGTGCCGGTGGGGGCCAGCACCGAAGCCTGGGAGTTGCGGACCCCGAACTGCTCGGCCAGCTCCACCGCCTCGTCCCAGGCCTCCTGGGCCGACGACAGCAGGTCCGGCGGCACCAGCTCCTCGTCGATCTTCGACGCCTCCCCCTGGTGCTTGCGGAGCACGTTGACCATGGGCTCGGCGTTCTCGTAGTACCCGGCGAACGGGCCCATGCGGCCGGCGATGCGGGCCGAGGTGGCATAGGCGTGGCCGGTCATCAGGGCGGTGATCGCCCCGGCCCAGGCCCGGCCGGCGTCGGAGTCGTACGGCAGGCCGTTGGCCATCAGCAGGGCGCCCAGGTTGGCGTAGCCGATGCCCAGCTCCCGGAACCGACGGGAGTTCTCGGCGATCTTCTCCGTCGGGTAGTCCGCGTTGCCGACGATGATCTCCTGCCCGGTGAACAGCACGGCCACCGCCGCCTTGAAGCCGGCGACGTCGAAGCTGCCGTCGTCGTCCAGGAACTTGAGCAGGTTCAGGCTGGCCAGATTGCACGCGGAGTTGTCGAGGTGCATGTACTCACTGCAGGGGTTACTGCCGTTGATGCGGCCGGTGTTGGGGGCGGTGTGCCACTCGTTGATGGTGGTGTCGAACTGCATGCCGGGGTCGGCGCACTCCCAGGCGGCGTGGGCGATCTGGCGGAACAGGTCCCTGGCCCGGACGGTCCGCGCCACGGAGCCGTCGGTCCGGGCGATCAGGGCCCAGTCGGCGTCGTCCAGGACGGCCTGCATGAACTCGTCGGTGACCCGCACCGAGTTGTTGGCGTTCTGGTACTGGGTGGAGTGGCTGTCGGCGCCGTCCAGGTCCATGTCGAACCCGGCGTCCCGGAGCACCCGGGCCTTGCGCTCCTCGATGGCCTTGCACCAGATGAAGTCCTCGACGTCGGGGTGGTCGGCGTCGAGGATGACCATCTTGGCGGCCCGGCGGGTCTTGCCGCCGGACTTGATGGTGCCGGCGGAGGCGTCGGCGCCGCGCATGAAGCTGACCGGCCCCGACGCGGTGCCGCCGCCCTTCAGCAGCTCGTGGGACGACCGGATGCGGGACAGGTTGACCCCGGCGCCGGAGCCACCCTTGAAGATGATCCCTTCCTCCGTGTACCAGTTCAGGATGGAGTCCATCGAGTCCTCGACGGACAGGATGAAGCAGGCCGACCCCTGCTGGGGCACCCCGCTGACCCCGATGTTGAACCACACCGGCGAGTTGAAGGCGGCCTTCTGGTGGATGATGAGGTGCTTCAGCTCGTCCCGGAAGATCTCGGCCTCGGCGTCGTCGGCGAAGTAGCCGTCCTTGACCCCCCAGGCGGTCAGGGTGTCGACCACCCGGTCGGCCACCTGCTTCAGGGACCACTCCCGCTCCTCGGTGCCCATGGTGCCCCGGAAGTACTTCTGGGCCAGGATGTTGGTGGCGTTCAGGCTCCAGGACTCGGGCACCTCGACACCCAGTTGCTCGAAGGCCACCGAGCCGTCCCGGTAGTTGGTGATCCGGGCGTCCCGGCGTTCCCAGCGGACCTCGTCGTAGGGGTGGACCCCGTCGGTGGTGAAGTGACGCCGGATGCCGATACCGGCCCGCTGGGGGGCGATTGCCATGTCCTGACTCCTCGCTGGCGGTGTGGCCTCGGTCATTACGGTACAACCGCAGACCACAAGATCTTGTGGTGCTGGAAACCCCGAGGCACGAGATGCTGGGGTTTCATTACACCACTGTAGTTACGCCATTGTCAACGGACCCTCGGGCCGCGCCGGCCCAGGTCGGAGGCCGTTCGCGATGGTTTGCACCCTGCCGGGCCCGGTAGCGTGCGGCCCCGTGGGATGCGTGGTGGCCGTCGACGCCGGCACCACCGGGGTGCGGGCCCTGGTGGTGGACGAGACCGGGACCGTCACCGACCTGGCCTACCGGGAGCTGGCCCAGTCGTTCCCGCGGCCGGGGTGGGTGGAGCACGACCCGGCGGCCATCTGGGACGCCGTCCGGGCCACCCTGGACGAGGTGGCCGGGCGGCTGGCCGGGACCGGCACGGCGGTGGCCGCCGTCGGCATCACCAACCAGCGGGAGACCGCCGTGGCCTGGGACCGCCGCAGCGGCCGGCCGCTGGCCCCGGCGGTGGTGTGGCAGGACCGCCGGACCGCGGACCGCTGCGAACGGCTGGTCGACGCCGGCCACCTCCCCACCGTCCGGGCCCGGACCGGGCTGGTGCTGGACCCGTACTTCTCCGCCACCAAGTACGGCTGGCTGCTCACCGACGGCGGCCTGGCCGACGCCGCCGGGGCCGGGACCCACCTGGCCCTCGGCACCGTCGATAGTTGGGTGCTGTGGAACCTGACCGGCGGGCCGGACGGCGGGGTGCACGCCACCGACCCCGCCAACGCCTCCCGGACCCTGCTGTACGACATCCACCAGCGGCGGTGGTCGGCGGAGCTGTGCGACCTGTTCGGGGTCCCCCCGGCCGCCCTGGCCGAGGTCCGGCCGTGCTGTGGCCGGTTCGGCACCGTCGATCCGGCCGCGGTCGGCACCGCCGGCCGCCTGCTCGGCGGGGTCCCCATCGGCGGCATGGCCGGCGACCAGCAGGCCGCCCTGTTCGGCCAGGCCTGCTTCGACCCCGGCATGGCCAAGGTCACCTACGGCACCGGCAGCTTCGTGCTGGCCAACGCCGGGCCCACCGCCCCGCCGCCGCCGGACGGCCTCCTGGTCACCGTCGGCTGGGACCTCGGCGACCACGCCGGCGACGCCCCGCCGTTCACCTACGCCCTGGAGGGGTCCACGTTCGCGTCAGGGGCCGCGGTGCAGTGGCTGCGGGACGGGCTGGGGCTCATCGACCGCGCCGAGGACCTCGAGCCGTTGGCGGCGTCGGTCGCGGACAGCGGCGGGGTGACCGTGGTACCGGCGTTCACCGGGCTGGGCAGCCCCTGGTGGGACCCCAGGGCTCGGGGCACCGTCACCGGCCTGACCCGCGGCGCCGGACGGGCCCAACTGGCCCGGGCCACCGTGGAGGCCATGGCGTTCCAGGTCAGGGACATGGTGGACGCCATGGTGGCGGCCACCGGGCAGCCGTTGCGGCAGTTGCGGGCGGACGGCGGGGCAGCCGCGATGGACCTGCTGCTGCAACTGCAGGCCGACCAGGCGCAGGTGCCGGTGGTGCGGCCGCGGTCGGTGGAGTCCACGGCGCTCGGTGCGGCCACCCTGGCCGGCCTGGCCGAGGGGGTCTGGGGATCGCTCGACGACCTGGCCACCCGGTGGCGGCCGGAGGTGGAGAAACGGCCGGCGGTCGACCGGGAGCTGGCCGACCTGGCGTACGGCCCCTGGCTCCGGGCGGTCCAACGGTCCCGCTCCTGGTCCGCCTGATCCGCCCCGTCCGGTCCGTCACCGCCCGCCCCTCCGGCCCGCTCGCCCGTACGGGCCGCCCCGTACGGCCGCCCTTACGGCCGGCCCGTCACCGCCCGTCCCTCACGGCTCGTCAGCCGCGGCCGTCTCGTGGTCGACCCGACGGACGTCTTCGACCCGGACCCCGTCGACCTCGTGGATCTCGCTGCGCAGCAGCTCCACCAGGTGGTCGCCGGCCAGCTCGACGACGAACTCGTCGATGACCTCCCCCTCGGCCCGATGGACGATGTCGATGGCCACGATGTCCCCGCCGACCGCGCCGATGCGGCTGGCCACCTGTCCGAGGGCCCCGGGGCGGTCGAGCAGGCGGATGCGCACGACGTACCGGTCCACGCCCACCAGGCTAGACCGGCCGCGTGAACGGCCGGTTTCGAGCGGGTTACGGCCCATCGCGGGCCGGGCCAGCCGACCGGCCAGCCAGCCGACCGGCCGTCACCGTCAGCCGACCGGGTCGCCCTTGGGGACGTACTCGTCCACGTACGGCCGCCCCGACAGCCGGGCGATCTCCCGCATCAGGGAGTCGGTGAACTCGCGGCACGCGGTGTGGTCGTGGTCGGCCATCGGGTCCTCGGGGTCGGCGGCCGCCTCCATCCGCATCGGCGGCCCGAACCGGACGGTGACCGTCTTGAACGGCCGCAGCCGGTTGGACCCGACCGGCTGCACCGCCTCGGTGCCGGACACCCCGACCGGGACGACGTCCACCCCGCCCTCCCTGGACAGCCGGGCCACCCCGGTGCGGCCGCGGTGGACGAACTCGTCGTGGGACCGGGTCCCCTCGGGGTACAGCGCCAGCAGGTGCCCCTTGGCCAACACCTCCTGGGCGGTCAGCAGCGCCCGCTCCGACACCGGGCCGCCGCCCCGGCGGATCGGGATCTGGCCGGCCGCCCGGAAGAACCAGGCCGTCTTCGGTGAGTCGAAGTACTCCGCCTTGGCCAGGAAGGTGACCCGCCGCCGGGTCACCAGGGGGATGAAGAAGGAGTCGCAGAACGACTGGTGGTTGGCCGCCAGCACCGCGGGGCCGTGCCGGGGCAGGTGCTCCCTGCCCTCCACCCTCACCCGCCAGAGCAGCAGGAAGATAGGGGTGAGGATGGCCTTCGTCACCCAGTAGACCACCTCCGTACGGTACCTCCCTCGGGCCGCCGCGACGCCGGCGGGCGACGACGCGGTGTGGTCAACTGCACCGATGACCACCTGGACGGCGGAACGGTTCGTGGACGGCCTGTACTTCGGGGAGGGCCCCCGGTGGCACGACGGCCGGCTGTGGTACTCCGACTTCTTCGAACGGGCCGTCCTGTCCGTGGCCGAGGACGGGACCCGCCGCTCCGAGGTGGCGGTGCCGGGGCGGCCCTCCGGCCTCGGCTGGCTGCCCGACGGCCGGCTGCTGGTCGTGTCCATGGAGGACCGGGTGGTGCTCCGCCGGGAGCCCGACGGGTCGGTGGTCCGGCACGGCGACCTGCGCCCGTGGGCCACCCACCACGGCAACGACATGGTGGTGGACGCCGCCGGCCGGGCCTACGTCGGCAACTTCGGGTTCGACTACTACGCCTTCGGTGACGGGCAGGCCGAGTTCGCCCGGGCCTCCCTCGTCCGTGTCGACCCCGACGGCGCCTCGGTGGAGGCCGCCGCCGACCTGTCGTTCCCGAACGGCGCCGTCCTGTCCCCCGACGGCCGCACCCTGGTGGTGGCCGAGTCCTTCGCCCTCCGGCTGACCGCCTTCGACGTCGCCGCCGACGGCACCCTGTCCAACCGGCGGCTGTGGGCCCACCTCGGTGACTGCGCCCCCGACGGCATCTGCCTGGACGCGGAGGGCTGCATCTGGGTGGCCAACGCCCTCGGCAACGACTGCCGCCGGTTCGCCGAGGGCGGCCACGAGCTGGACCGGGTCACCACCAGCCAGCGGTGCTTCGCCTGCATGCTCGGCGGCGACGACCGCCACACCCTGTACTGCGTCACCGCCCCGTCCAGCGCCGAGCGGGACGCCTCGTCGGCCCGGCACGGCCGGATCGAGCGTGCCCGGGTGGACGTGCCCGGGGCCGGGCTGCCGTAGCTCGCCGCTCAGCGAGCGGCCTTGGCCCGATAGGCGGCCGCCTGCGCCATGGCGGCCTGATAGGCCGCCGCCGCTTGTGACAGACCCGGCCGGTGACACGACCACGGTTCGTCCCAGTTGTGATGGAAGTACCAAGGATCGTCGTCACCCGGCAGGAGCGTTCCCCTGACGTGTAGCCAACACCCCGGGTACATCCGGCATCCAGCCAGCCAGGCGCGGCTCCTCCACCCGGCGCCGTGCCAGTCGACCACCGCCTGGACTCCTCCCCTGACCGCCCTGGCCGACACCACCCAACCCAGGCTCATCTGGTGGCGCTCCGGAACGGGCACGGTCGAATTGGCCACCAACCATTCCCACTCCCGGACTCCCTCCAGAAGGGTGGCCGCCCGTGCTTCCGCCTGCTCGGCCTTCTTCGTCGCCCGTCGGCGACCCCACCCCCCCATGCCCATACCGTACGACCCCACCCAGGGCCATGGCCATCGGCCGATCACCCGTCGGCCCGCATGCCCGTATCGAGCGTGCCCGGGTGGACGTGCCCGGGGCCGGGCTGCCGTAGCAGGTCCAACGGCGTCGCTGGCCGGGAGCCGCCGGTATTTGCCGTCGGTATTTGCCCGGGCGGTATTTGCCCCGGCGGTGCACCGACGACCAGCATGTCCCGATGCCCAACGCCCAGCCCGCCCGTCGCCGCCCGGTCCTGGCCGGCCCGTCCTCGCTGTTGGCCACCACCCCGGCCACTGCGGTGACCACCACCTTGGCCACCGCTCTGACGGTCATGGCAGCCGTCGTCGTGGCCACCGCCTCGGTGGTGCTGCCCACCGCTGCCCCGGCCGGTGCTTCCGGTGGGGACCGGTGGGCCGGCCGGATCATCCGGCTGGGGGCCATCTTCTCCACCACCGGCATCGGCGCCCCGTACGGCCCGGAGCAGACCGCCGGGGCCCGGCTGGCGGTGGCCCAGATCAACGCGTCCGGCGGCGTCCACGGAGCCAAGGTCCGGCTGACGGTGCGCAACGACAACTCGGACGCGGCCACCTCGGGCGTCCGGATGCGGACGCTGATCAGCGACGACAAGGTGCTGGCGGTGCTCGGCCCCACCTTCTCCAACTCGGCCGCCGTCGCCGATCCGCTGGCGGACCAGCTACGGACGCCGGTGCTGGCGGTCAGCAACACCGGGCCGGGCATCGTGGGCCAGTGCGCGTACCCGTGCAACTGGATCTTCCGTGACTCCCTCGGCGAGGCCGTCATGCTGCCCGCCGGCATCGACACCTACGTCGCCACCGCCTCACCGGCCCGGGCGTCGGTGATCTACCCCGGCGGCGACGCCTACGGGGCGAGCAGCGCCCAGATCGCCGCCCAGGCGCTGGCCGCGGCCGGGGTGCAGGTGCTGGGCTCGGTGATGGTCACCGACCCCACACAGCCAGATGGGCCGGTCGGCACCGCGCTGGCCGGCGACCCCACAGTGGTGGTCATCACCGCGTCGTCCGCGGTGGCCGACGGGCACATCATGACGAGCCTGCGGGCCCAGGGCTTCACCGGGCAGATCCTGGGGGGCAACGCCTTCAACAGCCCGGTGGCCGGCACCACCGCCGGTGAGGCCAGCCTGGGGGCCCGGAGCGCGGCGGGGTGGTTCCTCGGCAGCCCCTCCGCGGCCAACCGGGCGTTCGTGGCCGCCTACGAGGCCCGCTACGGCAAGGCCCCGGACCAGTTCTCGGCGTTGGCCTACACCGGCGTCCGACTGCTGGCCGACGCCGCCGGAGCCGCCGACCTCGGCTTCCGGTCGGTGGCCGCCGACCGGGCCAAGCTGAAGGCGTCGCTGGCCTCGGTCAAGGCGGTCACCCCGCAGGGGCTGTTCCAGTTCACCGCCGACCACAACCCGGTGCAACCGATCTGGCTGGTGGCCATGAACGGCCACGGCGGCTACCGGTTGGTCAAGGTGCTGCCGCGGACGGTGTCCCGGGAGGGGGCCACAACCGGGCCGACAACCGCCGCGGCCACCGGGACCCAGGGGACCTCCGGCACATAGGCCCCCGGGGCGGTTAGCTGAGCTTGGTGAGGGCCCGCCGCAGGTTCCGGACGGCCTGGCCGGTGCGCTGCTCGTTCTCGATCAGGGCGAACCGAACGTGGCCGTCCCCACCGGGGCCGAACCCGACCCCAGGCGAGGTGGCCACCTCGGCGTCGCGGACCAGCAGCTTGGAGAACTCCAGAGACCCCATCTCGCGGTAGGGCTCCGGGATGGGGGCCCACACGAACATGGTCCCCTTCGGCGGCACCACGTGCCAGCCGATCCGGTTCAGGCCGTCGCAGAGCGCGTTGCGGCGGGCCTGGTAGATCTCCCGGATCTCCTTCGGGTACTCCGGAGCCTCGTTCATGGCCACGATGGCCGCGATCTGGATGGGCTGGAAGGTGCCGTAGTCCAGGTAGCTCTTCAGCTTGGTCAGGGCCTGGATGATGTCGGCGTTGCCCACCATGAACCCCACCCGCCAGCCGGCCATGGAGAACGACTTGGTCAGGGTGTACAGCTCCACCGCCACCTCCTTGGCCCCGGGGACCTGCAGGATGGACGGCGGGTCGTACCCATCGAAGCCGATGTCGGCGTAGGCGAAGTCGTGCACCAGCACCACCTCGTGCTCCCGGGCGAACGCCACCAGCCGCTCCATGAAGGCGTAGTCCACGCAGGCCGTGGTGGGATTGTGCGGGAACGACAGCACGATCACCCGTGGCTTCGGCCAGGTCGACTCCCAGGTCTCCATCAGCGAGTCGAAGAACGTCTCCCCCGGGCTGGGCACCCCGCCGGCCTCCTCGCTGTCGAGCGCCCCGTCCGTCGCGCCGTAGCCGGCCGTCGGGCCCTCCAGGGGGATCTGCCGGATGTCGCCGCCGGCGAACAGGGGGGCGTAGATGTGGATGGGGTACGACGGCGACGGCACGAAGGCGGTGTCGCCGGGGCCGACCAGCACCCACATCAGGTGGGACAGGCCCTCCTTGGCCCCGATGGTGGTCACCACCTCGCGGTCGGGGTCCAGCTCGACGCGGAACTTGCGGAAGTACAGGTCGGTGATGGCCTGCCGCAGCTTCGGGATGCCCTTGGACGCCGAGTACCGGTGGTTCCGGGGGTTGTGGGCGGCCTCGGCCAGCTTCTCCACCGCCACCTCCGGCGACGGCAGGTCGGGGTTGCCGAAGCCGAGGTCGACGACGTCCCGGCCGGCTCGGCGGGCCTCCAACTTCAGTTCGTTGATGGTGGCGAACACGTAGGGCGGCAGCCCGTTGATCCGGCGGAACTCCATGCCCCAGGGTACCGCCGGGCCGGCACCCCGCCGGCAACCGTCAGGGCCGCGGGCGGCGGTCAGGGCCACCGGCGGCGGTCAGGGCCGGGCGGCCGCCAGGACGTCCAGGGGGACCGGCCAGCCGAACACCGCCCAGGTGGCCCCGGCCCGGGCCAGCCGGGCGATCCAGTCGGCCACCAGGCCGCCGTCGACGTCCCCGGTGGGGCCCACCGGCGCGGTGCCGGCCCAGGTCACCTCGGACCGGGCGGCCTGGGCGGCCACGGCCTCGACGGTCGCCCCCCACAGGTTGACCGCCGCCCCCTCCTCCTCGGCCAGGGCGGCCGTGGCCGGGGCGCCGCCGCCGACCCATACCGGGAGGCCGCGGTCCCGCAACACCCGGACGCACCGGCGGAGGTGCTCCCGGCGCTCCTCGGCCGGCCCGAACGGCAGCCCGTAGGCCAGGTTCTCGGCCGCGCTCAACCGGTCGCCGGTACCCAGGGCGGCCACCACCCGGCCCGGCGCCAGGGCGTCCAGGGCGGCGAGCTCGGCCAGCAGCACCTCGTCGGGGACCATCCCGATCCGGGCCACCAGCGGCCCGACCGCCACTCGGTCGGTGGCGGTGGCGATGCCGGCCAGCAGCGGGAACGGCGCCAGCGCCGGGCGGTCGGGGCGGCCCATCGGCCAGAGGTGGTCGTAGCAGAACACCCCGTCCACCCCGACCCGGTCGGCCTCGGCGGCCACCGCCAGGGCCTCCGTCGCGGTGTCCCGGAAGCTGGGCAGCACCACGCCCAGCCTGATCACCGGGCACCGCCGTCCCGGGCGGCCAGGGCGGCCCCGACGGCGCCGGCCCGCTCGCCGAGAGCGGCGGCGACGATGGCGACGTCGGGGCGGGCGGTGCCGCCCTCGACCAGGCCGGCGAACGCCCGGCGGGTGGGCCCCAGCAGCAGGTCGCCGGCGGCGACCAGGCCGCCGCCGAGGACGATGCACTCGGGGTCCAGCACCGCGGTCAGGTTGGCCAGGCCCAGGGCCACCCACCAACCCAGGTCCTCCAGGACGGCCAGGGCGCCGCGGTCACCGTCTCGGGCGGCCCCGGTGACGTGCTCACCGCGGACCAGCTCCGGGTCGCCGCCGGCCACCCCGACCACCCCGTGCAGCCTGCCGGCGTAGGCGGCCTCCCGGGCCAGCCGGCCCAGGCCGTCGCCGGAGGCGTACCGCTCCCAGCATCCCCGTTGCCCGCACGGGCAGGGCGGCCCGGTGGGGTCCACGATCATGTGGCCGATCTCCCCGGCGAACCCGGACCGGCCCACCTGCAGCCGGCCGTGCTGGACCAGTCCGCCGCCGATGCCGGTGCCCAGGGTGACCACCAGGGCGTGGACCGCCCCCCGGGCGGCTCCCAGCCGGTGCTCGGCCACGGCGGCGAAGTTGGCATCGTTGTCCACCACCAGGGCCGCCGCCCCCAGACGGCCGGCCACCAGGGAGCGGACGTCGGCGCCGGCCGCGCCGGGCAGGTTGGGGGCGAACCGCAGCACCCCCCGGCGGTCCACCATGCCGGGCGCCCCCACCCCCACCGGGACGCCGCCGGATTGCCCCGTCGCCCGGCCGAGCTCGGCCACCACCTCGGCGACGGCGTCGGCGACCTCGGCGCCGACCTGCTGGGGAGCCGGACGGTCCGGATGGGCCGCCCGTTGCGGGGTAGGCACCCTCGCCTCGGCCACCACCCGGTCGGCCTGGTCGACGGCCACCCCGAGCACCTTGGTGCCACCGATGTCGACGCCGAACGCCATGCCGGCCACAGCGGTGCCCCCTGGTGGGCCGGGGGTCACGTCGCGGACTCGACCCTCGCCTTCAGCTCCCGCAGGGCGGTGGACATGATCCGGCTCTGGGCCCGCATCTTGATGAACCCCGGGATGGGCACCCGCAACTCCACCTCCAGGTGGTAGGTGATGTCGGTGCCGCCGTCGGCGGGATCGAACACGTAGCTGCCGTCCAGCTTGGTGGTGATGTCCCCCTTGGTCAGCCGCCAGGCCAGGGTGTGGGGGGCGTCGGCGTAGTCGTAGGCCAGGGTGTAGCTGGTGCTGCGGCCGAAGGCGCCGGCCCGGAAGGTGACCAGCAACGGCCGGCCGTCCGGATCGCGCTCGTGGACGGTGACCTCTTTGATGTCGGCCGCCCACTCCGGGTACCGCTCGATGTCGGCGACGACGGCGAAGCACCGCTCCGGCGGCACCGCCACGCTCATGTGCTCCGTCGCCTGCTCCGCCACCTCGACCTCCTCGCGGCCCGATCGGGCCACACCATATGCGGCGATACCCACCGGGGCGTGGAAGTCCCCGATGTGCGGCTCAGCCTTGCACCTCGGCCAGGGCCTCGGCCAGCCTGGGGGCCAGCCGGTCGTAGTCGAACGACGCCTCCGCCCGGGCCCTGGCGTCCCGTCCCATCCGGCCGCGCCGGTCCGGGTCCACCAGCAGCCGGCGGATGGCCGCGGCCACCGCCCCCGGATCGCCGGGACGGTCGACCACCAGCCCGGTCACCCCCTGCTCCACCGCCTCCGCCGCACCACCGGAGGCCCCGGCCACCTGCGGCACCCCGGCAGCGGCGGCCTCCAGGAACACGATGCCGAACCCCTCCTGCTCCAGCCCCAGCCACCGGGACCGGCAGGCCATGACGAACAGGTCGGAGGCCGCCAGCAGGTCGGCCTTGTCGTCCTCCGAGATCCGGCCGAGCAGCCGGACCGGGGCCCCGGTCCGATCCACCTCGGCGGCCAGGCGGCCGGCGTCACGGCCACCGCCGGCGATGGCCACGGTGAGGTCCGGGAACGCCGGGGCCAAGCGGTGGGCCGCTTCCACCAGGACGTCCATGCCCTTCCGGGGCACCAGCCGGCTGACGCTCGACACCAGCAGGCCCCCCTCCGGCAGTCCCAGTCGTCGGCGGGCCGCCGGCCGGGCGGCCGCCTCCATGGGGACGAACCGCCCGCAGTCCACCCCCGGCGGCACCTGCACGACCGGCGGCATCCTGCTCCCGGCCGCCCGGGCCGCCTCGGCCGCCGGGTAGCCCCCGGCCGACACCGCCACCGCCGCCCCCGCCAACACCCGGGCCAGGGCCTGCCGGCTGCCCGGCACCCGGCCCGGCACGGTGACCTCCGCCCCGTGCAGCACCACCCCGTACGGCAGCCCCAGCCGGGGGCCCAGCAGCCCGAGCGGCAGTGCCGGGTCCAGGACCACCAGGCCGGCCCCCACCCGGTCGGCCAACGCCCTGATCCGGGACCGGGCGGCCGGGGTCGGGAAGAACAGGATGCGGCCGGGAACCCTCTCGATGCGGATGCCCCGGGCCGCCTGCTCGGCGTCGAACGCCGCCGCGTCCGGGTGGGAGCTGGCGGTCAGCACCACGAAGCTGTCCGGGTCCAGCCGGCTCCACAGCTCCCACAGGTACGACTGGATGCCGCCCACCTTCGGTGGGAAGTCGTTGGTGACCAGCAGATGCCGCCTCACCGGCCGCACCCTGGTGGGCCCGCCGGGCCGGTGGGTGGGTCAGCCGGCCCGGCCCGCGAAGCGGAGGCTGGGCAGCAGGCCGGCCCGCTCCAGCATCCGCATGGCCCGGGCCTCGTCGGCGTCGATGACCACCGCGTCATCGGGCTCGCGGTCCAGCAGGTAGGTGACCACGCAGTCGTTGCAGGCGTCGGTCCCCTGCATGACGCACAGGTCGCAGTCGACGGTGAGGGTGGGAGTGCTCATTGCTGTCCCCTTCCGGGAGGCATGTTCCGTTGTCTGTTGTCCCGGACAGCATGGACGGAGGGTGTATCACGGACGGTCCCGGCAGGGATGTCCCCAATTCACAGGCACACTTGGGCCTGCCGGGCGAGGTCGCCGGCCGGCGGCCGGACGGGACCCTTCCGTGAGCCAGGTGGCTGGTCCCTGTACTGGTTCTCGTTCGACCCCGGACCAGGAACCGGCGGATCAACCATCGACATCTCCGAGGTCGAGCTGCACGAGTGGCCGGTCGCGCAGGCGCGCCAAGAACGACCCGGATCCCGGGTCGTTCCAATCCTTCGGCTTCACGTAGATCGGGGTCACCTCCAGGCCAACGCGCTCGCTGACGTCGTCAGCCGCCGTCGTGGCAGCCAGGACGTCGATGTCATCGCCGACCAGGACCACGTCGATGTCATGGACAGCCTGGCCAGGCTCACCGCTGTATCTTGCCGCCCACGATCCGAAGATCCAGGCCTCTTCGATCCCTCGCACTCCCCGGAGGGCCTCGGCAAGCAGCGACCTCGGGCCTATGGTCTTGTCGAGGAGCCGAGCAAGGTCAAGCGCCCATGGCAGGTCCCAGTTGGCCTGCACCAGCTTGTTCCGACCCTCGGTACGGGTGACGACGATCCCCGCCTCTTCCAACCGAGCCAGCTCCCGGGCGGCCGTCGGCACCGGCACCCGGACACTGCGGGCCAATGTCGACACGCTGCGCGGCCGGCCAGAGCCAACGAACAGCTCGCCCAGCAATTCCAGCTCGGCCTGCGAGCGGAAGAGCGTCAGGAGGCTCGGTGGAGACGTTCTCATTATCAGATAAACATATCTCAGGAAAGGAGGACGTTGCGACCCGAGCGAATTCGTAGCAAAACCCCCCGTTGGGCAGGAGGCTCCCTGGTCACGCCGGTGCCGGGATCCACGAACAGCGGACCTGGCGCCGGGGGTTGTCGGCGTTCAGGTCCACCAGCACCACCGACTGCCAGGTCCCCAGCAGCGGCCGGCCGTCCGCCACCGGCAGCGACAGCGACGGGCTGACGATCACCGGCAGCAGGTGGTCGGCGCCGTGGCCGGCGGACCCGTGCCGGTGCCGGTACCGGTCGTCCCGAGGCAGCAGCCGGTCCAGCAGCTCCGACAGATCCCCTTCGGACCCCGACCCCAGCTCCATCAGGCCCAACCCGGCGGTGGCGTGGGGGGCGAACACGTGGCAGAGGCCGTCGCCGCGGCCCCGGCAGAACCCGGCCACCAGGTCGGTCAGGTCGGTGACCCGGCGGTCGCCGGTGTGGACGTCGAACAGCTCCGTCTCCATCCCGCTCCTTCCGTCGTCTCCCCTACCCGGCAGGCACGCCCGACCCGTCAGAGCTGCCGGGGCTGCCGGAGCTGTCGGGGCCGCAGCCGCCGCAGCCGCCGGGGCCGCCGGAGTTGCTGGGCGGCTGGGATGCCCGCGCTGCCCGGGCGGCCCGGACGTGGTCGGCCACCTGCCCCACCCCCCAGGCCACCCCCTCGGTGACCACCCGGTCGGCGGTGCCGTCGACCAGCACGAAGAACGGCGGCCCCTGCACCCGGTAGGCCGACCACGCGGCCTCGGACATGACCACCGGACTGTCCTCCGCTGGGGTCCCGCCGGCGGACCCGGTGCGGCCCAACCCAGCCCTGCCCGACCCGGCTCCGGCGGGACCGGCCTCGGCGGGACCGGCTCCGCCCGACCCGGCCCCGGCGGTCGGACCCGGTGCCAACCGGCCCAGGGCGACGACGTCCTCGTGGTCGGGCCCATGGGTGACCGCCACCACCCGTTCGTCGGTGGCCAGGCCGGCTCGCACCGGATCGGCCAATGCGTCCCACATGTCCCGGCAGCCGAAGCAGCCGCTGGACAGGAACAGCAGCAGGGTCCACCGGCCGGTCCCGAGCACCGGGACCCGGACGGGGGCGGCGGACAGGTCGACACCGGCCAGGTCGGCGGCAACGGTGGCCGGCTGGTCCCGGTAGGTGGGTACAGGCACCAACCCCTTCAACGCCGGCACCGGCGGCCGGTCGGCAGGCCCGCCGGCAGTCACCCGGCGCTCACCGGACCGCCGGCCACCCGACCGCCAGTCACCGAACGGCGGCTACTGGACCAGGGAGGGCTCGTCGGCGGCCGGGTCGGCGGCGTCGGCCAGCACCTCCACGGCGCGGCCGTGGCCGCACCACCGGCAGGACACGTCGTCGACGGACTCGGCCAGCACCTGCTCGTCCTCCACCTCCAGGTCGCCGCCGACGGTGTAGTGGTTGAACGCCTTGGTGGTCCGGGTGGTGGTGACGTCGAAGCGGGTGAGGTTGCCACACGCCGTACAGCGGTACCGGGTCAGGGGAGCCACGCCACCACGGTAGCCGGCCGGGCGCCACCCCCGGCCGGAGCGCCGGAGCTCAGAGCCGACTGAGCAGCTCGGTCTTCTTGGCCTCGAACTCGGCGTCGGAGATGATCCCGCGCCGTCGCAGGTCGTCCAGTTGGATCAACTGGTCCGGCACCGACGGGGCGGCCGGCGGCTGGGCTGCGGGGGGCGGGGTGGGGGACGGCCCGTACAGGGAGGGGACGGCGGGGGCACTGGGCAGGGTGGTGGCCACGCCGGGTGGGACCACCGGGGTGCCGTGCGGCGGGGTGTCGGCCAGGGTGAACGGCTCGGGGACGACCACGGGGCGTGCCGGCACGTCGGTGGCCGGAGGGATCACCCCGGCGGCCGGCGGGACCATCCCACCAGGGGGGACCATCCCGGCAGGGGGGGCCATCCCGGCAGGGGGACGGTCGTAGGCCAGTTCGTCAAGCTGCCGGCTGATGACCCGCTGCAGGGACCGGGGGCGGCGGACATCGTCGACCGCCATCGGGCTCTCTCCGGCCAGCTCCACCACCAGCCGGCCGGAGCCGATGATCCGGTCCGGCAGGGTCTGGGTGTAGTGGACCTCGGTGATCCGCTGCAGCCGGACCTGGACCAGGTCCCGGCCGAGGATGCCGCGCCGGTAGACCAACCGGTTGGTGGTCACCACCAGGCTGATGCCGTACCAGCGGACCACCCGGGCGGCCAGCCAGACGGCCGGTACCGCCACCATGGCTGCCAACACCCAGGCCACCGCGACCGGGGCGTTCGGGAACCGGACGGCCACGGTGATGGCCACCGCCACGGCTACGGCGGTCAGCACGGCCGGACCCAACATGAACACCCAGTGCGGCCGCAGGTCGACCAACAACTCCTCGTCGTCGTCCAGCAGCCGGGTCGAGATGGGCACCGCTCCACAGCGTACCGGCCGGTTGGCGCCCGAATAGGTCTTCCACCAGCCCTCTTTCGGGGTGGGAGGTATGGGAGGAGCGGTGGTGGGAGGCGCGCCACGTACTCCGGTGGCCGGACCACACCGGAGGACACCGCGCCCCATGCCCCGACACCGATCCCCGAACCCCCACCGGCCGCCACGCCGCCAGCGCCTCCGGACCGACCGGCGCGGCCTGGCCGCCGTCGGCGCCGTCCTGGTGGTCCTCGGGGCGGCCACCGGCGCGGTGGGGGTCACCCAGATGTTGGCCCCCGTCGGTCCGGCTGCCGCCAGCAACGGCTACGGCCCCGGCATCGGCCCGCAGTCGCCGACCCAGCACTGGGGCGGCGCCTACGTCCTCACAGGGGTGCCGGGGTACGCCTACTGCATCGACCCGGGGACGGCGTCGCCCACCGAGCTGCCGACAACCCACTGGAGCCCCATCCCCTACCCCGGCAGCGGCGTCTACTCCAACGGCCAGATGGCCGCCCTGGCCTACTTCGCCGAGCGCTACCAGGGCACCGGCTGGAACGGGTACCCGGTCAACACAACCGTGGCCGCCATCGCCCAGATCGCCTACACCTCATCTGGAGGTACAACCCCACCGTCGAGTCGGGCCCCGGCCGCCCTGGTGGCCCAGATCACGGCCTGGATGACCACCTACGCCGGGCCGTGGACCATCAGCCTCACAATGACACCACCGTCCGGGTCCGTCTTCGCTGTCGGTCGCAACTACTCCGGGACCATCACCGTCCGGAGCGCCACCGGCGCCGGCGTGGGCGGCCTGCAGTTGACCGCCCCTCCGACCGGCGGTCCCGGCGCCAACCAGATCAGCAACTTCGTCTGGCTGGCCGGCACAACCAACGCCGCCGGCCAACTGTCGTTCGTCTGGAACATCAGCGGCGTTCCGCCGGCGTTGGGCGGGTTGTTCTCTGCCCAAAACATCAATGTGGTGGGCGACGCGGTGGGGACCGCCCCGCCGGCCTACGGGGCACCCGGCGGCTCGGGCGGCCAGGCGATGATGGTGTCGGGGGCCAGCGAGGTGCTCGGCACCAGCTTCGGTGGGCTGGCGACAACAACCTCCACGGCGACCGGACGAATCTCGATCTCCAAGGCAGTTAACGACGGCGCCTACTACGGACCCGGCGGGGCGGTGTTCCAAATCAAAGACGGCTTCGGCCACGTCTTGGAGACCCTGACGACCAACAGCACAGGCAATGCCGGTCCGTCGATCACACTCACAGCGACGACAACAGGAGTGCAGTACGCAGTAGTCGAGGTTACGGCACCCCCGGGCTACCAGTTGGCCCCGCCAATGGTCGTTTCGGTATATCCGAACCAGACCACGGTGGCTAGTTTCACCGGCCCCAACGCCGAATTCATTACGCCGGCCCAACTGGGGGCAGCCAAGATCGATGCCGAGACTTCCCAGCCGTTGGCCGGGGCCACCTTCGACTTCAAGTACAGCACCACCAACAACGGGATCTACGACCAGGACCTCGGCATCTGCACGACGACCACAGCGGGGACGTGCCAGCCCCCGACGCAGAACACGTCGGGCGGATGGCTGGCGGGCTGGTACCAGGTCACCGAGACGGCCGCTCCGCCCGGCTACTGGCTCAACCCGGCCACGGTGCAGACGGTGTTCATCTCCCCCGGCGCGTCGGCGGTGGCCAGCGTCACCTTCGCCGACCAGTTCCTGGGCAGCCTGCGCCTGACCAAGAGCGGGAACGACACGGCCTACTGGGCGGTGGCCGGGGCGGTCTTCACCGTCACCGGCCCGGCCCCGTCGACAACAACCGTCGGAGCGCTCACCGTCGGGGCGACAGGAACGACCAACACGCTGACCGGCCTCGTCCCCGGCACCTACACCCTGACCGAGACCGCGGTGCCGCCGGGCTACAGCGCGGTGACATCGTTCTCGGTGGCGGTCACCGCCGGGCACACCACCATGACCGCGTCGGCCGCCGACGCCATCCAACCCGGCTCGCTGATCGTCTCCAAGACCGACGCGGCGACCGGCGACGCGCTGCCGGGGGCCACCTTCGACGTCCGCTACGACCCGACCGGGTCCGGGACATACAGCGTGGACCTCGGACCGTGCACGACCGGGGTCACCGGCACCTGCTCACCGGCCCCGAACGACGGCACCGGGTTCCTGCCAGGGAACTACCAGGTGACCGAGACCGCGGCGCCGACCGGGTACTTCCTCCCGACACCCGCCCCCACCCAGACGGTCACCGTGGACCCGGCGGCTGTCGCCACTGTCTCGTTCACCGATCCGCTGCTGGTTCCGGCGTCGTTCCACAAGGTGGCCACCGGATCGGTGAACCCGACACAGTTGGTCCTCGCCGGAGCGGTCATCGACGTCACCGCCGGGACTTCCTACGGCGGGCCGGTGGTGGCCACCTGCACCACCGACGCCAACGGCAACTGCACGACGGCTTCGGTGCTCATCTCCGGCCAGCCCTACTGCTGGCTGGAGGCGTCGGCGCCATCAGGGCTGGCCGCCGGCGCCACGGGCTGCTTCGTGGCGACCAACACCCAGGGTGCCGAGCCAATCACTGTGACCGACCCCGGGGAGTTCGTGGCCGTCGCCGCCAAAAAGGTCGACGCGGCCAACCCGACATTCATTCTCACCGGCGCCACCTTCGATCTCTACCGGGTGGACGGCGGGACCGGGCCGAACGGTCCGACACCCCCGGCCGACGCCGCGGTGGAGCCGGGGCAGACGTGGGTGGCTCGGGCCACAACCGATGCCGCCGGCATCGCCGCCTTTCCGCTCCAGCTTCCCGACTACGCCTACTGCGTGGTCGAGCACCAGGCGCCGGCCAACTACGTGCTCGACACCACAGAGCACTGCACCACCGTGCTGGACGGCACGACGACCACACCGGCGCCGGTCACGACGGTGACGGTGGACGACGCCGAAGCCGAAGCCTCGGTGGCGGCGCACAAGTTCAACTCGGCCACCCCGGGCACCGGCATCCCCGGCGCCGTCTACGACCTCTACGTGGTCGGCGCCGGCCCGCCTTCGGGACCGCCGGGGCCTGCTCCGACAGGAGCGGTGACGGAGCCCGGCGACACCTGGTGGGCCCGGGGGGCCACCGGCGACGACGGGTCGCTCGTCTTCACCGTCCCGGCCGGCTACCGGTGGTGCTTCCGCGAGGCCGCCGCCCCGGTCGACTACTCCCTGGACCCGGCGGTGCACTGCACGGCGGTCATCACCACTGCGACGGCGACAGGCACGTCGTCGGTGGCCCTGCCGGAGACCCTGGCCATGGTCGAGGTGTACGCCCACAAGTTCAACTCGACCACTCCGGCCACCTTCGTGCCCGGGGCCAGCTACGAGCTGGTCGGACAGGGCGCCGTCCCGCCTGGCTGGTCACCGGCCGACAACCCGAACGGCTACCCGGTGCCGCCGGGTGACTGGTACTACGGCGCGGCCACCACGGACGACCAGGGCGACGCGAGCTGGTCGGTACCCGCCGGGAGCTCCTGGTGCATGCACGAGGTGTCGGTACCGTCCGGCTACGAACCGGACCCTGCCTGGCACTGCACCGCGGTCATCACCACTGCCACCGGGGCCAGCGCGGCCACGATGGCCCTCCCGGAGACGCCCGTCCCGGCCCCGACGCTCCCACCGTCACTCCCCTACACCGGCGATCCGGCCCTGTGGCAGGCGGCGCTCGGCGGCGCCTTCGTGCTGTCGGGATCGGCCCTGACGTTCATGACCCGGCGACGCAAGAGCCAGGCGGAAGGATGACGACTCGCTGGCGTGCTCGGGGACGGGTCGGGCCGTTACTGCTCGTCGCCACTCTGCCCACCGTGAACGCCTTCTCCGACGCCGCGGGCGCCGTGGCGGTGCGGCCGCAGATCATCACCGTCACCTGTCCGGGGCCGCAGTGCCCGTACACGCCGCCGACCACCATCGAGCAGGGGGCCGCGAATGACGTGCTGGCCCGGATCAACCTGGAACGGGCTGCCCCTCAACGGAGCTACACATACCAGGGCGACCGCTCCCCGCTGCAGCCTCTAGCCGTGGCCAGCGGCGCAGAGGAGATGGCCCAGGCCGCCGCAGAATGGCAGGCCACCAACAATACGGTGGCGGACTACGGGGGCATGCGACCGGCCGGGTACACATTCGTCGCTGGTGGCAACGCCGCATCGAGCGGCAGTTCGTCGGGAATCGATCACGCCATCATGACCTCTTACAACCACGCCGGGGCGGTCCTATCAGCGGCACCGACGGAGGTCGCGGTCGGTGCTGCCTGTTCGGCTCGCGGAAGCCTTTATGTGACCGAGGTTTTCTTCGACAGCACAACAGCTACGTGGCAGGAAGGGCAGGCCAGGTACCAGGCTGAGCTGGCCCAGAACAACGTCTACGCCAGTAGCCAGGGGATGGTCACGACCGTATCGGACAGCGAGGGCACGCACACAGCGAAGCGGGTGTTCCCGCAACAGCCCATCGTGGCCGCGACCACAAACCCCTACGCGACGGGAGTCGACTGGACGTGCAGGGGGCCCACATACGGGTCGGGGCAGTCCCTTCCCGAACCGGTGGTGGGCATGGCGTCCACGCCGACAGGCGGCGGGTACTGGCTGGCCGACGCCGCAGGCGGCGTGACCCCCTTCGGCAACGCCGCCGACTACGGCTCGATGGCCGGCCAGCCCCTGAACCAGCCGATCACTCACATCGTGGCCACCGCGGACGGCGGTGGCTACTGGCTGGTCGCCGCCGATGGCGGCACCTTCGCCTTCGGAGATGCCCCGTTCTACGGGTCGATGGGCGGTCGTCCGCTGAACGCCCCGGTGGTCGGCATCGCGCCGACTCCCGACGGCGGTGGCTACTGGCTGGTCGCCGCCGACGGCGGCATCTTCGCCTTCGGGGACGCCCCGTTCTACGGGTCCATGGGTGGCCAGCACCTGAACCGGCCGGTGGTCGGCATCGCCGGCGACACCGCCACCGGCGGGTACTGGGAGGTGGCCACCGACGGCGGCATCTTCGCCTTCGGGGCCCCCTTCTGCGGGTCCACCGGCGGCATCGCCCTCAACCGCCCGGTGGTCGGCATGGGGGCCGCCGCCACAGGGGCCGGCTACTGGTTGGCGGCCACGGATGGTGGGGTGTTCGCCTTCGGGTCCGCCGGGTTCCACGGGTCCGCCGGGTCGATCACCCTCAACGCCCCGGTGGTCGGCCTGGCCGCCGACGCCGCCACCGGTGGCTACTGGCTGGTGGGGTCCGACGGCGGCGTGTTCGCCTTCGACGCCCCGTTCTACGGCTCCGGCTGACCGTCGGCCTGAAGGTGAGCCCGACATCAACCGTCACGTGAGAGTACGCTTCGCCGTGGCGGTCCCAGCCCCAGTGGCTGCGGAGAGCATTTCGCTCGCGGCGGGGACGCCTGGTCAGTGGGACCCGGACGCAGGCGGCGCAACCGGGACCCCGATGGCGGAGCTTCTCCGCACCATCCCAGGCGTTCCCCACCGCCGCCGTTTCCCGCCGCCTCCGTTCTTCACTACCGCCGCCGGTTCCGGCACCGCCGCCGTTTTCCCCGCCACCGCCACCGCCGCCGGTTCCCCGCCACCACCGTCTCCCCACCGCCGCGGCCCCACGATCGTCGTCGCCCACTTGGGCCTGCCCGAATCGCCTGTCCGGCCCGTCCGGTGCAGACTGGGCACTCGGCCGTCGACCAACCGACCGGCCGATCGACTAGGGAGGACATCGATGGCCGCCGACGTGCAGCCCGACCAGTTGCGGCAGCGGCTCCGGTCGGGTGAGGACGTGTTCGTGCTGGACGTCCGGGAGCCCGACGAGGTCGCCGAATGGGCGTTCCCCGGGGCCGTCAACATCCCGTTGGGCCAGCTCGGCAGCCGGACCGGGGAGCTGCCGGCCGGCCGGCCCATCGTGGTGGTCTGCCATTCCGGGGTCCGGTCGGCGGCCGCCGCCGACGCCCTGGACAAGGCGGGGTGGCCGGCCGAGAACCTGGCCGGAGGGGCGGTGGCCTGGGTGTCCACCGAACCCGACCAGGCATGACCATCGACCCCGGCGTCCCGGCCGAGGCGGCCGGAAGGACCGGCCAGACCGATGCCGAAGCCACCGGGCTCCTCCGGTCGCTGATGCCGTTCACCGCCCTGATGGGCACCGAGGCGGTGGTGGCCGCCGCCGGGGAGGTCCGACTGCGGCTGCCGTGGGCCGAACAGCTCTGCACGGCCAGCGGCGTCCTCCACGGCGGCGCCCTGATGGCGCTGGCCGACGCCGCCGGGGCCTGGTGCGCCTTCCTGAACCTGCCCGAAGGGGCCCAGACCACCACCATCGAGTCCAAGACCAACTTCCTCCGGGCCGCCCGGTCCGGCTACGTGGACGCGGTGGCCCGGCCGTTGCACGTCGGCCGGACCACCATCGTCGTGGACACCGAGGTGCGGGACGCCGACGGCAAGCTGGTGTCCCGGTCCAGCCAGACCCAGGCGGTCCTCGGCACCCGGTGACAGCGGTCCACCCGGTGACAGCGATCCACCCGGTGGCGGCGGCGTGCCGAAGCTGAGCGCCGGCCTGCTGGTCCACCGGGTCGGCCCCGGTGGTGGACGGCAGGTCCTCCTCGTCCACCCCGGCGGGCCGTTCTGGGCCAAGAAGGACGACGGCGCCTGGTCCATCCCCAAAGGGGAAGTGGACCGCCCCGTGGACCCCACCGGCACCGGCGCCGGTTCGCCGCACATGCTGGCCCACGCCCTGGCCGACGCCGAGCGGGAGTTCCGAGAGGAGCTGGGGCAGGCCCCGCCGGCCGGCGACCGGGTGCCCCTCGGCGAGGTGGTGCAGTCCGGCGGCAAGCACGTGGTGGCCTGGGCGGTGGAGGGGGACCTGGACGTGGCCACGATCGACAGCAACCGGTTCGAGCTGGAGTGGCCGCCACGGTCCGGCCGGGTGCGGTCGTTCCCCGAAGTGGACCGGGCAGGGTGGTTCGGGGTGGCGGACGCCCGCCGGAAGCTGGTGGCCGCCCAGGTCGAACTGGTCGACCGCCTCCTGGCCCTCCTTCCCTAGCGCCTGGCGGACTCCCCTGGCGCCCGGCGGGACTCCCCTGGCGCCTGGCCCTCCTTCCCTCCTAGCGCCTGACAGGACTCCCCTGGCGCCTGGCCCTACTCCCCTGGCCCCTGGCGGGGCGGCTCCCAGCTATCCAGGACGATCAGGGTCTTGATGGCGGTCACCCGGCCGCTGCACCGGAGCTTCTCGATGGCGCCGCCGAGGCCGGCGACGTCGGGGGCCCGCAGCCACACCAGGGCGTCGGCATCGCCGGCGGTGGTGAACACGGACTGCACCTCCGGCATGGACGAGACGGCGGCGCGGATCTGGTCCAGGTCGGCGAGGCCGGCGAACCGGACCTCGGTGAACGCCTGGATGGGTCGGCCGGCCTTGGCGTGGTCGAGGACCACGGTGTAGCCGGCGATGACCCCGAGGCGCTCCAGCCGCTCGATCCGGCGCCTTGCGGCGGACGGGGAAACGGCGGCCCGGGAGGCGATGTCGCCGATGGTCCGCCGGGCGTTCTCGGCCAGCAACCCCACGATGGCCCGGTCCAGCTCGTCCAGCTCGTCCACCACCTCCGTCACAGACCGAAGAGTAGCAAATCGAATTTTCCCGATCGGGCCCCTGGACCGGGGACGGGCGGCCACGCTGTACGATCCGGCTGGACCTTCGAGAAGCTGGAGGCAGCCGTGCGGAACATCGGTGACCGAGTCCACGAGGTGCTGGCCCAGGCCCGCCGGTGGGGCGGCCTGCCCATAGACGTGGCGGAGCAGCCGGCGTCGGACCGGCTGGGACGGTCCATCGGCGTCCCGGCCTGAGGAGCGGCGGGTGGCCGCTCCGACCATCGGCATCACCGACCCTCCCCCCACCCGGCTGCGGCCGGTCCGCATCGACGACAAGTACGCAGCCACCTCCGGCCGGGTGCTGCTGTCCGGCATCGAGGCCCTGGTCCGGCTGACCCTGGACCAGCGCCGGTTGGACCGGGCCCGGGGCCTGAACACGGCGGCGTACGTCAGCGGCTACGAGGGGTCCCCGCTCGGCGGGCTGGACCTGGACCTGAAGAAGGCGTCGTCGTTCCTGGACGACGCCGGGGTGGTGTTCTCCCCCGGGCTCAACGAGGAGCTGGCGGCCACCGCGGTGGCCGGCACCCAACTGCTGGGCGAGCTGGCCGGTCGCCGGCACGACGGGGTGGTCGGGTTCTGGTACGGCAAGAACCCCGGCCTGGACCGGGCGGCGGACGCCATCCGGCACGGCAACACCTCCGGCACCATGCCGTTGGGCGGGGCGGTGGCGTTCATCGGGGACGACCCGTACTGCAAGTCGTCCACCCTGCCCAGCTCCTGCGAGTGGATGGCTCGCAGCCTGGCGCTGCCGCTGCTGGCCCCCGGCACGGTGGCCGACGTCCGGACGCTGGGGCTGCACGCCGTGGCCCTCAGCCGGTACGCCGGGGTGTGGACCGGGCTGAAGATCGTGGCCGACGTCGCCGACGGCGCGGCCACCGTCGAGCTGGACGACCCGGAGGGCTGGGTCCCGGCGCCGGACGTCGACCGGCAGGCTCACCCCCCGGTGCTGCTCGGGCCGCAGTCGGTGCTGGCGGAACAGCACCTGCTGGAGGTCCGGCTGCCGCGGGCCCGTGAGTACGCCCGGCAGGCCCGCCTGAACCGGGTCACGTTCGAGCCGCACCGGGCCACCGTCGGGCTGGTGGCCCCCGGCCTGGCCTACGAGGCGACGCTTCGGGCCCTGGCCGACCTCGGCCTGGACCGGGACTGGTGGCACGCCCTCGGGCTCCGGCTGGTCCGGCTGGCGATGCCGTGGCCGCTGGACGCCGCCCACGTCCGGGAGCTGCTGGCCGGGCTGGACCGGGTGGTGGTGGTGGAGGACAAGACCGGGTTCGTGGAGGGCCAGGTCAAAGAGGCCCTGTACGGCCAGGCCGGCGGACCGCAGGTGATCGGCAAGGAGGACGGCGACGGCCGGGTGCTGGTGCCGGCCCACGGCTCGGTGACCAGCGAGCTGGTGACCGACGTGCTGGCCCGGGTGTTCGGGGACCGGCTGCCGGAGGACGCCCGGCGGCGGCTGGACCGGATGCGGCGGCCGGAGCGGCTGACGGTGCGGTCGTCGCCACTGCCGGCCCGGACCCCGTACTTCTGCTCGGGCTGCCCCCACAACCGGTCCACCCGGGCCGGCGACGACCAGTTGGTCGGGCTGGGCATCGGCTGCCACGTCATGGTGGCCCTCGACGACGACGGCCGCGGCCACCACGTCGGGATGACCCAGATGGGCGGCGAAGGGGCCCAGTGGAACGGGCTGGCGCCGTTCACCGACGACGGCCACTACTTCCAGAACCTGGGCGACGGCACCTTCTTCCACTCCGGCTCCCTGGCCATCCGGGCCGCGGTGGCCGCCGGGGTGGACATCACCTACAAGCTGCTGTTCAACCAGGCCGTGGCCATGACCGGCGGGCAGTCCCCGGAGGGCCGGTTCGACGTGCCGGCCCTGACCCGGTGGCTGGCGGTGGAGGGGGTCCGCAAGGTGGTGGTGACCACCCCGGACCCCGCGGCCTACCGCCACGTCGACCTGGACCCGGTCGCCGAGGTCCGCCACCGTGACGACCTGGCCGCCGTCCAGCAGGAGCTGGGCGCCGTCGGCGGGGTGACGGTGCTGGTCCACGACGACCGCTGCGCCGCCGAGGAGCGACGGCTGCGCCGGCGCGGCGTCCTGCCGACCCCGCCGGAGAAGGTGTGGATCAACCAGCGGGTCTGCGAGGGCTGCGGGGACTGCGGCCGAAAGTCCACCTGCCTGTCCGTGGTGCCGGTGCAGACCGACCTGGGCCGCAAGACCGCCATCCACCAGGGGTCCTGCAACAAGGACTTCTCCTGCCTCGACGGTGACTGCCCGTCGTTCGTGGTGGCCACCCCGAAGCGCCGGGCCGCCCTCCGCCGGCGCCGTGCGGCCGCGAAAGCTGCGAGAGCCGAGAAGGCCGAGAAGACCGAGAAGGGCGGGAAGGCCGGGCAGCAGGCGGGGCGGCTGCCGGAGCCGCCGGTGGCCCTGCCGGAACCGGTGCTGCGGGTACCGGTCACCGACACCCTGGTCCGGATGCCCGGGATCGGCGGCACCGGGGTGGTGACGGTGTCCCGGATCCTGCAGATGGCGGCCCACCTGGACGGCCGGTACGCCGCGGGGCTGGAGCAGACCGGGCTGGCCCAGAAGGGGGGGCCGGTGGTGGCCGACGTCCGCATCGCCGACACCCCGGTGGGGGGGGCGGTGCGGGCCGGCCGGCGGTCGGTGGACGTGCTGCTCGGCTTCGACCTGCTGGGGGCGGCCAGCCCGCCGAACCTGGCGGTGGCCGACCGGGACCGGACGGTGGCGGTGGTCAACACCGCGGCGATCCCGACGGCGGCCATGGTGCACAACACCACGGTGTCGTTCCCGCCGACGTCGGAGGTGGTGGACCGCATCGAGGCCGAGACCAGGGCCGGCGACAACGCCTACCTGGACGCCGAGTGGATGGCCGAGCAGTTGTCCGAGGACCACCTGGCCACCAACATGGTGCTGCTGGGCGCCGCCTACCAGCACGGCTGCCTGCCGGTGTCGGCGGCCGCCGTGGAGGAG
Source organism: Acidimicrobiales bacterium (assembly GCA_035547695.1). Classification (GTDB taxonomy): domain Bacteria; phylum Actinomycetota; class Acidimicrobiia; order Acidimicrobiales; family RAAP-2; genus DASZUK01. The sequence continues at coordinate 27,640 of DASZUK010000005.1, forward strand.
GCCATCACCCTGAACGGGGTGGCCGTCGGCGACAACCTGGCCGCCTTCCGCTGGGGCCGGGCCGCCGTGGTGGACCGGGCCGCGGTCGTCCGGGCCCTGTCCGGCCCGGCGGCCCCCACCGGCGGCGCGGTGTCGTCGGGCACCCTGGCCGACGAGGTGGACCCGGCCGCCCTGGCCGCTGCCGAACGGCAGGTGGCGGCCACGGACCTGCCCGCGGCCCTCCGGCCGGTGGTGGCCCCGAGGGTGGCCGACCTGGTCGGCTACCAGAGCCCGGCCTACGCCGCCCGGTACCTGGAGGAGGTGGCCGCGGTGGCCCGGGCGGAGGCCGGCCGCTGCCCCGGGGGCCCGCCGGTGGTGGCCGACGCCTACGCCCGGGGCCTGCACAAGCTGATGGCCTACAAGGACGAGTACGAGGTGGCCCGGCTGCACCTGCTGGCGGCCGAGCGGGCTCGGCTGGACCGGGAGCTGGGCCCGGACCACCGGGTGAAGGTGCTGCTGCACCCCCCGGTACTGCGGGCCGTGGGCCTGCACCGCAAGATCAGCCTCGGCCCGGCCACCTGGCCGGTGTTCCGGATGCTGCGGGCCGGCCGGCGGCTCCGTGGCACCGCCCTGGACCTGTTCGGGAAGACCCGCATGCGGCGGACCGAGCGGGAGCTGGTGGACGATTACCGCCGGCTGGTCGGCGCGGCTCTGGCCCATCTCGGCCCGGACACCGCCGGGCAGGTGGCCGAGGTGGCCGCCCTGGCCGACGTGGTCCGGGGGTTCGAGGACGTGAAGGCGGCCACCGTCACCCAGTTCCGGGACCGCGGCGCCGCGCTGCTCGGCGCCCTGGCCGGGGGCGTGGCAAAGGCCGAGGCCGGGGCCGGGGCCGACACCGGGGCCTAGGCGTCGCTGCCGTAGAAGGCGGCGTCGCCGTAGCTGAAGATGCCGCCGTCGGCTGCCACGAACCAGTAGCCGGCGCCGTCGGGGGTGGCGGCCATGGCCACGATCGGCCGGTTCAGCGGCTGGCCGCCCATGGAGCCGTAGAAGGTGGCGTCGCCGTAGCTGAAGATGCCGCCGTCGGCTGCCACGAACCAGTAGCCGCGGCCGGTCGGTGACGCGGCCATGCCGACGATGGGCTTGTTGAGCGGCCGGCCGCCCATAGAGCCGTAGAAGGTGGCGTCGCCGTAGCTGAAGATGCCGCCGTCGGCGGCCACCAGCCAGTAGCCGGCGCCGTCGGGGGTGGCGGCCATGGCCACGATCGGCCGGTTCAGCGGCTGGCCGCCCATGGAGCCGTAGAAGGTGGCGTCGCCGAAGCTGAAGATGCCGCCGTCGGCGGCCACGAACCAGTAGCCGCGGCCGTCGGGGGTGGCGGCCATGCCGACGATGGGCTTGTCCAGGCGCAGCGACCCGGCGGAGCCGTAGAAGGTGGCGTCGCCGAAGCTGAAGATGCCGCCGTCGGCGGCCACCAGCCAGTACCCGGCGCCGTCGGGGGTGGCGGCCATGCCGACGACCGGGGCGTTCAGCGGCTGGCCGCCCATGGACCCCGAGAAGGCGGCGTCGCCGTAGCTGAACACCGCCCCGTCGGAGTCCACCAGCCAGTACCCGGCGCCGTCGGGAGTGGACACCATGTCCACCGCCGACGGCGCCCCGCCCGGCCCGGGGGAGCCGGCGCCGCCACCGGTCAACCCGGCCGACGACCCGGTGGTGGCCCCGGGCCCGCCGGCGGCCGACGGCGTGATCCCCAAGGCCTGCTGGGCCTGGGCCCAGGTGAAGGTCTCGTCTGTCGGGGTCGGTCCGCAGGTGCTCAGGAACACGGCCGCCACCGATCCGCCGCGCCGCGCCGTGGGGTTGTCCGCCGCGCCCATCACCAGCACCGGTGTGGCGCCGAGGCAGTAGAGAGGGTTGTACCGGGTCAGGATGATGTCGCGGTGGCCCCAGCAGCCGATGGGCAGGAGGGGGTTGCAGTCCTGGTTGGTGGTGGCAGCGGCCGATCCGCCCCAGCCATCTTCGTACATCCACAGGTAGTTGTCGTAGAGGGTTGTCATGGACCCCCCGGCCCAGATGGTGCCGCCCTGCACCACCAGGCCGCCGCCGGTGAGGGCCAGCGGGTGTGTGGGGTCACGACCTCCGTCGGCGCCGGCCTGGGCGTAGGAGTTGAGCTGGGCCGTCATCGCCGACATCGGCGGCAACCCGCGGTCCAGGCGCTCCAGGTTCTCCACCACGAACACCTGCTGCGGCACGGTCAGGGCGTGGAAGGCGGCCAGGTCGAGGTCCATCGGGCCCACCCCTTCGGCGGCCCGGGCAGCGTTGGTGGCCGCCAGGACGTTGGGGCTGCTGGGGGGGATGTTGGCCGGCGGGTTTGTGGGTGGCAGGGTCCCCACCATCGGACGGACCCCGGCGGTGGCCACGCCGGCGGCGGGCCGGGCCGACGGCTGCGCCGCGGCCACCCCGATCGCCACCGGCAGGACGGTCCCCAGGCCGATGATGGCCGACCCCATGATGGCCGAGCCGACCATCAGGCCGGCCGATCGCCGCGCTCGTCTCACCGCCATTCGCCCCCGACCTTTCCGCCACAAGCCTTCGCCGTTCACCGCGTTCGCCAATGGCAACGGGGCAACAGCCGCCACCTTTCGGCCCAACTGTCGTCCACCAGGGATTACTGCTCGGTAATCGAACATCCCCGTGCGAGGAAGGACGGTCGGACCAGCTCGACGCCTGCGGCGCGGTGGCAGGACGCACGTGCCCCCGCCGGGGCCCTACTCGATGGCCCCTACTCGGCTGCTCGGCGGGCCGCTACTCGGCAGCCGCTACTCGGCGGCGGGCCCCTCCGCTGCCGCATCATCGGGAGCGTCGGGCACCGGCACCTGGACGGTGCCCTGGGCCAGCAGGTGGTCGATCTGGTCGGCCAGGGTGCCGACCTCGACCGCGCTGTACCAGGTCCGGTCCAGGGTGAGGCCGAGGTTGTGCTGCACCAGGCTCAGGGCCTCGGGGACGGCGCTGGCCGCGTCGTACACCTCGAACAACCGCCGCTGCAGGGCCTGGGAGGAGACCATCGGGGCCCCACGGGCCGCGGTCTCGTCGACCAGCGCACGCAGATGATGGGCCGGGCCGGACACCTCCGGTGCCGCCTCCTCGACCGTGTCCGCCGTCGCCGTGCTGCCGCTCAACTGTTCCATGCGCCATCCTCGTCCATTTTCGAGGCCGGTGGGGTGCACCCACCTGACCACCGCCTTCGGAGGTACAACGCCGGGAACCCCCGGTTCCTTCCGGTCCGGGTCGCGGAGCGGGCGGGAAGGCCGGTCAGGGCCGGAGCGGGCCGGTCAGGGCCAGAGCGGCGCCGGGGCGTCCCCGAGCCGGTAGTGGCCGGGCAGCCGGTCGCCGGCCATGGCGCGCTCGATGCGCTGCTGCATGCCGGGGGCCAGGACGCCCTCGCCGATCATCTCCAGGAACACGGTGCCGGCGTTGCCGACGTCGAAGAAGTCGCGCTGCCAGCTCCACATCCAGTTGCCGGCGTACTTGAACCAACTGCCGCCGAGGCCGGCCACCTCGTAGTGGGACCCGTCGGGCCGGGTGGCGTCGGCCACCTGCCGCCACAGCCCCAGCACCTCGCCCTGCCGGTCGTCGATGAGGACCCGCTGGTAGGGATAGGTCCACCCCTCCAGCCCGGCCATCTCGGACCCCAGGGCGAGCTCCCGGATCTGGTCCCGGCCGACGGCCATGAACTCGTCGTTGGGACCGGCGTTCCAGCCGTAGGTGGCGTCCTCGGTGTACATGTCCGCCATCGGCCGCCAGTCCCGGTCGGCCTCGCACCTGCGGTTGACGTCCAACCACCGCCGGACCATCTCCTCCAGCTCTTCCCTCGGGTACGCCCCCATTCAGGCTGTGCCTCCTTGCCCGCCTGGGGCCCCAGCCCCAGGCTCCTCCGATGCGTGGGGCCCCACCCCCACGCCGGCTGTCTCGATGCGCAGTGCGTGGGTGGGGCAGTCCCGGACGGCGCGCTCGACGGCCGCCCGGTGGTCGTCCGGCGGTCGGTCCACCAGGACGGTGAGCTCGCCCTTCTTGGACACCGAGAACACCGCCGGGGCCTCGGACTCGCAGACGGCGTGGCCCTGGCAGAGGTCCCGGTCGACCACCACCCGCCAGGTCCGCTCGGCGGTGCCCGCGGCCGCCTCGGCGCCGGCCACCGGCTCCCCGGCGGTCGACGTGGCGGCGCCGGCCGTGGCCCCGGCGCCGGACCCGTCGGCGCCGGGCTCGTCGGCGCCGGCGCCGCGACGGCGGTAGCGGACCAGGCAGGGCTGCTGTAGTTGGACGACCATCTTGGAGTGGTCGTTCCGGTAGGACGCCGGGGGCTGGGCCAGCTCGAACTCCCAGCCCCGGAGCAGGACGGAGAAGATGGCCTTCAACTGCATCATGGCGAAGGGGGCCCCGACGCAGCGGTGGCGGCCGGCCCCGAAGGGGATCCAGGTCCAGGGGTTGGCCCGGTCCTCCACCCGGGGGTCCAGGTACCGGGTGGGGACGAAGGCGTCGGGGTCCGGGAAGTCCTCCGGTATCCGGTTGGAGACGGCCGGGGTGGCCCCGACCAGGCTGCCGGGCCGGATGCGGTAGCCGCCGTAGGCCAGGTCGTCCTTGGCCACCCGCAGCACCAGGATCAGCGGTGGGTGCAGCCGGAGGGCTTCCTTGATGGCGGACTCCAGCCGGGGCATCTCGCGCAGGGCCTGGTAGCTGACCTCGGAACCGTCGGCGTACAACTGGTCCAGCTCGGCGGTGACCGCGGCCAGCTCGTCGGGGTGCCGGAGCAGCTCGATGAGGGTCCAGGCCGCGGTGCCCGACGTGGTGTGGTGGCCGGCGAACATCATGGAGATGAACATGCCGGTGACCTCGTCGGCAGAGAACCGGGCGGAGCCGTCGTCGTTGCGGACCGACATGAGGACGTCCAGCAGGTCCTTGTCGCCTTGGCCGTCCTCCCGGCCGTCGGTCCCGCCGGCCTTCCCGCCGGCCGTGTCGGGCCCGGCAGCGGCGGCCGCACCGGCACCAGCATCGGCCGCGGCACGGCCGTCCATGATGACCTGCACCAGGGCCACCAGCCCCACCCGGGCCTGGTCGCGGCGGCGGAAGCTGTCGATGGGGGCGTAGGGGTCGACGTAGGCGATGGCGTCGGTGCCCTGCTCCAGGTCGTGGTAGAGGGCGGCGAACCGCGGGTCGAGCTGGCGGCGGAACTTGCGGCCGATGAGGCAGGCCGACGAGGTGTAGATGGTGAGCTCCGCGAACCACTCCAGCAGGTCGATGTCGCCGCGGTCCCCCCAGGCGGCCACCATGCCGTCGACCTCGGCGGCGATGGTGGCGGCGTGGCCGCGCATGAACTTGTCCCGGAGGGCCTGGTTGTGCAGCATCTCCCGCCGCCGCTCCGGCGGGGCGTCGAACACCACCCCCTCGCCGAAGATGGGGGTCATGAACGGGTAGGCCTCGGCCTGGTCCATGAGCTCCTCGGGGGCCCGGAAGAAGAACTCGTTGGCGTCGGCGCCGCTGAGCAGTACCACGTCCCGGCCGCCGATCCGGAACCGGCCGATGTCGCCGCACTCGTCCCGGAGCCGCCGCATCAGGGCGATGGGGTCGGCCCGGAGCTCGTCCAGGTGGTCGCCGTCGACGCCGCCGGACACCACCGGTGGGTCGGTCAGGTCGGTGCCGATAGCCGTCATCATCCGTCGCCCCCTTGTGGCGGTCGCGGGTTCACCGGTCGATGGGCCACCGGGGCCTCCGGGTGGACCTCGATGACGGTCAGGTGGGTGCCCCGGGCGGCGGTGACCGCGGCCACGATGGCCCCGGCCACCCCCTCGGGCTTCAAGAAGTTGGGGTGCCGGGCCAGCCCCCAGCGGACCCACTCGTCCAGGACCAGCCCGGTGACGTCGGGGTCCCAGTCCATCCCCATGCCGGTCTGGGTGGGCCCCGGCCGGACGATGGAGGCCCGCACCCCGGTGCCCTCCAGCTCCATCTGCAGGGCGTGGACGTACCCCTCCAGGCCCCACTTGGAGGCCACGTAGGCGAACATGGCCGGCCGCGGGTGGGACACCACGTCGGAGGTGACGAACAACAGGTCGCCGCGGCCGCGCTCGACCATGCCGGGGCCGAACCGGCTGACCAGGCGGTGGGGGCCGAGCATGTTGACCCGGACCAGCTCCTCCAGGTCGTCGTCGCTGTTGGCGTCGTCGGGGCCGCCGTCGCCGGGCAGGCGCAGGACGCGGCCGGGCCGGATCTGGGCGGCGTTGGACACCACCACCTCGACCGGCCCGAAGGCGTCGGCGGCGGCCTTGGCGAAGGCGTCGATGGAGGCCGCGTCCCCGAGGTCGACCGGCAGGGCCACCGCCTGCCCGCCGTCCCCCCGGATGGCGGCGGCCAGGTCTTCGCAGACCGCGACCCGCCGGGCCCCCAGGACCACCGGCAGCCCGGCGGCGGCCAGGGCCCGGGCGGTGGCGGCGCCGATGCCGGAGGAGGCCCCGGTGACCACCGCCGGACGGACGTCGGGTTGGGGCTCGAACCGGCTCATCGGACCACCGTCCCGATCTGGGTGGTCCTCATCGGACCACCACCGTGGTGGGGAGGGCGGCGAAGCCGCGGACGTTGATGGAGTGGACCCGGCGGATGCCGTCGGGGTCGACGTCGTAGGTGGCGGTCCGGGCCACCAGCTCCCCCAGGGCCACCCGGGCCTCCAGTCGGGCCAGGGGGGCGCCCATGCAGAAGTGGCGGCCGCCGCCGAAGCTGACCAGGGCCTTGCCGTCGCCGTCCGGGCCGGCCCGGTCCAGGTCGTAGCGGTCGGGATGGGCGAACACGGCCTCGTCACGGTTGGCGGACCCGACCAGCAGCAGGACCTTGTCCCCCTCCGGGATGGTGGCCACCCGGCCGGGGCCGGCGCCGTCGTCGACAATGCCGTCGGGGATGGCGACGTCCTGGCGGGTCACCCGGACCAGCATCTGGGTGGAGTTGTCGTACCGCAGGGTCTCCTCCACCCAGTCCGGCACCCGGGCCGGGTCGGCGAACGGCTTGGCCCGCTGGTCCGGGAACCGCCAGGCCCAGTACCAGGCGTTGGCCAGCAGCTTGGTGGTGGTCTCGTTGCCGGCCACCACCATCAGGAACAGGATGCCGATGGCCTCCTCGTCGGTGATCCGGTCGCCGTCGAGGTCGGCGGCCAGCAGGGCCGAGGTCAGGTCGTCGGCCGGTCGGCGGCGGCGGTCGGCCACCATGTCGGCGTAGTAGGCCGCCAGCACCATGGCCGCCTCGGCCCCCTCCGGCGGCACGTCGGTGACCCCCTCCTCCCGGTGCACCACCAGGTCGGCCAGCCGGCGCAGCTCGGCCCGGTCCGCCTTGGGCACCCCGACCAGCTCCGAGATGACGTCCATCGGCAGCTTGCCAGCGAAGTCGGCCACGAAGTCGAACGACCCCTGCTCCAGGGCCGGCTCCAGGTGCTCGACCGTCAGCTCCCGGATGCGGGGCTCCAGCTCGGCCACCCGGCGGGGGGTGAAGCTCTTGCCGACCAGCGACCGCAGCCGGGTGTGCGCCGGCGGGTCCATGGCCAGGAACGACATGGCCCGGTGGGCGTCCGGCCCGAACGCGGCGGGGTCCAGGGACACGCCGTAGGCGTTGGAGAAGTGGTCCACGTCCCGGAAGGCGGCCAGCACGTCGCGGTGGCGGGACAACGCCCAGAAGTCGAGGGCGTCGTTGCGGTACACCGGGGCCTCCGCCCGGAGCCGGGCGTACGTCGGGTACGGGTCCTCGTGGATGGCGTAGTCGTACGGGCTGTACGCCAGCGGCGGCCGCACCGCGGTGCTCGTCATTGCCGCCTCCCGGCGGTGCCGCGGTGTCGCCTCCCGGCGGCGGAACCGCCCGGCGGCGGGGCCGGTCATCGCTCGCCGATCATCAGCTCGGCGGCTTCGCGGAGCCGGTCGGGCAGCTCGTCGAACTCCAGGTGGCCGAGGCCGGCGCCGAGCATGGCGCCGACGTAGGTGGTCTCCAGCACCCGCAGCACCGTCGGGTCGGTGTCCGGGCCGAGGGCGGCCAGCAGCCGGCGGTGGATCTCGCCGCCGATGTGCTCCCGGATGCGCTTGACGTCGGGGCTGTTGGACAAGAGCGCCGTGGTGCAGGCGGCCACCACGGCCGGGCTGTCGACGGTGCCGAGCCCGAGGTGGCGGACCACGTCGGCCACCCGGTCGGCGGCCGGCCGGTTCAGGTCGACCAGCGGCGGCGGCAGCTCCCGGGTCCGCCGCCACAGCACCTCGGCCAGCAGGTGGTCCTTGGAGCTGAAGTAGGTGTACGCGGACGCCGGCGACACCCCGGCCCGGCGGGCGATGGATCGGACGGTGATGCCGTCGTAGGACCCTTCCTCCACCTCCTCGGCGGCGGCGGCCATCAACCGGTCCACCAGGTCGGCCTGCCGGGCGCTCAGGTGCCGGCGCGGGGCCTCGGTCGGCTCCACCATGTCACCCTCCTCCCCCGCGGCGGCCCGCCCGAACACGGTCATGACCCTGCTCCCGGTGCCGCTGCGGACGCTGCCGACGGTGGTGGTGGCGATAGGGACGGCCCGGCCGGCAGGTGGGGGGTGCCGTCCTTCATGTCGGGAAACCGGAAGGTGGCAGCGGTGGTCAGCCGGGTGATCTTGGTGATGTCGGCCTCCGGCAGGGTCTCGGTGTCGTCATCGATGACCACCTCCCACCGGCAGTGGGGCACCCGGTCCCCGGGGACCCGGGGCGGCCGGTGGACGTGGCGGATGCGGGCCTTCGGGTTGACGGCCTGGGCGGTCACGTCGAAGGTGCCGTCCTCGATGTGGTGGCACATGCTGGTGACCATCCGGTCGCCGTACGGCTCGGCGTCCATCAGGGCCCCGCAGTAGGCCAGCTCGAAGAAGCCGTGGCGGTCGTCGACCACCTCGTAGTGGACGTCCAGGTAGTGGTGCGGGAACCCCGGGTCCAGTTGCAGCACCTTGAAGATGGCCTCCACCCCATCGCCCTCGACGCCCATCACCTGCCGCAGCCGCTCCCCGTAGACCGGGCTGGCCCCCTTCCACTCCTCGATGGCCAGCTCCTGGACGGCGTCCAGGCCGTACCTGAGGCCGATGGCCGCGCACATGGACCGGTCCAGCAGGTGGACGATCAGTGCGTACTCCCGGACCAACCGGACCAGGGCTTCCTTGGACAGGTCCTCGTAGTCGAAGCCGGGGTCGAACGGCCCCCGGTAGTCCGGGCGGTCCGGCCGGTCGTCGTTCCGGGGCTCTTTGCGGTCCCGGTTGCGGTCCCAGGGCTCTTTGCGGTCGGTCACCAGTTCAAACTATAGTCTGGACAGTTGTCCAAATCCAGACGGACGATCGACAAGGGGCGGGAGCAGGACATGACCAAGCCGGACCAGCCGGGGCAGGAACCTGCGGCGGCCGACCCATCGGCGGCCGGGCCGTCGGTCCCCGATCCATCGGCTTCCGGCCCGCACATCCCGCCGGTCGGGGTGGTGGGCCTCGGCGACATCGGCGGCGGCGTGGCCGGCGCCCTGCTGGCCGCCGGGGTGGACCTGACGGTCTGCGACGTCCGGGCAGAGGCCACCGGGCCCTTCGCCGGGGAGGCCCGGGTGGCGGCGACGCCGGCCGGCCTGGCCGCGTACGCCGGGGTGGTGGTGGTGGCCGTGGTCAACGACGAGCAGGTCCGTTCGGTGGTGGACGGCCCCGACGGCCTGCTGGCCGGGTTCGCCGCCACGGGCGGCGCCGGGGATGGGGGCGACGGCGCCGGGCCGAGCATCGTGGTGGTGTCCACCATCACCACGGCCACCGTCCGCGAGCTGGCCGCCAAGGCCGCTGCCGCCGGAGCGTCGGTGGTGGACTGCGGGGTGAGCGGCGGCCCGGGGGCGGCCGCCGACGGCCAACTGGTCTGCATGGTCGGCGGGGCCCCGGAGGCGGTCGACCGGGTGCGGCCGGTCCTGGACGTGATCGGCAGCGAGGTGCTCCACATGGGGCCGCTGGGGGCCGGCCTGTCGGCCAAGCTGGCTCGCAACGTGGTGCAGTACGGGTCCTGGTTGGCCGCCTACGAGGCCCAGGTGCTGGCCGAGGCGGCCGGCATCGACCTGGCCCAGTTGGCCACCGCCATCCGGTCCAGCGACCGCCGGATCGGCGGGGCGGCCACGCTGATGTTCCGGCCGACGGTCGCCCCGCTCCGGCCGGACGTGCCCACCGATGCCGGCCTGATCGGCCCGATGCGGGCCGCGGCCGCGCTGGCCCACAAGGACCTGCGGGCCGCCCTCGGCCTGGCCGACACCCTGGGGGTGCCGATGCCCCTGGCCCACCTCACCGACACCTTCACCGACGCCATCTTCGGCGTCGGCCAGACGCCGAGCAGTGTGACAGCCGGCGTCGGCCAGACGCCGAGCGGCGAGACAGCGGGGGTGCGGCGATGAGCGACGTCCGGGGAGAGGAACGGCTGCTGGTCGACGGCGAGCTGCGGCCGGCGTCGGGGGGCGGGGTGTTCGAGACGGTGAACCCGGCCACCGAAGAGGTGCTGGGGGTGGTGGCGGACGGCACCGCGGAGGACCTGGACCGGGCGGTGGGGGCGGCCCGGCGGGCGTTCGACCAGACGGCCTGGTCCACCGACGTGGCGTTCCGGGTGGCCTGCCTCCGGCAGTTGCAGGCGGCGTTCACCGCCCACGCCGAGGAGATCCGGGCGCTGACGGTGGCGGAGGTGGGGTCGCCGCTGTCGCTGACCTACTCGGCGCAACTGGACGACCCGGTGGCGTCGCTGGGCTGGGTGGCCGACCTGGCGGAGGGGTACTCGTGGGAGACCGATCTCGGCGACGCCGCCCCGCTGGGCATCGCGTCGCACCGCTGGGTCCGGCGGGAGGCCACCGGGGTGGTGGGGGCCATCACCCCGTGGAACGTGCCGCACCAGATCAACCTGGCCAAGCTCGGCCCGGCCCTGGCCGCCGGCAACACGGTGGTGCTGAAGCCGGCCCCGGACACCCCGTGGTGCGGCACGGTGCTGGGGCGGCTGATCGCCGAGGAGACCGACATCCCGGCCGGGGTGGTCAACGTGGTGCCGTCGTCCGACCACGCCATCGGGGCCGCCCTGGCCGCCGATCCCCGGGTGGACCAGGTCAGCTTCACCGGGTCCACCGCCACCGGCCGGCGGGTGATGGCCACCGCGGCGGAGACCCTGAAGAAGGTGTTCCTGGAGCTCGGTGGCAAGTCGGCGTTCGTGGTGCTGGACGACGCCGACCTCCGGGGGGCCTGCGCCACCGCGGCGTTCACCGTCTGCACCCACGCCGGCCAGGGCTGCGCCATCACCACCCGGCTGGTGGTCCCCCGGGCCCTGCTGGACGAGGCCACCGAGGCCACCGCGAGGGTGATGGCCAAGCTGCCGGCCGCCGACCCGACCGACCCCGGCACCATCTGCGGGCCGCTCATCAGCGACCGCCAGCGGCGGCGGGTGGAGGGGTACCTGCGGCTGGCCGCCGACGAGGGCGGCGACGTGGTGGTCGGCGGGGGCCGGCCGGCCGGCCTGGACCGGGGGTTCTTCGTGGAGCCCACCCTGATCGCCGGACTGGGCAACGACGCCCGGGTGGCCCGGGAGGAGATCTTCGGGCCGGTACTGGTGGTCATCCCCCACGACGGCGACGACGACGCGGTGGCGGTGGCCAACGACTCCCCCTACGGCCTGTCCGGGTCGGTGTGGTCCGGCGACCGGGACCGGGCGGTGGCGGTGGCCAACCGCATCCGCACCGGCACCATCGGGGTCAACGGCGGCCTGTGGTACAGCCCCGACGTCCCGTTCGGCGGGTACAAGCAGTCAGGCATCGGAAGGGAGATGGGCGTGGCCGGGTTCGAGGAGTACCTGCAGACCAAATCGCTGGCGGAGCCAGCGTCATCAAACCCCGCGCCGGCGGAGCCAGCGTCGTGAGCGACATCCCGACTCCGGACGTTTCCGCGGAAACGTCTCCGCCACTTGCCGGACCCCCCGACGAGGCACGGGCACGCGGCGCCGAGAAGATGCGGGAGGTCTACGGGTTCTCGGTGGACCCGGCCGACGTGGCCGGGGGCTACCTAGAAGTCACCGTCGACCACCTGTTCGGCGCCATCTGGACCCGGCCGGGACTGGACGTGGCGGCCCGGCGGCTGCTGACGATCGGGGCCATCGTGGCCCAGGGCCGGGACGAGCTGCTGGACATCCAGTTCGGCGCCGCCTTGAACCGGGGCGAGCTGGACGAGGAGCAGATGCGGGAGGTGGTGATCCACCTGGCCCACTACGTGGGTTGGCCGCTGTCCACCGGGGCCCAGGCAGCCGCCGAACGGGCCATCGCCGCCTACCGCAAGAAGCAGGCTGCCGGGGAGGGAGGGGCGTAGTGGGTTACGACTTCAGCGGGAAGGTGGCCGTGGTGACGGGGGCGGCCGGCGGCATCGGGCAGGCCTACGCCGAGGCGCTGGCCGCGTCGGGGGCGGCGGTGGTGGTGGCCGACATCGACGCCGACCGGGCGTCGGCGGTGGCCGGCGGGATCAACGCCACCGGCGCCACCGCCATGGCCGTCGCCCTGGACGTGGCCGACCCGGCGTCGGCGGCGTCGATGGTGGCGGCGGTGACCGAGGAGCTGGGGGGCGTGGACTTCCTGGTGAACAACGCCGCCATCTTCGGCGGGATGCAGTTGGACGTCCTCATCGGGGTGGACTGGGACTACCTGCGGCGGTTCCTCGACGTCAACCTGCTGGGCGCCCTCAACTGCACCCGGGCCTGCTACCGCAGCATGCGCAGGCGCGGCGGCGGGGCCGTGGTCAACCAGTCGTCCACCGCCGCCTACCTGTACGCCGGGTTCTACGGCCTGGCCAAGGCCGGGGTGAACTCCCTGACCTACCAGCTTGCTCACGAGCTCGGCGGCATGGGCATCCGGGTCAACGCCATCGCCCCCGGCCCGATCAACACCGAGGCGGCCCGGACGGTGGTGCCGGAAGGGTTCATCGACCAGATCGTCGGCGGGCTGGCCCTGAAACGGGAGGGCACCCCGGCGGACCTAGTGGGGATGTGCCAGTTCCTGCTGTCCGACGACGCATCCTGGATCACCGGCCACGTCTTCAACGTGGACGGCGGCCAGATCATGCGGGCCTGACCGGCCGGCCCGGGGAACGCGATGCTGGACGTCCAGGACGACGGCGGGGTGCGGGTGGTGGCGTTCGACCGGCCGGAGGCCCGCAACGCCTTCAACTTCGCCCTGTACGTGGCCGTCACCGAAGCGGTGGCAACGGCGGCGGCCGACGACGCGGTGCGGGCGGTGGTGCTGACCGGGCGGGGGACGGTGTTCACCGCGGGGCAGGACCTGAAGGAGATGGCGGCGATCGCCGCCGGGACCGCGCCGGCGGGGATCGCCAAGGGGTTCCAGGGACTGCTGGCCGCGGTCGGCGAGCTGGACAAGCCGCTGCTGGCCGCGGTGAACGGGCCGGCCGTCGGGCTGGGGTTCACGGTGCTGGCCCACTGCGACCTGGTGCTGGTGGCCAGCTCCGCCCGGTTCCGGGCGCCGTTCGCCGAGATGGGGGTACCGCCCGAGGCGTCCAGCAGCTACCTGTTCCCCCAGTTGCTGGGCTGGCAACAGGCCGCCCGGGTGCTGCTGGCAGCCGACTGGGTGTCGGCGGAGGAGGCTGTGGCCATGGGGTTGGCCCTGCGGGCCTGCCCGGACGACCGGGTGCTGGACGAGACCGTGGCCCTGGCCCAGAGGATCGCCGCCTTCCCGCCGGACGGGGTTCGGGAGATCAAGCGGCTGATGCGGGCCGGACGGGCCGAGGCGGTGGCGGAGGCCGCCGCCCGGGAGGAGCGGTCGTTCGCCCGGCTGTTCGCCGCCATGGCGACCAAGGGCGGCGGTGCGACAGCCGCCGAGGGCGGCGGTGGGACAGCCGCTGAAGGCGGCGGTGGCGACTCCGTACACTGAGCCCGAGAGCCTGGCCCGGAGGCCAGAGGGAGGTGCCGGGATGCCGACGACCGTGAACGCCGTGGTGGCCAGGGGCAAGGGGGAGCCGGTGGAGGTGGTGCCGATCGTGGTGCCGGACCCGGGCCCCGGGGAGGTGGTGGTGGACGTGCGGGCCTGCGGGGTGTGCCACACCGACCTGCACTACCGGGAGGGGGCCATCAACGACGAGTTCCCGTTCCTGCTCGGCCACGAGGCCGCCGGGGTGGTCTCGGCGGTGGGCGACGGGGTCACCGAGGTGGGCGCCGGGGACTACGTGGTGCTGGCCTGGCGGGCGCCCTGCGGCACCTGCCGGTCGTGCCGGCGAGGCCGGCCGTGGTATTGCTTCGACAGCGCCAACGCCCGGCAGCCGATGACCCTGGAGGACGGCACCCCGCTGAGCCCGGCGCTGGGCATCGGGGCGTTCGCCCACAAGACGCTGGTGGCCGCCGGGCAGGCCGTGAAGATCGACCCGGCCGCCCGGCCGGAGGCGGCGGGGTTGATCGGCTGCGGGGTGATGGCCGGGTTCGGGGCGGCGGTGAACACCGGCGGGGTGTCCCGGGGGGACACGGTGGCCGTCATCGGCTGCGGCGGGGTCGGCAACGCGGCCATCGCCGGGGCGGCCGTGGCCGGGGCCCGGACGATCATCGCCGTGGACGTCGACGACCGGAAGCTGGAGTGGGCCCGGCGGTTCGGGGCGACGGACACGGTGGACTCGCGGACCACCGACCCGGTGGAGGCCATCCGGGAGCTGACCGGCGGCAACGGGGCCGACGTGGTGATCGAGGCGGTGGGCCGGCCGGAGACCTACCGGCAGGCCTTCTTCGCCCGGGACCTGGCCGGCACCCTGGTGCAGGTGGGGGTGCCGGACCCGGCGATGGCCGTCGAGCTGCCGATGATCGAGCTGTTCGGCCGCGGCGGGGCCCTGAAATCGTCGTGGTACGGGGACTGCCTGCCCACCCGGGACTTCCCGATGCTCATCGACCTGTACCTGACCGGGCGCCTGGACCTGGACGGGTTCGTCACCGAGACCATCGGCCTCGGTGACGTCGAAGAGGCGTTCGCCCGCATGGGGCGGGGCGAGGTGCTCCGGTCGGTGGTGGTCATCGGGTAGGGGTCACCTGGCGGTGAGGTCGTAGACGGTCACCCCGCCCACCGTCTTGGCGGTGTAGTGGCTCTCCACCCAGGCCGTGATCCGGCTGGCGTCGCCGGTGCCCGTGCCGCCGGCACCACCGAACCCACCGCCACCGCCACCGAACCCGCCGCCGCCGGCGATGAACCAGTGGATCTTGCCCTGGCGGACGTACTGCTCGAACTGGGCCAGGCTGGGGGCCGGGTCGGTGCCGTTGAACCCGCCGATCGCCATGACCGGGTCGCCGGTGGCCAACTGGTAGCCGGAGGCCGCGTTGGCGCCGACGGTGGCGGCCACCCAGCGGTACCGGCCGGCGCCGGCCGACAGCAGCCTGGTCAGGGCGGCGTCCGGGGTGCTGCCGTTGAGGAGCCCTCCGGCCGCCCCGCCGCCCTGGCCACCGCCGAACCCTCCCCCGCCGGGGAACCCACCGGCCCGCCCGGTACCCGGCCGCCCGGTGCTGCCCTGCCCGGTGCTGCCCTGCCCGCCGGCCGTGCCGGCGCCGGGAGGCGCGAACGATCCCCGCTGCCCCAGCCCGCCGCCGGGGAACCCGCCGGTGGTACCGCCACCGATGGTTCCGCCACCGACGGTTCCGCCGGGCGCACCGCCGGGGAAGCCCCCGCCGCCGGCACCCGGACCACCACCGGGGAAGCCTCCGCCGCCACCCGGACCGCCACCGGGGAAGCCCCCGCCGGTTGTCGGACCGGCCGAGGGGATGGAGCCGCCGTGGGGGGTGGCCACGGTGTCGAGGCTGTAGGCCGCCGGGGCGGCCAGCCCCAGCACCACCCCGGCCGTGCCCACCGCCAGGGCCACCTTGCCCCGAAGCCGTGGGGCCGTGGCCACTCCGGCGGCGACGGCCAGCCCGCCGACGAGGACGACCCAGCGCAGCCACGGGTACCAGGTCGGTGACCGGTCCAGGAGGACGAAGCCCCAGACCGCGGTGGCGGCCAGGGCGAGGCCCAGGCCGAGCCGACAGAACCACTGGTCGCGCCGGCGCCAGAGCACGGCGGTCCCGATGCCGACCAGGGCGGCCACCGCCGGGGCGAGGGCGACGGTGTAGTAGGGGTGGATGATGCCGTCGGCGTAGCTGAACAGGAGGCCGGTGAGGAGGAGCCAACCGCCCCAGAGCACCACGGCGGCCCGGAGGCGGTCCCGGCGGGGAGCCCGCCAGGTCAGCCAGAGGACGGCCACCAAGAGGACGACGGCGGCCGGTATCAGCCAGGAGATCTGCCCGCCCATCTCCGGCAGGAACAGCCGGTCCCAGCCGGTCGGTCCCCACTGGGAGCCGCCGCCCGGGCTGCCGCCGACGCTGCCGGACTCGTTGCCGGTCAGCCGGCCGAAGCCGTTGTAGCCGAAGATGAGGTTGAAGAGGTTGTTGTCCTGGGACCCGCCGATGTACGGCCGGTCGGCCGCCGGGGTCAACTGCACAGCGGCCACCCACCAGCCGCCGGCCACCACCACGGCCACCCCGGCGACCACCATCTGCCACAGCCGGCGGCCCAGCTTGGGCGGGCCGGCCAGCAGGTAGACGGCGGCGAACACCGGCACCACGATCAGGGCCTGCAGCATCTTGGTGAGGAACCCCAGCCCGACCAGGGACCCGGCCAGCACCAGCCAGCCGGTGCGGCCGCCGTCGACGGCCCGGACCACGGCGTAGGCGGCGGCCACCAGCAGCAGCACCAGCAGGGCGTCGGGGTTGTCGAACCGGAACATCAGGGCGGCCACCGGCGTCAGCGCCAGCACCGCGCCGGCCAGCAGCCCGGCGCCGGCGGAGGACCACCGGCGGACCGCCAGGTACAGTACCCCGACCGACGCCACCCCCTCCAACGCCTGCGGCACCAGGATGCTCCAGGCGTTGACCCCGAACAGCCGGGCGGACAGGTCCATCACCCACAGCGACCCCGGCGGCTTGTCGACGGTGATGAAGTTGGAGGCGTCGAAGGACCCGAAGAAGAAGGCCTTCCAGCTCGTGCTGCCGGCCTGCACCGCGGCGGCGTAGAAGCTGTTGGCCCAGCCCGACGCCCCGAGGTCCCAGAGGTAGAGGACGGCGGTGGCGGCCAGCAGCCCGAGCAGGCAGGGGCGGACCCAGGCCGGGTCGGCCGGGCGGCCCCGGAGGAACCGCCGGACCCAGCCGCCGCGGCGGTCGGTGGGACCGCGGCCAGCCGGGCCGGGCGGCTCCTCCGGACGGCCTCCCGGGACCCGGGTCGCCGGGGTGGGCTCCCCCGCCGGCCGGGCCGGTCCGAGAGGGGCCTCGGGGTCGGGGGGTCGGTCAGGGGGCCAGTCGGTAACGGTCGGCACGCACCGACTCTGCCGGCCGGACCTTTGCTCCCGGTGTGGGCGATCTGGCAGCGACCTGTGAATCCGCACGTGGACGCCGGCCGGGTCTGTACCTATACTCCCTACGGGTATAGAGGACCGGTCGTCCGCCGACGTCGCGAGGAGGCCACATGGACCCGGGGTACAGCGCCAACAAGGAGGCCGTCCAGAAGCGGCTGCGCCGCATCGAGGGCCAGGTGCGCGGGCTGCAGCGGATGGTGGACGAGGACCGGTACTGCATCAACGTCCTGGAGCAGGTGTCCGCGGTCACCCGGGCGCTGCAGTCGGTGGCGCTGCAGTTGCTGGACGACCACCTGTCGCACTGCGTCAGCGACGCCGTCGGGGAGGGCGGCGACCAGGCCGCCGTCCGCATCGCCGAGGCGTCCGCCGCCATCGCCCGGCTGGTCAGGTCCTGACCCTGCGGCCGTGACCGTCCTGGACGACATCGGCCGCAGCCTGCGGGAGGGCCTGTTCATGTTCTGGCAGACCCTGTGGCCGCTGATCCTGGGGTTCGGGCTGTCCGGGGTGGTGCAGGCGTTCGTGAGCCGCCGCACCATGCAACGGGCCATGGGCGACCACCGGCCGGCCGCGGTGGCCCGGGCCACCGGGTTCGGCATGGTGTCGTCGTCGTGCTCCTACTCGGCCTCCGCCATGGCCAAGTCCATGGTGGCCAAGGGGGCCGACTTCCTGACCGCCATGGTGTTCATGTTCGCCTCCACCAACCTGGTCATCGAGCTCGGCATCGTCCTGGTCGTGCTGATGGGCTGGCAGTTCGCGGCCAGCGAGTTCGTCGGCGGCGCCATCATGATCGTGCTGCTGGTCGTCGTCGGCGGCCTGTTCCTGGCCGGCCGCACCGTGGAACGGGCCCGCCGCCGCCTGGCCGACGACGCCGGGGACGGCCACGGCGCCGGCCACGGGGACGGGGGCGGTTGCCACGGGGGCAGCGACCCGGCACCGTCGCCCCGGCGGCAGTGGCGGGAGAAGGGGAAGTGGGCGGACGCCGCCACCTACTCGATCGCCGACCTGACCATGCTGCGCAAGGAGCTGGTGATCGGCTACACCGTGGCCGGGTTCCTGGCGGTGCTGGTGCCGACGGACGTCTGGAACGACGTGTTCGTCCACGGGCACGGGTTCTGGACCAGCCTCGAGAACGTGGTGGTGGGCCCGTTCATCGCCGTGGTCAGCTTCGTGTGCTCGATCGGCAACGTGCCGCTGGCCGCCGCCCTGTGGAACGGCGGCATCTCGTTCGGCGGGGTGGTGTCGTTCATCTTCGCCGACCTGATCACGTTCCCGCTGCTGCTGGTGTACCGCCGGTACTACGGCACCCGGCTGACCCTGCGGATGCTGGCGGTGTTCTGGGGGGTGATGTCGCTGGCCGGGTTGGCCACCGAGGGCATCTTCCGGGCGGCCGGGCTGGTGCCGACGGACCGGTCGGTGCAGGTGGCCGGGGCCCGGTTCTCCTGGGACTACACCACCTGGCTCAACATCGTGTTCCTGGTGCTGCTGGCCGTCATGTACTGGGCGTACCGGAACCGGGAGCGGTTGGGCGGTGGTGACGAGTACGCCCTGGACCCGGTGTGCGGCATGCAGGTCCGCAAGGCCGAGGCGCTGGCGACCCGGACCGTCGGCGGCCGCCGGCACTACTTCTGCTCCGACCATTGCGCCGAGCGGTTCTCCGCCAGCCGGGTCGACGCCGATCCGTAGCGGCCCCTCGGCGGCCCCTCGGCGGCCCGTCCGATCGTCGGACGGTTCCGCCGGACGGGTCCCGCCGGATCAGGCCCCGGGGGACTCCCGGACCACCTCGGTGGCGGCCTTGTCGTCGCGGAGGCCGAGGTACCGGGGCTGGCGGAGCTTGCCGTCGGTGGTCCACTCGGAGAACCCGATCTCGGCCACCAGCTCCGGCCGCACCCAGTGGGCCCGTTCGGTGGGGCCGCCGGCCCGGGCGAACGGCGACCTCGGGACCACCAGCCGGTCCAGCCGGTCCCGGAGGGCGGTGAGGGTGGGGCGGTCGTAGCCGGTGCCGACCTTGCCGGCGTACCGCAGCTCGCCGTCCTGGTAGTAGCCGACCAGCAGGGCGCCGAAGCCGGTGCGGGTGCCGGCGGGGTCCGTGAACCCCCCGACCACCATCTCCTGGCCGGCGGCGCACTTGAACTTCAGCCAGTCCGGCGACCGGCCGGCCCGGTACGGGGCGTCGGCCCGCTTGGCGATCACCCCCTCCCAGCGGCGGGCGCAGGCCTCGGCGAAGAAGGCCTCCCCCTCGGTGTTGCGGTGGGCGGTGTACCGCAACGGGTCCCCGAAGGTGAACACCTTGCGGAGCAGGGCCTTCCGGTCGCGCAGCGGCAGGGCGGTGACGTCGAAGCCGTCCAGCCACAGCAGGTCGAACAGGTAGTAGTACACCGCCACCGGGCTGCGGCGGGCCACCGCCGGATCGGTGATGCCCATTCGCTGCTGCAGCCGGCTGAAGCTGGTCTGGCCGCGGTCCATGGCCACCACCTCGCCGTCGACGATCCAGCCGGTCGCCCCGGCCGACCGGTCGGCCAGCGCGTCGACCAGCTCGGGGTAGGTGCCGTCCAGCACCTTGCGGTTCCGGGACAGCAGGCCCACCCGGTGGCCGTCGTAGAACGCCAGGCACCGCTCGCCGTCCAGCTTCCGCTCGTACAGCCACCGGGAGTCGGAGAACCGGCGGTCGGTCAGGGTGGCCAGCATCGGCGGCACCCAGTCCGGCAGGTGCACCGCCCTGAGCAGCCGCTGCCGGTCGACCGGCAGGGCCTCCAGCAGCCCGGTGCCCGGCAGCCTCTGCATCAGGACGCCGGCCGCCGCGGTGACCGGCGGGATGGCCGGCGGCCGGCGGCCACGTCGTCGAGGGACCGGCCGGTCTTCACCGAGTCCGGCTGGTCGGCCACCACGTCGCTGCCCGGCCGGGCCCGGTCGTCGTCCTCCTTCACCAGGAGCCATGCCGCCTTCGCCCCCCGCCCGTCCTGGCCCTCCCGCCGGAACCGGGTCAGGGCGAACCGGCCCGTCAGCTTCTTGCCGGACAGCTCGAAGCTGACGTGGCCGTGGTCGATGGCGTCGCCCATCGGCACCGCCTCGCCCTTCTTCTCGGTGGTGTTCCGGTAGGTGCCGGCGTCCCACACCAGCACCGTCCCCCCGCCGTACTCCCCCGCCGGGATGGTCCCCTCGAACGTCCGGTAGTCCAGCGGATGGTCCTCGGTGGGCACCGCCAGCCGCTTCACCGACGGGTCCAGCGACGGCCCCTTCGGGACCGCCCAGGACTTCATCACCCCGTCCACCTCCAGCCGGAAGTCGTAGTGCAGCCGGCTGGCGTCGTGCTTCTGCACCACGAACCGCGGCTTCGACCGTCGCGGCCGTTCCTGGCCGCCGTCCCCGCTGGGCTCCCCGGTCCGGCCGAAGTCCCGCTTGGACCGGTAGGTGTCGAGCTGGTCGCCGCGGGCCACAGCCAAGTCATACCCCACCGGTCCGGTACCTGCGCCGCCGGTGGCGCACCGCCGTTTGCCGGCGGCGGCGGCCGGGAGCCCCCGGGTGGGGGCCGGCCGGGCCGTTCGGGGCCTGTTCCAAGGGCTGCCTATATCATCGCGAACCGGCGGGAATAGTGCCCGGTGGGACGTCGGAGCGAACCGAAGGAGGGGCGACGATGGGCGCGGTGACGGTGGACGCAGGCGACGGGCTCGGGGCGACCGAGCCGCTGGAGCCGTTCGGCCTGCTGGTGCGGGACTGGGACTTCTCGGCCTGCACCCCCGAGCGGGGCGACCTGCTGGTCCGGGCGCTGGCCGACCACCACGTGCTGGTGTTCCGGGGCCACCCGGCGGTGGCCGACGCCGACCTGGTCCGGTGGGCCCGACGGTTCGGCAGCGTGGACGAGTCCCCGTTCGCCATGCCCCGCCGCACCCTGGCCGACCGGGGGTTCCCGGAGATCTACGTGGTGTCCAACATCACCGAGAACGGCGACCCCATCGGGATCGGCCGGGGGGCGTCCACCCTCAACTGGCACTCCGACTACGCCTTCGAGGACCGGGTGTCCTGCGCCGGCCTCCTCGACGCCGTCGAGCTCCCGGCCAGCGGCGGCGGGGACACGTCGTTCTGCGACATGTACGCCGTCTTCGACGCCCTGCCGCCCGGCGACCGGGACGCCCTCCGGCACGCCACCGTCCTCCACCAGTCCGACGCCTCCTACGTCGTCGGCGACCTGGCCACCGTCGACACCTTCGACAAGGTCCACCCCATCGCCGCCGACGACGACAACATCCGCCGGGCCGTCCATCCCGCCCTGGTGGCCAACCCCCACAGCGGCCGGGTGGCCGTGTACGTGAACCCGTCCAACGTCACCGCCATCGACGGCGTCGACGAGGACACCAGTGCCCGCGTCCTCGACGCCGTCTTCTCCCGCCTCGGCGACCCGGCGTTCACCCTCACCCACCGATGGGAGGTCGGTGACCTCGTCATCTGGGACCAGCTCGGCCTGAACCACGCCCGGACGTCCTTCGACAACACCGAACGGCGGTACCTGCGGCAGATCACCGTGGTCGAGGACTCGGGGAAGCCGGTGTTCCTGGGCGACTGACCTCGCCGGCACCGGCCGGACCCACCCGCCTTCGTTGGGCGGGACCGGTCTCCATGCGCGATGCTCGTCCGGCAGCACCGCCGATCAGCCCGGACAACCCATCAGGAGCCCAGTGCCCGACACCCTGTTCCTCCCCGACCACATCGACGTGACGTCCTACGACGACTGGTCCGAGGTCAGCGGCGACATCAGGGAACGGTTCCCCGTCGTGCCCGAGCCGGTGCCCGAGCCGGCCCTACGCGCCACCCTCGGGATCTCGGACCGCACGGTCCAAAAGGGCTGGTGACCCCAGGCGCCGGAACGTGCCCGACCGCGAACGCCTGCGAGTGCCGATCCACGTGCGGCCACATGCCTCCGCACCATCGGTCGGCGGAGCGTTCGACGGTGCGCTCGTCGTCCGCGTCGTCGAGCCCGCGGCGTCCGGACGGGCCACCGAGGCCGCCCTGAGGGCCGTCGCCGCGTCCCTGGCCGTGCCCCGCCGATGCGTGACGCTGCTGAGTGGTCCCAAGAGCCGGAGGAAGCTGGTCGAGATCGACATCCCCGCCGCCGACGCTCCACGTGTCGCGGCGGCGCTGCACGACCTCCGCGACGGTGGGGCCGGAGGGTAGTCGGGCCGCAGGGTCCCGGGGCGGTCCCGGTTCAGCCGCCGCCGTCGAGCCGGGAGGCCAGCGATTCGAGCTGGACGTCCAGGGCGGCCGGGAGGCGGTCACCGAACACCGCGTAGTGGTCCCTGATGGCGGCCACTTCGTCCTGCCACTCGGCGGCGTCGACCCGGAACAGGGCGTCGGCCTGCTCGTCGCTGAGCCCCAGCCCCGCCAGGTCGATCGCTGTCGCGGCCGGGTGGCGGCCGATGGGGCTGTCGATTGCATCGGCCGTCCCGGCGCACCGCCCGAAGATCCAGGCCAGGACCCGGGAGTTCTCGCCGTAGCCGGGCCACAGGAACCGGCCGTCGTCGTCTCGGCGGAACCAGTTCACGGTGAAGATCCGGGGCAGGCGATCGGCGGTCGTCTTGGTGCCGACGTCGAGCCAGTGGGCGAAGTAGTCGGCCATGTCGTAGCCGCAGAACGGCAGCATGGCGAAGGGATCGCGCCGGAGGCGGCCGACCGCCCCGGTGGCCGCGGCGGTGGTCTCGCTGGCCATGGTGGAGCCGAGGAAGACCCCGTGGTCCCAGTCGAAGGCCTCGGTGACGAGGGGGACGACCGATGCCCGCCGGCCGCCGAAGAGGACGGCCGAGATGGGAACGCCGGCCGGGTCCTCCCACTCGGCCGCGATGGAGGGCACCTGGCCCAGCGGGGCGGTGAACCGGCTGTTGGGGTGGGCGGCCGGGGTGGTGCCGCCGGGGGTCCAGTCACGGCCCAGCCAGTCGGTCAGGTGGTCCGGCGGCTCGGCGGTCAGTCCCTCCCACCACACGTCCCCGTCGTCGGTGAGGGCAACGTTGGTGAAGACGGTGTTGGCGGCCAGGGCGCGGATGGCGGTCGGGTTGGTGTCGGTTCCGGTGCCGGGGGCGACGCCGAACATGCCGTACTCGGGGTTGATGGCCCGGAGCTGGCCGTCGGCGTCGAACTTCATCCAGCAGATGTCGTCACCGATGGTCTCCGCCGTCCACCCCGGGATGGTCGGGACCACCATGGCCAGGTTGGTCTTGCCGCAGGCGCTCGGGAAGGCGGCGGCGATGAACCGGCTCTCGCCCTCGGGGTTGGTGAGCTTGAGGATCAGCATGTGCTCGGCCAGCCAGCCGTCGTCCCGGGCCATGGTCGAGGCGATGCGCAGGGCGAAGCACTTCTTGCCCAGGAGGGCGTTGCCGCCGTACCCCGACCCGTAGGACCAGATCTCGCGGGACTCCGGGAAGTGCACGATGTACTTGCGGTCCGGGTCGCAGGGCCAGGCGACGTCGGCCTGTCCGGGCTGCAGCGGGTGCCCCACCGAGTGCAGGCAGCGCACGAAGTCGCCGCGGTCGCCGAGGACGTCGAGCGCCGCGGTGCCCATGCGGGTCATGATCCGCATGGAGGCGGCGACGTAGGCCGAGTCGGTGAGCTGCACCCCGATGTGGGCGATGGGGCTGCCGAGGGGACCCATGGAGAACGGGACCACGTACAGGGTCCTCCCCTTCATGGCGCCGCGGTAGAGGTCGAGGAGCTCGGCCCGCATCGTGGTGGGGTCGACCCAGTTGTTGGTCGGGCCGGCGTCCTCCGGCTTCTCGCAGCAGATGAACGTCCGGTCCTCGACCCGGGCGACGTCACCGGGATCGGACCGGCACAGGAAGCTGTTCGGCCGCAGGTCGGGGTTGAGCGGGATGAACGTACCGGTCTCGACCAGCCGGCGGCACTGCTCCCGGTACTGCTCCTCGGACCCGTCGCACCACTCGACGCGCTCGGGGCCGAGCACGGCTGCCCACTCCCGCACCCACTCCAGCAGCGTCGTGTTCTTCGTCGGGGCCGGTCCCGTGGGCGTCATCGGTCTCCTCTTCCTGGAGGTCTTCCTGGAGGTCGGCTTCTGGAGGTCAGCCGCAGACTGCCGCAGACTGTAGTGATTTGACAACGTACGTAATCATCGATTGATGTTTCTGTCAACTATGCGGCTCTCGACGTTGGCCCGCCGGTGGCGCGCCCATCCCGCCGCCATCCCCTCTCCCGAGCCGGGCTCGCCCGCGGTGCAGGAGGCACGGGCCCGCCACCGCGGCTCGCTGCAGCTCCGCCACGTCGACGCCGGGTCGTGCAACGGGTGCGAGCTGGAGATCGCGTCGATCTTCTCCCCGGTCTACGACGCCGAGCGGTTCGGGGTCCGGTTGGAGGCGTCACCTCGCCACGCCGACGGCCTGTTGGTGACCGGGCCGGTGACCCGCAACATGGCCGGCCCCCTCCGCAAGACGCTCGACGCCGTGCCGCAGCCCCGGGTGGTCGTCGCCGTGGGCGACTGCGCCCGCAACTGCGGCGTGTTCGCCGGCGCCTACGGCGTCGAGGGCGCCGTGGGCGACGTCGTGCCGGTCGACCTCGAGATCGCCGGCTGCCCGCCCGACCCCGCGACGATCGTCACCGCGTTGCGGGGCCTGGCCGGTACGTGACCTCGGGACTGCTCGCCGCGTCCGTCCTGGTCGGCCTGGCCGCGGCGGCCGCCGGGGCGGCCGCCCCCGAGCGGCTCCGGACCCCGCTCGTCGCCGCGCTGACCGTCGCGGCCTGCGGGTGTGGCCTGGCCGCGGCGGCCGACGTGCTCCGGACCGGCCACCCCGCGGTGGTGGCGACCGACCGGCTGCTGCCCCTGGGCGGGTGCTCGCTCGACCTCGACCGCTTCGGTGCCCTGTTCGTCGTCGTCTCCGCGGGGGTGGCGATCTGCGCCATGGTCTTCCGGCTCGGCTACCGCGGCCACGGCCTGTCCAGCCGGACGGCGTCGTGCGTCCTCCCGCTGTTCGTCACCACCCTGCTGCTGGTCCCGGCCGCGGCCAACGTGACCACCTTCTTGTTCGCCTGGGAGCTGATGGCCGTCACGTCGCTGCTGCTGGTCCTGGTCGACCACCGCCGCCGGCCCGAGGTGCAGGTGGCCGCCCGGTGGTACGCGGTGATGACCCAGTTCGGCGCGGCCGTGCTGCTGGTCGGGCTGGTGCTGTTGGCCACCCGTGCCGGCGGCCAGTCCTTCGCCGCCATCGCCGCCGCGTCGGCCCACCTGCCGGCCTGGGTGCGCGACACCGGCTTCGTGCTGGCCGTCGTCGGCTTCGGGTCCAAGGCGGGGATGGTGCCGCTGCACGTGTGGCTGCCCCGCGCCCACCCGGAGGCCCCCGGCCCGGTGTCGGCGTTGATGTCGGCGGCCATGGTCAACCTGGGGATCTACGGGATCGTCCGGGTGGGCGACGGCCTGCTCGGCGGTGGGCCGGCGTGGTGGTGGCTGGTGGTCATGGCCCTCGGCGCCCTGTCCGCCCTGTTCGGGTCGTTGCACTCGGCCACCAGCACCGACCTCAAGCGGCTGCTGGCCTATTCGACGACCGACAACGTCGGGCTCATCCTCCTGGGCGTGGGCGCCTCGGGGCTGTTCGCCTCCACCGGCCACCCGGCGCTGGCGCTGGTGGCGCTGGCCGCCGCCCTGCTGCACGTGGTGTTCCACGCCGTGTGCAAGGGATCGCTGTTCCTGTCGGCCAGCTCGCTGCAGCAGGCGACGGGGACCCGGGATCTCGACCGCCTCGGCGGCCTGCTGCGGCGCCTCCCGGTCACCGGGTCGCTGTTCGTGGTGGCCGGCCTGGCCATCGCCGCCCTGCCGCCACTGTGCGGGTTCGTCAGCGAATGGCTGCTGCTCCAGGCCCTGCTGCACGGGCTGCCGTCGTCGGCCCCGTCGCTGGCCATCGCCCTGCCCGTGGGGGTCGGCGTGCTGGCGCTCACCGGCGGGCTGACCGCGTTGACGTTCGTGAAGGCCATCGGGATCGGCCTGCTGGGCCAGCCGCGTACCGAGCCGGCCGCCCGGGCGGGCGAGGTCCACCGGTCGATGTGGGTCGGCACCGGCATCCTGGCCGGGCTCTGCCTCGTCTTCGGGGTGGCCCCGTTCCTGGTCGTCCCGGCCGTGGTCGACGCGGCTCGGACGGCCACCGCCAGCCGGGTCCCGGACCCCCTCGTCGGCGGCTGGCAGGTGGGGCTGTCGGGCATCCACGGCGTGCTCGCCCCCGGGCTGCTCGCCGCCGGGCTGGCGGTAGTGGTGGCCGCGGTGGCCGGGGCCCGACGGGCCCTCCAGCGGCGGCCGGTGCGGCGCACCGAGGCGTGGGGGTGCGGCCGGGAGCTGCAGACGGCCCGCATGGAGTACACCGCCACCTCGTTCGGCGAGCCGCTCACCCGGGTGTTCGAGGACGTGCTGACGCCGTCACGGGACCTCGACGTGAGCCACGCCGCCGAGTCGCGCTACTACGTCGAGGCGGCCACGTTCCACACGTCGCTCGACGACGCCTTCGAGCGGCACGGCTACCGTCCTGCGGCCAGGGCCCTGGCCTGGTGGGGGGCCCTCGCCCGCCGGGTGCCCAACGGCAGCGTGCACCGCTACCTGGCCTTCGGGCTGGTGGCCCTGGTGGTGGTGCTGGTGGTCCTCGGATGACGGGCTCGTGGCCGGTCGTGTCGGTGGTGGCCACCTCGTTGCTCCAGGTGTTGGCCGTGGTGCTCGGCGGCCCCCTCCTGATCGGGTTGATGCGCACGGTGCGCTGCCGGCTGGAGGGCCGGGTGGGGCCGCCGGTCCACCAACCGTGGCTCGACCTGCGCAAGCTGGCCCGCCGGGAACGGACCCGGCCCGAACAGGCCGGCTGGGTGTTCGCCGCCGCGCCGGTCGTGCTGGTGGCCACCACCGTGGTGATCGCCGCCATCGCCCCGCTGCTCGCCACCGATCCGGCCTTCGGGTGGTCGACCGACCTGTTCGCCGTCGTCTACCTCCTGCTGGTGGGCTCCGTCGCCGTCGCCCTGGCCGCCCTGGACACCGGGACCGCGTTCGGCGGCATGGGGGCCAGCCGGGCCATGACCATCGGGGCCCTGTCCGAGCCCGCCCTGCTCGTCGCGGTGCTCGCCCTGTCGGTGCCGGCCCATTCCTCCAACGTGCCCACGATCGTCGCCCGCACGCTCGCCCACCCCGCCTGGCTGGCCACCCCGCAACGGCTGCTCGCCCTGGTGGCCTTCCTGATCGTGATCGTGGCGGAGAGCGGACGGCTGCCGGTCGACAACCCGAGCACCCACCTGGAGCTGACCATGATCCACGACGCCATGGTCCTCGAGTACGCCGGAACGGACCTGGCCCTGGTCAAGCTGGGCGAGTCGATGCGCCTGGCCGTCCTGCTCGGCCTCTTCGCCGACCTGTTCGTTCCCTGGGGCGTGGCCACCGCCCCCGGTGCCGGGCACCTGGCCCTGGGTCTGGTGTCGATCGGCGCGAAGGTGGCGGTCCTCGGCGTGGCGTTGGCCGTCTTCGAGGTGGCGGTGGCCAAGCTCCGGCTGTTCCGGGTGCCCGAGCTGACGGCCGGCGCGTTCGTGCTGGCCGTGCTGGCCGTGATCTCCGCCCTGGTGATGCCGTGAACCCGGTGCTGCCGTGAACGGGGTGCTGCCGTGAACCCGGTGCTGCCGTGAACGGGGGCTTCGCCTCGACCGTCACCCTGGCCTCCGGCGCCGTGCTCGTCTGTGCGGTCGCCGTCCTGTGGTTGAGCTCGCTGCGCTCGGTGGTCCGGGTCGTCGCCGTCCAGGGCGTCGCCCTCGGCGGCGTGGCGATGGCCCTCGGCGTCCACGTGCAGGACGCCGGCCTGGTCGCCACCGCGGCGGTCGTGGTCGCCGTCAAGGGCGTCGCCATCCCGGCGTTCCTCGGGAGAGCCGGAAGCGGCGGTGCACTGGACCGGGAACGCCGGCCACTCGTCAACGTCCCCGCCTCCCTCGTCGGCTCCGCCCTGCTCATCATCCTCGCCTTCACCACGGCGGGCGGTGTGGCCGCCTTCGTGGGCACCACGACCGGTGCGCTGGTCCCCGTCGGCGTCGCCACGCTGTTGCTCGGGTTCTTCGTCCTCGTCACCCGCCGCCGGCCCCTCTTCCAGATGGTGGGGCTGCTCCTGGTCGACAACGGCATCGCCCTGGTGGCCTTCCTGTGCACGGCCGGCGTCCCGTTCCTGATCGAGCTCGGCGTGTCCCTCGACGTCCTCCTGGGCGTGGTCGTCCTCATGGTCCTGGCCCAGCGCCTGCGGTCCCAGTTCGGCGATCTCGACCTCGACGAGCTCCGGGAGCTGCACGACTGATGGTCCTGGTGGTCATCCTCGCGCTCCCGCTCCTCGGCGGCGCCGTCGTCGGCGCCTGGGGCCGCCGCACCGCCGACGGGGCGTCCGGGCACGCAGCCGGCTGGGTCGCCGTGGCCACCAACGGCGCCGCCCTGGGCCTCGGGATCTGGACGTCGGTCCGCGTCGTCGGGACCGGTCCGCTCGTCGGAGCCGCCGGGGTGCTGCGAGCCGACGCCCTCAGCGCGTTCATGGTCGTGGTCATCGGGGCCGTGGCCGTGCTGGCGTCGTGGCTCGGGGTCCGCACCATGGCGCTCGAGCTGGCCGGCGGGCGGTGCACGCCTGCGAGGGCCGCCACCTACGGCGTGCTGGTCCAGGCGTTCGTCGCCACCATGCTGCTCGCCGTCCTGGCCGCCAACGTCGGCGTGCTGTGGGTGGCGGTCGAGGCCACGACGGTCGTCACCACCTTCCTGGTCGGGCACCGTCGGACCAAAGGGGCCCTCGAGGCGTCGTGGAAGTACATCGTGATCTGCTCGGTCGGGATCGCCCTGGCCTTCTTCGGCACGGTGCTCGTGTACCTGTGCGCCCTGCACGCCGGAGGGCGCTCGGCCGGCGCCCTGGACTGGACCTCCCTCATGGCCAACGCCCACCACCTCGACCCCTCCGTCCTGCGGCTCGGGTTCGCCCTGGTGGTCCTCGGCTACGGCACCAAGGTCGGCCTGGCCCCGATGCATAGCTGGCTGCCCGACGCCCACAGCCAGGCTCCCGCCCCGATCTCGGCCCTGATGTCGGGCGTGCTGCTCACCGTGGCCTTCTACGCCATCTTGCGGTTCAAGGCAGTGGCCGACCTGGCCGTCGGTCCCGGCTTCTCCCGCACCCTGCTCGTGATCGTCGCCCTGCTCTCCCTGGCCGTCGCGGCGTCGCTGCTGGTCGCCCAACGCGACTACAAGCGGATGCTCGCCTACAGCAGCATCGAGCACATGGGGCTCATCGCCCTCGGCGCCGCCGCCGGCGTCCCCCTCGCCGTCGCCGCCGTGCTGCTGCACGTCCTCGGGCACGGGCTGGCGAAGAGCGTGCTGTTCCTGACGTCGGGGGAGATCATGGCCGCCGAGGAGACCAGCCGGATCGACGGGGTCCGCGCCCTGCTCGCCCGGCGACCGGTGCTCGGCGGGGTGTTCGGCGTCGGGCTGGTGGCCCTGCTCGGGCTGCCGCCGTTCAGCCTGTTCTCCAGTGAGCTGCTCATGGCCCGGGCCGAGTTCCGCGTCGGGCTCGGCTGGGCCGCCGTCGCCGCGGTGGGCGCCATGGTGGTGATCTTCGTCGCCGTCGTCGGCCACGCCCGCCACATGCTCCTCGGCCCGCCGACCACCACCGAGGGGCCCGGCGGCACCGGGGCGCCCGGC
Source organism: Acidimicrobiales bacterium (assembly GCA_035547695.1). Taxonomy (GTDB): domain Bacteria; phylum Actinomycetota; class Acidimicrobiia; order Acidimicrobiales; family RAAP-2; genus DASZUK01. The sequence continues at coordinate 57,693 of DASZUK010000005.1, forward strand.
ACTACCGGGGCGCCCGACGCCACCGAGCCGCCCGGCACCACCGAGGGGCCCAGCACCACCGAGCCGCCCGGCACCACCGGGGCACTGGCGCCGCCCCCGACCTGGGTGGCCGCACCGCTCGTGGGGGGCCTGGTCGTCTGCGGTCTCATCGGGGTGTTCGCCTGGCCGCTGTCGGGCCTGCTCCACGCCGCCGCCCACGTGGTCACGCCGTGATCCCGGCCGAACCCCTCCTGGCTGGGGCGGTCCCCGCCGGCCTCCATCCCGTCGGTCACCGGCGCTTCGCCGCCGCCGTGGAACCGGCAGACCTGGTCGAGACGGCGCGAGCCCTGTTCGCCGAGGGGATGCGCCTGGCCCTGGTGTCGGGCCACGACGACGGTACGTCGATGCGGGTCGTCTACCTGTTCACCGCCGGGCCGCCCGACACCCGGATCGAGCTGCAGGTCTCCCTCGACCGCACGAAGCCACAGGTGCCGACGCTGGCCGCCCTGTCGTTCCCGGCCAGCCGGTTCGAACGGGAGCTGGCCGACCTCTACGGCGTCGAGGCGATCGCCCACCCCCAGCCCCGCCGCCTGGTGCTGCACCAGCACTGGCCGCCGCACTGGCACCCCATGCGCCAGGACACGACGGGACCGCCCCGCATGGTGGCCGACGCCGGGTCCTTCCCGTTCGTGGCGGTGGACGGGCCGGGGGTCTACGAGATCCCGGTCGGGCCGGTCCACGCCGGGCTCATCGAGCCCGGCCACTTCCGCTTCTGGGTGGTCGGCGAGACCATCCTGCGCATGAAGGCCCGGCTCTGGTTCGTCCACAAGGGGATCGAGAAGCTCCTCGAAGGCAAGGACGTCGCCGCCGGCCTGGAGATCGCCGAGCGGATCTCCGGCGACACCGCCGTCGGCCACGCCGTCGCCTACTGCCAAGCCGTCGAGGACGCCCACGGCGTCCGGATACCCGACCGCGCCCAGCTCCTCCGTGCCGTCTTGCTCGAGCTCGAGCGGCTCTACAACCACGTCGCCGACGTCGGCGCCCTATGCAACGACGTGGGGTACGGGTTGGCCAACGCCTGGGCCCTCTCCCTGCGCGAACGGCTCCTCCGGCTCAACGCCGAGGTCACCGGCCACCGGCTGCTCCGCGGCGGCGTGCTGCCCGGCGGGGCCCGGGTCCGCCGCCTCCCCACCGCGGCCGAGCTGGCCGAGGTGAGCGGGCGCTTCGAGGAGCTGGTCGAGCTGGCCGGCTCCAATGCGCTGGTCATGGAGCGCTTCACCGGCACCGCCACCCTCGACGGGTCCCACGCCCGCGACCTCGGCGTCGTCGGCGTCGTCGCCCGAGCGTCGGGCCTGGACTTCGACGCCCGCACCGCCCACCCGTTCCTCGAGCGGCCCCTCCTCGATCAGGCCGTTCTCGAACAGGTTGGCGGGTTCACCCCGGCACGACGGACGACCGGGGACGTGCTCGCCCGCTACGCCGTCCGGGTCGACGAGGCACGGACCTCCCTGGCCCTGCTCGCCGGCCTCATCGACGGCGGTATCGACGGCGGCGTCGAGGGCCTCATCGACGGCGGCGTCGAGGGCCGCGCCGTCCTACCGCTCGACGGCGCGGCGGTCGGAGACCGGTCCAGAGACCGGTCGGCCGGAGGGGTGGGCATCGCCGAGGGGTGGCGCGGCGCCATCGTCCACCGGGTGGAGCTCGACGGCCAGGGCCGGCTGGCCCGGGTGAAGGTGGTGGACCCCTCGTTCCTCAACTGGCCCGCCCTCCCCGTGTCCCTGGCCGACACCATCGTCCCGGACTTCCCCCTCGCCAACAAGAGCTTCAACCTGTCCTACGCCGGCAACGACCTGTGACCGGACCTGTGACCGCACCTGTGACCGGACCTGCCCGACCAACTGCCGGATTCATCAATTCATGTAACGTTGAGGTCTGCCGGTCAGGTGCCCCGCCCGGGCGCCGGCCTCGCAACCTGCACCGCGACGAAGCGGAGCATCTTGCCACGAGGAGCTGCTCCCGATGACCACTCCCATCTACCAAGTCAAGGCCGAGTTCTTCAAGACGCTCGGCCACCCGGCTCGCATCCGCATCCTCGAGGTCCTGCGTGACGGCGAGCGGCCGGTCAGCGAGCTCATCCCCGAAGTCGGCATCGAAGCCTCGCACCTCTCCCAGCAGCTCGGGCTCATGCGCCGGGCCAACCTCATCCAAGCCCGCAAAGTCGGGTCGAACGTCTTCTACTCGGTCGGTGAGCCAATGCTCTTCGAGCTCCTCGAAGTCGCCAAGCGGATCATCACCGCCTCCCTGGCCGAGACCCAGGAGCTGCTCGAACAGATCCAGGCATCCGGTCCGGGCGCCGGGTAACAGCCCGGGCGCCGGGTAACAGCCCGGGTGCCGGGAAGGCGGCCGGCTACAACCATCGACGGCGCTTGAATACGAGGTAAAGAGCCGTCGAGGTCGCCACCATGAGCGCAAGCGCCGCCGGGTAGCCACCGATCCATCCAAGTTCGGGCATGTGCTTGAAGTTCATGCCATAGATGGTGCCGACGAGGGTGGGGGCGAAGAGGATGGCCGCCCACGAGGAGATCCTCTTCACCTCTTCGTTCTGGGCGAGACTTGACTCGGTGAGCGCCTTCATCTCGTCGTTCTGCTGCCGTGCGACCAGAGCCGTGTTCACCGTCAGGGCATTCTGGAGCAGCGCCCGAAAGCTGTCGGCCCGTTCGACCACCCGGATGACGTGGTCCTGGACGTCCCGAAGATGGTGCCGGAGCTCGATGTCCACGCCGTACTTGTCGAAGCCCGCCTCGAGCGCAGCGAGCATCCCGACGAGCGGGTGGGTCGCCCGCTGGAACTCGATCACCTCGCGCGACAGGTCGTAGATCCTCCGGGAGACGGCGGGGTCCCCGGCGAAGAGCTGGTCCTCGATCTCGTCCACGTCGTTCTCGAGACCGGTGACCACGGGTCCGAACTCGTCGACCACCTGGTCCAGTACGGCGTAGAGCACCGCCTCTGGTCCGAGCTTGAGCAACTGGGCGTTTCGTTCCAAGCGCTGGCGAACACGCCGCAGGTCCGGCGTCTCGGCATGCCGGATCGTGATGATGAAGTCATTTCCCACGAAGAGATGGAGCTCCCCGAACTCCACCTGCTCCAGGTCGTCGCGATACCTCGCCGGGCGCAGGACGACGAAGAGGGTTGACCCGTAACGCTCGAGTTTCGGCCTCTGGTGCGCCTGCACGGCATCTTCGACGGCAAGGGGGTGCAGGGAGAACTCGCCGACTGCCGATTGGAGCTCCTCGGTCGCTGGGCGGTAGAGACCGATCCAGGCCATGCCGTCGCACTCACGCAGCACCTCGTAGGTCTGCTCGAGGCTCTTCGGCTCGGCATGGCGATGCCCGTCTACGTACACCACGTTGTTGATCAGTGGCACGGTTCACTGCTCCCCACTGGCACCTGGCCGACAATACGGTCTCGTACTGCTGACCACCAGCACCGCCGAGCCCGTCGCCGGGTACGCGTCTTCGACACCGGTGGGCACGGGGAGGGGCATGTTGCCGACCCGTCAACATCGAGCCCACTGGCATAGAAATTTCGTTAAATCCCTCCGATCGTCGCCGTCCGGACGTTAGGACTGTCGGTAGCCGCTCGCGTCACCGAGCACCGGTGTCGACGGCTGACCAGAAAAGGAGCACCGATGAAAAACGTCGAGCCACGTGAGGACCAGGGGGCGATGCCGAGCGCCGTCTGGTTCGGTCCACGGTGCGCACCGGCTGACGAGCGGGAGCTTGTCGCGTTCCTCGGATCGCACAACGGCGTCGCCGTCGTTCGCTGGCCACGGGACGAGTGGAGGCTCGATCTCCTGTGCTCCCGGGGCATCCCGTGCCTCTGGCTCGTCAATGCCGGCGACCCCCCTCCCGAGCTCGCCGGACCCCTCCACGAGATACTCCCGACATCGGCCAGTGACCAGGCGATCCACGAATCGCTGGTACGGCTGAGCGGGCGGGCGGCTGCCCGTCGTGTCGAGGCGACGCCGGCCCTGGACGACGACGGCTGGCTCCATGCCGGCGACGCCCGGATCGACGTCTCGCTGGTGCCATCCTCACTCGTGGCTGACCTGCTCTCCCACTTCGACGAGGCCGTCGACGACGAGGAGCTCCGGATCGCGGACGTCGACCGGAAGACCAGGGCACCCCGCTCGCTGCTGAGTGACCTGATCCGCCTGGACCAGCGGGTCAACGAGCTCGGCCTCCAGGTCGTGCCCGTAGCCGGCCACGCCCATCTGCTCCGACGGTGTCGATGACGACGGCCCGCTCTCCACTACTGCTCGATCTCGAGCGGACATGGTGGCCTTGGCTTGTCGCCGTACGAGACGCCCGGCCAGTCGTGAGCTCCGGATCGGCACCTCGACTGTGAGGTCGACCTCGTCCTCGGCCCTCGCTCAGCCGAGCCCCTCGACGAAGCCCTGCCGCCAGCTCGCATAGTGCGGCTGCCAGCCGAGCTCCCGTTTGGCCTTCTCGTTCGAGGAACCTCGCCCCTCGGTCATCATGAGCGTTGCCGCCTCACCGGCCGCCAGCCGGGCCAGCCAGCGTGGGAGATGCCTCGGTGGCTTGGCGCCCAGCGCGCTGGCCAGCACCGGCAGCCACTCCCGTACCGGCGCCGGTTCGTCGTCGACGACGTTGTAGATCCCCGGCTCTCCGCGCTCGACCGCGATGACGGTGGCGGCTGCGGCGTCATCGACGTGGACGTTCGAGAAGACGCCGCCGCCGTCACCGATGACGGGGAACCGACGCTTGCGCACCGCCGCCGCCATCTGGGCGTCGGGAGCCCGGCTGACCGCCGTCCCCGGACCGTAGAAGGCGCCGTAGCGCAGCACCAGCCCCTCCCCCCAGGTGATGGCCGGCACCACCTGCTCCACATGGAGAATCCCCACCATGGCCACCCGCAGCGCCGGTGGCGGGTCGGGGTCGAGGGGATCGGCCTCGGACAGCACCGGCCCGCCGGTGCGGGCCCACCGAAACGCCCCGAAGCTCTGGGCCACGAACCGTCGTGCCCCCGCGGCGTGGCCGGCCGTCAGCAGGTGGTCGGTCGCCTCGGTCCGCAGTCGGTTGGTCATGATCGCCGTCGAGGAACGGTCGGGATGGCGTGCGTCACGGAGGCGCATCTTCCCCGACAGTGCCGTGAGCTGATGCACGATCACCTCGGGCTCGGCCGACGCCACCGCCTGGGCGACGGTGTCGGGGTCGAGGGCGTCGGCCACCACCGGGCGCGCCCCCAGGCCGCGCACCAGGTCCTGTTTCGAGGTGTTCCTGGTCATCCCGACCACTTCGTGCCCTTGGGCCACGAGCTGGGGGACCAACGACCTGCCGAGAACGCCCGTGGCGCCCGCTACAAAGACCCTCATGCCCACTTCTCTCCTTCTTCTTCTCTCCTTACCCCTCGTTCTTCCCCGTGAGACGAGACGGGGCACCGCCGGCGGCGCGGCGCGCCGGGCTACTTCACCCCCGGATGGATACGGAGACCTACGCTCACCCGAACCCCGGGCCACGTTGTCGTAAGGCGTGGTCCACCAAACGGGGGTCAAGGGCCGATGGTGGGGCCGGTGGTGGTGGGGCCGGTGGGGATCGAACCCACGACCGAGGGATTATGAGTCCCCTGCTCTGACCACTGAGCTACGGCCCCCGCAACTGCGCAACGTTACCGGCGAGGGCACGGCCCGGTGGGCCGGACGCGACGAGACCCCGGCGGAGGGGGTGTTGCCGGGGTCTCGTCGCACCGTGACGGCCGTCAACGGGCGACCGCTCGACGGACGGGTACCCGGACCGCTGCGACCGAAACGGGACCGGCTCGGAGTTCACCAGAATGCAACAGGCCCGAATGCAGCAGGCCCGAATGAAAACAGGACGGACACACCAGGGCTTCGGCGGGCAGCCGCCCTGGTGTGCGGCCGGATGCCAGTATGGGCATCCGGAACAGCCGGAACGGACCCGGAAGCATCGGAGGGGAAGTGGCGAACGACACGACCGGGCAGGGCGACGCCCGGATCTCGGGGAGGCCGAGGGCGGTCGTGCATGCCGACCCCGAGCAGGCCGCCGCCATCGCCTCGGCGATCGCCGCCGTCGCTTCCGCCGGTGGCCGGGATCCGTTGTCCGCCCTGGGGGCCGGGACGGTGGCGGCGGCCTGCGAGCACGTCCTGGGCCAGCCGCAGGCCAGCGGCGGGTGCGCGGTCGGCACCGTCCCGGCCCCGGCCGCCCCCGCCGACGAGCTGGCGTCGCTGGTCACCGATCCCTGGGAGCGGGAGGTGGCCGTGCGGCTGCTGGCGGTGGCGTCGCTGGCGGACGGAGCGTTCGACGGGGCCAAGACGGCGCTGCTGCTGGCCTACGCCGACGCCCTGGACGTCACCGGCGACTACCTGCGGCAGGTGGAGCTGGGCACGGCCGGCGACGCAGCGGAAATGGGCCGGGACATGATGCGGGAGAACCTGCGCAGCATCCCGGGCATCGGGTGGGACGAGGCCTGGTCGCCGCAGGACGTGGAGCGGATGCTGGCGCCGTACGTGGAGGGCGCCACCGATGCCGACCTGGCGGCCTCCTACCAGCGACTGGCCGACTGCCCTCCCGGCAGCCTTGGCCGAGCGTTCTTCGACTTCTACGACCGGTACGGGTTCTCGTTCCCCGGCGACCCACAGGCCCTGAACGAGCACTTCGCCACCCGCCATGACTCCACCCACCTGCTCAGCGGCTACAACACGTCGCTGCAGGGGGAGCTGCTGGTATCCACGTTCACGGCCACGATGCACGAGGTCAACGCGATGAGCGGACATGTCATCCCGGTCATCGTCAGTTGGCACGTCGGCACACAGGTCAACGAGGTGGCCCGGCACGCCACCGGGGCGTACGACCCGGTCAAGTTCTTCGTGGCCTGGTCCCGGGGGGCCGCAACCACCGTGGACACCTTCGACGGGTCCTGGACCCTCTGGGACCACGCCGACGGCGACCTGGAACAGCTTCGGGCCGACTACGGGATCGGTCCCCTGGACCCGCGGTTCGCCTCCACCATGCCGGTACCGTCGAAGGGCGACGTCCACCGCCCTGCCGCCGACTGATCCACTCCGCCTACCGCAGCAGGGCCCAGACCTCCTTGCCGTGGCCGAGGGACTCGGCGCCCCACTGCTCGGTGGTGGAGGCGATGATGGACCGCCCGAGCTGGGCGATGGATGTCCGGGCGGCGGCGCCAAGGGTGGGGGACGCATCCGAGTCGTCACGCACCGCCACCCGCACCGACCCCGGCACGAGCTCCACGAGGACCGAGAAGAACGTTCCGGTTTGCCGGACGGCGTTGAGGGCGAACTCCTCGACGACCAGGTCGGCGGCCGCCACCAGATCACCGTCCACTCCCCGCTCGGCCAGCACCCCGTGCACGAAGTGCCGGGCGTCCACCACCTCTTCGGCGGTGGCCAGGAACTCCCGGAACCCGACCACCTCGCGGTCGGCGGCGTCGGCCAAGTCGACGTCATGCTCGGATCCGGCGGCCGCCGTCAGCAGCATCTCCTGCTCCCCCACCTCCGAATCCGGATCGTGGTCCCTCGGGACCTCAACGATCGCCATGCCCGACCTCCAGTGGATGGTCCTCTCCCTCTACGGACCTACCGCCGGAGGGCGGCCCTCAAACACCCGGGCCCTTCGGGGTTGACCGGGTACGGCACCAAGGTGCCGAGCAACTGTCCGACGGCCCTCTCGATGGCGTAGGGCACCGGCCGGCCGGTTCCTGAGCCTGGCCGAGGCACCGCACCGACGCCGACGCCGATCAGGCCGGCGGCGAGGCGCTGATGCCCACGACGGGAGCCGCAATGGCCCGCGTCGCCATCGAGCCCTGGAATGTGGCGTACCCGAACGAGAAGACACCGCCGTCCGAACCGGCGAGCCAATAACCGGGCGCACCCAGGTCCGGGGCGATGCCGACCACCGGGGCCGCCAGTGCTCGGCCCCCCATCGAGCCGTAGAAGGGGGCGTCCCCGAAGGCGAAGACGCCGCCGTCGGCGGCCACCAGCCAGTACCCACCACCGTCCGGGGTGCCGGCGATGCCGACGACCGGGGCGTCCAACGCCTTCCCGCCCATCGAGCCGTAGAAGGGGGCATCCCCGAAGGCGAAGACGCCGCCGTCGGAGTCCGCGATCCAGTAGCCGGCACCGGCGGCGGTGGCGGCCATCCCGACCGGCGTGCCGACGTGCCCGGCCGGTCCGGGCTCGGTGGTCTCGTCACCGTACGACCGGGCATCGCCGAACACCTCCACCGAGGCCAGTCCGCTCAGCCCCACCGCCAACACCCAGTAGCCCTGACCGCTCGGGGTGCCGACGATCTGGCGGAACGCGGGGACGAACTCCTGGGGGACCCCGGTGAACCGGGACTCCGGTGTGCCGTAGGGCACGGCGTCGCCGTAGGTGGTCACCGCGCCGGTGCTGCCGTTGAGTATCCAGTACCCGTTGCCGGTCGGAGTGGTGGCCATCGAGACGCAGGCACCGCTGGGAAACGAGGCCGACGAAAACCCCCGGGGGGCGCAGGTTGTCGAATTCGAGGCCGCCGAACCGAAGAAGGGACTGGCAAAGTTGAAGATGCCGCCGTCCGACGCCACCAACCGGTAGCCGGCCGCCGCCTGCATCTGGGGGGTCGCCTGCGCCGGATCGGACGCGGAGGCCACGGCGGCGGTCGTGGTTCCCCATCCCATCGCGGCCACGACGGCGACCGCACCGGCGACCGCACCGGGCAGCCGTGCCGACCCGAGCCACCGCCCCCGGCGCGAACCCATTCTCGATGTCGACGCCAGCCTCCGCATCACCCACCCTCGCTCAAATTGCTGTTTTGCTGTCTCGATCTGCTCAGTCCATGGATCAGGTCCGGTCACGGCATACGGGTCACCGGATACGAAGGTCACCGGATACGGGTCACGGGATGCGAAGGTCGTGGGCCTCGGCGGCCTGCTGCCGCTGATCCTCGGACAATTCGTCGGACCAGACCGGCGTGACCATCGACCAGTGGCGTCCGACCGGGCACCACTGCAGGCGCCACCAGCCCAACCGGAGCGCCTTGAACGAGGCGCCCGGTATCCAGTAGGTGGTGAACAGGTGCCCTTCCCTGCACCGCACGACGGTGTCCAGCCGAAAGACACCGCCCCGCCGAACAGCCACGACCACCCCCTCGGCCAGTACGGTGACGACACCGACGACGACCATGACCTTCCGCTTCACGGTTGCCTTGTTCACAGTTGCCTTGCCGTCCGTCGTCGCACCTTCGAGAAGGGCGCCGCGTCGATCCTCCGCCTCTTCGGCCAGGCGGCACCGGCCTTGTTCGGCCAGGTGACACCCGCCGCCCGCGAAGGCCCGACGTCGCCGGCGTTGCGACTGCCCAACTCCCATCGCTGCGCACGATAGGCCCGGAAATCACGTTTTCACCAGGGACTTAGGTCCCGACATGGTTGCCGCGGCCGACCGTCGGTGACGACCGCCGCCGACCGTCACCTCACGTTGGCGTACGAGCTCTTCCCATCGGGAGGCCGTCCGGGAAGCCCGCTCGCGATCGCGGCCGATCGCGCATGGGACCGCACACGACGGAAGGGCCGGGAGGGGGACACCCCCAAGAGCAGGCCGGCTGACCAGGGAGAACAGGAGGAGAGCTCCGGGGGGGGGGGGGGGGGGGGGGG
>DASZUK010000006.1:0-16517 GCA_035547695.1 Acidimicrobiales bacterium
CGCACCCCCTTCCTGATGACCCTGCAGCCAGCCGCCGGCACAGCGGCCGGCACCACCACCACGGCGCCCGCGGCCACCTAGGCAGGACCTAGGCAGGACCGGGGGCCAGCCGGTCAGGAAGCCCCGACGGCGTCCAGCACGAAGGCGTACACCAGGGCCTCGTCCCGCCAGGCGTCGTACCGACCGGACGGCCCGCCGTGGCCGGCCACCAGCTCGGTGCGCAGCAGCGCCTCGGTGGCGCCCCCGACCGCCCGCAGCTTGGCCACCCACTTGGCCGGCTCCCAGAACCCCACCCGGGCATCCTGCAGGCCGGTGGTGGCCAGCACCCGCAACCGGTGGCCGGCCGGCAACGGCCGGACGTTGTCGTACGGGGAGTACGACCGCATCACCGCGTAGGCCGCCGGGTCGGCCACCGGGTTGCCCCACTCCTCCCACTCCCCGACGGTCAGCGGCAGCGTGTCGTCCATCATGGTGGTCAGGCAGTCCACGAACGGCACCTCGGCCACCACGGCCGCGAACAGCTCCGGGGCCTGGTTCAGCACCGCCCCCATCAACAGGCCGCCGGCCGATCCCCCCCGGGCGGCCAGCCGGTCCGGCGCCGTCAGGCCGGCCGCCACCAGGTGCCGGGCGCAGGCCACGAAGTCGCTGAAGGTGTGCGGCTTGGCCCCCAGCTTGCCGTCCTCGTACCACCGTCGCCCCAGCTCCCCGCCGCCGCGGACGTGGGCGATGGCGAACACCACCCCCCGGTCCAGCAGCGACAGCCGTAGCGACGAGAACGCCGGGTCCACCGAGTGCTCGTAGGCCCCGTAGCCGTACAGCAGGCACGGCGCGGGGGCCTTCAGCGGCCGGTCCGCGGCGGCCGGTGTGCCCTCCGGGTCGGCCAGCAGGTCGGCCCGGTGCACCACCGACACCGGCACCTGCACGCCGTCGTCGGTCCGCGCCCACCGCCGGTAGGTGCGGTACCGGCCGGGGTCGTACCCACCCAGCACCGGCTGCCGCTTGCGGACCACCGCCGCACCGCTGCCCAGGTCGGCGTCCAGCACCGTCCTCGGCGTCACCATCGACGTCTGCTCGTACCGCACCGACGTCGCCGCCGGCTCCGGGTTGGGGCCGTCCCAGGTCACCGACGGGTGCTCCGCCGACGGCACCAGCCAACTGCGCCCCAGCAGGTCCCCGGCGAACGGGCCCAGCTCCCCGCCGGCGGCGGTCCCGCCGTCCAGGGGTACCACCCGCAGCCGGGGCTCCGCGTCCAGCCGCTCCGACAGCACCAGCCACCGGTCGAACACGTCCAGGTCCTCCAGCCGGGTGCCCGGACGGTGCGGCAGCACCTCCCGCCAGTTCGTCCGGTCCGGCCGGTCGGCCGGGGCCACCAGCACCCGGAAGTCCACCGCCCCGTCGTTGGTCAGCACCACGAACCGCCCCCGGCCGTCGCCGGGGTCCCGGTGGTGCTCGACGGCGTACTCCACCCCCGGCCGCCGCCGCTCGACCAGCCGCGGCGTCGCCGTCGGCCGGTCGGCCGGGATCACCCGGACCTCGCTGGTGGTGTTCGACTGCACCACCACCACCACGTACGCCCCGTCCTTGGTCCGCCCCACCGACAACGTGAACCGCTCGTCCGGCTCCTCCAGCACCTTCGTGTCCGACGCCGGGTCCGTCCCCAGCCGGTGCCGCCATAGCTGGTACGGCCGCTGGGCCTCGTCCACCCGGGTGTAGAACACCGTGGCGTTGTCCCCGGCCCAGGCCAGCCCGTAGTAGGTGTCCGGCACCGTCTCCATCGACCCGGCCTCCACCGGTCCGGCGTCCATCGACCCGGCGTCCGGTCCTTCCCCCACCGGCAGGGCGGCGCCGTCCAGCCGCCGGAACGTCAGGTCGAAGATCTCCCCGCCGGTGGTGTCGGTGGCGTAGGCCAGCCACCCGTGGTCCGGGCTGACCGCCAGGTTGGCCACCTCGAAGAACGCCAACCCCTCCGCCAGGCGGTTCTCGTCCAGCAGCACCTGCTCGTCGGCGGCCGGGCCGACGTCGGTGGGCGGCACGTCGCCGGTCACCGGCCGGCGGCAGTGGATGCCGTAGTCCTTGCCCTCCTCCGTCCGCTGGTAGTACCACCACGGGCCCCGGCGCACCGGCACCGACAGGTCGGTCTCGGCGATCCGGGCCACCATCTCCTGGTACAGCGTCTGCCGCAGCGGCTCGGTGGCCGCCAGCATCTGCTCGGTGTAGGCGTTCTCGGCCTTCAGGTGGTCCAGCACCGCCGGGTCGTCGCGGTCCCGCAACCAGTACCAGTCGTCCACCCGCTCGTCGCCGTGGGCGGCCAGCACCACCGGGCGGGGCTCGGGGACCGGGGGGACCGGGGGGCTCGGCTGGTCGGGCATCGGCTCAGCCTACGGTCGTCGGGGTCCCGGCCTGGGTTGCCGCCGGCAGCGGCGCCAACCGGTCCGCCAACCGTTTCGCCAGGTCCCCTCAGTTGTTACTATCCAGATAGGGGAAATCCGGTCCTCCGGGTGTTCCCAGCTAGGCGGCAGTCCGGCCGCCGTCGACGGGGTCGTCCCGCCGGGTCCTCGGGCAGGGGAGCCGGCATGGCGGCCGAGGAGCAGCGATGGCCACCACCGATCTCGACCTGGGCCGATACCAGCTCGGTTGGAGTGACGAAGAGGACTACGTGTTCAAGCCCAAGAAGGGCCTGAACGAGGGCATCGTCCGCGAGATGTCGGCCATGAAGAAGGAGCCGGACTGGATGCGGTCCTTCCGGCTCAAGTCGCTGGCCCGGTTCGACCGCAAGCCGATGGCCGACTGGTTCGCCGTCAACATGCCCGACCTGGACTTCGACGACATCTACTACTACATCAAGCCCACCGGCGAGCAGGTGAAGGACTGGGACCAGTTGCCCGAGTCCATCAAGAACACCTACGAGAAGCTCGGCATCCCCGAGGCCGAGCGCAAGTACCTGGCCGGGGTCACCGCACAATATGAATCCGAAGTCGTCTTCCACCGCAACCGGGAGGACCTGGAGGCCCAGGGCGTCCTGTTCTGTGACATGGACACCGCCGTCCGCGAGTACCCCGACCTGGTCCGCAAGTGGTTCGGCACCGTCATCCCCCCGAACGACAACAAGTTCGCCGCCCTCAACTCCGCCGTCTGGTCCGGTGGGTCGTTCATCTACGTCCCCCCCGGCGTCAAGGTGGACATGCCGCTGCAGGCCTACTTCCGGATCAACGCCGAGAACATGGGCCAGTTCGAGCGCACCCTGATCATCGCCGACGAGGGCTCCCAGGTGCACTACGTCGAGGGCTGCTCCGCCCCGGTGTACAGCACCGACTCCCTCCACTCCGCCGTGGTCGAGCTGGTCGCCCTCCCCGGCAGCCGGATCACCTACACCACCATCCAGAACTGGTCCAACAACGTCTACAACCTGGTCACCAAGCGGGCCAAGGCCTACGCCGAGGCCCACGTGGAGTGGATCGACGGCAACATCGGGTCCCGGCTGACCATGAAGTACCCGTCGGTGTACCTGGTCGGCCCCAAGGCCTCCGGCGAGGTCCTCTCGGTGGCCTACGCCGGTCCCGGCCAGCACCAGGACGCCGGGGCCAAGATGGTCCACGCCGCCCCCGAGACCACCTCCACCATCGTCTCCAAGTCCATCTCCAAGGACGGCGGCCAGACCACCTACCGCGGCCTGGTCCACGTCGACGAGGGGGCCAAGGGGGCCAAGTCGTTCGTCCGCTGCGACGCCCTCCTGCTGGACGACGACTCGGTGTCGGAGACCAAGCCGTACATGGAGGTGGGGGAGCGCGACGCCCGCATCGGCCACGAGGCCACCGTCTCCAAGGTCGGCGACGACCAGCTCTTCTACCTCATGAGCCGCGGCCTGTCCGAGAGCCAGGCCATGGGCATGATCGTCAACGGCTTCATCGAGCCGGTCACCCGCACCCTCCCCATGGAGTACGCCGTCGAGTGGAGCCGCCTCATCGAGCTCCAGATGGAAGGCGCCGTCGGCTGACCCTCCCCGCCGGCTGACTCTCCCCGCCAGCCCCGCCGCACGGCCGGCGTGGGGGTGGGGCCCACGCATCGGCGGAGCCGGGGGTTGGGGCCCCCGGCGGGCAAGCGACATGGCAGCATGGGGGGGTGCCGATGCGGGAGGAGTGCAAGCACTTCCAGAGCCGTACCTACGCCTCCGGTGAGGTGGCCCGGTTCTGCGTCCTCGACCTGGCGCCGGAGGCCCCGTGGCGGTGCCCGGTCGACTGCCCGGCGTTCGAGCCCCGGTTGGCCGACGCCGGTTGGGTGCACGGCAGCCTGGTGGAGCCACCCATCGAGGACGAGCCGAACGTGCCCGGTGAGCAGGTGGCCGCCCTGCTGGACAACGCCGAGGACATCGTCAACGCCATCGCCGCCGACGCCCTGGCGGAGGCCCGGGCCGAAGACGCCAAGCGGCAACGCGAGCAGGGCGGCGGCCGGAAGTGGTGGCGCCGCCGGCGGTAGCCGGCCGGGCGGGCGGCGGGGGATCGGGGCCGGCAGTTCACTCCATTCCAACTGACGGCGAATGGACAGAGGTCCAGGTCGGCGGGCTGAACGTTCGCCGCTGACCGGCCGTATCGGAGCAGGTCAGGGCCGCTGAGAAGGTCGGAACGGCGCAACGTCCCGAGGTCCGTCCCCTCCCGGCCGCCACCGCCCCAGAGGAGGCCAGAGGAGGGCAGTCAGTTGCCGGTGAACCGCGGCGGCCGCTTCTCCAGGAACGCCGTCATGGCTTCCACCAGGTCGTCCGACGACAGCATTCCGGCGTTCCAGGTGGCCACGTAGTCCAGTCCCTCCGCCACCGTCCGGCCGTCGTTGGCGGCCAGCACCGCCTTGGTCCCCTGCACCGCCACCGGCGAGTTGGCCGCGATCTCCGCCGCCAGCGCCCGGGCGGCGGCCACCACCGCGTCGTGGTCGGCGAACACGTCGTTGACCAGCCCGATCCGCAGCGCCCGGTCGGCGTCGATGTCCTTGCCGGTGAACGCCAGTTCGGCCAGGTGGCCGGACCCGATGATCTGCGGCAGCCGCTGCAGGCTGCCCAGGTCGGCCACGATGGCCACCTTGGCCTCCCGGACCGAGAACACCGCGTCGGCCGACGCCAGCCGGATGTCGCAGGCGGCGACCAGGTCCACCCCGCCGCCGATGCAGTACCCGTGCACCGCCGCCACCACCGGTTTCGGGCAGGCCGCCACCGACGTCACCGCCGCCTGCAACCGCAGCACCGTCGCCCTCGTCGCCCGGGCCCTGGCTGCCTGCGACGGCGTCGCCGTCGATCCCCCACCCCGCCCGCCACCGGGCGGGTCGCCGCCCTCGCCGCCACCCGGCGGGTCACCGCCGCCGCCGGCCGGTGCGCCGCCGCCGACGTCGTCACCGGACAGCAGCGCCCCCATCGACTTCAGGTCCAGGCCCACCGAGAAGTGCGGCCCCCGGGCGGCCACCACCACCGCCCGGACCTGCCGGTCGGCGGACAGATCGGCCATGGCCCGGGGCAGGTCCGCCCACAGGGCCGGCCCCATCGCGTTGCGGGCCTCCGGCCGGTCCAGCCAGACCGTCGCCACGTGCCCGTCCCGCTCCACCGCCAGCACGTCGGACGAGAAGGTCATACCGGCCGAGGCTACCCGGGACCCCCCCGCCAGGTGAGGCCCGGCGGCGGAGCCAGGTAGGATGGCCGCCGGGGCCCGCCGAGGGCTCCGTTGTCTGTCCGGAGACGTCGCCGTCCGTTCGGAGAAAGGTCCGAGTCCTGCACACCTTCACCCTCGACGGCGCCGCCGCCCTGCCCGGGCCCGAGTGGCTCCGCCATCGCCGGACCGAGGCGTTCGACGACTTCGTGGCCATGCCGCTGCCGTCCGAGAAGGAAGAGGTGTGGCGGTACACCCCCATCGACCAGCTCGACCTCGACGCCTATCGACCCGCCACCGTTCCCGACGGTGACGCCGGCCTTGCCGACCCGCTGGCCGCCGCCTTCGTCGACGGGGTGACCGCCGACGTGGCCCGCCGCAGCGCCCTGGTCGTGGTGCACAACGGGGTACCGGTGGCCGTCGACCGGTCCGGGCTGCCCGACGAGGTGGCCCTGGGCCCGGTGGCCGACCAGGCTGCCGGTCCCGGCAACGTCCTTTCCGGCGGCGACGCCCTGGTCCGGCTGAACGACGCCTTCTGCCCTGCCGTCCTCGGGGTGCACGTGCCGGCCGGCGTGGTGGTGCCGGACCCCATCGTCGTCGTCCACTGGTGCGACGGCGCCGACACCGTCGACACCGCTGACACCGTCGACCGGCCGGCCCCGGCGTCGTTCCCGCGGCTGGTGGCCACCGTCGGCCGCGGCGCCCGGGCCGCCCTGGTGGAGGTGGTGGCCGGAGCTCCCGCGGATCGGCGGGCGCTGGTGGTGCCGGTCACCGAGCTGTCCGTAGGTGACGGCGGCCACCTGTCCTACGTCAGCCTGCAGGTGCTCGGCAACGGGGCCTGGCACCTCGGCCGGGTCGCCGCCCGGGTCGGCCGGGACGGCACCCTCCGCACCTTCACCGTCGGCCTCGGCGCCGCCTACGACCGGTCCCGCACCGACGCCACCGCGGCCGGCCCCGGCGCGTCCACCGAGCTGCGGTCCGCCTACCTGGGCACCGGCCGGCAGGTCCACGACGTCCGCACCCTCCAAGACCACGAGGCCGCCCACACCTCCAGCGACCTGTTGTGCAAGGGCGCCGTCGCCGGCACCTCCCGGTCGGTGTACAGCGGCCTCATCCGGGTCCGGCACGGCGCCGTCCGGACGGTGGCCCTGCAGACCAACAACAACCTGGTCCTCGACGAGCGGGCCCACGCCGACTCGGTGCCCAACCTGGACATCGAGGAGAACGACGTCCGCTGCAGCCACGCCTCCACCGTCGGCCCGGTGGACGAGGACCAGCGGTACTACCTGGAGTCCCGCGGCATTGCCCCCGAACGGGCCGAGCGGCTCATCGTCCTCGGCTTCTTCGACGACATCGTCGACCGCTCCCCGGTCCCCGAGGTCGTCGGCCGCCTCCGCCGGGACGTCGGGCTGCGGTTGGCCGACGCCCTGGCGGCCGATGCCGGCGGGGCCGGTGGCGGAGCGCAGGAAGCGGCGGGCTCCGATGGGTGACCGGGTGGTGCTGTGCCACCGCGACGACCTCGAACCGGGCCAGGCCCGGCGGTTCGACGTCGCCGACCACCGCATCGCCCTGGTCCGCATCGGCGACGACTTCTACGCCATCGGGGACCGGTGCAGCCACGAGGACTTCTCGCTGGCCGACGGCGACGTCTGGGTGGACGAGTGCGAGCTGGAGTGCGCCCGGCACGGCAGCACCTTCGACCTGCGCACCGGCGAGCCCCGCTCGCTGCCGGCCACCAAGCCGGTGCCGGTGTACCAGGTGGACGTCTCCGGGGACGACGTCGCGGTGGTCCTCCCATGACCGGTCCCACCCCTGTCGTCCCCGCCGCCCCCGGACCCCGAACCGCCCCCGAACCCCGAACCGCCCCGGAGGACCGGCACGTGCTGGAGATCGAGAACCTGCATGCCGAGGTGGCCGGTCGCCAGGTGGTCCGAGGGGTGGACCTCACCGTCCGCAGCGGCGAGGTCCACGTCGTCATGGGCCCCAACGGTTCCGGCAAGAGCACCCTGGCCCACGCCCTGATGGGCCGGCCCGGGACCACCGTCACCGACGGCAGCATCCGGCTGGACGGCGTCGAGCTGGTCGGCATGCCGGCCTGGCGGCGGGCCCGGGCCGGCCTGTTCCTCGCGCTGCAGCAGCCCATCGAAGTGCCCGGGGTCCGGCTGGCCGACACCCTGGCCGAAGCCCTGGCCGATCCTGCCGACCTGGACAGCCGGATGGCCGCCGAAGCCGCCGCCATCGGGTTCGACCGGCGGTTCCTGGACCGGCCGCTCAACGTCGACCTGTCCGGCGGGGAGCGGAAGCGGAACGAGGTGCTCCAACTCGGCGTCCTCCGTCCCCCGTTCTGCGTCCTCGACGAGATCGACTCCGGCCTGGACGTCGACGCCCTCGCCGCCGTCGCCCGACGGGTGGAGCAGGCCACCGTCGAATGGGGGCTGGGGGTGCTGGCGGTCACCCACTTCCACCGGCTGCTGGTGGAGCTGCGCGCCGACGTCATCCACGTACTGGTCGGCGGCCGCATCGCCGCCTCCGGCGGCCCCGAGCTGGCCGAGCAGTTGGAGCGCACCGGCTACGCCGGCTACGGCGCCGCCTGACCGCCACGGGTCCCGAGCCCAGCCACCCGAGCGGGGTCCACCCGAGCAGGACCCACCCGAGCAGGGCAGGGCCCGCGCCGAGCCAACCTTACGGGCACCTGACGGATTTTCCCTGGTGACGCCCGCAATTGCCGCCGCGTTGGTAGGGTAGGACGTCATGGTCAGCAGTCGTCCACCAGGCGACGCGTCCGGTCCCCCGAACCGCCGGCGGCGGAGCGCCCCCTCCTACGAGGCCGGGTTGCGCGCCCTCGGCTCCCAGATCGACGGCGGGGCGTCGGATGCCGACCCGGTCGCCAACGAGCACGGCCTGCGGTCACTCGGCGACCAGATCAACGCGGCCAACGCCGGCGGCACCGGCCGCGGATCGGGAGGCGGCCGCGGGACAGGTGGTGGACGGTCCGGCACCGGCGGGCGTGGCCGTGGCGGCCGTGGCGGCCGCGGCCGGCGCCGGTGGAGCACCCGGCGGAAGATCACCACCGCGGTCGTCGCCCTGGTGGTGCTGGCGCTGCTGGTCGTCGGCGGCGCCTACGGCTACGCCCGGTACCGGTACGACCAGATCCCGAAGGTCCACGTGGCCAGCGAGCAGCAGCAGGTCACAGGCAAGCCGTTCAACATGCTGGTCATCGGCTCCGACTCGCGAGTGGGGGACAAGAAGGGGACATCGTCCTACGGCACATCCACAGTGGTCGGCGGCCAACGCAGCGACGTCATGATGGTCTGGCACGTCGACCCCACCACCAAGCAGATCACCGTGATCTCCATTCCCCGGGACACCCTGGTGTCCCAGGTGGGCAAGAACGTCACAACATTCGGCCAGTTCAACCGGATCAACTCCGCCTACAACAGCGGGGCCACACTGCTGGTGCAGACCATCGAGGCCAACTTCGGCATCCCCATCAGCCACGTCGTGCAGGTCGACTTCGCCGGCTTCCGCGGCGCCGTCGACGCCCTCGGCGGCATCTACATGAATTTCAACTACCCGGCCCGGACAATGAACGAGACAACAACACACGGGCCCAACAACGAGACCGGCCTCGACATCACAAAGACCGGCTGCCAGTTGCTCACAGGCACCAAGGCCCTGGCGGTGGCCCGGAGCCGGCACTACCAGTACTACGAGGACGGCGCGTGGCACTCCGACCCCACCGGTGACTACGGCCGGATCAAGCGCCAGGACGCCTTCCTCCGGGCCCTGATCGACAAGGCCAAGTCCAGCTACAACCCGGTGCAGCTCAACGCCTTCCTGGGGTCCATCCCCCAGGGCGTCACCATCGACGACGCCCTCACCCTCAACGACATGATCGGGCTGGCCGAGGCGTTCCACGGCATCAACCCCACAGCGATCAACACCCTCACCATCCCCACCGAGACAACCGGGTTCGTCACACCCTGGGGGGACGTCCTGTTCATCAAGCAGCCCACAGCCCAGCAGATGCTGGTGTCGGTGTTCGGCACAGAGCTGACCACCCCGACCTCGCCGCCGCCGAACCTGACACTGCAGTCCGTCCAGCCTCCGGCGGTGACCACCACGACCACCACCACCGCCCCGCCGGCCAAGCACGGCACCACCACGACCGCGCCGGCTCCCACCGAGACCACCACCCCGACCCCGTCCTACGACCCCACCCCCTGCAGCCCGTAGGACTGCAACCCGTAAGACGGGGTGGCGGGCGGCTCAGGCCGGGGTGGCCACCTCTTCCAGCCCCTGTGCCAGGGCGTTCCAGCTCAGGGTGGCGCACTTGATGCGCACCGGGAACTTCACCACGCCCTGCAGGGCGGCCAGCTCGCCCAGCTTGGCCAGGTCCACCGCTTCCGGCTCGTCGCCGGCCGGGCCGTCGCCGTCCCCTTCGAGCGACGCCTCGTGGATGGACATCATGGACTTGAACGTGTGGATCAGCCGGTGCACCTCTTCGACCGGCTTGCCCTTCACCGCCGCCGACATCAGCGACGCCGACGACTGGCTGATGGAGCAGCCGGTGCCGCCGATCTTGATGTCGGCCAGGGTGCCGCCCTGGACGTCCAGGGTGACCACCACCTCGTCGCCGCACAGCGGGTTGAACCCCTCCACCCGGTGCGCCGGCGGCGACGGCAGCTCCCCGCGGTTCCGCGGGGACCGGTAGTGGTCCAGGATGATCTCCCGGTACAGCTCTTCGAGGTCCGGCATCAACCGAACAATCTACCGGCTTCCACCAACCCCTCGATCAGGACGTCCACGTCGTGCTCGTCGTTGTACACCCCGAACGACGCCCTGGCGGTGGCCGGCACCCCCAGCTTGCGCATCAGCGGCTTGGCGCAGTGGTGGCCGGGCCGGACGCACACCGAGTACTGGTCCAGCACCTGGGCCAGGTCGTGGGCGTGCACGTCCTTGAACGCCAGCGACAGCACCCCGCCGCGGTCGTCGCCGGCCGGCGGGCCGTACACCCGGCAGTCCGGGCCCAGCCGGTCCGCCAGGGCGTCCAGGGCGTACCGGGTCAGCGCCCGCTCGTGGGCCCGGACCCGGTCCATCCCGACGCCCTGCAGGTACTCCACCGCCGCGGCCAGCCCGACCGCCTCGGCGATCGGCGGGGTGCCGGCCTCGAACCGCTGCGGCGGCTCCGCCGGCAGGAACCGGTCCAACCGGACGTCCAGGATCATGCCGCCGCCGCCCAGGAACGGCGGCATGGCCTCCAGCAGGTCCGCCCGGGCCCACAGCACCCCGATGCCGGTCGGCCCCATCATCTTGTGGGCCGAGAACGCCAGGAAGTCCACCCCCAGCTCGGCCACGTCCACCGGCAGGTGCGGCACCGACTGGGCCCCGTCGGCCACCACCACCGCCCCGGCGGCGTGGGCCGCCTCGGCGATCCGGGCCAGCGGGTTGATGGTGCCCAGCACGTTGGACATCGCCGACACCCCGACCAGCTTCACCCCGTCCAGCAGCCGGTCCAGCTCGGACAGGTCCAGCCGGCCGTCGTCGTCCACCGGGACGTACCGGAGCTGCACCCCGCGCTCCTCCGCCAACTGCAGCCACGGCACCATGTTGGCGTGGTGCTCCATCTCGGTCAGCAGCACCGTGTCGCCGGCGCCCAGGTTGGCCCGTCCCCAGGAGTGCGCCACCAGGTTCAGCGACTCGGTGGTGTTCTTGGTGAACACCACCTCCCGGGCCGGGTCGGGGGCGCCGATGAACCGGCCGGCCGCGATCCGGGCGGCCTCGTAGAGGTTGGTGGCCTCCTCCGCGGTGGCGTACACCCCACGGTGCACGTTGGCGTGGGTGGTCTCGTAGTACCGCTCCATCGCCGCCAGCACCGGCCGCGGCGTCAGCGCGGTCGCCGCCGAGTCCAGGTACACGATCGGCCGGTCGTGCACCTTGCGGGACAGCAGCGGGAAGTCCCTCCGGACCGCCGGCACGTCGATCGGGTCGTCCGTCGGCGTCGTCCCGGCGGCAGTCGCCGGGGCGGCGGCCGGGGCGTCGGTCAGGCTGGTCGGGGTTGCGCTCATATCAGTTCCGCCACTCCTCGTAGCCGGCCCGCTCGATCCGGGCGGCCAGGTCCGGACCGCCGCTCTCCACCACCCGGCCGTCCACCAACAGGTGCACCCGGTCCGGCACCAGGTCCTCCAGGATCCGCTGGTAGTGGGTCACCACCAGCACCCCCAGGTCCGGATGGGCCTCCCGGACGGTGTGCACCCCCCGGCCGACCACCGACAGGGCGTCGATGTCCAGGCCGGAGTCCGTCTCGTCCAGCACCGCCAGCGCCGGCTCCAGCAGGGCCATCTGCAGGATCTCGTTCCGCTTCTTCTCGCCGCCCGAGAACCCCTGGTTGAGGTGCCGCTCCCCGAACGACGGGTCCATCCCCAGCCGGTCCATCCACTCGTTCATGGCGAACCGCACCTCCAGCACCGACAGGTCCAGGCCCTTCCGGGCCGACATGGCCTGGCGCAGGAACTGGGTCACCGACACCCCCTCGATGGACTCGGGGTACTGGAACGCCAGGAACAGGCCGGCCTTCGCCCGGGCGTCGGTGGCCCAGTGGGTGATGTCCTCGCCCTGGTACCGGACCGTTCCCGCCGTCACCTGGTAGCCCGGGTGGCCCATCAGGGCGGACGCCAGCGTCGACTTGCCGGCCCCGTTCGGCCCCATCAGGGCGTGCACCTCCCCCCGGTCGATGGTCAGGTCCACCCCCCGCAGGATCTCCGCGCCGTCCGCGGCCACGTGGAGCCCGTCGATCTGCAGCAGCGGTGCGGAGGGTGTTGGGGTCACGACTCAAAAGTTTACCTGTTTGGTCGCATTTAGAAAACGGGAAGAGAAAATTTCCGTCGTACCAGGCCGAAGGCTCCTCCGGAAGAAGGCTCCTCCAGAGGTGGGCCGGGCGGTGCGGGGCCGGTACGCTGCCCCGATGGCCACGCCGTGGACCTACTCGGGCAGGGTGGCCACCGTCGGCGGGCCCGGTGGCGCCGTCACCCTGGTGGACGAGTCCACCTTCGCCATCAGCGACCCCGCCGGCGACATGGTGCCCGGCGGCGCCCACGGCCTGTTCGTCCGGGACACCCGCATCCTGTCCCGCCTGGACCTCCGCCTGGACGGCCGCCGGTTGGAGCCCCTGGGAGCCGTCAACGAGGACCCGTTCAGCGCCACCTTCGTCTCCCGCGGCCACCCCGCCACCGGCCGGGCCGACTCCACCCTGATGGTGTTCCGGTCCCGGTACGTCGGCCAGGGCATGCGCGAGGACCTGGTCATCCGCAACTTCGGCGCCGAGCCCACCGTCTGCCGCGTCGAGGCGTTCGTCGACGCCGACTTCGCCGACCTGTTCGCCGTCAAGGAGGGCCGGGCCGGCACCGACCCCGACGGCGACGTCTCCCGGAAGGTCGACGGCAACTGCCTCACCCTGTCCTACCGCCGCGGCCCGGTCCACCGCGGGGTGCAGTTGCGGTTCACCGCGGTGCCCGACGACGGGGCGCCGCCGGTCCTCCGCCTGTCCGAGGACCACGTGTCGGTGGAGGTGGTGGTGCCGGCCCGCGGCCGCTGGTCGGCCTGCCTGGAGGTCGCCCCGGTGATCGAGTCCTCCCTCATCCTCCCCCGGTACCGCTGCGGGCAGCCGGTGGAGCGGGCCACCCCGTCGGAGCGGATGGCGCAGTGGCGGCAGCAGGTCCCCCACGTCCAGACCGACCACGACGGCCTCAAGATGGTGGTGGCCCGCAGCGCCGAGGACCTGGGCGCCCTGCGGATCTTCGACCCCGACTTCCCGGACCGGGCCGTGGTGGCCGCCGGGGCGCCGTGGTTCATGACCGTGTTCGGCCGCGACTCCCTGCTGACCGCCTGGTCCGCCCTGCTGGTCGACCCCGACCTGGCCCTCGGCGTCCTGCAGACCCTGGCCCGGTTCCAGGGCACCGACGTGGACCCCCGCCACGACGAGCAGCCCGGCCGCATCCTGCACGAGATGCGGTTCGGCGACGCCGCCAGCCTGTCGCTGGGCGGCGGCAGCATCTACTACGGCACCGCCGACGCCACCCCGCTGTTCGTCATGCTGCTCGGCGAGCTCCGCCGGTGGGGGCTGGCCGGCGAGCTGGTCGACGAGCTGCTGCCCAACGCCGACCGGGCCCTGGCCTGGATCAGCGACTTCGGCGACGCCGACGGCGACGGCTACGTCGAGTACCACCGGGCCACCGACCGCGGCCTGGCCAATCAGGGCTGGAAGGATAGCTGGGACGGCATCCGGTACGCCGACGGCCGTGTCGCCGCCGCCCCCATCGCCCTCTGCGAGGTGCAGGCCTACGTCTACAGCGCCTACCTCGCCCGGGCCCACTTCGCCTACGAGGCCGGCGACCAGGCCCTGTACGCCACCTACCAGCAGAAGGCCGCCGACCTGAAGGCCGCGTTCAACCGTGACTTCTGGCTGGACGACCGGCAGTGGTTCGCCGTCGGCCTCGACCCCGACAAGCGCCCCATCGACTCCCTCACCTCCAACATCGGCCACTGCCTGTGGACCGGCATCGTCGAAGAGGACAAGGCCCAGGCCGTCGCCGCCCACCTCCTCGGCCCCGACATGTCCACCGGCTGGGGGGTCCGCACCCTCGCCGCCTCCATGGCCGGTTACAACCCGGTCAGCTATCACTGCGGCTCCGTCTGGCCCCACGACACCGCCATCGTCGCCGCCGGCCTGGCCCGGTACGGGTTCGAGGAAGGCGCCCAGCGACTGGTGCTGGCCCTGTTCGACGCCGCCGTCGCTCAGGGCGGCCGGCTGCCTGAGCTGTACAGCGGCCTCGACCGCGCCGAGCTGCCCCTGCCCGTCGGCTACCCCACCTCCTGCTCCCCGCAGGCCTGGTCGGCGGCCTCCCCGCTGCTCTGCCTCCGCACCCTGCTGCGGCTGGACCCCTGGGTCCCCTACGGCAAGACCTGGCTGGCCCCCATGATCCCCCCCGACATCGGCCGGCTCCGGGTCGAGGGGATCCCGCTGGCCGGTTCCCGGGTGGACGTCACCGTCGAGGACGGCCGCGTCACCGTCGACGGGTTGCCCGACGGCATCGAGTTGATCGGCGAGCCCCGGCACCCGCTGACCGCGGTCTGAGCCGCCGGCGCCGGCCGGCGGCTCGCTCCCTCCGGTCAGGTGGGCGATCAGGTGGGCCGTAGCCAGCCGAGGCCGTCGAACCGGGCGAAGTCGCGGTCGAAGCTGACCACGGTGGCCCCGTGCTCCAGGGCGATGGCGGCCAGGACGGCATCGGGGAGCAGGTCGGCCGTCACCTCCCCCCGCCGGCAGGCCTCCTGCAGGCAGTCCCTATGGCGCGGTCCCGGCTCGGCCGGGAGGTGACCCGGCTGCGATCGGACGGCGGTGGCGAAGGCGAGGCTGTCGCCGATCGGGGTGGGCACTCGGTTCGAGCGGAGGTCCACCCCGGGTCGCGGCCCGGTCCCCGAAGTGAACACCGGAAGGGGCACTCCGGTCGACGGTTCCTCGTGCGACAGCTCCCGACGGAGGGCCGCCTCGACCAACTGGCCCAGCGTGCCCCCCTGCTCGCGGGCCCTGGCCTTCGCGGCGGCGAGCAGGTGGTCGTCGATGGCCACGGTGGTGCGCATCTCGTCACTCTATATGCATCATCTGCATCACATTCTGGACACGGTCGTACGGCGCCGAGCTGGGCGGCGCCGTCCGGGGACGCCGCCGAGCGGGACGGCGTGACCATGTCGGCCTGGCTCAGCGAGGCGACCGCCCGACGGCTGCGGAACCAGTCGTTGGGCGCGGCCCTGGATGCCTGGGAGCCCGACGACGGCGACCAGCCGGCCGAGGTCGTCGGCCGTCACGGGACCTACCAGCCGCGGTCGATCCACTCCTGCAGGTGCGGCGACTCCGTCCCGATGGTGGTGGAGGCCCCGTGGCCGGGCAGCACCACGGTGTCGGGGACGAACCGGGCGAACAGCCGGTCCTCCACCGACCGGATGATGGTGGGGAAGTCGCCGCCCTCGAACGAGGTGTTGCCGGGGCCGCCGGGGAACAGGGTGTCCCCGGACAGCAGCAGCGGGGTGCCCTCCACGGCGAAGCACATCGACCCCGGGGTGTGCCCGGGGGTGGCGACGGTGCGCACCCGCAGCCGGCCGACCTCCAGCACGGACTCGTCCTCCAAGATGAGGTCGTAGGACGGCAGCATGCCGGCGTCGGCCTGGGTGACCGCCACCGAGATGCCGGCCTCCCGGACGGCCGGGACGGCCTGGATGTGGTCCCAGTGCCCGTGGGTCTCCACCACCCCGGTCACCCCCAGGGCCCGGCAGATCTCCAGCAACTGCTCGTGCTCGTTGGCCGCGTCCACCAGCACCGCGTCGCCGGTCCGCCGGCACCGGACCACGTACACGTTGTTGTCCATCGGCCCCACCACGGTGCGGTGCACCTCGCAGGTGGCGTCCTCCCAGATCCGAACCAGCTCACCCATGTCCCCAGGCTCCCACACCCCGCCGGTGCCGGCTGGCCGCCCGGCAGCCCGGGGGACTGGCAGCCCGGGGGACTGGGCCGCCCGGGGGACTGGCCGCCCGGGGCAGATAGCCGCCGGGGGCGGCCGCCGGTAAAGTGCCGATGTTCGGCACCGGCGGCCGTCGACCTCGGGGGCGCCGGCGACGACCGGCCGTACCGGCCGGCCGGACGGGCCAGCCGACCAGACCGGCCGCCAGACAGACCAGCCGTACCGACCAGAAGGGGCCCGGCATGAATTTCGCCTTCAGCGACGAGCAGGACGAACTGCGGCGGGCGGTACGGCGGTTCTTGGAGGAGAAGTCCCCCGAGACCGAGGTACGACGGCTGATGGAGACCACCGAGGGTTACGACCCCGCGGTGTGGTCCCAGAT
>DASZUK010000007.1:0-76798 GCA_035547695.1 Acidimicrobiales bacterium
AGCTCACCCTTCGCCCCGATCCTTGATCTCCGGCGTCCCGGCGTCCGAACCGCCAGTTCGGTCCGGCTGCAACAGCCTCGTGGAACCTCATGAGGGTGGTGTCAGCGGCCGACGGACCGCTACTCACGGATCTAAGTCTGACCGGAACCGGCCCGGCGTCTACCGGAGCAGGCGGGACAGCCGCCGGTCGGCCAGCACCCGGCCGCCGGTCTGGCAGCGCTTGCAGTACACCATCTCGTACGACTCGTAGGACACCCGCAGCAGGGGCTCGCCGCACCGTGGGCAGGGCTGGCCGGCGCGGCGGTGCACCAGGAACCGGTCGCCCAGCTTGGCGTCCGACAGCCCTCCGGTCCGCCGCCGTTCGGCCACCAGCGCCTCGTCCATCACGGACCGGACCGCGTCCACCAGCCGCTGCCGGCCGGCCTCGTCCAGGCTGCTCAGGGTGGCGAACGGGGAGATGCCGGCCCGGTTGAGGGCGTCGTCGGAGTACCCCCGGCCGATGCCGGCCACCACGTGCTGGTCCCGCAGCCAGGTGTGCAGCCGCCGGTTGCTGTCCCCGTGGGCCACCAGGTCGGCGAACGCCGGGTCGTACACGTCCGGGCCCAGGTCGGCCAGGGGGCCGTCGTCGTCCGGTCCGAGCACCCACCAGCCGGCCTTGCGCTGGCTGCCGTGCTCCCGGAACAGCACCCCCAGCGGGCCGCCGCCGGCATCCCCGTCGGCCTCCGGCGAGGCCCCGTCGGCGGCCCCGGCGCCGGCGCGGGGGCCGAACACCCAGCGCACCACCGACCCCCGCGGCCTGGTGTCCTTGGGCGGCGACTCCAGGTCGATCCGGCCGCCCTGGGACAGGTGGAAGGCCACCCGCAGCCCGTTGTCGAAGGCCAGCACGTCGTACTTCCCCCGCCGGCCCACCCCGGTCACCGTCCGGCCCACCAGGTCGTCGGCCGGCGGCGACGCCGTCTTCAGCCCGGTGAACCCGAGCGGCTCGTACCGGTCCAACGGCCGCCCGGCCAGGGCGGCGTCCAGCCGCTCCGCCAGGGCCTGCATCTCGGGGATCTCCGGCATCGGCCACCTCCGGGGGCGATCCGAAACCCTACCGGCGCCCGGTGCCGGTCAGGCAGCGGTGAAGCGCACCGGCGCCCGCCGCACCCCGGCGATGACCGGGCTGGGGGCCCGCTCCACCTGGCCGGCCGGCTCCACGGCGCGGAACCGGTCCAGCAGCGCCTCCAGCACCACCCGGCCCTCCAGCCGGGCCAGGGCGGCCCCCAGGCAGAAGTGGGGGCCGAACCCGAAGGCGAGGTGCGGGTTGGGGTCCCGCCCCACGTCCAGCCGGTCGGCCGTCGGGCCGAACACCGCCTCGTCCCGGTTGGCCGACGCGTACACCAGCAGCACCGGCTCCCCGGCGGCGATCGGCTGGCCCCGAAGCTCGGTGTCCCTGGTGGCGGTCCGCAGGAACGAGATCACCGGGGTGGTCCACCGCAGCAGCTCCTCCACCGCGGACGGCACCAGCGACCGGTCGTCGCGCAGCCGGGCCCACTGGTCCGGCCGGTCGGCCAGGGCGAGAAGACCGCCGGACAGCAGGTTGCGGGTGGTCTCGTTGCCGGCCACCAGCAACTGCACCAGGAACATGGCCAGCTCGTCGTCCGACAGCTCGTCCCCCTCCACCGCCGCGGTGGCGATGGCCGAGATGACGTCGTCGCGGGGCGCCGCCCGCCGGGCCTTGGCGGTGCCGACCAGGAACTCCCACATCTCCAACTGCAGCGCCCCGATCTTCTCCTCCGGCCAGTCCACCGCCCCGGGGATCACCGCCTCGGACCACTCGTAGAACGTCGGCCACTGCTCCCCGTCCACCCCCAGCAGGCTGCAGATGACCTGCAGCGGGAACGGCACCGACAGCGCCGGCAGCAGGTCCAGCGGCTGCCCCGGCTCGATGGCGTCGATCAGCGTCCGGGCCTGCCGGCGGACGGTGTCTTCGAGGCCGCGGATCACCGACGGCTTGAACCCCGGCTGCACCAGCCGCCGGTACCGGGTGTGCGCCGGCGGGTCCGTGTGCATCATGGTCGGCGGGCTGGCGTAGTCGGTGCCGATCTCCTGCACCAGGATGCCCTTGCCGCTGCAGAACGTCTGCGGGTCCACCCCGGCCTGCTGCACCTCCGGGTGGCAGGCCAGCGCCCAGAACCCGTGCTCGGCGTTCCAGGCCACCGGGGCCTCCGCCCGCAGCCGGGCGTAGAGGGGGAACGGGTCCCCGGCGTACCGCGCCGGGTCGGTCAGGCCGGCGGCCAGCTCCTGGCCGGGCCGTGTCACCGGCATCGTCCGGGCCGCCGTCGGGGGCCGCCGCTCAGACGATCAGGCCGTCGGGGCGGGGCTTCCCCTCGGCCTCCAACAGGGCGTAGTACGCCTCCAGGGTCCCCGGACCGTCCATCACGCTCTCCACGTTGCCGTCCGGGTCCAGGTTCAGCAGGGCGCCCTCGATGACGAACAGCACGTCGGTCACCCCGGTGTTGTCCTCCGGCACGTCCAGGGTGTGCACCGAGTTGGCCGGCTCGTAGATGTACGACCCCGCCGTCGAGAAGAAGTCGTACTCCAGGTAGTGCCACCGGCCGGCCAGGGTGTACCCGTCGACCGGCCCGGTGTGCTTGTGCACCTGCAGCCGCACCCCCGGCTGGAACCGGTTGACGATCACCCACGTCCCCCGCAGCGCGTCGTACCGCACAACCTTCAGCCCCACCCCCGTCCCGGTGTCCGCCATCAGGGCGTCGTCCTCGCCGACGTGGCGGACCACGTCGGCCGCTGCGGTGGTGGCCATGGCATCCCCCTTTGCTGGTCCCGGTGCCCCGGAGCCGGTCGAAGCTGACGGCCCGTCAGCTCGCCAGTATGCCCCATCCGTCACCGGGCCGCCGGTGGGCGGCCGGTGCGGGTGCCGGCGCCGTCAGGCCCCGGGGGCCAGGCCGCGCACCGACTCGGCCAGGTCCACCCCCACCGGCAGCACCGCCAGCGCCGGGATGGTGGTGCCGTTGGCCACGTACCGCCCCACGTGCTCCCGGCAGGCCGCCGGTGACCCGTGCACGATCAGGTCGTCCACCACCTCGTCCGGCACCGCCTCCAGCGCCGCCTTGCGGTCCCCGGCCGCCCAGGCGTCCCACATCGGCTGCAGCAGCGGCCCCCGGCCCAGCCACTTGTGGAACTCGGCGTACGCCTTCACGTTCAGGTACGCCGTGATCATCCGCCGGCCCACCGCCCGGGCCGCCTCGGCGTCGTCGGTCGGGACGACGAAGATGCGGACCACGATCTCCTTTCCCGGCCCCACCTCGGCCGCGGCCGTCGCCACGTCCTCGGCCGACAGCCAGTTCAAGATGGCCCCGTCCCCCTCCCGGCCGGCCAGCCGCAGCATTCCGGACCGCAGCGCCGCCACGTAGATCGGCGGCGGCCGCTCCGGCACCCGGCCCAGCCGGAACCCCCGGACGCGGAACGTGTCGTACTCCTCTGTCACCTTCTCCCCGGCCAACGCGGCCCGCAGGAACCGCACCGTGTCCCGCACCCGCTGGTACGGCCGGTCGTACGCCAGCCCGTTCCACCGCTCCACGATCACGTCCGACGACGCCCCCAGCCCGAAGGCGAACCGGCCCGGCGCGGCGTCCGCCAGCCCGGCCACCGTCTGGGCCAGCAGCGCCGGCCCCCGGGTGTACGCCGGGGCGATGGCGATGCCCAGCCGCAGCTCCGGCGCCCAGGCGGCGGCCAGCGCCAGCGGGGTGAACCCGTCCACCCCGTCCGACTCCGCCGACCACACGTCGGTGTACCCCAGGTCCACCAGCTCCTCGAACCACCCCCGATGGTCGTGCAGCGGCACCCCCGAGAACGGGATCGTCATCCCGTACCGGGCCGGCCTGGGGGAGGGGGAGGAAGGCGTGGTCATGCCTTCACTGTTGCACGGCCGCTTGGCCAGCGGCCGTAGTCCGTTCGGTCAGGTGCCCCATCCGGTCAGGTGCCGTAGTCGGCGCCGGTGGACGGCGGGGGCTCGATGCCCCAGCGGCGCATCCCGTCCTCCATCCGGGCGATGACGGTCCGCAGCACCGCCACCCGGCCGAACCGCTTCTGCTCGGCCGGCACCACGTCCCAGGGGGCTGCCGGGTGGTCGGTCTCGACCAGCATGTCCTCGACCGCGTCCTCGTACTCCGCCCGGCGGCCCCGGTTCCGCCAGTCCTCGTCGGTCAGCTTCCACTGCTTCAGCGGGTCCTGCTGTCGGGCCTCGAACCGCTTCAACTGCTCCTTCTCCGAGATCTGCAGCCACAGCTTCACCAGCACCATCCCCTCCGCCACCAGGGACCGTTCGAAGTCGGTGATCTCGGTGTAGGCCCGCCGCCACTGCTTCTCGGTGGCCAGCCGCTCCACCCGCTCCACCAGCACCCGGCCGTACCACGACCGGTCCAGCACCGCCATGCCGCCCCATCCGGGCAGCGCGGGGTAGAACCGCCACAGGTAGTGGTGCCGCAGGGCGTCCGGCGTGGGCGCCCCGAACTCGGCCACCCGCACGTGCCGGGGGTCCAACGGGGCCACCAGCCGCTTGATGGCCCCGCCCTTCCCCGACGCGTCCCAACCCTCGAACACCACGCACACCGGCGGCCCCAGCCGTCCCGATGCCGGGTGCGCCGCCCCCAGCCGTTCGTACTGGGGCAGCTTCCCGCCCGGGCCACCGCCCTCCGTGCCCGGAGGGACCAGGCCGGCGTTGACCAGCCGCAGGTGCAGCAGCCGCCGCTGGGCCGCCGCCAGTTGCATGGCCTCGTCGTCGGCGCTCAGCCGGCCGGACAGGTCCACCCCGGCCAGGCGGGGGCCGGGTCGCGATCGTCCCGCCGTCACGCCGTCCTTCCCGGGCCGCGGCTCAGGCGTTGGGCACCGGGTCCAACGACGGCTCCGGCTCGCCGGGCTCGTTGACCTCCGGGTACCTCGGGAACAGCGACAGGTGCACCAGGGCGGCGACGGCCCCGCCGACCAGC
The DNA here is from genome assembly GCA_035547695.1 of Acidimicrobiales bacterium. GTDB lineage: Bacteria > Actinomycetota > Acidimicrobiia > Acidimicrobiales > RAAP-2 > DASZUK01. The sequence goes on from DASZUK010000007.1 coordinate 4,989, forward strand.
GGGGCCACGATGAACAGCCACACCTGGCTGAGGGCGGTGCCCCCCACGACGAGGGCCGGCCCCAGGCTCCGGGCCGGGTTCACCGACGTGCCGGTGATCGGTATCCCGATCAGGTGGACCACGGTCAGCGTCAGCCCGATCACCATGCCGGCGGTGGCCGCGTTGGCCATCTTGTCGGTGACCCCCAGGATGACGAACACGAACAGCGCGGTCAGCACCACCTCGGCCAGGAAGGCCCCGCCGGCGCTGATGTGGATCATCGACGCCTTGTCGTACCCGTCGGTTCCCAGTCCCTGGATGGACTTGTGGTACAACGGCGACTCCGCAAACACCGCCCACAGCAGCAGCGCCCCCAGGATGCCGCCGACGAACTGGGCGATCCAGTACCCCACGGCCTCGACCGGCTTGATCCGCAGCGCCAGCAGCGCCCCGAGCGTCACCGCCGGGTTGACGTGGCAGCCCGAGATCGGCCCCAGCACGTAGGCCAGCGCCAGCAGCACCAGGCCGAAGGTGAACGCGGTGGCCACCACCCCGGCGGCCACGCTGCCGCCGTCGAAATGGAACCCGAACATCAGCGTGGCCACCCCGACGGCGAAGAACACCAGGACAGCCGTCCCCAGCAGTTCCGCTATCAGTTTCCGAGCCATTGCATCCACCTTTCGTCAGTCGATTGGTATCGCCCGCCGGGATGCCGCCGTGTGCATGGGTGCTGCCTGTCCTGCCGGATCGACTGTACTCCCGGCGGTGAACGCAGAGGGGATTTCCCTTCCTACGATGGCCCGGTGACCGACCTCGACCCGGCGCCGCAGGCAGTGGTGGAGGCGGTGGAGCCCCGGCGGGCACCCATCGGGGAGTCCACCACGGTGTCCCGCTACTTCCCCCGCCGCGGCCGCGCCACCGTCGGCGCCTGGTGCTTCGTCGACTACTACGGGCCCGACGACGTCGACGGCCGGCCAGGGATGCGGGTCGGCCCGCACCCCCACACCGGGCTGCAGACCGTCACCTGGCTGCTGGCCGGCGAGGTGGTCCACCGCGACAGCCTCGGCAACGTCCAGCCCATCCGGCCCGGCCAGCTCAACCTCATGACCGCCGGCTCCGGCATCGCCCACGCCGAGCTGTCCCCCGATCCCCACCCGCGGTGGCTCCACGGGGTGCAGCTCTGGGTCGCCCTCCCCGACGCCCACCGCCACGTCCCGGCCGCCTTCGAGCACCACGCCGACCTGCCCGTCGCCGACCTCGGTGCTGCCCAGGCCACCGTGCTGGTCGGCGACCTGGCCGGCGCCCGGTCGGCGGCCACCACCTACTCCGCGCTGGTCGGCGCCGACGTCCGGGTGGCCGGCCCCGACCGGGCCGCCCTGCCGCTGCAGCCCGACTTCGAGCACGCCCTGCTGGTCGTCGACGGCGCCGTCACCGTGGACGGCAGCCGGCCGTTGCCCGCCGGTGCCTGCGTCTACCTCGGCCGGTCCCGCACCGGGTTGTCCGTCGCCGGCGATCCGGCCGGCCGGTTCCTGCTCCTCGGCGGCCAGCCGTTCACCGAGCCGTTGGTGATGTGGTGGAACTTCGTCGGCCGCACCACCGACGACATCGCCCAGGCCCGCGCCGACTGGGAGTCCGGGGACCGCTTCGGCGAGGTGGCCGGCCGGCCGGACGGCCGGGTTCCGGCGCCGCCCCTGCCCCCCGGGCAGCTCAGGCCCCGCTGAGCTCAGGCCCCGCTGAGGTGGGTGGGGATGGACTGGGCGAAGTGGAACACGTCGTCGGGGTCCACGGCCTGCTTCACCTGCACCAGCCTCGACAGGTTGGACCCGTAGTACGCCGTCAGCCAGTCCGGCTGGGTCGGGTCGATGTAGTTCTGGTAGGCCCCCGACACGTACGGCGCCAGCGCGGTCTGGGCGCCGGCCAACCAGGAGGCGGCGGTGGACGGCACCGACGACGGTGACCCTGTCGGCCAGGTCACGCTGTACTGCACCCCGGCCAGGGCGTCGCGGTGGACGAACGCCGTGTCGGCCGCCGCCACCTGGTTGATCACCCCGCCGTAGGAGTCGAGCACGAACCCCCCGCCCACCTGCGGGAGCTGCTGGCTCAGCGACTCCACCGCCTGGGTGACCACCGCGATGCCGGCGGCCGGAAGGGCGGTGGTCACGTACGCCGACTTGGCGTCGAACGCCGCCCGGCTCAGGTTCCCTGTGGGGTCCTGGCTGGGCAGGTGGCACTGGGCCACCGTCGACCCCTCGCAGCCGGCCTCGATCAGCATGGCGTTCAGGTACGACTCCGGCCCGACGAAGTCGTAGGTCGGCACCGTCCCCACCGAGCCGCGCAGCGGCTGCAGCAGGCCGGACAACGCCGATGTGGTGCCGCAGAACACCCCCGTCACCTTCACCGCCGGCCCTGTCGACCCCTCCGACAGCAACTGGCAGTTCGACCACAGCGCCGCCGGGGTGGTCGGCAGCCACTGCTGCCACGACCCCAGCACTGTCGCCGCCGCCGCCCACGGCCACTCCAGCGTGAACAGGGCGATGGGCGGCACCGGGTGGACCCGGAACGTGAACGACGTCACCACCCCGAAGTTCCCGCCTCCGCCACCGCGGCAGGCCCAGAACAGGTCCTCGTTCGCCGACGCGCTCGCCGTCACCAGCCGGCCGTCCGCCGTCACCACGTCCAGTGCCTGCAGGTTGTCGCACGTCAGCCCGAAGTTGCGGCCGAACACTCCCACCCCGCCGCCCAGGGTCAGCCCGGCGATGCCCACCGTCGGGCAGGACCCGCCCGGCAGCACCACCCCGGCCTGCCCCAGGGTGTTGTACACGTCGATCAGCCGTGCCCCCGCGCCCACCACCGCGGTGGCCTTGTCGTCGGCCACCGTCACCGTCGCCATCCGGGTGACGTCCGTCACCAGCCCGGTGCACAGCGAGTACCCCGCATAGCTGTGCCCGCCGGACCGGGCCGCCACCGCCAGGTCGTGGCGCCGGACGAACTCGACGCAGTGCTGCACGTCCGCCGGCGACTGGCAGTAGGCGATGGCCTGCGGGTCGATGCCGTCGAACCGCTCGTTGTAGTCCTCCTTGTCCACCCCGTAGGTCGGGCTGGACGGCAGCACCAGCGTTCCCGACAGCGACGCCCCCAGGGCCGACCAGTCCGCCGGGCTCACCGGCGTCGTCCCCGTCGTCGGCGGCGTCGACGTCGTGGACGCACCGGTGGTCGTGGTGGCCGGCGTTGTCGGCGCCCCGCCGCAGCCGGCGGCCAACGGCCCCAGGATGGCCGCCGACCCCAGGGCGGCCCCGGCCGCGCCGGTTCGGCGGAGGAACTGCCGACGGTCCAGGCGACGGTCCATCGTGCGACCGTACCGGCGGCCGGGCCGCGCAGCGCGGATTCAGCCGGCGGTGGTCGCCGCCTTCACCTCCGGCGACCGGGTGCGGAGACGGACCACCGGGATGTCCCGCCCGGTCAGCCCCTGGTAGTGGTTCCAGCCCTCGTAGTACCCGGTGGCCCGCGACCACAGGGGTTCCTTGTCGGCGCCCCGCAGCACCTCCGCGGTGACCGGCAGCTTCCTCCGGCCGACCTGCACCTCCGCCGCCGGGGCGGCGTCCAGGTTGAGCACCCACGCCGGCGGCCGGTCCCGGCCGCCGTTGGACGCCACCACCACGAAGTCGTCGCCGTCCGGCATGTACAGCAACGGGGTCGTCCGTCGCTCCCCGGTCCGCCGGCCGACGGTGGTCAGCAGCAGGAACGACCCCACCCGGCTGCGGTGCCCGATGACCCCGCCGGTGGCCCGGTACAGGCCGCGGTGGACACGGTACGACCACCTGCCGACCGTGCGGTCGAAGGCCACGGCATGCCGGGGGTCCATGGTCCGGCACGCTAGCCAACGCGCCACACCCCACCGGGCCGGCAGCGGGCTGCGGCTCCGGTGGGGTGTGGCGTGCGGCGGGTGGCCCCTTGCGGGTGGCCGCCCTTTCTGGTGGTCGTGGCCTACTGGGCCATGCCGACGATGGGCTGGTTCAGCGGTTGGCCGCCCATGGACCCGAGGAACGGGGCGCCGAAGGCGAAGATGCCGCCGTCGGACGCCACCTCGTAGTAGCCGCCACCGTCGTTCACCGCCATGCCCACCACCGGCTTGTTCAGCGGTTGGCCGCCCATGGACCCCAGGAACGGGGCGCCGAAGGCGAAGATGCCGCCGTCGGACGCCACCTCGTAGTAGTCGCCGGACGGCGCCACCGCCATGCCCACCACCGGCTTGTTCAGCGGTTGGCCGCCCATGGACCCCAGGAACGGGGCGCCGAAGGCGAACAGGCCGCCGTCGCTGGCCACCTCGTAGTAGCCGCCGGACGGCGCCACCGCCAGGCCGACCACCGGCTTGTTCAGCGGTTGGCCGCCCATGGACCCGAGGAAGCGGGCGTCGCCGAAGGCGAAGATGCCGCCGTCGCTGGCCACCTCCCAGTAGCCACGCCCGTCCGGGGTGGCCGCCATGCCCACGATCGGCTGGTTCAGCGGCTTGCCGCCCATGGACCCGTAGAAGACGGCGTCACCGAAGGCGAACAGGCCGCCGTCGCTGGCCACCTCCCAGTAGCCGCCGCCGTCCGGGGTCATGGCCATGCCGACCACCGGCCGGTTCAGCGGCTTGCCGCCCATGGACCCGTAGAACGGCGGCCCGAAGGCGAAGATGCCGCCGTCGCTGGCCACTTCGTCGTAGCCCGATCGGGCCACCGGGGAGACGAACGACAGGGCCTTCGGGTAGTTCTCACCGACCGCCACGCACTGGACGCCAGGGGCGCAGGACACCCCGTAGAGGGCCTGGCCCCCTGTCCCTGTGGCTGTCGTTGTCGCCACCGTCGGGAGGTCGGCGACCGTCCAGGCCGCGCCGTTCCAGTTCTCGACCAGCGACTGCACCGGCGGGGCAGATGTGGACACCTGGAGGCCGGCGGCCACGCAGGACGTCGGACCGAAGCAGTCGACCGCCCGGAGCATCGCAGGGCGGTCCTTTGTCGGCCTCGGTGTCGTGGTTGTCGTCCACGCCGACCCGTCCCACTGCTCGATGACCCCGGACTCGGTGACGACTGTTGTTGTCGGTGTTGTCGGTGTCGCGGTCGCCACGAGCTGGGCGCCGACCGCCGTGCAGACCGACGGGTTGGCGCACGACACGGCGAGGGTGACACGGAGGATCGTCGGTCCCTGTTTCGGCGTGGCCACTGTCGTCCAGCTCGTCCCGTCCCAGCGCAGGGAGAAGGTCCCGAGGGTGAGTGTGGTGCCTGTGACGCCTGTGACGCCGAACTGCACCCCCACCAGCATGCAGAACGTCGCACTGGTGCAGGACACCCCGAGGGCCAGGCGAACGGTTGTCGCCGCCGACGGGACACGGGAGGCGGACCACGTGGTGCCGTCCCACCGGTCGACAACCGTTGTCACCGTTGTCGCCGATGCTGTGAAGGACGTGCCGACGGCCACGCAGAATGTCGAGCTGGCACAGGACACCGATGTCAGGTCCGTCTCGCCGGTTGTGGGGCTCGGGACGATCGTCCAGGCCGACCCGTTCCACTGCTCGATGAGCGGCACGGCGTTTGTCGGCCCGATTGTGATCGGTGTTGTCGGTGTGAGTGTCGACGGTGTCGACGCCTGGTCGCCGACGGCGACGCAGAAGGAGGCACTGGGGCACGACACCGACACCAGCGCGCTGTCCGGTTGTGTGGTCGGCACCGGCACGGTGGTGACCTTCCAGCTCCCCTCCGTCAGCACCGCGGCGATCGGCCTGGTGACACCGCCGGAGTCGATCTCCCCGACCGCCACGCAGCTTGTCGCCGACCCGCACGACACGCTTTCGAGCACCTGTGTCTGGCCGCTGCCGAATGTCGGCGTCGGAAGGTTCGACCACTGGCTGGGGGTGACCAGCTCGGGGCTCGATCGGTGGGCGGGCGTGCTGCCGCCGGTGCCGTTGTCGATGGCGAAGCCGGCCTGGGCCAGGGCCTGGCGGACCTGAGCCGGTGACTTCGGCAGGCCGGTCGCTGTGGTCGCACCGGCCTCGGCGGCGACCGGTGCGCCCATGGCCACGGCCACGAAGACGGCGGCTCCCACCGTGAGGGACTGACGTTTCACCCGTACCTCCCTTCCCGGTCCGCCGGACCGGGCGGACGCGGGCGAGATGTTAGCCAGTGTCCTGCCCGGAACACCACCGTATTTTCTGATAGTCGGTTCGCCGGGCCGAATTTTGTCAACGAAATGACACCATTTCGTTGCCGTACGTTCCCGTTGTCAACGGGTGGCCGGCGCGGGCAGCCGAGGCGGGATCAGCCGTCGGCGAGGGCGGCGGTGTCGTCGTCCACGCTGGTGCCGATGCGCCCCAGGGCCGCCGAGCGCCGTTCCCGCAGGGCCAGGTAGCCGGCCACGATGGCCACGGTGACCGCGAAGAACACCACCACCACGATGCTGTCCGGCAGCGCCGGCCACGGCGCCAGGTTGCGGTACATGGTGTACCCCATGGCCCCCAGCCCGAGCACCCCGATGGCCACGAAGGCCGACGCCCGCCTGCCCTGCCGCCACAGGTACACCACGGCGGCAACGCAGATGAGGCCGTACACCAGCAGCAGGGGATAGCCGGACAGGTCGCCGGCCACCGCCCCGTAGGTGGTCAGGGGGGTGTCGCTGGTGGCCCCCATCAGCACCACCAGCACCAGCCACACCACCCCGGCGATGGCCAGGGCGTGGCTGGGCGTCCGGTACCTGGGGTGGATCCGCCGCCACGACGCCGGGGCCACCCCCTCCCGGCTCATCGTCAACATCATCCGGGCCACCCAGCTAAAGGCGGCGATCAGGGCGGCGCCGATGGTGAAGGCCAGGGCGATGTCCACCACGTACCGGTACGACCCGATCCCGGCCACCTGGGCCAGGGTGCTCATGGGGGCCGGCGACTTTGTCAGGGCCTGGGTGGAGTCCTGGAACCCGAGGTACAGGGTGTAGCTGGAGAACATCCACACGATCCCGGCCAGGGCCACGCTGGCCACCATGGCGACGGGGATGATCCGGGTCGGCCGCTTGGCCTCCTGGCCGTACACCGCCGCGCTCTCGAACCCGCCGAACCCGCCCACTCCCAGCACCACGGCGGTGAGCACCACCGAGAGGGACACGTGCTGCAGCCGCAACTGCTGCGGGTCGACGATGGACCCACGGTGGTCCACCAGGACGGCCACGAACACCACCAGCATGGCCACGGTGGCCAGCACCTCGGTGACGAACATCACCCAGGCCGCCGGCCGGGCCCCGACCCGGGACAGGTACCAGCAGATGGCCAGGGCCGCCACCGACGTCACCAGCAGCGTCGGCCGGCCGTAGCCGACCCCGAACAGGGTCAGGAACTGGCAGAAGTACACCCCGAAGCTCAGCACCGACGCGGCGATGGCCGCGCCGCACAGCACCACCATCAACCACCCGGTGACCAGTCCGCCCAGCGGGCCCAGTGCCTTGGCCGTCAGCCCGTACAGGCCCCCGGTGGTGGCGAACCGCCGGGCCAGCACCGAGATGGACAGCGCCACCAGCATGATCACCACCGCGGCGATCGCCCAGGTCAGCCACCCGCCGGCCCCGGCCAGGATGGCCACCACCGGCACCGACGTCCCGATCACCCCCGACAGCCCCATGGCGCTCAGCGACTGTCCGGTGACCCCCGACAACCCGATCGACCCCCGCTGCAACTGCGGCCCCCCGGCCTCGGCCGCCGCCAACCCGGCCGAGCCAGCCGACCCGACCGAGCCGACCGAGCCGGCCAATCCGGTGGCGGCCACCACCGCACCGCCCGGCCCGGCCTCGGTGGTCGTCCCCACCCCACCGTCCACCCCGCCTGTCGCCGCCATGGCTCCCTCCCTGGCGCCAGACACTGCCATAACCGGGGTTGCCGTGGCGGGACCGGGCGGAGCCGCACGGGACGGGAGCCGCACGGGACGGGAGCCGCACGGACGGGCAGGCAGGGGACCGGCCGAGCCCCTGAGGACGTGGCCGCTCTGAGGACCCGACCGTTTCGCGGGTAATCTACCGAACGTATGTTCGTAAACAAGGGGACCGTGGTCCTGGAGCCGGTCCCTTCCCGCCGCCGTCCCGGCGACCCCACCACCCTCGAAGGCCTGGCCGGCCGGGTCCGGCCCACCGCCGCCAGCCGGACCCGGCTGCTGCCGGTGGCCGACGCCCTGGCTCCCCTTCTCCCCGACGGCGCCCTCCGCCGCGGCAGCGTGGCCTGCTGCAGCGGCCGCGGCGCCCTCAGCCTGGCCCTGGCCCTGGTCGCTGCCGCCTCCGCCGCCGGCTCCTGGTGCGGCCTGGTGGGCCTGGACGACGTCGGCGCCCTGGCCGCCGCCGGTTACGGCCTCCACCTCCGACGCCTGGCCGTCGTCCGGGCGCCGGCCGCCCAGTGGGCGGCGGCCACCGCCGGGTTGCTGGACGGGATGGACCTGGTGGTGGTCCATCCCCCCGGCCGTCCCCGGCCGTCCGTGGTCCGGCCACTGGTCGCCAGGGCCCGGGACCGCCAGGCCGTCCTGGTGGTGCTGGGGGACCGGCCCCGATGGCCGGAGCCGGTCGACGTCGGCCTCCGGGTGACCGCTTCCCGCTGGTGGGGCCTGGACCAGGGGGCCGGCTACCTGCAGGGCCGCCGGGTCACCGTGGAAGCCGACGGTCGGGGGTCCGCCGCCCGCCCGGTCCGCTGCGAGCTGTGGCTGCCGTCCGCCGCCGGCCGGGTCCTGGGGGTCTGAGGTCGTCCCGTGGGGCAGTTGGAACGGCTGCTGCTGGTGGGGTGCCCGGATCTCATGGAGCCGACCGCCGTGCTCCTCGGCACCGGGACGGGTGGTGCCCGGAGCGGCCGGGGGGACCGGGACCCGGGGGAGGAGGGCCGCCGGTTCCGGCGCATGGCGGCGGTGGTGGACGCCCTGGCCGAGGTCTGCCCGTGGATCGACCCGATCCGTCCCGGCGTCCTGGCCCTCCCGATCCGCGGCCCCGCCCGCTACTTCGGCGGGGAGGACGCCGTCCGGGAGCGGGTGGCCGCCGTCGCCGTCGCCGCCCTCCGTGCGGCCGGCTCCGATCCGGCCGGCTCCGACCGGGACGGCTCCGATCCGGACGGCTCCGACCGGGACAGCTCCGACCGGGACGGCCGGCCCGGCGACCCGGCCGTGCTGACGGGGGTGGCCGAAGGGGTGTTCGCCGCCTCCCTGGCCGCCCTTGCCGGCGCCACCGTCCCCGCCGGCGGCACCCCGGCCTTCCTGGCCCCCTGGCCGGTGGACACCCTGGCCGTCCCCGACCTGGCAGAGCTGTTGGTCCGGCTGGGCCTGCCCACCTTGGGCCACTTCGCCGCCGTCGACGTACGGGAGGTGCTGGCCCGGTTCGGCAACGTCGGGGCCCTGGCCCACCGGGTGGCCACCGGGTCGGCGGGGGAGCTGCCCGGCTACCGGACCCCCGGGCTCGATGGCCGGTTGGCGGTGCTCCGCCGGCACGTCCCCCTGCGGAACCACCAGCCGGGGTTCTGGGGAGGCACCGGCGAAGCCGACGACCGGGCCGCCGGGTCGCTGGTGGCCCTGCAGCGGCAACTGGGCCCCGAGGCGGTGGCCGTGGCCGTCCTGGCCGGTGGCCGCGGCCCGGCCGACCGGGCCATCCTGGTCCCCTGGCGGCCCGACGCCGGCCCGGATGCCTCCGACACCGCCGCCGGGACCGACGGGGCCGCGGGCATCGCCGGAGCCGCCGTCCGGCCGGGCCGTGGCCGGAAGCCGGCCCTCCCTCCGGCGCCCTGGCCCGGGCGGCTGCCGCCGCCCGCCCCGGCCCGGGTGCCGGCGTCGGGGCCACCGGTCGAGCTGCAGGACCGGACCGGCGCCGTTGTCGGGGTCACCGCTCGCGGGCTGCTCACCGCCGCCCCGGCCCGGCTGTCGCTGGCCGGGCGGCCCTGGTCGCCGGTCACCGGGTGGAGCGCGCCGTGGCCGGCGGAGGAGGGCTGGTGGTCGCCGGCCGGCCGCCGGTCGGTCCGGCTGCAGGTGGCCACCGACGACGGCGCCGCCCACCTGCTGGTGGCCGAGCACGGCCGGTGGCGGCTGGAAGCCACCTACGACTGACCACGACGGACCGACCACGGACCGACCACCGACCGGACCACGACGATCGGAGCGCCTCATGGCCACTACCGAGCCGGCCTACGCCGAACTGCACTGCCACTCCAACTTCTCCTTCCTGGACGGCGCCTCCCATCCCGAAGCGCTGGTGGCCGAGGCCGTCCGGCTGGGGCTGTCCGCGCTGGCCCTCACCGACCACCACGGCCTGTACGGGGTGGTCCGGTTCCACGAGGCCGCCACCGAGGCCGGCCTGCCCACCGTGTTCGGGGCCGAGCTGGCCCTGGCCCCGGCCGGCCCCCGCACCGGGGAGGCCGACCCGTCCGGCCACCACCTGGTGGTGCTGGCCCGGGACCCGGACGGGTACGCCCGGCTCAGCCGGGTGCTGGCCGACGCCCACCTGGCCGGCGGCGAGAAGGGGCGGCCGGTGGTCCGCCTGGAGGACCTGGCCACCGCCCACGGCGGCCACTGGCAGGTGCTCACCGGGTGCCGCAAGGGGGCGGTGCCGGCCACCCTCGTGGACGACGGCCCCCGGGCGGCCCGGCGGCAGTTGGACCGCCTGGTGGCCGCCTTCGGCCGGGACCGGGTGGCGGTGGAGCTGTGGGACCACGGCACCCCGATGGACTCCACCCGCAACGACGCCCTGGCCCGGCTGGCCGTGGATGCCGGGGTGGACCTGGTGGCCACCAACAACGTCCACTACGCCACCCCCGCCGACTTCCCCCTGGCCACCACCCTGGCCGCCGTCCGTGCCAACCGGCCGCTGGACCAGTTGGCCGGCTGGCTGCCGGCCTCCGCCGCCGCCGCCCTCCGCTCCCCGGCCGAGCAGGCCCGGCGGTTCGCCCGGTGGCCCGGCGTGGTGGCCCGGGCGGCGGAGATCGGGGCCGACTGCGCCTTCGACCTGGACCTGGTGGCCCCCCGGCTCCCCAGGTTCTTCGGGGTCCCTCCCGGGGAGACCGAGCAGGAGCACCTGGAGGCCCTGGTGGAGAAGGTGGCCCCCGAGCGGTACGGGCGGCGAGGGGCCGAGACGGTGCCGGGGGCCTGGGGCCGGCTGGACGAGGAGCTGGACGTCATCGGCCAGTTGGGTTTCGCCGGCTACTTCCTGACCGTCTGGGACATCGCCAAGTTCTGCCGTGACCACGACATCTTCTGCCAGGGCCGCGGGTCGGCGGCCACCTCCGCCGTCTGTTACGTCCTCGGCATCACCGTCGTCGACGCCGTCGACCGGGGCCTGCTGTTCTCCCGCTTCCTCCACCCCACCCGGGAAGGGGCGCCGGACATCGACCTGGACAGCGAGTCCGGCCGCCGGGAGGAGGTGATCCAGTACGTCTACGACCGGTACGGCCGCCGCCACACCGCCCAGGTGGCCAACGTCATCACCTACCGCCACCGCTCCGCCGTCCGCGACGTCGGCAAGGCCCTCGGCCACGACCTCGACCAACTGGACCGGTGGGCCAGGGCCACCGACCGCGGCCAGCCCCTACAGCAGCGCCAGGACCTGCCGCCCCTGGTCCGCCGGCTGGCCGGCCAGGTGCTGCACTTCCCCCGGCATCTCGGCATCCACTCCGGCGGCATGGTCATCTGCGACCGGCCGGTGGTGGACGTCTGCCCGGTCGAGCCCGCCCGCATGTCGGGCCGGACGGTGCTGCAGTGGGACAAGGACGACTGCGCCACCATCAAGCTGGTCAAGTTCGACCTCCTCGGCCTCGGCATGCTGGAGGCCCTCCACCACATGGTCGACCTGGTGGCCGAGCTCCACGATGTCCACCTCGACCTGGCCGCCCTACCGGACGAGCCGGCCGTCTACGAGCTGCTGGGCCGGGCCGACACCGTCGGGGTGTTCCAGGTGGAGAGCCGGGCCCAGATGGGCACCCTGCCCCGGGTGCGGCCCGAGAACCTCCACGAACTGGCCATCGAGGTGGCCCTGATCCGGCCCGGCCCCATCCAGGGCGACGCCGTCCACCCCTATATCCGCCGCAAGCAGGGCAAGGAGCCGGTGGTCTACCTCCACCCCTCCCTGGAGCGGCTCATGAAGCCCGCCCTGGAGCGCATCCTCAAGCGGACCCTGGGGGTCCCCCTGTTCCAGGAGCAGTTGATGGAGATCACCGTGGAGGTGGCCGACCTGTCGGCGGTGGAGGCCGACGAGCTCCGGCGGGCCATCAGCCACAAACGGTCCGACCAGCTCATGGCCCGGTTGAAGGCCCGGCTGTTCGCCGGCATGGAGGCCAAACGGGTGCCGCCGGAGGTGCGGCAGGACATCTACGACCGCCTGTCGGCGTTCACCAGCTTCGGCTTCCCCGAGTCCCACGCCCTGTCCTTCGCCGCCCTGGTGTACTGCTCCGCCTGGCTCAAGCTGCACTACCCGGCGGCGTTCACCGCCGGGTTGCTCAACGCCCAGCCCATGGGGTTCTGGTCACCCCAGAGCCTGCTGGCCGACGCCAAGCGGCACGGCACCGTGGTCCACCGCCCGGACGTCAACGGCAGCCGGGCCGGCGCCCGGCCGGCCGCCGTAGATCCCGACAACGACCTCGCCCTGCACCGGGCCACCCGTCAGGGCGGCCACACCCGGCCCGGCTCCCGGCCCGGCTCCCGGGACGGTGGCTTCCGGGACGGCGGCTCCCAGGGCAGCCGCTCCCGGTTGGACCCGGCCGTGCCGGCCGTCCGGTTGGGGCTGGCCGGTATCCGGTACGTCGGCCGGGACACCGCCGAGCGGTTGGTCGCCGGTCAACCGTGGGCGGACCAGCAGGACCTGGTCCGTCGGGGCGGGCTGACCCGGCGACAGTTGGAGGCGCTGGCCCTGGCCGGTGCCCTGGACGGGTTCCCCGGCGGCCGCCGTCCGGCCGGCCGCCGGGCCCTGGCCTGGACCGCCGGCGCCGCCGCCCAGGCCACCCCGGGACACCTGCCGGGCATCGTGACCGGGGCCACCGCCCCGCCGCTTCCGGCCCCCACCCCGCTGGAGGCCGTCGCCGACGACCTGTGGGCCATCGGGGTGACCCCCCAGCGCACCGCCATCGAGCTGGTCCGTCCGACATTGGCCCGCCGAGGGGTGGTCCCGGCGGGCACACTCCCCGGCGGGACCACCACCGGGAGGGTCACCGTCGCCGGGGTGGTCACCCACCGCCAACAGCCCGGCACCGCCGCCGGCGCGGTGTTCTTGAACCTGGAGGACGAGACCGGGATGGTCAATGTGGTCTGTTCCCGCGGGGCCTGGGTCCGCTGGCGATCCGTGGCCCGGACCTCGCCGGCCCTGGTGGTGTGGGGTCGGTTGGAACGGTCCGACGGCGTCGTCAACGTGGTGGCCGAACGGTTCGAACCACTGGCCATGGGCCCGGCTCCGGCCTCCCGGGATTTCCGGTGACCCGGTCCCCGGCCATCCGGTCGTTCCGGGGGACTCAATCGGCGGGGACGCACAAAAAGCCGGGTGTGGCCGATCAGGCGGCGCACCCCGGCTTTTTGTGGAGGATTCGGCAGGCTTCGTTCGGGTGTTACCCCCGGGTCCGGGGAATGCCGGCCTTCTCCAACACCGGCGCGGCGACACCGACGGCGCGCCAGGCCGAGTAGGAGATGCCTTTCCGGGCCCCGTACTCCTTGGCCACCTTGACGAACTCCTTCTCCAGGGCGCTGATGTCGACGGTCTCGTCGGACTGCGCCAGCTCGGCTTCCAGGTCCCTCTGCTCCTGCACCAGGTGCAGCCGGTTCAGGGCACTGGCGCTGGCCAGCTCCTGCTCGATGGCCGCCAGCTTCTTCTGGATGGACTCCGTCGTCCGCCGACGGCCCCGCCGCGGTTTGGTCGATTCCAGGGCTTCGAGGTAGGCGCGTACAGCGCGACCTTCCTCCCGTCCCTTTGCCAAAGCCGCCTTGTGGGCGTCGGTCATCGAGCCCGCCTTGCGGACCCTCCTCTTGGTCACATTCGTGGTCGCCATAAACAGGCACTCTATAGGAAACCGCGACCCATGATGCGTCATAGGGTTTGGTCCGGCCACCGAATGGGTGGACCATCGTCGCCAACCGGCCGTCCACTTGCCCCGATCACACCGCCCCATCAGCGGTCCAACTCGGCCGTCCAAGAAGTTTCTCCGCACGGTCCACCGAGGCGTTCTCGATTTGCGAACAGGCATTTTCCTTTCTTGTCGGCAGCGACGGGTCATGTTCAACGACATCGTCCCTCCCATGGACCGGTCCGCCTTTTGGCCGTGTCGTCGCCACGACCCCCCTCCCCACCGGACGGTCCGCCACCAAAGCCTGCCGAGATGGCTTCCCTTGCAATTCGGCATCGCCCGCAGGGTTGCCGCATAGGCTAAACGGTTCCCCCACCTCCGCCGCCCCGCCGCCCCTCAAGATGCCCGCGACCGACTCCGTCCTCCCTCCGGCGTCCGGCCGGCCGGCTTGCCCATATGGCCGGATCGCCCACACTTCTTTCCCACCGGCCGCAACGACCTTGATTTCTGGAGCTTCCCTCAGTGCCCGAGGCCGGTCCGGGACCGGCCACACCGCCGCCCTGGCCGGCCGACCCGACAAAATCCGGTGGGCGGCTATCGCCGCCCCTGGAGGCCTTCCTCCTCTTCCCGTCCGTTGCACCCTCCCGGGGCCCGGCTCGCTGCCGTTGCCGTTCCAGGCCCGCTGCAACTGCCCTACCCATCGGCCCCCGCCCGGTAACGGGCCGGCTCGCGCGGCACAGGGACCGCGGCACAGGGACAGGGAACAGGGACAGGGACAGGTTCTCTGGCTCGGCAACCGAGCATCGGAACGTTCCGACAATGGGATTGTGAATTTTCGGGCGGGGGTATCCAGCAGGCGCAGCCCCGTACGCCTCGCGGGGACCAGGCCGGAAGGGGCCAGAACGCAGCCCGAGGCCGAACCCGGGACCGATGCCGAACGCCACTCGTCCGTGGCCACGGATCAGGACCAAGGGGATCGGGACCAAGGGATCGGGGCCAGGAAGGAAGGAGCCCTCCATGAGCACGAGGTCTCATCGGGCCGGGTGGAAGGCCGCCGGGTGGAAGGCCGCCGTCGCCTCCGCCGCATCCCTGGTGGCGGTCGCCGGCGCCGGCGTGGCGCTCACGGCCACGGCGGCCGGCGCGGCCACAACCGACACCGTCGGCGGCGGCGCCTTCGGCCTGTCGGCGTCGTTGGGCGGCGTCACCGTCATCCCGCCGACCCCGACGGTCACCCTGCCGGCCACAGGCGGGACACGGCAGTCCAACCTCATCACACTGCCGGCTTCCACACTGGTCACATCGGCCACCGCCACAGTGCGGACCGCGGCGGCCGACACCGGCACGGCCGCGGAGAAGGTGACGAGCTCGGCCACCGTCGACAACCTGCTGGCCCTGCCCGGCGGCGTCCTGAAGGTTGGCGCGGTCACCGCCAGTTGCACCGCCGACGCCACCGGGTCCTCCGGGACGGTCACCATCGCCGACCTCACACTGGGCGGCACCCCGGTCACCGTCCCGCCGTCCACACCGACATTCGTCCTGCCGGCCGTCCTGCCCGGGGTGACCGTCACGGCCAACCACCAGGTGACCACCGACACGGCCCGGCAGGCCGACATCACCGTCGACGGCCTCCTGGTCCAGTTGGCCACAGGGACAGGCGCCACAGTGGTCGTCGCCCAGGCCCGCTGCACGGCGTCCGGCCCCGGCATCCTGGAGCTCCCCACCGTCACCGGGGTGGCCCCGGCGACGGGGGCCACCAACGGCGGCACCCCGGTGACCATCACCGGCACCAACTTCTACGGGCCGGCCACCGTCACATTCGGCGGCACCCTCGCCACCAACGTGACGGTGGTCAGCCCCACCGAGATCACCGCCAACTCCCCGGCGGTCGCGGCGGCCGGCACGGTACCGGTGACCGTCACCACCCCGGCCGGCGGATCGGGGACAGCCGGCACATTCACCTACGTGACCGTCCCGGTGCCCGGGCACACACCGCCGGCCGCCACAGGGGTGTCGCCGACCAGCGGCACACCGTCGGGCGGCGGCACCGTCGTGATCACCGGCACAAACCTGTGCGACGTCAGCTCCGTCTACTTCGGCAGCACCCCGGCGCCGTCGTTCAGTGTGTCGCCGACATGCCACGTGCTGACCGTCACGGTGCCGCCGGGCACCCCGGGCACCGTGCCGATCATCATCACCACCCTCGGCGGCACCGTGACCGCCCCCCAGGGGTTCACCTACATCCCCACCGGGTACTGGATGGTGGCCAGTGACGGCGGGGTGTTCTCGTTCGGCGGCGCCAAGTTCTTCGGCTCCACCGGCAGCATGACGCTGAACCAGCCCATCGTGGCCATGGCGGACACCCCCGACCACGGCGGCTACTGGCTGTTCGCCGCCGACGGCGGGGTCTTCGCCTTCGGGGACGCCCAGTTCTACGGCTCCGTCCCCGGCGTCCTGGCCCCGCAGCACCGGACCCTGAACAAGCCCGTGGTCGCCGCCGAGGCCACCCCCGACGGCAAGGGGTACCGGCTGTTCGCCGCCGACGGCGGGGTGTTCGACTTCGGCAACGCCCAATTCGTCAACTCGCTGCCCGGCGAGGGGGTGACCCCGATCAAGCCCATCACCGCCGCCGCGTCCACCCCGGTGGGGCAGGGCTACTGGCTGACCGCCGCCGACGGCGGGGTCTTCGCCTTCGGGTCCGCCCAGTTCCACGGCTCCATGGGCGGCACGCCGCTGGGCGGCCCGGTGGCGGCCATGTCGGCCACCCCTGACGTCGGCGGCTACTGGCTCTTCGCCACCGACGGCGGGGTGTTCACCTTCGGCAACGCCGCCAACGACGGTTCCATGGGCGGCAAGCCGCTGAACGCCCCCGTGGCCTTCGGCGTGTCGACCAGCACCGGTGACGGCTACTGGCTGTTCGCCGCCGACGGTGGCGTCTTCACCTTCGGCGGGGCCCAGTTCGAGGGCTCCCTCGGCGGCACCCACCTGAACAAGCCCATCGTCGGCGGCATCGGCTTCTAGCTCAGGTCGGGACGGCGACCGGTTCCTCGACGAGCCGGCCGCCGTCCCGGCGGACCCGCCAGGCCCGAGACCCCTGCCGTTCGGCCAGCACCTCCACCAGGTCGCCGTCGGCGAAGTGGACGGTGACGCCGTCCTCGCAGGCCACCCCGGCCGGGAGGGCCCCCTCGGCCACCGCCGCCCGGTACCGCGGGCCGCGGGGGTCGCGGTCGAAATGCGGGCAGAAGCTGCCGGCGGCCACCCCCAGGCCGTCGTGGAGCGGCCGGAGGTCCGGACCGAACGAGTCGGTGAGGCTGCACTCGAACCAGCACATGGCCCCCGCGCTGACCCCGCCGACCACCGTCCCGGCCGCCCAGGCCGCCCGGAGGACGTCGTCCAGGCCGTGGGCCCGCCACACCGCCAGCATGTTGGCGGTGCTGCCCCCGCCGACGAACACCGCGTCGGCCGACGCCACCAGGTCGGCCGGGTCCGCCACGTTGGGGGCCGGGAACAGCCGCAGGTCGGCGACCTGCGTCGACGATCCCTCCAGGGTCTTCTCGATGGCCCGGACCCACCGCAGGTCGGTCTCGTCACCGGTGGGCACCAGGCACAGCGCGGGCCGCGCCCGGCCGGTCTCGGCCAGCATGGCGGCGATCACCGGCGGCACCCCCAGGAACGGCAGGAAGCCGCCCCCGGCGAACAGGTGCCGGCGGCCGTCCCGAGCCATGGGCGGCCATGGTAACGGGGGGTGACGGCCGAAAAATCCCCGGTATCTCGCCAGGGCGACCCCAACGGCGCGACGGCGGGTGTTAACCTTTGTTCGGCGTTGCGTCACCAACGCCACGGGAACCTCACGATGAGACCGGCACACCTAGGGTGCCGGTCTCATCGCGTCCGGGGGTCTGGACCTGGTCCCGAGAGACCGGGACCAGGACCCCGGACGAGGGCGCGGCCAGACGGTCAGGCGGTTAGGACGGTCAGGCGGTCAGACAGTCAGACAGTCAGAACGGCAGGCTGAAGTCGATGATGCCGCGGATGTTCTTGCCGTCCAGCATGTCCCGGTAGCCCTGGTTGATCTGGTCCAGCCGGTACCGGGTGGTGACCAGGGCGTCGAGCTCCAACTTGCCGGCGTCGTACAGGCGGAGCAACCGGACGATGTCGTGCTGGGGGTTGGACGACCCGAACAGGGAGCCTCGGATGGACTTCTCGTAGTACACCAGGTCGGCGCCGGACACCTGCACGGTCAACCGGGTGGGGTCGGCCACCCCGACGAGCACCACGGTGCCGCCCTTGCCGACCATGGCCAGGGCGTCGGACACCACCTCGGCCTCCATGGTGCCGACGGTCAGGATGGCCTGGTTGGCCCCGTCGCCCCAGGTCAGCTCGCGGACCAGCTCGGCGGCCTCGGTGGCGGAGCCGGTGGCGTGGGTGGCCCCGAACTTCAGGGCCACCTCCTGCTTGAACGGCACCGGGTCGACGCAGATCACGTACTTCGCCCCGGCGGCCACGGCGCCCTGGACGGCGTTGACCCCGACGCCGCCGACGCCGAAGACGACGGTGGTGTCGCCCACCCGGACCCCGCCGGTGTTCACCGCCGCCCCCCATCCGGTGGGCACCCCGCAGCCCACCAGGACGGCCCGGTCGAGGGGGAGCCAGTCGTCCACCTTGACCACCGACAGCTCGCTGGCCACCAGGTACTCGGAGAACGACCCCAGCATGCAGAGGCCGCCGACGTCGTCGCCGCGGTCGGTGTGGAACCGGAAGGTGCCGTCCATCATGGACCCCTGCATGGCGTTGAACCCGGCGTTGCAGAGGTTCTGGTGGCCGGTGGAGCAGTACCGGCAGGTGCCGCAACTGGGGATGAAGCTGCAGACCACGTGGTCGCCGGGAGCCACCTTGGTGACGCCGGGGCCCACGGACTCGACCACGCCGGCCGCCTCGTGGCCGCCGACCATGGGGAACCGGGCGGGGGTCTCGCCCTCCATGACGCCCAGGTCGGAGTGGCAGAGGCCGGCGGCGACCACCTCGATGCGGACCTCCCCGGCCTTGGGGGCGTCGATGTCGAGCTCCATGATCTGGAACGGCTTGCTCGTCTCGGTCAGTACCGCCGCACGGGTCTTCACGGTGCGCCGCCTTTCACCTGTCGGGGATGGACGTTCACACGTCGGGGATGGAGATGAACACGTTCTTGACCTGCAGGTACTCCAGCAGGCCGGCCTCGCCGCCCTCGCGGCCGTAGCCGCTGGCCTTCATGCCGCCCAGCGGGGCGGCCGGCGGGGCCTGGTCGAAGCCGTTGACGTGGACCTTGCCGGCGCACAGCCGGGCCGCCAGGCGATGGGCCCGGGACAGGTCGGCGGTGTTGACGTAGGCGGCCAGGCCGTAGTCGGTGGCGTTGGCCACCGCCACCGCCTCGTCCTCGGTGTCGAACGGCAGCACCGACAGCACCGGCCCGAAGATCTCCTCCTGGGCGATCCGGCTGCGGTGGTCCACGTCGGCGAACACGGTCGGCTCCACGAACCAGCCGGCGGCCAGGTCGCCGCCGACCCGGCCGCCGCCGGTGAGCAGTTGCCCGCTGCCCTGCTGCCTGGCCTCGTCGACGATGCCCAGGATCCGCTGGCAGGCCGCCTCCGACACCACCGGGCCCACCGCCGTGTCGGCGGCCAGCGGGTCCCCCACCGGTGCGGCCGTCATGATCTGCACCAGGCGGTCCAGCACCTCGTCGTAGATGGGCCGTTCCACCAGCAGTCGGGTAGGGCAGGCACAGCCCTGGCCGGACATGGCGATGGCGCCGCCGACCGCGGCGAAGCCGACCGCGCTGTCCAGGTCGGCGTCGGCGAACAGCAGGTTGGCCGACTTGCCGCCCAGCTCCAGGGCGACCGGCTTGACGTGCTCGGCGGCCAGCCCGGCCACCTTCCGACCGGTGGCGATGCCGCCGGTGAAGCTGACCTTGGCCACGTCGCGGTGCGCCACCAGCCGGGCCCCGGCGTCCGGGCCGCCGGGCACCACGTTCAGCACCCCCGGCGGCAGGCCGGCCTCCAGGGCCAGCTCGGCGAACCGGGCGATGGAGAACGGGGCCAGCTCCGACGGCTTCAGCACCAGGCAGTTGCCGGCGGCCAGCGCCGCCGCCACCTTGAAGGCCAGGATGGTCAGCGGGGCGTTCCACGGCAGGATCAGCCCGACCACCCCGTAGGGCTCCAGCAGGGTGTAGTCCAGGCCGCTGGCCGGGAACGGGCTCAGCACCTCCCCGCGGATCTTGTCGGCCCAGCCGGCGTAGTACCCGAACCAGTTGGCGGCCAGCTCGGCGGTGCCGCCGGTGTACATCCGTGGCACCCCGCTCTCCAGGGTCTGGATGACCTCGAACTCCTCGGCGTGGTCCAGCAGGGACTGCTCGATGCGGGCCAGCAGCCGCCGCCGGTCGGCCACCGACGTGGCCCGCCACGCCGGGCCGGCGGCCACCGCCGCGGCCGCTGCGGCGTCGATCTCGTCCACGCCGGCGTAGGCCACCCGGGCCTGCACGGCGCCGGTGGTCGCCGACCGGTGGTCGTGGGTGCCGCCGGACGTGTCCCGGAGCCACCGGTCACCGACCAGCACCCCGGCGTCCTGCAGCCCGACTGCGCTTGCCATGTCCCACCCCCGTCGCCGTGCCGGTCCGCCCGCACCGCCCCCGTGGACGCCGCTCGGTCTGGACTATTTGCAACCTAACGTTTGGTCGAAATCTGGTCAAGACCCGGAGTAGGTGGCGCCCGACGACCGCCGCCTTACACTGCGGCCATGTCGTTCCCCGATGCGCCGGCCGGTGCCGCCGCCGCGGCCGGTGCCGCCGCCGCAGCCGGCTGGTCGGCCGCCCGGTCGGTCGGCTGAAGCCCGTGGCCGTGCCGTCACCGGCCGCCGTGTCCACCGCCCCGGCAGGAGCGCCGACCGGGCCGGCCCGGGCCGGGTGGGTGCTGGGCACCCTCATCCTGGTGGCGTCGGTGGCCAACCTGAACCTGGCGGTGGCCAACGTGGCCCTGCCGGACATCGGCGCCGACCTCAACGCGTCGCAGACCGGCCTCAACCTGGTCAGCGTCGGGTTCTCGCTGGGGCTGGCCGGCACCGTGCTGTACCTGGGGGCCCTCGGGGACCGGTACGGCCGGAAGGGGATGCTGCTGCTGGGCATGGCCCTCACCATCCCGACCGCCCTGCTGGCCACCTGGGCGCCGTCGATCGGGGTGCTGTTCCTGGCCCGGGTGCTCGGCGGGGTGGCCGCCGGCATGGCCTACCCGACCACCCTGGCCCTGATCACCGCCCTCTGGGCCGGGCCGGCGCGGACCCGGTCGATCGCGCTGTGGTCGGCCGTCGGCGGCGGCATGGTGGCGGTGGCCTCCCTGCTGGCCGGGTGGCTGCTGACCACGTTCTGGTGGGGGTCGGTGTTCTTCCTGACGGCCCCGCTGGCCGCGGTGGCCCTGGTCCTGGCCGCCCGGTACGTGCCGGCCCACGTCAACGAGACCGACGACACCGTGGACCACGTCGGCGGCGCCCTGTCCGTGGTGGGAGTGGTGGCGGTGGTGATGGCCATCAACTTCGCCCCCAGCCCGGGGGAGGGGACGACGGCACTGGTGGCCGGGGCAGTGGCGGTGGTGGCGTTCGTCGGGTTCTTCGTCCGGCAGGCCAGGGCCCGGACGCCGCTGTTCGACCTGCACGTGGCCGCCCGCCGGGTGTTCTGGGTGGCCGCGGTGGCCGGCCTCGTCGTGTTCGGCACCCTGATGGGGGCGGTGTTCGTGGGGGAGCAGTACCTGCAGAACGTGCTGGGGTACTCCACCCTGGCAGCCGGGGCCGCGGTGCTGCCGGCGGCGGTGGCCATGGTGGTGGCCGCCCCGGTGTCCGCCAAGCTGATCGGCCGGGTGGGGTCCCGGCTGACCCTGCTGACCGGCTACGCGTTCCTGCTGGCCGCCTTCGTGGTCATGCTGCTGTGGTGGACCGCCTCCGCCGGCTACGGGCCGGTGGCGGCGGCCTTCATCCTCATGGGCATCGGGGTCGGCCTTTCCGGGACCCCGGCGTCGCACTCCCTGACCGGGTCGGTGCCGACCGCGCGGGCCGGCATGGCGTCGGGCACCGCCGACCTCCAGCGGGACCTGGGCGGGTCCATCATGCAGTCCATCCTCGGCGCCATCCTCACCGCGGGCTATGCCGCCGCGGTGGCCAACCGCATCGCCACCTCCGGCGCCCACCCCACCGACCAGGTCACCACCCTGCTGGAGCGCTCCTTCTCCAGCGCCGCCGCCGTCGCCCAGGCCCACCCGGCCCAGGCGTCGGCCATCCTCGCCGGCGCCCGGGCGTCGTTCCTGGACGGCGCCGACTGGGCCTACGCCGCCGGTGCCCTGGCCATCGTGGTCGGGGCCCTGCTGGTGGCTGCCTGCTTCCCGTCCCGGGCCAGAGAGGCGGAGCTGTTGGCCGGGTACGAGCGGGAGGACCGCCGCCCGTAGCGGCGCCCTGCCTGGCGCCGTCCTGCCTGGCGGCGTCCTGCCCGCTGGCCGCTTCCGGAGGCTCAGCCCGAGGTGGTCACCCCGACGCTGGTCATGCCGACCACCGGCTTGTTCAGCTTCAGGTTGCCGGCCGATCCGAAGAACCCGGCGTTGCCGAAGGCGAAGATGCCGCCGTCGGCGGCCACCAGCCAGTACCCCTTGCCGTCCGGCGTGGCGCTGCCTCCCACCACCGGGGCCTTCAACTTGAGGCCTCCGGTCGAGCCGTAGAAGGCGGCGTCCCCGAAGGTGAACACCCCGCCGTCGGCGGCCACCAGCCAGTACCCCAGCCCGCCGGGCGTCGCCGGTGCGCCCCCTGTGCCGGGCACGTACGGGGTGCCGGCGATGCCCACGATCGGCTTGTCCAGCGGCTTGCCGCCCATGGACCCCTCGAACTGGGCGTCGCCGAAGGCGAAGATGCCGCCGTCGGCCGCCGCCTCCCAGTACCCGCCCTGGTCCTCGGTGGACGCCACGCCGACCACCGGCGCGTTCAGGGTCTGCCCCCCGGTCGAGCCGTGGAAGGTGGCGCTGCCGTAGGTGAACACCCCGCCGTCGGAGGCCACCGCGGTGTACCCGGTCCCGGGGTCGGGGACCCGGTAGTAGGCGGAACCGCCGGCGGTGACGGCGACGGTGTTGCCGGAGACCGACGGCGGTGTCGGGCCCTCGGACCAGATGCCGTAGAACTGGCTGCTGATGGTGTTGCCGGACACCACGGTGCCGACGTTCTTGGTCATCGGCGCCAGGCTGGTCCCCACCAGGACCCCGACGGTGGCCGTCGGGCCGTTGGTGAGGCCCCAGTTGTTGCCCGAGATGTTCGGGTTGCCGGTCACCTTCACTGTGGTCGTCTTCGAGTACGGCGCGGCGGCGTGGACGATGATGCCGGCCTCGTACGATGTGGTGACGGTGTTCCCGCTGATGGTGACCCCGTTCACCGAGCTCCGGGTCCCGTTGGCCTGGGCCACGATGCCCCCGACCACCGGCCCGTGGCTGCCCACCGTCCGGTTGCCCGGGATCGTGTTTGTGGACACCGTCGACGATGTCAGGGTGTTTGTGGCGTTGAACACCGCCAGCACGATGGCGCAGCCGGCGTAGTTTGTGGACACCGTGTTCCCGGTGATGTGGTCGTTCTTGGACGGCACCGGGACGGCCGGACCGGGAGTCGGCTGGATCGCCCCCGGGTCGAACGGCCCGTCGTCCATCAGGCCGATGCCGCCGCGGCCGTTCCCCTTGACGGTGTTCGACGACACCGTCGATGTGGACACCCCGAACAGGCTGATGCCGAACGCCTGCGGGATCCGCTTGTCCGCCTGCAGGGCGTTCCCCTGGACCACCGAGTTGGTGACCGTCAGCCCGGTGGTGTCCTCGGCCAGGATGCCGGCGTCGTTCGCCCCGGACACCGTCACGCCGTCGATGGTGACACCGGTGGCGCCGGCCCCGACGTAGATGCCGACGTCGCACCCTGTCGCCTGCACCGTTGTCCCGGACAGGGTCTGGCCGTTCGTGGCCACCACCGCGGCCGTCAGGCCTGTCGTCCCGGGGTCGGTGAGCGCCGTGCAGGTGGGGGCCGCCCCGGCCGCCCCCGTGCCGACCGTCGCCACGGTGGCCAACCCACCCCCGAGGCCGGCCACCAGGGCCGCCGCCGCCACTATCCGAGGAGCCTTCACGATTCCCCCTTCCCACGCCGTCACGTCGCCGCGACCTCCGGTGCTCCCGGTGGCGTGTCCGAAGCTGCCGTCCAAAGCCCCCCGCAGCATGTTCACAGATCGAGGTGCCGCCGACAAGCGGGCCGGCGCCGGCGACCGGTGGGGTGCTCAGGCCGGTGTCGCTCAGGCCGGTGGGGTGCTCAGGCCGGTGGGGTGCTCAGGCCGGGTCGAGGACCACCACCGGGATCACCCGGTCCGTCTTCGACTCGTACTCGGCGAACGCCGGGTAGTCCTCCTTCTGCAGCGTCCAGATCCGGTCGCGCTCCTCGCCGGTGGCGGTCCGGGCGGTGAAGCCGCGGGTGTCGGTGCCGATCTCGGCGGTGACCGCCGGGTTGGCGACCAGGTTCCGGTACCAGTCCGGATCGCTGGGCGCGCCGGCCTTGGAGGCGAACACCGCCACCGGGCCACCCAGGTCCTGGTACATCATCGGGCTCACCCGGTCCAGGCCCGACCGGGCACCGGTGGTGTGCAGCAGTAGAAGGGGCGCCCCGGCGAACCCGCCGCCGACCTGGCCGCCGTTGGCCCGGAACTCCTCGATGATCGCCTGGTTGAAATCGGTCACGTCGCTCCTCGACTTTCCTGCCGGTCTGCCGGCCCCGTTCCTGCCGGTCCCGTTCCCTCCGGCCCCGTTCCTTCCGGCGGGCCTGCTCCGTGCCCACCGTTCGTACCGTCTTACCGCGTCGCCACCGTTCTTCCCGCGGCGACCGCCGTCACGGTGGCCGGGGCATCCCACCTTTACGAGCCGTAAACCCAGGGTCGTCGCCACGCTGGACTGCGCTTCGTGGAGGGTGGCGAAGCCGGCGTCCTTGCCCGGCTCGACCAGGCTCGGAAGGACCAGAGCCGCCACGGCCAGGTGCCAGGCGTCCATGGCACCGATGGCGTGCTCACGGACGAGGCCGAGAGCACGCTCCTCGACCTCCTTCTGATCGGCGGCGACCACCGTCACCGGACCCGCTGTTCCCAGGTCCCCGTCGAGCAGTTCCAACAGGCCAGCCCCGTCTCCTCGTCCGGCTCGAGCAGCGCGCCGCAATGCGCCGGACACCTCGATGCGGGTCCAGGTGCCGGTGATGAGCCTGATCTCCGGATCGGCAAGTAGGGACGTCGCCTGTTCGTGTCCGGGCTCGTCGGCGAGGTAGGCCCGCGCCAACACCGACGAGTCGAGGTAGACGATCACCCCCTCTCCCGCTCCTCGGCCAGGAGCCGGTCGAGGACGGGACCGATCCCTCTCGTCGATCCGACGATCCGACGACGCTTGGAGGGGTCTACGGCGGGGCCGCCCGCCGGCCGGAGCAGGCCCAAAGCCAGCCGGCGGTGGATGTCGTCGGGAACCCGGAGGAGGAGCTGCCTCATGGCCCTCGATGATCACTACTTCCCTGTGATATCACCTGGATTGGTGGAGAAGACGATCTCTTATTCAAACTTTCTGAGCTGCGGGAACGGCTGCAGGCCTTCCTCCAGCATCAGTAACTACTGCCAGGATCAGTAACTACTGCGTTGGTGACGCCGAGATCGCGTCCAGGAGAGGCTGGTGCTACAGTGTCGCACATGGAGATCGGGGTGCGTGATCTACGAAATCGAACCGGTCAGGTCATCGACGCCGTCCGGGCAGGTGAGCGGGTGGTCCTCACCGTCCACGGCGAGGCGATCGCCGACATCGTCCCCCATGCCCAGCGGTCCCGCTGGGTCCCAGGAGACCTCCTGCGTCGCGGGCTGGCAGAGCGGGCTGCCGACCCGGGTCTACGCGACGACCTTGAGGTGCTCGCCGGGCAGACCTTGGACGAGCTTTGAGCGACCCTGCCGGGCTCCTCGACACCTCGGTGTTCATTGCCCGTGAGACTGACCGACCGCTCGGGGAGTTGCCCGACCGGGTGACGGTGTCGGTCGTGACCATCGGCGAGCTCGAACTGGGTGTGCTGAACGCCGCAGACGACACGTCGCGCGCACGCCGAGCGGGCACGCTGACACTGGCACGGAGAGTGGATCCTGCGCCGATCAGCGAGCTGGTCATGACCGCGTGGGCTCGTCTCGTTGTGGACTGCCGGAACGCCGGCATCCAGCGAACTGTGAAGCTGACCGACGCCCTGATCGCTGCCACCGCCATCGATCTCGGGTTGCCGGTGGTGACTCAAGACGACGACTATGACCAGATGGCGAGAGCCCACCCCCCGCTACAGGTCCGCAAGGTGTGAGCCGGTTGTCTGGACGGATCTACCAGATCAAAGCCACGATCGTCGGCACGAAACCACCGGTGTGGCGACGGCTACTCGTTCCGGAGACAACGACCCTCCTCCAGCTCCACGACATACTGCAGGCGGCCTTCGGTTGGTGGAACTCCCACCTCCACGAGTTCGAGATCAACGGTGTCCGCTATGGAACCGACGATGGCGAGGGATGGGGACCTCCCCCCAAGAGTGAACGCCGGACCCGATTGGGGGCCGTCGCCGAAGAAGGCACGGTGTTCCGCTACGTGTACGACTTCGGTGACAACTGGGAGCACAAGCTGGCGGTGGAGAAGATCCTCGCTGCTGTGCCTGGGACGACCTATCCGGACTGCGTCACAGGACGACGGTCCTGCCCTCCCGAGGACTGCGGAGGCGTCTGGGGCTACACCGAGTTTCTTGCTGCCATCGGCGATCCCGGGCACCCCGAGCACGACTCCATGCTCGAATGGGTAGGCGGTGCGTTCGATCCCGCCGAATTCGACGCCAGCGACTTCACGCATCGTCTCCAACTCGGCCGGCTCGTCGAATAGACCCCCACGGGGGTCATTCGCCCCCACACGCCATCCTGCGGAGGTCAACGGAGAGCCTGGTCCAGGCGCGGAGGCGGTCCGCCCGGAGCGGCGCGACACTCGTCTGGTGGCCAAGACTGACGACCGCGACAGTCAGCTTCGCAGCGCCGTCTTCGTGGGTGACGGGCAACACCTCGTCGCCGTGTTGCTGCAGGAACCCTGGGGGGACCGGTTGCAACTGGCCGGCGACGGTCTCCTCATCGCTTTGGCGCAGGGCGTCGATCGGGCTTCCGAGCTGGCGAGCCAGTGTGCCTCGGAGCTGCGGGCACGAGCCTGGGAGGGCGACGAGGACCTTGCCGAACAGCTCGACGCGGTGCTTGGCAAGGGGCCAGCGCCGATGGTGCGTCCCTTCCCGGTGGATCTCGAGGAGCTGGCCGGCATCCTTGAAGGCGACCCGGTCTACGGCGGCGGGCGGATCGACCTTCGTACCGGCGAGGTCTGGCCGCAGGCGGCGATCGACTACGTCCGAGAGACGGGAGAGGACGATCCCGACGACGAGGATCCGGATCGCTGGTTGGCGGGGTGTGGTGCGAGGGCTCCCGCGATGACTATCGGGACATGGAGGACTTCATCGAGACGGTCCGGAATGAGGATCGGGCCGATCTCTTGTCCGTTGCCATCTCGGGTCGAGGGGCGTTCCGTCGCTTCAAGGACGTCCTGGCCCGCTGGCCCGGCGAGCTCGAACGCTGGTACGCCTTTTCTGACGAACGCCAACGAGGCCGTGCCCGAGCATGGCTCGCCGCAGCCGGCTACTCACCTCGCCGTCTCGAACGTCACCTGTCAACCTGAGATCTGTCGAATAGTGACACAGACGAGTGGAGGCGATGGGACTTGAACCCACGAACCTCTTGACTGCCAGTCAAGCGCTCTACCAACTGAGCTACGCCCCCAGTGGTGGACGTCCACCTTATCAGGCGGCCCATGTCCCCTCCGACGAGCCGGGGCGGCGATACTGACCTGCCGTGCCGCCCGGCTCCTCGTCCCAGGGCCCCGCCCCCTCTCCATCAGGCCCGCCGCCACCAGGCCCGCCGCCGACCAGGGCCCGGGCCCGGGTCCACCCCACGCTGACCCTGGCCACGATGTCGTTGGCGCAGGGCATGATCCTGCTGGACGTCACCATCGTGGACGTGGCGCTGCCGTCGATCCAGCGGGGACTGCACATGTCGGCGGCCCGGCTGGAGTGGGTGGTGAGCGCCTACGCCCTGGCTCTGGCCGCCCTGATCCCGCTCGGCGGGGCCCTGGGAGACCGGTTCGGCCGGAAGCGGTGCTTCCTGGCCGGCATGGCGGTGTTCACCCTGGGATCGGCTGGGTGCGCCCTGGCCACGGTGGACGTGGGGCTGATCGCCTTCCGGGCGGTGCAGGGGGTGGGCGGGGCGGCGATGTCGGCGCTGACCCTGTCGATCCTGGTGGAGGCCACCCCGGAGGAGAAGCGGCCGTCGGCCATCGGGACCTGGGCGGCGGCCGCCGGGGTGGGGTTCATGGTGGGCCCCGTCGTCGGCGGGCTGCTGCTGAGCGTGTTCGGGTGGTCGTCGGTGTTCTGGGTCAACGTCCCCCTCGGGGTGGCCGGCCTGGGGCTGGCGGTGTGGTCGGTGGCCGAGTCCAGGGACCCGTCCGGCCGCCACCTGGACCCGGCGGGCGCCGTGCTGGCGTCGGCGGGGCTGTTCCTGGTGACGTTCGGCCTGGTGGAGTCGGCGGACCGCGGCTGGGCGGCCCCGGTGGTGCTGGGCGCCCTGGCGGCCGGGGTGGTGGTGCTGGCCGGGTTCTTCTGGTGGCAGCACCGGACGCCGGCGCCGATGGTGCCGCCGGCCATGCTGCGCCAGCACCGGTTCGCCACCGGCAACGCGGTGCTGCTGGTGGCCTTCCTGGCCCTGACCGGCATGTTCTTCTTCGTGACCCTGTACTTCCAGAACGTGGAGGGGTGGTCGGCGCTGAAGACCGGGGTGTCCTGGATCGCCCTGGGCGTGCCGTTCCTGGTGGTGGCCCAGGCCAGCGGCCGGCTGACGCGGCGGATGCCCCAGGGGGTGGCCCTGGCGGTGGGCTGCGCGGTGGCCGCCGCCGGCATCGCGGGGCTGTCGTTCCTCTCCACCGGCCTGCCCCTGGCCGCGGTGGAGGGCTGCTACGTGGCCATCGCGGTCGGCTTCGGCCTGCTGTCCCCGGTGGCGTCCACCGTGGTGATGTCGTCGGTGGCCGGGGCCGCCTCGGGCATCGCCTCGGGCATCTTGAACACCAGCCGGCAGATTGGCACCTCGGTCGGGCTGGCGGTGCTGGGGTCCGTCGGGGTGACCGTGGCGGTCCGGCGGTGGCACGCCTCGGTGGCCGGACTGGGGTCGCCGGCGGCCCGGTCCGCCGGCACCGCCCTGTCCGCCGAGGTGGCCAGTGGCCGGACCACCGCCGTGGCCCACCGCCTGGGCCCGTCGGCCGCCGCCTCGGCGGTGTCGGCGTTCGGGGACGGCCTGCAGGTCGCCCTGCTGACCGGGGCCGGCGTCCTGCTGGCCGGCGCCGTCCTGGCCCTCGTGGTCCTGCGCCGCCCGACCCCACCGGTGGCCGGCCGGCCGGAAGGGACCGGCGTACACCGGCAGTAGCATCCGACCCCATGGCACGGGCCTACGACGTGGAGGGGATCGAGCGGAAGTGGCAGCAGCGGTGGGCTGACGACGGCACCTACCAGGTCGACAACGACGACCCCCGGCCGAAGTTCTACGCCCTGTGCATGTACCCGTACCCGTCCGGGCCGGCCCACCAGGGGCACGTCCGCAACTACACCTTCGGTGACCTGGTGGTGCGGTACCAGACCATGCAGGGCAAGGCGGTGCTGTCCCCGCTGGGGTTCGACTCGTTCGGGCTGCCGGCCGAGAACGCGGCCATCCGGACCGGTACTCACCCCCGGGTGTTCACCGAGGACCGGATGGCCCAGTTGAAGGCGTCGGTGACCCGGCTGGGGGCCGTCTACGACTGGCGGCGGGAGGTGCACAGCCACGACCCGGCCTACATCCGGTGGAACCAGGTCATCTTCCTGAAGCTGCTGGAGGCCGGCCTGGCCTACCGGGCCAACGCCCCGGTGAACTGGTGCCCGGGCTGCCAGACGGTGCTGGCCAACGAGCAGGTCCTGGCCGACGGCACCTGCGAGCGGTCCGGCGACGTCGTCATGGTCCGGGACCTGGAGCAGTGGTTCTTCAAGATCACCGCCTACGCCGACGAGCTGCTGGACGCGTTGGGCGGCCTGGAGTGGCCGGAGCGGGTGAAGACGATGCAGCGCAACTGGATCGGCCGGTCGGAGGGGGCCGAGCTCGACCTGCCGGTCCTCGGCCCCGACCCCGCCGCCGCCGTCGGCCCCGACCGCGGGGCGCTGCGGGTGTTCACCACCCGGCCGGACACCGCGTTCGGCATGACCTACGCGGTGGTGGCCCCCGAGCACCCCATGGTGGACCGGCTGACCACCGCCGAGCACGCCGACGCGGTGGCCGCCCTCCGGGACGCCGCGGCGCTGGAGACCGAGATCGAGCGGACGGCGTCGGCGGAGGGCGGCAAGGCCCTGGACAAGCGGGGGGCGTTCACCGGCAGCTACGTCCAGAACCCGTTCACCGGCCGGGCCATCCCGGTGTACGTGGCCGACTACGTCCTCATGGGGTACGGCACCGGGGCCATCATGGCGGTGCCGGCCGAGGACGAGCGGGACTGGGCGTTCGCCCAACTGCACGGGTTGCCGGTCATCCGCACCGTGCGGCCCCCGGACGGCTGGGACGAGAACGGCGGCGGGGCGTACACCGGGGAGGGCGACAAGATCAACAGCGGGTTCCTCGACGGCCTGGACATCCCCACCGCCAAGGCCCGGGCCATCGACTTCCTGGAGGAGAAGGGCCTGGGGACCAGGAAGGTGAACTACCGGCTGCGGGACTGGCTGGTGTCCCGGCAGCGGTTCTGGGGGTGCCCCATCCCGGTGGTGCACTGCCCGGAGCACGGTCTGGTGCCGGTGCCGGAGGACCAGTTGCCGGTGCTGGCCCCCGACGACGTCACGTTCGAGCCCACCGGGAAGTCCCCGCTGGCGTCGCACCGGGGGTTCTTGAAGACCACCTGCCCGATCGACGGCGGCCCGGCCGAGCGGGAGACCGACACCATGGACACCTTCGTGGACTCCAGTTGGTACTTCCTGCGGTTCTGCGACCCGTTCACCCCGGACCGGCCGTTCGACCCCGACGCCGCCCGGCACTGGATGCCGGTGGACCAGTACATCGGCGGCATCGAGCACGCCATCCTGCACCTGCTGTACGCCCGGTTCTACACCCGGGCCCTGATCGACGTCGGCCTGGCCCCCGGGGTGCCCCGGGAGCCGTTCCAGCGGCTGTTCACCCAGGGGATGATCCGGATGGACGGCACCAAGATGTCCAAGTCCAAGGGCAACCTGGTGGCCCCGGAGCGGTACTACGAGACCGTCGGGGCCGACGGACTGCGGCTGTTCCACCTGTTCGTCGGGCCGCCGGCCGACGACTTCGACTGGACCGAGCAGACCGACTCGGTCATCGAGGGCTGCGGCCGGTTCCTGGACCGGCTGTGGCGGCTGGCCGAGACGGCGGAGGGGCCGGCGGGCCGGACCGGTGCGCCGTCGGCCGACGACACCGAGGTCCGTCGGGCCGTCCACCGGACCATCCAGCAGGTCACCGGCGACCTGGAGCGGTGGTCCTACAACACCGCCGTGGCCCACTGCATGGAGCTGGTCAACCTGCTGCAGCGGTACGTCCGGGGCGGTGGTCCGGGCGGGGCGGGCGGCGGCCACCACCGCGACGTCCTCGGCGAGGCCGTCGACGCCCTGGCGCTGCTGCTGGCCCCGATGGCCCCGCACGTCACCGCCGAGATCTGGGAGCGACGGCACCCCGGCCAGCCGTCGGTGCACGCCCAGCGGTGGCCGGTGTTCGATCCCGCCCTGGTGGCCGAGGACACCGTCACCATGGTGGTGCAGGTCAACGGCAAGGTCAGGGAGCGCCTCGAGGTGCCCCCGTCCATCGGCGAGGAGGACGCCCGGGCGGCGGCCCTGGCCACCCCCAAGGTCCGCGACGCCCTGGCCGGGGCCGAGCCCACCCGGGTGGTGGTCCGGCCCCCCCGGCTGGTCAACGTGGTGGTCTGACCGCCACCATGACCATGGCCCGGGGGGAGCCGACGGCAGGGTGGAGGGTGCGCCGGTGGATGCCAGCGGGTTCCGCGGCAGACCGGGTGCTGCACGGCTGGCCCGGCGCCTCACCGACCGTGGATCGCCGGGAGCGGCGGTTGCAGGGCTGGGAGACCCTGATGGTCCTTTCCGTCTTCCCGCTCGGCGCCACCTTCGATGCCGTGCTGCTCATGGCCGAGCACCTGGCCACCGGCCAGCCCGCACTTGGTAGTCGGATCGAGCCCAACATCGGGCTCTGGCTGCCGTTGATCCTCGGCATCCTCGAAGCTTTCTTGCCACTGCCGGCCGTGTTCTTGGTCTGGTATTTGCTCAAGCGGTCCGGCGAAGGCCTGAAGGCGATCAACCTCGGCGGAGGTCGCCTGCGCACCGACTTGGCGTTCCTGCTACCGCTGTTCCTGGTGGTCTTCGTCGCACCCCAATGGTTGGGTGGCGGGATCATGGGGTGGGTGGACATCCACCGCTTCGTGATCTACGGGGTCCCGTTGCCGACGGAATGGGCCCAGGTGCTTAGCTGGGGTGCTCGCGGTTTGCAGTCGGGGATCGTCGAGGAGCTCGTGGTCCTCGGCTACCTGGTCCGCCGGCTGGAGCAGCGCGGCTGGCCGTGGGGTTGGGTCGTGGTCGCCGACGTGGCCGTCCGAGTCTCCTATCACGTGTACTACGGACCGGGCGTCCTCCCCATCGCTTTGTGGGCCACCGTTTCGGTGCTCGTGTACCTCCGGATCCGACGGCTGCTGCCGTTCATCCTCTGCCACATCACCTACGACGTCGGCTTGGCCATCCGCACCGCCTACCACGACCTGTATATCGTGCTGGCCGCCGCCGTCTTCGTGCTGGGGCTCGCCTTCACGGCGCGCTGGAGCAGGTGGGCACCTGTGGCCAGGCCGGCCGACGCGCTGCTCACAACAGGGCCGAAGGGCCGGTCGGTGTCAGCCCCTGAACCCGGCCAGCATCTCGGCGTAGGTGGCGTCGTCCATCCGGTACGGGATGTAGAAGCTGAACCGGTCGATGAGGTCGCCGTACCGCTCCTCGACCCGGGGCCCGACGTCGCCGGGTGAGGCCACGACGGCGAAGGCGTCCAGCACCTGGTCGTCGACGAGCTGTCCCATGGCGGTCCAGTCGCCGCGCTTGGACAGGGTGTTGAGCTCCGCCTGCAGGTCCCCCCAGCCGTGCAGGTCCAGCACCGGCCGGTAGGCCGGGGTGGACCCGTAGAAGGCGATCTGTCCGCGGACGGCGGTGACCGCCTTGTCCAGCTCCTCGTCGGTGGTGCCGGTGGCGATGAGCCCGGGGAAGGACACCACGAGGTCCGACCGGCCCTTGCCGGCCTTGGCCGCCCCGGCCACCAGGGCCGGCAGGCTGACGTCGCGGAGGTACCGCTGGGTGGTGAACGGGTGGGCCAGCAACCCGTCCCCGACCTCCCCGGCCACCTCCGTCATCATCGTCCCCACCCCGGCCAGCAGGATCTTGGGGTTCCCGTACGGGTTGGGCCCGGCGCTGAAGAACGGGGTCATCAGGGTGTGGGTGTAGAACTCCCCCCGGAACGCCAGCGGGCCGCCGGTGGCCCAGCACTCCCAGATGGCCCGGATGGCCAGGATCATCTCCCGCATCCGCGGCGCCGGGTGCGACCAGGGCATGGAGTACCGCTTGGTGATGTGCGCCTTGATCTGCGATCCCAGCCCCAGGATGAACCGGCCCTCGGACAGCAGGTGCAGGTCGTTGGCCATGGCGGCCAGGTTCATGGGGTTCCGGGCGAACGCCACCGCGATGCCGGTGCCCAGCTCGAGCCGTTCGGTGGCCTCGGCGGCGATGGCCAGCGGCAGGAACGGGTCGTGCCCGGTCTCCGCCGACCACACCGCGGCGTACCCCGCCGCCTCGGCCGCCCGCGCCTGCTCGGCGATGCCGGTGTCCTCGAACCGCAACGACCCGTCCACCTTCATGACCGGTCCACCTTCATGTGCCCTCCTCGCCCCGCAGGAACTGCTCCAGCTCGGCCGCGATCTCGTCGGCCGACGGCACCTCTTGGACCCCGAGCGGGTTGCCCTCGGAGGCGTCGATGCTGGCCTCCAGCTTGCGGACCATGGCCAGGTGCTCCGGGTTGCCGGCGATCAGCTCGTCCACCTGCCGTCGGGACCGGTCGGCCGCGGTCCGCAGGGCCGAGGCGTCCAGTGTCAGCCCGGCGATGGCCGCCAGCCCTTCCACCAGGGCGGCGCTGGCCTCGGGGAACGGCATGGCCGACACGTAGTGCGGCACCCGGGCCCACAGGCTGACGGTCGGGATGGCCAGGGCCCCGAACCGCAGCTCCAGTGTGGACTGGATCCCGGCCGGCACCTCCAGCTCGCCCTGGACCACCCCGACCCGGGCCACCAGGTCCGCGGAGGCCGGCGGGGCGGTGGCGGCCAGCTTCACCGGCCGGGTGTGCGGCGCCGGGGCCGGGAACGCCCCCAGGCCGACCACCATCCGGACGTCGTAGTTGACGGCCAGCCGCACCACCGCGTCCCCGAACTCCGCCCAGTGGAAGTCCGGCTCGGGGCCCATCAGGAACAGCACGTCGGCCCCGGACCGGTCGTGGCCGTGCCGGAGGGTGATGGTCGGCCAACTGAGGTCGGTGGTGACGCCGTCCACGATCCGGGCCACCGGCCGCCTGGCCCGCTGGTCCAAGAAGTGGTCCACGTCGAACGTGGCCACCGCGGCCGCCGGCGGGTCGTCGGTCAGCGAGGCCATCGCCGAGGCGGCGCCCAGGCCGGCGTCCACCCAGCCCTCCAGGGCCACCACCAGCACCGGGTCGTGCAGGACCGGGGCCCCGTGGAGCTCGAACAGCGGCGGCGGCTCCGGAGGGGTCACCGGGCCGCCAGCATGGCGGCCGCCCGCCGGGCCAGCCGGCCGATCACCGACGGGAAGCTGTCCACGCTGTTCTGGTCCCCGGCCCCGGCCCCGGCCTGGTACCGGACGTAGACCCCCTGCAGGATGCAGGCCAGCCGCCAGCCGGCGAAGGCCTGGTAGAAGGCGATGTCCGACACGTCCCGGCCGGAGGTCTCGGCGTACCGGTCCAGCACCTCCTGCCGGGTCGGGAACCCCGGGACCACGCTGGCCGGGTTGGTCCACAGCAGCCGGTCCTCGTCGCCGGGCTCCACCCAGTAGCACAGCATGGTGCCCACGTCGGCCAGCGGGTCGCCGAGGGTGCAGATCTCCCAGTCCAAGATGGCCACCACCCGGCCGTCGTCGTCGACGACCACGTTGTCCAACCGGTAGTCGCCGTGCACCACCGACACCCCGACCTGCTCCGGGACGCCCTCGGCCAGGGCGGCGCCGACGTCCTCCACCAGGCGGCCGTAGTCGGCGTCGCCGCCGCCCATGTCGTGGAACTGCCCGGTCCACCGCCGGACCTGCCGGCCGATGTACCCGTCCCTGCGGCCCAGGTCGCCCAGGCCGACCGCGTCGACGTCCACCGCGTGCAGCGCGGCCAGCGCGTCGGCCAGGGCCAGGCCCGCCGCCTGCCGGGCCGGCGGCGCCAACCCCTGCTCCGCCGTCGGGGCGTCCCGCAGGACGTGCCCTTCGACGAAGTCCATGACGTAGAACGGCCGGCCGTTGACCGCCTCGTCCACGCACAGCCCCACCGTCCGCGGCACCGGCACCTCCGTGGGGCCCAGGGCCGTCATCACCCGGTACTCCCTGGTCATGTCGTGGGCGGTGGGCAGCACGTGGCTGACCGGCGGCCGGCGGAGGGCCCAGGCGTGGCCGGCGCGGTCCTCCACCCGGAACGTCAGGTTGGACCGGCCGCCGGCGATGAGGGTGAACGACAGCGGCGGCACCGCACCGGCGACGTGGTCGGCGAACCACCCCGTCACCCGGTCGTGGTCGATGCCCACCACCTCCGTGGTCGGCCCCGGTCCCGCGTCGGCAGTCGTCCCCATGGGGGCCGACGCTACCGGAGCCCGGGCCGGCCGGTGCAAGCACGCCGGTCGCCGGCCGGGCCGGCCACCGGACCGACGGAGGCCGCCGCACGATAGGGTCGGGCCCGATGACCGACGTGACCGACGCAACCTTCGAGGAGGCCGTCATCGCCCGGTCGGCCCAGGTCCCGGTGGTCGTGGACCTGTGGGCGCCGTGGTGTGGTCCCTGCAAGACCCTTGGCCCCATCCTGGAGCAGGTGGTCGCCCGCACCGACGGGGCCGTGGAGCTGGCCAAGGTCAACGTGGACGACAACCCCCGGGTGGCCGCCAGCTTCCAGGTGCAGTCCATCCCGGCCGTGTTCGCCATCCGGGACGGCAAGGTGGTCGACGGCTTCATCGGCGCCGTTCCCGAGGCCCAGGTGGCCGAGTTCGTGGCCCGGCTGGCCCCGCCGCCGTCGGAGGCCGACCAGCTCGTGGCCGCCGGCGACGAGGCCTCCCTCCGCCGGGCGCTGGAGCTGCAGCCCGACCACCCCGGGGCGGTGGCCGCCCTGGCCCGCCTGCTCCTGGCCGCCGGCGACCCCGCCGGCACCCTCGACCTGCTGTCCCGGGTCCCCGAGACCGCCGAGACCCGGGCGCTGGCCGCCGAAGCCCGGCTGGCCGGGCAGGACGTCGCCGTCGGCGACGACGTGTCCGGGCTGCTCGACGGGCTGCTGGAACGGGTCCGCGACGACGAGGCCGCCCGCCAGGAGTTCCTGGACGTCCTGGAGACCCTCGGGCCCGAGGACCCCCGGACCGCCGGCTACCGGCGGGCGCTGGCGTCCCGGCTGTTCTAGGCCGCCCCGCCGGTGCACCTGGCCTGATGGACCTGGACCTGGGGGGTCGCTCCTACGACCTCACCCACCGGGCCCTGGTCATGGGCATCTTGAACCGGACCCCCGACTCCTTCTACGACCGCGGCGCCACCTACGGGCTGGACGCCCTGCTGCACCGGGCCGACCAACTGGTCGCCGACGGCGCCGACCTGCTGGACGTCGGTGGCGTCAAGGCCGGCCCCGGGCCGGAGGTGACCGAGCCCGAGGAGCTGGACCGGGTCATCCCGGCCATCGACGCCCTGGCCGCCCGGTTCGACGTCCCCCTCTCCGTGGACACCTGGCGGGCGTCGGTGGCCCGGGCCGCCTACGCCGCCGGGGCCGTCGTCGGCAACGACATCAGCGGCTTCGCCGACCCCGACTACCTGGCCGAGGCCGCCAAGGCGGGGGCCACGGTCGTGGCCACCCACATCCGCCTGGCCCCCCGGGTCCGCGACCCCGACCCCCGCTACGCCGACGTGGTGGGCACAGTGGCGGCCTTCCTGTCCGACCGGGCCGACCGGGCCCTCGCCGCCGGCGTCCGGCCGGACCGCATCGTCCTGGACGCCGGCCTGGACCTCGGCAAGACCGCCGAGCAGTCCCTCACCCTGCTCCGGGCCTCCGCCGCCCTGGCCGACCTCGGCTACCCGCTGCTGCTGTCCGCCTCCAACAAGACCTTCCTCGGCGTCCTGTTCGACCTCGACATCACCCAACGCCGGGACGCCTCCCTGGCCGCCGCCGCCCTCGGGGTCTCCCTGGGCTGCCGCCTGCTCCGGGTCCACGACGTCGCCGGCACCCGCCGCATCCGCGACGCCCTCACCGCCGTCATGGAGGCAGGGGCCTAGTGGCGGAGGCGACGGCGTACCTGGTGAAGGGGGACGACCCCTCGCTGGTGGCCCAGGCCGCCCGGGCCCTGATCGAGGAGCTGGTGGGGGAGCGGGACCCGGCCCTGGTGGTCGAAGAGCACGGCGGCCCGTCGGCCGACGACCTGGACGTGGGGGCGGTGGTGGACGCCTGCACCACCGCGCCGTTCCTGGTGGACCGCCGGGTGGTGGTGGTCCGCGACGCCGGCCGGCTGGCCGCGGCCGACGGCGCCCGGCTGGTGGCCGTGCTGGCCGACCCGCTGCCGTCCACCCGCCTGGTGCTGGTCGGCGGGGGCGGCACCGTCCCCCAGGCCCTGTCCAAGGCGGTGGCGTCCAAGGGTGCCGTCATCGACGCCTCGGCCGGCAGCGGCCGGGACCGCGGGCGGTGGCTGGCCGAGCAGTTGCGTGACGGCCCCGTCCGCCTCACCGGCGGCGCGGCCAAGCGGGTCGGCGACCACCTCGGGGAGGACCTCGGCCGGCTGGCCGGCCTGCTGCAGACCCTGGCCGTCGCCTACGGGGAGGGCGCCACCGTCAACGAGGACGACCTGGTCCCGTTCCTGGGCGAGGCCGGGTCGGTGCCGCCGTGGGACCTCACCGACGCCATCGACGCCGGTTCCACCGCCCTCGCCCTGGCCACCCTGCACCGCATGCTCGGTGCCGGCGGCCGGGCCGCGCCGGAGATCGTGGCCATCCTGCACCGGCACTTCTCCGGCATGCTCCGCCTGGACGGCACCGACGTCGGCTCCGGTGAGGAGGCCGCCGCCCTGCTGGGGGTCCGCAGCCCGTTCGTCGCCAAGAAGGCCCTGGCCCAGTCCCGCCGGCTCGGCTCCGACCGGGTGGCCCAGGCCATCGTCCTGCTGGCCGCCGCAGACCTGGACGTCAAGGGGCAGAGCGCCCTGCCCACCGACCTCATTCTGGAGGTGCTGGTCGCCCGGCTCAGCCGGCTGGCCCGGGCCCGGACGCCGGCCGGGGGCGCCAGGGCCCGGAGGTAGCTGGGTCTGATCCCCCGGCTCCCCCGGCCGGGGCCTCGACCCCGACCTCCTCCGATGCGTGGGGCCCCAACCCCACGTCGGCCGTGCTACTCGGCCGCGGCCTCGAGGGCGTTGATGCGGCGCATCAGCCGGGACTTGCGGTTGGCCGCCTGGTTCTTGTGGATGACCCCCTGCGCGGCCGCCTTGTCGATCCGCTTCACCGCCAGCCGCAGCGCCTCGGCGCTGTCCTCCGCACCCTGTTGGGCGGTGGTCACCGCCGCCTTGGTCCGGGTCCGCAGCTCGGACCGGACCGACTTGTTGCGGATGCGGCGCCGCTCGTTCTGGCGGTTGCGCTTGATCTGGCTGCGGATGTTGGCCACGTGAAGTCCCTGTCGTGAAGTGTTGGGTGTCGACTGCCCGGGTGTGCCGGGTCCGGGTGGACCGACGGCTCTGCCGGCTCGGCCGGCAAGGCGAGGAACGATCGTAGCAGTCAGCCGGCCGCCGGAGCGCCGGGACCCAGGATCTCGGCCACGGCGAAGGCCACCTGTGGCAGCGCCCGGGGGGCCACGGTGTCGCCGGGGCGGGCCGTCGACGCCGTCCGGTAGCCGTCCGGGCCGGGATCGGTGAACACCAGCACCACGTCGTGGGCCACGTCCACGATCCAGTACTCCGGGATGCCGGCGGCGGCGTACATCGGGCCCTTCCGGTCCCGGTCGAACGCCAGGGTGCTCTGGGCCACCTCCACCACCAGGAGCACGTCCGCCGGGCCGGGCTTGCCGGAGGCGTAGAAGTCGTCCCGGGGGAGGAGGAGAGCCAGGTCCGGCTCCGGCTCGGAGTAGTAGGACGGTCGGATCGGGTTCTGGACCCAGACCACGGCGCCGTCGCCGGCCCGGGTCACGGCCAGCCGGTTGAACCGGGCCACGCAGGCGGCGTGGCGGTCGCCGATGGGCGGCATGTCGACGATCGCTCCCTCGATCAGCTCCACTCTGGCCTCTTCGAGGAAAAAACCGAGGCGACCCAGCTCGTCCCACTCGTCCACCGTGAACCGGTGCGGGGTGGGGGCACCGGAGGTGGTGGTGTCGGTGGCGACGGCCATGGTGAAAAGCGTACCGGAGGGGTGTGCCACCGAGGCCCGGCCCCGGTCCCCGGCCCGGAGCCGGTGAGGGGGCCGGCATCGCCGCCCACCAGGGCCGGTACCATCGTCGGACCGTGTCTCCCGCCCCTCCGTCCACCCCGCCGACCGGCCCGGTGCCCACCGACCGGATACGCAACTTCTCCATCATCAGCCACGTCGACCACGGCAAGTCGACGCTGTCGGACCGCATCCTGGAGCTGACCGGCGCGGTGGACCCCAGGCAGATGCGGGAGCAGTACCTGGACTCCATGGACATCGAGCGCGAGCGCGGCATCACCATCAAGGCCCAGAACGTCCGGGTGGCCTTCGCCGGCCACGTCCTGCACCTCATCGACACCCCCGGCCACGTCGACTTCGGCTACGAGGTCAGCCGGTCCCTGGCGGCCTGCGAGGGGGCGGTGCTCCTGGTGGACGCCTCCCAGGGCATCCAGGCCCAGACCCTGGCCAACTGCTACCAGGCCATCGAGCACGACCTGGAGATCGTGGCGGTGCTCAACAAGATCGACCTGCCCGCCGCCGACCCGGAGCGGTGTGCCAAGGAGATCGAGCAGGTGCTGGGGCTGCCGGCCGAGGACATCCTGCACATCTCCGCCAAGACCGGCCAGGGGGTGGAGGCGCTGCTGCAGGCCGTGGTCGACCGCATCCCGCCCCCCACCGGCGACCGCGACGCCCCGCTGCGGGCCCTGATCTTCGACTCCGCCTACGACCAGTACCGCGGGGTGGTCAGCTCCATCCGGGTCAAGGACGGCACCCTGCGGGCCACCGACCGGCTCCGGTTCATGCAGGCCGGCGTCAACCACGACATCGAGGAGATCGGGGTCCGCACCCCGGCGAC
Source organism: Acidimicrobiales bacterium (assembly GCA_035547695.1). GTDB lineage: Bacteria > Actinomycetota > Acidimicrobiia > Acidimicrobiales > RAAP-2 > DASZUK01. The sequence continues at coordinate 45,668 of DASZUK010000007.1, forward strand.
CGTCCCGGTGGCCGAGCTGGGGCCCGGCGAGGTGGGGTACCTGATCGCCGGCATCAAGGACGTCGGCGGCGCCCGGTCCGGGGAGACCGTCACCACCGCCACCCACCCCGCCCCCGAACCGCTGGCCGGCTACCGCGACCCGAAGCCGATGGTGTTCTGCGGCCTGTTCCCCATCGACGGCGACGACCTCCCCAACCTCCGCGACGCCCTCGAGAAGCTCCGGCTGAACGACGCCAGCTTCACCTACGAGCCCGAGTCGTCCCAGGCCCTCGGCTTCGGGTTCCGCTGCGGGTTCCTCGGCCTGCTGCACATGGAGATCGTCCGGGAGCGGCTGGAGCGCGAGTTCGACCTCGCCCTCATCGCCACCGCGCCGTCCGTCGCCTACCAGGCCTACCTCACCGACGGCTCCATGGTCCGGGTGGACAACCCCAGCGACCTGCCCGACCCGGCCCGCCTGGACCACGTCGACGAGCCCATGTTGAAGGCCACCATCCTGACCCCGGCGGAGTACACCGGCACCGTCATGGAGCTGGCCCAGAGCCGCCGGGCCGAGATGGAGAAGATGGAGTACCTGTCCCCGGAGCGGGTGGAGTTCGTCTACCGCATCCCCCTGGCCGAGGTGGTCGTCAACTTCTTCGACCAGCTCAAGTCCCGCACCAAGGGGTACGCCAGCCTGGACTACGAGCCGGCCGGCTACGCCTCGGCCGACCTGGTCAAGGTGGACCTGCTCATCAACCACGTCCCGGTCGACGCCTTCTCCACCATCGTGCACAAGTCCCAGGCCGACACCTACGGCCGCCGCATGGCCGAGAAGCTCCGGGAGCTGATCCCCCGGCAGATGTTCGACGTCCCCATCCAGGCCGCCATCGGCGGCCGGGTGCTGGCCCGGGAGACCGTCAAGGCCCGCCGCAAGGACGTCCTCGCCAAGTGCTACGGCGGTGACATCACCCGGAAGCGCAAGCTGCTGGAGAAGCAGAAGGAGGGCAAGAAGAAGATGAAGAACATCGGCCGGGTGGAGGTCCCTCAGGAGGCCTTCGTCTCCGCCCTCCGGCTGGAGGATTAGCCGGCAGGCCCCGGCGGGCCCCGGCGACCGCCGGCGGCGGGGGACCTACTGGAGGGCTGGAGGGACCTTGATGGCGGGGCGGGACGGGGACGTGCCCCCTTTCCTCCCGGCGCACCGAACGCCGAAGTTGAGCATATATGCTCAACTTCGGCTGCCCGTGACTGAAAAAGGCGGCGCCGAGCCCGCCATCCTGTCGACCTGCGCCGGGGCCGTGCCGACCTGCCGCCAACCCGCCTTCTGCTGGCACTCGGTAGAATCGAGTGCCAGGCAACCAGTGGAGCATCCGATGTCCAGGACCAGCAACGACAGGACCGGTGACGGCAGCGGCGCCTGTGCCGACGCGGGCGACGACCTCGGCCTGGACCCGCGCAAGGCCGCCATCCTGGAAGCGGTGGTGACCGAGTACATCGGCACCGCCCAGCCGGTCGGGTCCCAGCACGTGGCCCAGGTCCCCGGGGTCAACGTGTCCAGCGCCACCATCCGTTCCGAGATGGTGGCGCTGGAGCACGAGGGGTACCTGGTGCAGCCGCACACCAGCGCCGGCCGCATCCCCACCGACAAGGGCTACCGGTTCTTCGTGGACCACCTGGCCGAGCCCGGCGTGCTGGGGCCGGCCCAGCGCCAGAAGGTGAGCCGGTTCTTCGACCAGGTGCACGGTGAGATGGAGCAGATGCTGGAGCGCACCTCCGGGCTGCTGTCCGAGCTGACCTCCTATGCCGCCGTCGTCGTCGGCCCCGGCCACGACGCCGCCGCCGTCCGGTCGGTCCAACTGGTGGGCCTCGGCCCCCGGCACGCCCTGCTGGTCGTGGTCCTGGCCGACAGCGCCGTCGAGAAGCGGTCGGTCGAGCTGGCCGACGACGCCGACGACGACCTGCTGGCCGCCGCCGGCGCCCGGCTGCAGGCCGCCGCCCAGGGCCGGACCCTGTCCGAGGTGGTGCCGCCGCCGTCCAGTGGCGATCCCGCCCTGGACCGGGTGACGGGGGCGGCGTCGGCCGCCCTGGCCCAGTTGGCCGCCGCCGGGGAGCCCGACCAGGTGTTCGTGGGCGGTCCCTCCCGGCTGGCCGGGGCGTTCGACGCCGTCGACACCGTCCGGGCGGTGCTGGCCACCCTCGAGCAGCAACTGGTGGTGGTCAGCCTGCTCCGGGACGTCCTGGACCTCGGCCTGTCGGTGGCCATCGGGGCCGAGCACGGCTACGAGCCGCTGGCCTCCTGCGCCGTGGTGGTGGCCCCGGTGTCGGTGGACGGCGGCCACGCCGGTGCCGTCGGGCTGTTGGGGCCGACCCGGATGAACTACCCCCAGGCCCTGGCCGCCGCCCACCTGGTCGGCGAGCGGCTGGGGGAGCGGATCGGGGGGGGCCGGTAGGGATGGACGACCTCTACCAACTGCTCGGCGTCGGCCGTGACGCCACCGACGACGAGATCAAGCGGGCCTACCGGCAGAAGGCCCGGGAGCACCACCCCGATGCCACCGGTGGGGACCCGGAGTCGGAAGCCCACTTCAAGGAGGTGTCCTTCGCCTACGAGGTCCTCCGGGACCCGGAGCGCCGCGCCCGGTACGACCAGTTCGGCCCGGCCAGCTTCGGCCAGGGCGGTGGCGGTCCCCAGGGGTTCACCTTCGACGGCGGCCTCGGCGACCTGTTCGAGGCGTTCTTCGGCTCCATGGCCGGCGCCCCGGGCCGCGGGCGTCGCCGCGGCCCGCAGCCGGGCGCCGACGCCGAGGTGTCGCTGCAGTTGGCGTTCGCCGAGGCGGTGTTCGGTGCCCGTAAGGAGCTGGCCGTCCGGCTGCCGGTGACCTGCGCCACCTGCGCCGGCGTCGGTGCCCGGCCGGGGACCCAGCCCTCCGACTGCCCCGACTGCGGCGGCACCGGCGAGATCCGCCGGGTCCGCCAGTCCCTGCTCGGCCAGGTGGTCACCGCCGTGGCCTGCGGCCGGTGCCAGGGCATGGGCCAGTTCATCCCCGACCCCTGCCCCGACTGCCGCGGCGAGGGCCGCCGGATGGAGGACTGCAGCTTCACCGTCGAGGTCCCCGCCGGGGTGGAGCACGGCTCCACCCTCCGGCTGGCCGACCGCGGCCCCGCCGGCCTGCGTGGCGGCCCCAACGGCTCCCTGTTCGTCCACCTGGCCGTCACCCCCGACGACCGGTTCGAGCGGGCCGGCGACGACCTGCACACCGCCCTGCACGTCGGCGTGGCCCAGGCCGCCCTGGGGGCCCAGATGGAGGTGCAGACCCTGGACGATCCCCGCCCGGTGCCCCTGGCCCCCGGCACCCAGAACGGGCACGTGGTCCGGCTGAAGGGGCTCGGCGTCCCGCACCTCCGCGGCCGCGGCCGCGGGGACCTGTTCGTCCACGTCACCGTCGACACCCCCACCACACTGACCCCGCGGCAGCAGGAGCTCCTGGCCGAGCTGGCCGCCGAGCGGGGCGAGCCGGTCGGCGGAGTCGACGGCCACCACGACGGCGTGTTCTCCCGCATCCGCTCCGCCTTCGGCTGAACGGTGCCCCCGTCTCCCGCGGACCACCCCGGCCCCGCCGGGCCGCCGGGTGGCGTCGTCGAGCGGGCCGCGGCGGCCGCCCAGGTGCTGGTCGACGACCCGGCCGCCCCGGTGCTCGCGGTTCCCGACGCCCACCACCTGTCCCGGGTGCTCCGTCTCCGGCCCGGCGAGGTGGTGGTGGCCACCGACGGCCGGGGCCGGTGGTGCCGGTGCCGCTACCGCGGCGGTCGGGGCCGCGGTGACGACGTCGGCCCCGACCGTCTCCTCGAACCGGACGGCCCGGTCCGGTTCGAGCCGGCCCCGGCCCCCTCCATCACGGTGGCCTTCGCGCCGGTCAAGGCCGACCGGCCGGAATGGGTGGTGCAGAAGCTGACCGAGCTCGGCGTCGACCGCATCGTGCCCCTCGTCACCGCCCGGTCGGTGGTCCGTTGGGACGGCGACCGGGCCGACCGGGCCGCCGACCGCCTGCGCCGGGTGGCCGCCGGGGCCCTCGGCCAGTGCCGCCGGGTCTGGCTCCCCGACGTGACCGACCCCTGCGGCCTGGCCGTCCTGGCCTCCGACCCCGTCCTCGGCCCCGGCGGGCTGGCCCTGGCCCAGCTCGGCGGCGACCGGCCCACCGCCGCCACCACCGCGGTGGCCATCGGGCCCGAAGGGGGGTGGGCGCCCGACGAGCTGGCGGCCGCCACCGCCACCGTCGGCCTGGGCCCACTGGTGCTGCGGGCCGAGACCGCCGCCGTCGCCGCCGGGGCGATCCTGGCCGGCCTGCGGACCGGTACCGTGGGCGTCGAGGCCACGCCGTGATGGACACCGACCGACACACCCAGATGCCAGAATCCCGGTGATGGCCGAACGCGTCCAGTGGATCAGCACCAAAGAGGCGTCCCTGCGTCTCGGCGTGACCCTGCGCAGCCTGTACCGGTTCATCGACGAGGGCGAGCTGGCCGCCTACAAGTTCGGCCGGGTCATCCGGCTGAAGGAGGACGACGTCGACCGGTACATCGACGCCTGCCGGATCGCCCCCGGCGACCTGGAGCACCTGTACCCGGCCCGCCGGCCCGACGGCACCGAGCCGCCGGACGACTTCGCCGCGGCGGACCGCGGCGCCGGGGACGGGGGGCCCATCGACATCGATACCGATACCGACGCCGGGCTGGACGATGAGGAGCGCTGATCGCATGGCCGACTGCCTGTTCTGCGGCATCGTGGCCGGGGACGTCCCCGCCGAGCGGGTCCTGGAGACCGATCGGGCGGTGGCCTTCCGGGACATCAACCCGCAGGCCCCGGTCCACGTCCTGGTGGTGCCGCGCCGGCACATCGACAACGCCGCCGCCGTGGACGACGACGACGCCGACGACGTGGTGGCCCTGATGACCCTGGCCCGGCAGGTGGCCGAGGCCGAGGGCATCGCCAGCCCCGACCGCGGCTACCGGCTCGTCTTCAACGTGGGCCCCGACGCCCTCAACTCGGTGCCGCACCTGCACCTGCACGTGCTCGGCGGCCGGACCATGGCGGGCTCGCTCGGGTGACCGCGCCCGACGCCGCGGCCGGGGTCCGCCCCGTCGAGACGGCCGCCGTCTGGAGGGCCGAGACGCTGGTCCCGCACAACCACCTGATGGCCGGCCTGCTCGGCCAGCGGGACGAGCTGCTGCGGCTGGTCGAAGGGGCGTTCCCCGAGACCCGCATCGCGGTGCAGGGCAACCGGATCACCGCGGAGGGGCCCGAGGCCACGGTGGTGGCCCGGCTGTTCGACGAGCTGGTCCTGGTGCTGCAGTCCGGGCAGGGCCTGGACGCCGCCAAGGTGGCCCGGACCGTCGACATGGTCCGGGAGGACCTTCGGCCGTCGGAGGTGCTCAACGCCGAGGTGGTCAGGGGAGCCCGGGGCCGGACCGTTCGCCCGAACACCGCCGGCCAGAAGCGGTACACCGACGCCATCGTGGCCAACACCATCACCTTCGGCATCGGGCCGGCCGGCACCGGCAAGTCGTACCTGGCCGTCGCCCTGGCCGTCCAGGCGCTGCAGAGCCGGCAGGTCAACCGGATCATCCTCACCCGGCCGGCCGTGGAGGCGGGGGAGCGGCTGGGCTTCCTGCCCGGCGACCTGATGGCCAAGGTGGACCCGTACCTGCGGCCGCTGTACGACGCCCTCTACGACCTGCTGGAGCCCGAAGGGGCCCAGCGGCTGCTGGACCGCGGCACCATCGAGGTGGCGCCGCTGGCCTTCATGCGGGGCCGCACCCTCAACGACTCGTTCATCATCCTGGACGAGGCCCAGAACACCACCCCGGAGCAGATGAAGATGTTCCTGACCCGGATCGGGTTCGGGTCGAAGTGCGTGGTCACCGGCGACGTCACCCAGATCGACGTCGCCGGCGGCCGGTCCGGGCTGGTGGGCATCGAGCAGGTCCTGCGGGGCGTCGATGGCATCGCCTTCGTCCACCTGACCCGCCGGGACGTGGTCCGCCACAAGATCGTCGCCGACATCATCGACGCCTACCAGGCCGCCGAGCACACCCCGCAGGACGGCCATGGCCGTTGACGTCTACGCCGCCGACGAGCAGGCCGAGGCGGGCGGCCCGGTCGACCTGGGCCGCTGGGTGGCCCTGGCCCGGGCGGTACTGGAGGACCGCAAGGTGAAGGGCGACTGCGAAGTGTCCCTGCTGTTCGTCGACCAGGACACCATCGCCGGCCTGAACCAGCAGTTCCTGGGCCGGACCGGGCCGACCGACGTGCTGGCGTTCCCCATCGAGGACGACCCCGCCCCCGGCGGCCGGTCCCCGGACCTCGGCGGCAGCGGCCCCGGCGCCGAGCCGGGCCCGGACCCGCTGGTGCTGTTGGGCGACGTCGTCATCTGCCCCGCTGTCGCCGCCCGCAACGCCGTCGACCACGACGTTACCCTCGACGACGAGCTGGCGCTGCTGGTGGTGCACGGCCTGCTGCACCTGCTGGGCATGGACCACGAGGTGGAGGCCGAGGCCGAGCGGATGGAGCGACTGGAGCGCAAGCTGCTGGCCCGCTACCACCGGGCCGACGCCCCGGCGGTCGGGGATTGACCGCCGCCACCGGCTTCGGCGTCATCGACGCCGCCAGCGGCTTGGGTGTCCTCGACGCCGCCAGCGGCTTCCAGGCCACTGACTGGCTGCTGATCGCCGTCATCGTCGTCCTGTTGGGCATCTCCGGCCTGCTGGCCCTGGCCGAGACCAGCCTGACCAGGATGAGCCGGGTGAAGGCCAAGTCCCTGCTGGACCAGCGCCGGCGAGGTGCCCGTCAGCTCGTACGGCTGGTGGAGCACCCCGAGCAGTTCCTCAACGCCGTGCTGCTGCTGGTGCTGATCTGCCAATTGGTGTCCGCCACCTTGGTCGGGGTGCTGGCCGACCGGTGGATCGGCGCGCTGGGCGTCGTGGTCGGCACCGTGTTCGAGGTCGTGGTCATCTTCGTCATCTTCGAAGCGGTCCCCAAGAACTGGGCGGTGCACAACCCCGACCGGGCGGCCCTGTTCAGTGCTCCTCTGGTGGCCGCCGTCGTCCGGTTCCCCCCCATCCGAGCCGTCTCCAGCGTCCTCATCGGCCTGGCCAACCTCATCATCGGCCGCCGTCGTGGCGAGGACGAGTCGTCCAACGTGACCGAGTCCGAGCTGCTCGCCATGGCCGACGTGGCCCACGCCGAGGACGTCATCGAGCACACCGAGCGGGCCTTCATCCACTCCATCATCGACTTCGGCGACGCCGTCGTCCGGGAGGTCATGGTCCCCCGGCCGGACATGGTCACCCTGGAGGCCGACATCACCGTCGGCCGGGCCCTGGAGCAGGCCCTGGCCGGCGGCCACAGCCGGTTGCCGGTCTACGAGGACAACGTCGACGACGTCATCGGCATCGGCTACGCCAAGGACCTGATGCGGGCCGAGCACGACGGCCACGGCGCCGACCCGGTGCGCGCCCACATCCGCCCGGCCCACTTCGTGCCGGAGACCAAGCGGCTCACCGACCTGCTCCGGGAGATGCAGGACCGCAAGTTCCACATGTCGGTGGTGGTGGACGAGTACGGCAGCACCGCCGGCCTGGTCACCCTGGAGGACCTCATCGAGGAGCTGGTCGGCGAGATCGTCGACGAGTACGACGTCGAGGAGCCCACCGTGGAGCGCCTGCCCGACGGCAGCGTGGTCGTCACCGGCCGGATGGCCGTGGACGACGCCGACGACCTGCTGGACGCCGAGCTGCCCCAGGGGGCCTGGGACACCGTCGGCGGCCTGCTGCTGGACCTGGCCGGCCACGTGCCGGCCGAGGGCGAGTCCGTCGAGGTCGACGGCTTCCGCCTGGTGGCCCAGCAGGTGCAGGGCCGCCGCATCGGCCGGGTCCGCATCGAGCGCACCCAACCCGTCGGCCCGTCCGGCGACGACGAACGCCATGGCGACTGACCACCCCCGCGCCATCCGGGCCGGGTTCGCCACCGTGGTCGGCCGGCCCAACGTGGGGAAGTCCACCCTGGTCAACGCCATGGTCGGGTCCAAGGTGTCCATCACGTCGTCACGGCCCAACACCACCCGGCACCGCGTCCGGGGCATCCTGCACCGGCCCGACGCCCAGGTGGTGTTCGTCGACACCCCCGGCCTCCACCGGCCCCGCACCGCCCTCGGCGAACGGCTCAACGAGACCGCGGCGGCCTCCCTCACCGACCTGGACGTCGCCATCGCCCTGGTCGACGCCACCGCGGCCATCGGCCCCGGGGACCGGCTGGTGCTGTCCCGGGCGCTGCAGGCCACCCGCGGCCAGGACCTGGGCATGGTGGTGGCCGTCAACAAGGTCGACCGGGCCCGGCCCGACCAGGTCCTCGGCGCGCTGGCCACCGCGGCCCAGGCCGTGGACCAACTGGTGGCCGACGGCGTCGGCGGCGTCGGGGCCGCCCCCGACGCCGAGTACTTCCCGGTGTCCGCCACCACCGGCCGTGGGGTCCCCGAGCTGGTCGACGCCATCGTCGCCCGCCTGCCCGAGGGGCCGGCGTACTACCCCGGCGACATGGTCACCGACACCCCGGAGGCCGTCGCCGTGGCCGAGCTGGTCCGTGAGCAGTTGATCCGCCGGGCCAAGGAGGAGCTGCCCCACTCCATCGCCTGCCGGGTCACCGAGTGGGAGTGGCCCCACATCCGGGTCGAGATCCTGGTCGAGCGGGAGTCCCAGAAGGCCATCGTCATCGGCCGCGGCGGCGAGGTCCTCAAAGCCGCCGGCATCGCCGTCCGCAAGCAGCTCCCCCCCGGCGCCTACCTGGAGCTGTTCGTCCGGGTCGAGAAGCGGTGGCAGCAACGCCAGGACGCGCTCGACCGGCTCGGTTACTGACCCGCCTGGGGCCCCAACCCCAGGCTCCTCCGGTGCGTGGGGCCCCAGCCCCACGCCGGCCGTCGGTTACTGGCCCGCCGGGTTGGCGAGGACGCGGGCGAGGAAGGCCTCGACCTCGGAGCGGTCGGTGGTCCGCTTCATCGGCGGCACCCCGGCCAGCAGCACCCGGCGGTAGCCCGCGGTGGCCAGCCGGGGGTCCAGGACGGCCACCACCCCGTAGTCGTCGGCCGACCGGATCAGCCGGCCGGTCCCCTGGGCCAGCAGGGTGGCTGCCCGCGGCAGGTCCACCAGTTGGAACGCCGCATCCCCCGCCCGGTCGCGACGGGCCTGGAGCAGCGGGTCGTCCGGCCGGGCGAACGGCAGCCGGTCCAGGGTGACCAGCGACAGCGACCGGCCCGGCACGTCCACCCCCTGCCAGAACCCCAGGGTGGCGAACAGGCAGGACGTCTCCTCCTCGGCGAACGCCGCCAGCAGCCGCCCCTTCGGTAGCTGCCCCTGCACCAGCACCCGGTACGGCAGCACCGGCTCCAGCTCGGCCGCGGCCGCCTCGGTGGCCCGCCGGCTGGTGAACAGGGCCAGGGTGCGCCCGCCCGCCGCCCCGATCAGCGCCGCCAGCTCCTCGTGGATCGCCGCCTCCGACTCCGGCCGCCGCCGGTCCGGCAGGTGCCGGGCCACGTACAACAGCGCGTGGGTCCGGTAGTCGAACGGGCTGCCCACGTCCTCCTCGTCCACCGCGAACCCCTGCAACCCCAGCCGCTCCGGCAACCGCTGCGGGATGGTGGCACTGGTCAGCACCCCGGTGACCTCCCCCCACAACTGCTCGGCCAGTGGCGGCCCCACGTCGACGGGGGACAGCCGCAACACCGGGGCCCGAACCGTCCCGTCGACCCAGGCCACCTCGTCGTCCCCCCGCCCGGCCAGCCGGCTCAGGTCCTCCACCAGGTGGCCCGCGGCGCTCAGTGCCCGGCCCTTCGGCCCGTCGTCCCCACCGGTCGCCCCCGGCCCGCCGCCCCCGCCGTCCAGCAGGCGGCCCGCCACCGGCCGGCGCAGCAGCGCCAGCACCCGGTCCACCCTGGACGCCGCCCGCTCCAGCACCTCCACCAGCGCCTGGTCTTCGGATGACGGGGCCTCCAGCGACGGGGCCTCCGGCGACGGGGCCCCGGGGCCGGTCGGTTCCGGGGCCGCCCGGGCCCGTTCCCGCCCGGCCCGTTCCCGCCCGACCGGCTCCGGTTCGGCCCGCTCCGGTTCGGCCCGTTCCCGCCCGCCCGGCTCTGGGCCGGTTGGTGCTCGCCGCCGGGGCGTCGCCACCGGGAGGTGTAGCACCCGGGTGCCCAGCCGGCCCTGCAACGCCTGCTGCAGCCGGTCGGCCAACATCCCCAGATCGGCGGCGGCCTCCGCCCCGTCCTCGTCCCGCAGCAGCGGCCGCACCATGCCCTGCAGGGCCCGCAACCGGCCGGGGGTGATCTCGGCCCCCAGGGAGGCCGTCATGATCTCCTCCACCTCGTGGGCCTCGTCGAACACCACCACGTCGTGCTCCGGCAGCACCGCCCCGCCGCTGGCCAGGTGGGCGCCGTACAGGTGGGTGTTCACCACCACCACGTCCGCCGCCGCCGCCTCGGCCCGGGCCCGCTCGGCGAAGCACCGCCCCCCCGACGGGCACCGGAACGCCCCCGGGCACTCCCGGGGGCCGACGCTCACCATGGCCCAGGCCCGCGGGTGCGGCTCGAACGGCAGGTCCGCCCGGTCGCCGGTGCCGGTGTCCGCGGCCCAGGCCACCAACTGCCGGACCTGGTCCACCAGCCGGCCCGGGTCCACCGCGCCGCCCTCCTCGGCAGCACCCTCCCCGTCGCCGGCCGTCCCGACACCGGGGTCGCCGGGGTCCGCCTCGGCGGTCGGGTCGGCGGCCAGCTCCTGCTGGTGGCCCCGGCCGTCCACCTCCGCCGTCCGCTGCAGGCACAGGTAGTTGCTGCGGCCCTTCAGGACGGCGAACGAGAACGGGCGGGGGAGCCCCTGCGCCGCGGCCGGCAGGTCCTTCTGGGCTAGCTGGTCCTGCAGGGCCTTGGTGGCCGTGGCCACCACCACCTTCCGGCCCGACGCCACCGCCGGCACCACGTAGGCCAGCGACTTCCCGGTCCCCGTCCCGGCCTGCACCACCAGGTGCCGCCCGCCGGCCATCGCGGCAGCCACCGACCGGGCCATGGTGGCCTGCTGGGGCCGTGGCTGTCCGCCCGGCAGGGTGGCCGTCACCCGGGCCAGCCACCGTTCGGCCTGGTCGGACGCGGCGGTCACCTCGTCCGCCGTGGGCCGGGCTCCGCCGTCGGCGGTGGCCCCCTCCCCGCCAGCCCCGTCCCCGCCGGCCCCGCCGTCCCGGCCGCCGCCGCTGGCCCCGCCGCCGCCGTCGATGGCCGGGTCCTCGGCCGGGCCCCGTCCGGCCCCCCAGATGGTGTGCACCGACCGATCATGCCTGCAACTTGTGTCATCGGTGGACCGCGCCGGGCCCACCGTGCCGGCGCAGGCGGTAATTTCGGGTCGTGTCACGGACCGTCGAGGCTTCGCCGCCGTCCGGCAGCCCGTCCCGCACCGGCGCCGGCTTCCCGGCCACGAACCCCGAACCGGTCCCCGACGAACTGGACCCGGACCGCGTGCCGGCCCACGTCGCCTGGGCCCTGGCCGGCCACGACCGGGCCGAGGCGGCCATCGCCGGGCCGGCCCTGCTGGACCTGGTCGACGGCGCCCTGGCCCTGGGGGTGCGGTGGTTGACCGTCCAGGCCCTGTCCGCGGCCGACCTGGACCACCCCGGCGACCGGCTGGCCGGCCTGCTCGCCGGCCTGGAAGCCCTGGTGGGCGACGCGGCCGACCAGCTCGCCGGCCGTGGCGTCCGGCTCCGGCTGACCGGCCGCCGGCCCCTGCCCGAGCCGCTGGCCGGCCTGCTGCACCGGGCGGTGGACCGCACCGCGGCCGGTGACCGCCTGACCCTCACCCTGGCCCTCGGGTACGGCGGCCGGGCCGAGATCGTCGACGCCATCGCCGCCCTGGCCGACCGCGGCGTCGCCGCCGACCAGGTGGACGAGGCGGCCATCTCCCGGCACCTGTACCACCCCGACATGCCCGACCCCGACCTGGTCGTCCGGCCCTCCGGCGACCCGCGGGTGTCCGACCTGCTGCTCTGGGAGGTGGCCTACAGCGAGCTGGTGTTCCTGGACACCCCCTGGACCGACGTCCGCCGTGGCCACCTGTACCAGGCCGTCCTCGACTACCAGCGCCGCGACCGCCGCTACGGCGGCCTCGACGCCGCCACCCCCGACCGCCGCGGTCCCCGGTGATCGTCACCAAGCTGGCCGTCGCCCTCGGCGTCGTCGCCTTCGGCCTCCTCTGCTGGATGGCCGTCGCCGGCGTCACCTTCGCCGCCGTCCTCATCATCACCGTCGGCGCCCTCGTCGTGCTGGTCGGCGGCGGCAACTGGATCGGTGGCCGGTCCTCCGCCGGCCGTGGCCGCCAGCCCCCCGGCGTCGGCCCGCCGTCGTCCACCTACGTCCCCCCGTCCGGCCCCCCGGCCGGCGGCCCTCCGACCGGGAGCCCGCCCGCCGGACGTCCATCGGCGGAAGGGCACGGTCCGCCGGCGTGACCCTGTTCCGGGACAGCGGCGTCGTCCTTCGCACCTACCGGCTGGGCGAGGCCGACCGCATCGTGGTGTTCCTGACCGAGCACCACGGCAAGGTCCGGGCCGTGGCCAAGGGGGTGCGCCGGACCGCCAGCAAGTTCGGGGCCCGGCTGGAGCCGCTGACCCACGTCGCCCTGCTGCTGTGGCAGGGCCGCAGCGACCTGGACATCGTCAACCAGGTCGAGGTCATCGACCACTTCCGGTCCGTCCGTGACGACCTCGACCGGGTCACCCGCGGCCTGTCCCTGCTGGAGGTGGCCGACCAGCTCGCCCAGGAGCGCCATCCCGACCCCCGGCTCTACCAGATGCTGGTCGGCGCGCTCCGTGCCCTCGCCGACACCGACCGGGACCCCACCCTGGTCGCCCCCGCCTTCTTCATGAAGGCCCTGGTCCTGGAGGGCGCCGGGCCCCTCCTGACCGGCTGCGCCTCCTGCGGCCGCCCCGACGGCGACGTCGAGCTCGTCGCCTTCGACATGGCCGAGGGTGGTGCCCTCTGCCGGCAGTGCCGGCGGGGCCGCCCCGTCAGCCCTCCCGCCCTCGACCTGCTCCGCGCCGTCCTCGGCGGCTCCCTCGGTGCCGTCCTCGCCGGCCCCCCGCCGCCCTGCGCCGACGAGGTCGCCGCCCTGGCCACCGAGGCCATGGAGGCCCACCTGGACCGCCGCCTCCGCACCGTCCGCTCCGCCGCCCATCTGTGACCGGCTTCGGGGTGTACGTCCATGTGCCGTTCTGCCGGCACCGCTGCGACTACTGCGCCTTCGCCACCTACACCGACCGCGACCACCTGATGGGCCGGTACGTCGACGGCTGCGTGACCCAGCTCCGCCGGGCCGCCGACGCCGGGGACCTGCCCCCGGCCACCAGCGTGTTCTTCGGCGGCGGCACCCCCTCCCGGCTGCCCGCCGCCGACCTCTGCCGCATCCTGGCCGCCATCCCGTTGGCCACCGGCCCATCGGCAGCCATCCCATCGGCAGCCGGCCCATCGGCAGCCGGCCCCCGAGCCCCCGGGGCGGAGGTCACCGTGGAGTGCAACCCCGAGGACGTCACCGCCGAACGGCTGGCCGCCTACCGCGACGGCGGGGTCACCCGGATCTCCCTCGGCGTCCAGTCCACCGTCCCCCACGTCCTCGCCGGCCTCGGTCGCCGCCACGACCCCGACGTCGCCTTCCGGGCGGCCGCCCTGGTGGCGGAGGCCGGGTTCGACAGTTGGAACCTGGACCTCATCTTCGGCGGCGCCGCCGAGGACGACGCCGACTGGGCCCGCAGCCTCCGCGACCTGCTGTCCCTGCCGCACCCGCCGCCGCACCTCAGCGCCTACGCCCTCACCGTCGAGCCCGGCACCCCCCTGGCCGCCGACCCCGGCCGGCACCCCGACGACGACGTCCAGGCCGGCCGCTACGAGGTGGCCGACGCCGTCCTGTCCGCCGCCGGGTACCGGTGGGAGGAGATCTCCAACTGGGCCCTCCCCGGCCACGGCTGCCGGCACAACCGGCTGTACTGGGCCCAGGGCGACTACCTCGGGGTCGGCTCCGCCGCCCACTCCCACCGGGCCGGCCGCCGCTGGTGGAACCTCCGTACCCCGGACCGCTACGTGGCCGCCGTCGAGGCCGACCGGGCGGTGGTGGCGGGGGAGGAGGTGCTGACGGAGCAGCAGCGGGCCTTCGAGCGGCTGGCCCTGTCCCTGCGCACCCCCGACGGCGTCCCGATGGACGCGTTGGACGGCGTGGACCAGTTGGTGGCGGACGGGCTGGTGGCCCCGGACCGGGGCCGTGCGGTGCTCACCGTCCGCGGCCGGCTGGTCGCCAACGCCGTCACCGCCCGCCTGCAGGAGCGACGATCAGCAACAACTATTCTGCCGGTCCATGACCAAGCCGGCCGCCGACGTCACCGATGAAAGTTCCCGCGCCGACGAGGGTGCCGCCGGCGGGGACCTCATGGAAAAGATCGTCGGCCTCTGCAAGCGCCGGGGGTTCATCTTCCAGTCCGCCGACATCTACGGCGGGTTCCGGTCCACCTACGACTACGGCCCCCTCGGCGTCAACATGCTCCGCAACGTCAAGAACGCCTGGTGGCGGTCGATGGTGCAGCTCCGCGACGACGTCGTCGGCCTCGACGCCGCCATCCTGTCCCCGCCGGCCGTCTGGGACGCGTCGGGCCACCTGGCCAACTTCACCGACCCCCTGGTGGACTGCCGCACGTGCCACAGCCGGTGGCGCCAGGACAAGATCGACGGGGTCTGTCCCAACTGCGGCTCCACCGACTTCACCGAGGCCCGGGCGTTCAACCTCATGTTCAAGACCCACGCCGGCCCGGTCGAGAACGAGGGCGCCGTCGCCTACCTCCGCCCCGAGACCGCCCAGGGCATGTTCATCAACTTCACCAACGTCCTCCAGACCACCCGGAAGAAGCCGCCGTTCGGCATCGCCCAGGTCGGCAAGTCCTTCCGCAACGAGATCACCCCCCAGAACTTCGTGTTCCGCACCCGCGAGTTCGAGCAGATGGAGATGGAGTACTTCGTCCCCCCCGACCAGGGGGAGCAGTGGTTCCAGTACTGGCTCGACCAGCGCCACCGCTGGTACGTCGACCTCGGCATCCCCCAGGACAAGCTCCGCCTCCGCCACCACGACCCCGACGAGCTGTCCCACTACTCCGCCGGCACCGCCGACGTCGAGTTCCTGTTCCCCTGGGGCTGGGACGAGCTGGAGGGCATCGCCAACCGCACCGACTACGACCTGAAGGCCCACGCCGCCGCCTCCGGCGAGCGCCTGGACTACTTCGACCCGGC
Organism: Acidimicrobiales bacterium; assembly: GCA_035547695.1. Lineage (GTDB taxonomy): Bacteria > Actinomycetota > Acidimicrobiia > Acidimicrobiales > RAAP-2 > DASZUK01. Next base: position 60,994 of record DASZUK010000007.1, read on the forward strand.
CACCAACGAGCGGTACGTCCCCTACGTCATCGAGCCGGCCGCCGGCGCCACCCGCACCATGATGGCCTTCCTCCTCGCCGCCTACGACGAGGACGAGGTCGGCGGCGAGCCCCGGGCCGTCCTCCACCTCCACCCCCGCCTCGCCCCCTACCAGGTCGCGGTCCTCCCGCTGTCCAAGAAGGACACCCTGGAGCCCGTCGCCCGTGACGTCCTCCACCTGCTGCAACCCCACTTCATGTGCGACTACGACGTCACCCAGTCCATCGGCAAGCGGTACCGCCGCCACGACGAGGTCGGCACCCCCTGGTGCGTCACCGTCGACTTCGACACCCTCGACGACCGGGCCGTCACCGTCCGTGACCGGGACACCACCGACCAGGTCCGGGTCCCCATCGACGGCCTGGTGGCCGAGCTGCACTCCCGGCTCCTCTGACCGGGCCCGGCAGCCCCGGGGCCCCGCCGGTCGACCGGGCCTTCCGGGCCCCTTGTGACCATCGGCCCTACCGGCGTGGAGCGCCGTGCGGCAACCTTTCATGAGGGGCACCGAACGGTCGGGTACGCACAGGGGGCACACACAGGAGGACGCCATGACGGTCCTGGTGGCCTACGGATCGAAGCGGGGCGGGACCGAGGGCCTGGCCAAGATGGTCGGGGCCGCCCTCCGCGAAGAAGGGTTCGCCGCCGACGTCCGGCCTGCTCGCCGGGTCGGGGACATCTCCGGCTACCAGGCCGTGATCGTCGGCGGCGCCCTGTACGCCCTGCGCTGGCACCGCGACGCCAGGCGGTTCGTCCGCCGGCACGCCGCCGAGCTGTGGGCCCGGCCGACCTACCTGTTCTCCAGCGGCCCCCTCGACGACTCCGCCCGGTCCGGCGACATCCCCCCCGTGAAGGGCGTCAGGGCCGCCATGGACCGGATCGGCGCCACCGGCCACATGACCTTCGGCGGTCGCCTCACCCCGGACGCGAAGGGGTTCCCGGCCAAGGCCATGGCCAAGAAGAACGCCGGCGACTGGCGGGACGAGGGCCACGTCCGGGAGTGGGTGCACACCATCGCCGCCACCCTCCGGGCCCCCGCCACCCGACCGGCGGCACGGAGGCCGATCGACACGTAGGCGGTGACGGCGGACCGGGCCGCCGGCGGGTTCAGCTCACCCGCCGGTACCGCCAGACGGCCAGCGGGGCGAACACCAGCAGGATGCCCACCGCCCACACCACCGAGATCCAGATGGCATCCGGCGACCAGACGTGGGTGGGGCTTGTCCCCAGCATCAACTGCCGGCAGGCGTTCACGAGCTGGCTGACCGGTTGGTTGACGGCGAACGCCTGCAGCCAGCCCGGCATGGACGCGGTCGGGACGAACGCGGAGGAGGCGAACGTCAGCGGGAACAGCAGCGGGAACGCCGCCAACTGGGCCGACTCGCTGGTGGACGCCGACAGCCCGATGATGGCGAACCCCCAGCCCAGGGCGTAGGCGAAGAACAGCACCAACAGCAGCCCGCAGAGGAACAACCCCACGTTGGTCTGCACCCGGAACCCCACCAGGTAGCCCACCGCGGTGATGATCACCAGCACCACCACGTTGCGCAGTGCGTCCGCCGTCGTCCGCCCGGCCAGCACCGCCGACCTCGCCATCGGCAACGCCCGGAACCGCTCGATCAGCCCCTTGTGCAGGTCGTCCGCCAACCCCACGCTGGTGCTGACGCAGCCGAACATCACGGTCTGCACGTACACCCCGGCGATCAGGTAGTTGACGTACGTGGTCCCCGGGATCTGGATGGCCCCGCCGAACACGTACCGGAACAGCAGCACGAACATGATCGGCTGGATGCTGGAGAAGAAGATGGCGTCCGGTATCCGGGTGTACGCCACCAGGTTCCGCCAGGTCACCGTCACCGCGTCGGTGAACGCCCACCGCAACCGGCTCCCCGGGGCCATCTCCGCGCCCCCGGTGCTGGGCGTGAGGGCCCCCGGTGCTCCGACGTCGAAGGTCCCGGCGGTCATCGGTTCCCTCTCTCCGCCCCCGCCCCCGCCCCGGTCTCGGCGGCCGGCTCGGCGCTCCGGCTCCGGCTCCGGCCGTTCCGGCCGGAGCCCTCCTCGCCTCCGTCGCCGTCGCCGTCGCCCTCTTCTTCCGCCTCCGCCCGGTGGCCGGTCAGGCTCAGGAACACGTCGTCCAGGCTCGGCTCCCGCAGGGCCAGCCCGGTCACCGCCACCCCGGCCTGGTCCAGGGACCGCAGCACCTCCGCCGCCACCTTCGGCCCTTCCTCCACCGTCAGGTCCACCGTCGGCCCCTCCACCACCGGCTCGTTGGTAGCCAGTTGCCGCAGCCGCTGCGCCGACGACCGCGCCGTGTCGTGGTCGGCGAAGGTCACCGACACCACCGTCGTCCCCAGGTCCGCCTTCAGCTCCGCCGGGGTGCCTTCGGCGATGACCCGGCCGTGGTCGATCACCACGATCCGGTCCGCCAGCCGGTCCGCCTCCTCCAGGTACTGGGTGGTCAACAGCACCGTCGTCCCCGCCCGGACCAGGTCCTCGATCACCGTCCACAGCCCCAGCCGGCTCTGCGGGTCCAGGCCGGTGGTCGGCTCGTCCAGGAACAGCACCGGCGGTCGGCCCACCAGGGCCGCCGCCAGGTCCAACCGGCGCCGCATGCCGCCCGAGTACGTCTTCAGCGGTCGGTTGCCGGCCTCCGTCAGGTCGAACTGCGCCAGCAGATCGTCCGCCCGGTCCATCACCACCTTCTTCGGCATGTGGGTCAGCCGACCCACCATCCGGATGTTCTCCCGGCCGGTCAGGTTCTCGTCCACCGTCGCGTACTGCCCGGCCAGGCCGATCAGCCGGCGCACCGTGTCGGCCTCCCGCACCACGTCGTGCCCCAGCACCGCCCCCCGGCCCTGGTCCGGCGGCAGGATCGTCGCCAGTATCCGCACCGCCGTGGTCTTGCCGGCGCCGTTCGGCCCCAGCAGCCCCAGCACCGTCCCCGGCGGCACCCGCAGGTCCACCCCGTCCAGGGCCCGGACCTCCCGCTTGCCGCGGAACACCTTCACCAGGCCGTCCGCCTCCACCGCCCATTCTGCCGGCATGGCAAAATAACTTAGTGATAAAGTTACTTTTGTGTCAAGGCAACTGGCAGGCCGGTGCACCCGGGCAGAGGCCCACCAGCAGCTCGCGCTGGCCCTCCGCGAGTACCTGGGGGCGGCCGACCAGTACGAGGAGGCCGTCGCCGACCGCATGGGGCTGAGCCGCACCGACCTGCGCTGCGTCGACCTGCTGCACCGCCGCGGCACCATGACCGCCGGCGCCCTGGCCGTGGCCAGTGGGCTCACCACCGGGGCCGTCACCTTCCTCATCGACCGCCTGGAGGCCCGCGGCATGGTCCGTCGCCGCCGGGACCCCACCGACCGCCGCCGGGTGCTGGTCGAGATGGTGGACGCCGCCGCCCAACAGGGCTTCGCCCTCCACCAGCCCATGATCGCCGACATGCGGGCCCTGGTGCAGCGGTACAAGCTGGACGAGCTGGCCGTCATCCGCGACTTCCTCACCCAGGCCCGGCAGGTCTACGAAGCCCACGCCCCCCTCCTCCGCAACGGCCTCGACCGCTGACCAACCCCCATCGCAACCGGTTTGGCCGGGCCGATAAGGTGGGCCTTCCCGTGCGCTCGCCGTGCCGGGACGTGTCCACAGGGTAAGGAGACCCGATGCCGTACGTCTTCGACTTCGACCACTCGCACCGCAAGCCGCCGATGGAGATGAAGGACCTCCTCGGCGGCAAGGGCGCCAACCTGGCCGAGATGACGTCGGTACTGGGCCTCCCGGTGCCCCCCGGCTTCACCATCTCCACCGACGCCTGCCGGGCCTACATGCAGGGCGGCTGGCCCGACGGCCTCACCGAGGAGGTCGCCCGGGCCAGGGCCCGGCTGGAGAAGGCCATGGGCAAGGTCGTCGGCGACCCCGCCGACCCCCTGCTCGTCTCCGTCCGGTCCGGCGCCAAGTTCTCCATGCCCGGCATGATGGACACCGTCTTGAACCTGGGCCTCAACGACCAGTCCGTGGAGGGCCTGGCCAAGCAGACCGGCGACGAGCGGTTCGCCTTCGACTCCTACCGGCGGTTCGTCGCCATGTACGGCCGCATCGTCCTCGACATCCCCGGCGACGAGTTCGACTCCCTGTTCGACGCGGCCAAGGAGCTGGCCGGCACCGGCTCCGACGCCAAGGTCCCCACCGAGCTCCTCCGGTACCTGGTCGACTCCTACCAGCAGATCGTCGAGCGGCACACCGGCAAGCCCTTCCCCCAGGACCCCGCCGCCCAGCTCCGCGGGGCCATCGAGGCCGTGTTCCGTAGCTGGAACGGCCCCCGCGCCATCGCCTACCGCGAGCGCGAGCGCATCCCCCACACCCTGGGCACCGCCGTCAACGTCCAGGCCATGGTGTTCGGCAACCGCGACGACCAGTCCGGCACCGGCGTCGGGTTCACCCGGGACCCCGCCACCGGCCACAAGGGGGAGTACGGCGACTTCCTGGTCAACGCCCAGGGCGAGGACGTGGTGGCCGGCATCCGCAACACCGAGCCCCTGTCCGCCCTGAAGGCCGCCTTCCCCAAGGTGCACCGGCAGCTCCTCGACATCTTCGACCGCCTGGAGCGGCACTACCGCGACATGTGCGACACCGAGTTCACCATCGAGCAGGGCAAGCTCTGGATGCTCCAGACCCGGGTCGGCAAGCGCACCGGCCGGGCCGCCCTGAAGATGGCCGTCGACATGACCAAGGAGCCCAAGATCCGGCTCACCCGGGCCGAGGCCGTCCAGCGGGTCACCGAGGACCACCTGTCCGCCGTCCTCCACCCCCAGTTCGCCGGCTCCGGCCACCGCGTCCTCACCAAGGGCCTGGCCGCCTCCCCCGGCGCCGCCGTCGGCCGGGCCTACTTCACCGCCGACGACGCCGCGGCCGCCGCGGGGCGGGGCGAGCCGGTGGTGCTGGTCCGCAGCGAGACCTCCCCGGAGGACGTCCACGGCATGCTGGCCGCCGAGGGCATCCTCACCGCCCGCGGCGGCCTGGTCAGCCACGCCGCCGTCGTCGCCCGGGGCTGGGGCAAGCCGGCCGTCGTCGGCGCCGACGCCCTCCGCCTCGGTGACCGCCAGGTCACCATCGGTGACGTCACCATCGCCGAGGGCGACTGGCTGTCCCTCGACGGCACCAACGGCACCGTGGTGGCCGGCAGGGTGGCCCTCACCCCGGCCGACCCGCCGGCCGAGTTCGACACCCTGCTGGGCTGGGCCGACGACATCCGGGCCGGCCACCTCGACGTCCGGGCCAACGCCGACAACGGTGACGACGCCGCCAACGCCCGCCGCCTGGGGGCCGAGGGCATCGGCCTGTGCCGCACCGAGCACATGTTCCTCGGCGAGGACCGCCTGCCGGTGGTCCGCCGGATGATCCTGGCCGACAGCTCCGAGGACGAGAAGAGCGCCCTCGAGCAGCTCCGCCGGGTGCAGCGGGAGGACTTCGTCGAGATCCTCACCGCCATGGACGGCCTGCCGGTCACCGTCCGCCTGCTGGACCCCCCGCTGCACGAGTTCCTGCCGTCCACCCACGAGCTCGCCGTCAAGCGGGCCACCACCGGGTTGACCGACGAGGAGCTGGTCCTCTACGAGGCCGCCGTGACCTGGCAGGAGGCCAACCCCATGCTCGGCACCCGCGGCGTCCGCCTCGGTGTCGTCAAGCCCGGCCTGTACGCCATGCAGGTCCGCGCCCTCATGGAGGCCGCCAAGGACCGCGTCGCCGTCGGTGGCCACCCCATCGTCGAGATCATGATCCCCCTCACCGTCACCCGCGAGGAGCTGGCCCTGGCCCGAAGCTGGGTGGAGGAGGCCGTGGCCGACGTGGCCGACGTGGCCGGCGACGGTGCCGGCGACGGGGCCGGTGCCGGCAAGGGCGCCCGGGCCAAGGCCGGGACGAAGGGGTCCCAGAAGGCCGCGGCCGGCCAGCTAGACGTCACCATCGGCACCATGATCGAGACCCCCCGGGCCGCCCTCCGGGCCGCCGACATCGCCGAGGTCGCCGACTTCTTCTCCTTCGGCACCAACGACCTCACCCAGATGACCTTCGGGTTCAGCCGCGACGACGTCGAGGGCCGCATGATGGCCGCCTACCTCGACATGGGCCTCCTGCCCCACAACCCGTTCGAGACCGTCGACCACGACGGCGTCGGCGAGCTCGTCCGCCTCGGCACCGCCCGGGGCCGCAAGACCCGGCCGTCCCTCAAGGTCGGCGTCTGCGGCGAGCACGGCGGCGACCCCGAGTCCATCCGCACCTTCTACGACGCCGGCCTCGACTACGTCAGTTGCTCCCCCTTCCGGGTCCCCGTCGCCCGCCTCGCCGCCGCCCAGGCCGTCCTGGCCGCCGGCGACTACGACGCCGCGGCCGCCAAGGGCAAGGCAAAGCCGGCCAAGGCCCCCAAGGTCGCCAAGTAGGTCAGGGCCGCCAGGGCCGCCAAGCAGGCCGGGCCACTGGGCAGATCGACCACGACGGGGCCGCCCGGCGGCTCGGTCGGCCGGGCGAGGATCGCTCCTCTTCGGGATCGGGCGCCCGCGGCGGCACACCCGGGCGGTACCCTCCGGAGGTGGCCATACCCGATGAGGACGTTGCCCAGGTCCGGGCGGCGACCGACATCGTGTCCCTCATCGGGGAGCACACCTCCCTCAAGAAGTCCGGCCGGCGGTGGACGGGGCTGTGCCCGTTCCACGGAGAGAAGACGGCGTCGTTCAGCGTCAACGCCGAGGAGGGCTTCTACTACTGCTTCGGCTGCCAGGCCTCCGGGGACGCGATCAGCTTCGTCCGGGCCACCGAGCACCTCGACTTCGTCGACGCCGTCCGGTTCCTGGCGGAGCGGGCCGGCGTGGTCATCCACGAGGACGCCCGCACCGGGGCCGACCAGAAGCGCCGGACGGTGCTGCTGGACGCCATGGAGCGGGCCGTCGAGTGGTACCACCGGCGGTTGCTGTCGGCGCCCGACGCCGGCCCCGCCCGGGACTACCTGCGGTCCCGCGGCTACGACGGCGACGTCGTCCGCAAGTTCCGGCTCGGCTGGGCCCCCGACGACTGGGACGCCCTGGCCAAGGCCCTGAAGCTGCCCGAGCGCGTGCTGGCCGACAGCGGCCTCGGCTTCGTCAACCGCCGGGGCCGGGCCCAGGACGCCTTCCGGGCCCGGGTCATCTTCCCCATCTGCGACCCCTCCGGCCGGCCGGTGGCCCTGGGGGGCCGCATCCTGCCGGACCGCGTCGGCGCCTCGACCGGCAAAGGGGGCTCCGACGGCGGTGGAGGGGGGGACCGCCACCCGGAGCCCAAGTACAAGAACTCCATGGAGACCGCCATCTATTCCAAGCGCCGCACCCTGTACGCCCTGAACTGGGCCAAGCAGGACGTCGTGGCCTCCGGAGAGGTGGTGGTCTGCGAGGGCTACACCGACGTCATCGGCTGCTTCACCGCCGGGGTTCCCCGGGCGGTGGCCACCTGCGGCACCTCGCTGGCCGAGGAGCACTTCAAGCTGCTCCGCAACTTCGCCCCCCGGATCGTCCTGGCCTACGACGCCGACAGCGCCGGCCAGTCCGGCATCTCCAGGGTGTACGAGTGGGAGCGCCAACACCAGGTCAACGTGGCCGTCGCCGCCCTGCCGGCGGGGGCAGACCCCGGTGACCTGGCCCGGACCGACCCCGACGCCCTGGCCAGGGCCGTCGCCGAGGCCCGCCCGTTCCTGCAGTTCCGGGTCGACCGGGTGCTGGCCGCCGCCGACCTGGCCAGCGCCGAGGGCCGGGCCCTGGCCGCCGACGCCGCCCTGGCCGCCGTCGCCGAGCATCCCGACGGCCTGGTCCGGGACCAGTACGTCATGCAGGTGGCCGACCGCTGCCGGCTGGACCCCGCCCTGCTCAGGGAGCGCCTCGAGGAGGTCCGCCGGCGTCCGCCACCATCGGCCGAGCGCCGGGACGCCGGGCGGGGCGGTCGCCGGGACGCCGGGCGGGATCGGGTCGCAGGGCGTCATCACCGGGGCGACGGTGGGTACGCCGGCGGCGGGTATGTCGGTGGTGGGTATGCCGGCGGTGCCGACGACGGCGGATATGACGACGACGGCGGCTGGGACGGTGATGGCTGGAACGGTGGCGGCTCCGGCCGGTACGGCGAGCCGGCCGGACGAGGCCCTGGGAGGGGGGCCGGAACCCGGGCGGCGGTTGCCGGACCTTCCCGGCCCGGGCTGGAGGCGCTCCGGCTGGCCGTCCACCAGCCCGAGGCGGTGGCGGACCGGCTGGAAGAGGTCCTGTTCGTCGACGACCTGCAGCGCCGGGCGTTCGCCGCTCTGGCCGATGCCGACAGCCTGCAGCAGGCCGTGGACCGGGCCGATCCGGAGGTGGCCGACCTGCTCCGCCGGCTGTCCGTCGAGGAACCGGTGGCCTCCCCCAACCCGCTGGCCGACCCGGTGGACTCGGTGGTCACCCAACTGGTCCGGGAGGCCACCCGGCGGGCCCTCCGGGACCTCCAGACCGCCGTCCGGACGTCGTCGGGCGATCTCGGCGCCATGGCCACCGAGACCGCCACGGTGCGCCGATGGCTCGAAGACCTGGACGATTCCGGGGCGGGGCGCGAGGCCTCGGACCGGTTGCTAGCGTGGCTCCTCGGGGCACGGCAGGAGGGTCGATGAACGGGCGTATCCCGGACGACGGAGTACGAACAACAGAAAGGGCGGCCGCTGCCCACCTGGACACCGGTTCCCTGGTCGCCGTGCCGCCCACCGCCCCCGTCCCCGAGCCCCTGGAGGCCTTGATCGTCGAGGGCCGCCGGCGCGGGGTGCTCACCCAGGACGACGTGAAGGACGTCGCCGCCGGCGCAGCCCCGAGGGCCGTCGACGGCATGGTGGCCGAGCAGTCTGCGGCCGAACAGCCTGCGGTAGGGCAGTCTGCGGCAGAGCAGGCAGCGGCCGAGCAGGTGATGGCCGAGCAGGTGATGGCCGAAGTTGCGGTAGCCGAAGCGGCAGCGGCGGCGGTTGCGACGGCAGAAGCTGTGGCGGCAGAAGTTGTGGCGGCGGAAAGTGCGATGGCAGAGGTTGCGGCCGCCGACGTGGTGCCGGAGGCCGACGTGGCGCCGGAGGCCAAGGAGCCCCTGCCGGCGACCACCCCCAGCCGGCCGACTCTGGTGCGGAACGGCTCGGGGTCCAGGTCCGAAGGGTCCCGGGCGGCCGACCAGGGCCGGCCCAAGGCCCGCCAGGGAGCAGGCGGCGACTACTTCGGGGGCAGTGCCGAGGACCCGGTCCACACCTACCTGAAGGAGATCGGCAAGGTCCCGCTGCTCGGCGCCGAGCTGGAAGTCGAGATGGCCCGCCGCATCGAGGAGGGCAACGAGGCCGCCGCTCGGCTGGCCGCCCATGCTCTGGCCGACGCCGAGGGGGCGCCGGAGGGACGGCTGATGTCGTCCGACGACCAGTTCCGGGACCGCCGCCTGGTCCGCCGGGGCCAGCAGGCCAAGGAGGCCCTCATCGAGGCCAACCTCCGCCTGGTGGTGTCCATCGCCAAGCGCTACCGCAACCGTGGCCTGGCCTTCCTGGACCTCATCCAGGAGGGCAACCTGGGCCTGATGCGGGCGGTCGACAAGTTCGACTACACCAAGGGCTTCAAGTTCTCCACTTACGCCACCTGGTGGATCCGCCAGGCCATCACCCGGGCCATCGCGGACCAGGCCCGCACCATCCGGATCCCGGTGCACATGGTGGAGACCATCAACAAGGTGGTCTGGGCCCAGCGCCAGCTCCTCCAGGAGCTCGGCCGGGAGCCCACCGCCGAGGAGGTGGCCCAGCGGGTCGAGTTCCCCATCGAGCGGGTCCGGGAGATCCAGCGCATCAACCAGGACACCGTCTCCCTGGAGCAGCCGGTAGGCGAGGAGGACGACTTCAGCCTCTCCGACCTCATCGAGGACCGCGGCGCCGTCGTCCCCGACGACGCCGCCACCCGGGCCATGCTGGACCAGGCCGTCAAGGAGGCCCTGGCCCACCTCACCACCAGGGAGCAGGACGTCGTCCGGCTGCGGTTCGGCCTGGAGGACGGCAAGATCCGCACCCTCGAAGAGGTCGGCAAGGAGTTCGGCGTCACCCGTGAGCGGGTCCGCCAGATCGAGTCCAAGACCCTGGCCAAGCTCCGCCGGCCCGACGCCGCCTACCTACTCCGGGACTACTTGGAAGAGGCCTGAGGCCGCCAGCGACCGATCGACCGGTCTTGCGGGGTGCCCAACCCTGCCGACGACGATGTGTTCACGTCCGGCTGCTGGTACCTCCGGCTCTGCCAGGCGGTCGCCAGGGAGCCAGGCTGTCGCCAGGGAGGTGGTGGCGCACCGTCACGGCCGATCCTGGCCCTTCCGCTGCCCGACGTGAGCGGGCGTTGACGTGAGCGGGTGTTACGGACGGTCTTGGCGTCGCCCGTCCCAGGCCTCCGGCCACTGGTCGGACGCTCCGTTGCGGCTGCTATCGTCGGCTGGTCCGTTCCGGGGTAGCTCAATGGCAGAGCAAGCGGCTGTTAACCGCTAGGTTGAGAGTTCGAGTCTCTCCCCCGGAGCTTCTCTCTCCGTCCTCCCTGGTCACGGGCTTGGATTTGGGGGTTCCCCGGCTGTTGCCCTTCCGTCGTGCGCGATCCGTGCGCGATCGTGCGCGGGTCCCTCCGACGGAGTGGAGCCGGGGTTGGACGGCGGGAGCAGGCGTCTCCTGAGCCTGTTGCGGGTCTTCTTCCTGGTCCCCCTCCTCGTCCTCCGGGCCGCCGGGGATGACGAACGGAGCCATGGCCTTGGCGAGGAAGGCGTCCCGGTCCTCGGTGGCGTGCTGGTAGTGGGTGACCATGGCGACGGTGGACCAGCCGCCCCGGGCCATCAGCTCCCGGGTGCTGGCGCCGGAGGCGGCGGCCATGGTGCCGGCGAAGTGGCGGAGGTCGTGGAACCGGACGTGCTTCAGGCCGACCGCCGTCCGGGCAGCGTCCCAGACGAGGAGAAAGGACTTCGGTCGAAGGTGCATGCCGCCCTGGGCCGGGAAGACCGGTGCGTCGGGGTTAGCGGCGACGTGCTCCTCCAGATGGCGGGTCAGGTCGGCCACGACGGGGTCGGGGAGGTAGACGAGGCGGTTCCCGGCCTTGGTCTTGGGCGGCCCGATCACCACCTGTCCGTCCCGGAGCTCGGACAGGGACCGCTGGACGTGGACGGTGCCCCGCTCGAGGTCGAGGTCGCCCCGGCGAAGGCCGAGGACCTCGCCCCGGCGGAGGGTGCCCCAGGCGGCGAGGAGGACGGCACAGCGGAGGGCCGGCTCGATGGCGTCGGCCAGGGCGGCGACCTCGGTGACGGAGGGGATGGACCGCTCGGGCGCCCGGTCGACGCCGGCGCCCCGGATGCGGCAGGGGTTCTTGGCGATCAGCTCGTCGGCGACGGCGGTGTTGAAGATGGCTCGCAGCAGCCGGTAGCCGGATCGGGCGACGCCGGGGGTGGCGCCGGCGAGCTCGGCGTGCCAGGCCCGGACGTCGGCCGGACCGATGCGGTCGAGGCGGCGCTGGCCGAAGTGGGGGACCAGGCGACCGTCGATGAGCCACCGGTAGTGGTCCCGGGTGCTCGCCCGGAGGTCGCTGCGCTGCTGCAGCCAGGCGGTGGCATAGTCGGCGAAGGCGATGCGGCCGGCTGTGGGGTCGATCCACTGGCTGCGGTTGATGGTGGTGGCGGTGCCGTCGAGGAAGGCGTGAGCCTCGCCCTTGGTGGCGAAGGTGGTGAGGGCGATGTGCCGGCGGCCCAGGTGCCAGTAGCTGGCCTGGTAGCGGCCGCTGGGCAAGCGGCGGACGTTGCCGAAATGGCGGCGTCCGGTCATCGGTCCTCCCTTCTTGTCGCCGTGGTCATGGTCTGGCCCGAAGGCTGCCGCACCGCCTTCGGCGGCTTGCCATCAGGAACATGCGTCGCTGGTGGTGCTGTATCGATCCTCGGCGGCCGTCCGGCGCTCATCCATCCGGTTGCGGTGCTGGTAGCCGGCGAACCAGGCCTCGCCCCGATTGGCCCACCCGAACCCGACGGGCCGCCAGTGGGCCTCCAACTCGGAACGGTCGGAGGATAGAGGGTCGGTGCGACGCCGGGCGGCCTGCCAGTCGGCTCGGGCGCCCCGGAGGGCGGCGAAGGTGGTGGAGTACCGGCGGGACTTGGTGAGGAAGTGCCCGCCGTAGCCGAGGGTGTGGGCGTGTTGGCGGAGGTTGAAGGCGGCGAACCCCGGGTCACCGCCCAGCCGCCAGGCGGTGGTCACCATCCGGCGAAGGTGGGGCGAGAGGTCCCGTTCGGCCAGGTCCGCTTCGGAGGCGATGGGCCGGTCGAGGGCGCCGACGTCGTCGGAGGACTTGGTGGCGTACTTGGCCACGTAGGCGGCCACCTTGCGGGCTCGGTCACCCTCCCGGTCGAGGACCTGGACGTCCAGTTGGCCACCCCAGCGGGCGACGCCGAGGGGGTGGGAGACCGTCACGGCCCGGGCCGCCCGGATGCAGGCGAGGGAGAGCTGATCGGCGGAGACGTCCGGAAGCTTTTCGTCGGGCAGCTCACTGTCGGGATGGTCGGCCCGGACCACGGCGTGGAGGTGGACCAGTCCCCGGCGTTGGAGCTCAGCAACCCGGCAGAAGGAGAGCCGGACCCGGCGCCGGGTCTCCTTCTGGGTGATCCCGAGGACGGCGGCCAGGTGGCGTAGGACGTAGATCGTGGTCCGCCGCCACAGCTCGGAGGTGGCGGCGTTGTGGAGGACGGCGCCGTCGTAGCCGTAGCAGTCGGGGCAGAGGGGAGCACCGACGATCTCGTCCTCGTAGCCGTGCCGGACGTGGCAGCCAACTGGCCGACCGTGATGGCAACGACCGGTCGTGCGGGGTTGGCAGGTTTGGCCGTCCCGGGCGGAGTGGACGGGGCCGAAGCTGGGGGCGGTCAGGGTGAGGAAGACGGCCGGGTGGAGGGCGACGGACTCCTCGACCCCCTTACCACCGAGCAGTCCGGCTCGGACGAGATGGCGGGCGTCGTCCCGGTAGACGGTGGCGCAGGCCGGGCAGCGGGTCTCCCGGCGGCTCCCGCAGGCCTTGAGGACGACGCCGTCGGGAAGGGCACCGCTGGTGAAGGCCAGGCGCCGGCCACCGCCGCCATTAGAGACGACCGCACCCCGCAATCGGACCGGTCGCCGGCACCAGCCGCAACCCTGCCCTTGGGCAAGAAAGCTGTCCAGCGTGCCGGTCCGTACCCGGCGGGCGATGGCCTCGAGCATCTGTTGATCGACCGCATCCATGGGACGTGCAGGATGAACCTCCTTTGTCGATCTGTCAATCATCATCGCTGGTCAGCAACGGTTTCTGGCAGTCACTCATGGACACTGTTGGTCACGCTCGGAGTCCAACTGACCATGAATTCGGACCAAAGAAATTCCTGATTTTCTTGGAACCGTGTGGGCCCCGGGCCTTCCGACCCTATGGGGCCGTCAGGCCTCGGTGCCCGACGTTGTCTGGCGAGTCGCTGTGAGCACCTTCTCTACCCTGTCTAGGCTTGGTGGGCATGGCACCAATCTCGAAGAAGAACCGTGTCCCGATTCTGGCTCCGATAGCAGCGCGGGCTCTGTTCGAAGCTAATCGAACTTGTTGTGTATGTCGGGAGACAGGAAAGCCTATCCAAATTCATCACATAGATGACAATCCAGCGAACAATGAATTATCTAACCTCGCCGTTCTGTGCCTTGATTGTCATGACAGCACGCAGATACGTGGCGGCTTTGGTCGAAAACTTGATTCTGATCAGGTCCTTCTTTTTAAAGACGATTGGAATCGGATAGTCAGAGATAGAAGATTTGCTGAGTTCAAGAGAGAAGAAGCCAGTCTTTCTACTGAGTCTCAGCGGATCGAATTTATAACCACTGTTGCAGAGAGACTCAGAGATAGTGGACAATTGGTGCTCTTGGCGATGCTGTATGATGGAGTCAACGACGAGCTGAGAGATAAATATATTGATTTAGCTCTAGCGGATACTTCGAACGATGACACCGTATGCTTCCTACGTGGGCTCCAGGGAAGACCGGACTTAATTCCAGATGATGTTGGGAGTCGTTGGCTAGAATATCAAGAATCCGTCCAAGATTGGAGTCAACGTGCACGCACTCTCGTCTCGTTAGGTCGCCCCGTTGAAGCAGTGCATGATTATGTTCGTGGGATCCTAGAGAACTTAGAGGAACCGAGGCTATTTAGTGCCGCCTTCTATTTAAAGGAACTCGTCGAGAGAGGGCTAATAGAGTCTTTATTTATGGAGGCGCTCGCTCAAGCTCAAAGAGACGGAGACCTCTGGTGGCAGATACGCGCTCTCCAAGAGTTGGGGTGGGATACGGAAATTGCTGAGGTCCTATTGAATAACCGAGAAGAGATTGAAGCATCAGGTGACGGCCATATGATTATGCTCTTGCGAAGGGCAGAAGGAAGGAGCGAAGAGGCTCAAGCTCTACGAATTGAATTGATGAGCAACGCCACTATCGAAACTGCTGGCGGCGAAGATGATAAATAAGTCATGTATAGGCTGCTACGATTTAGATTCGACCCAAATTGCGGCAAGGGAAACGGCGAGAACGGCTGCAAGCATTCCGAGATCTTCTTTAGACCCTCCTGGGAGATACTCACGAAAGGCCTTGGCGAAGCTATCGAGAGCATCGGCGATGGGGTCCGGAAGTTGCGGGCTAGAGGGTTCAGTTCCGGACACAAGTTGCTGTACTCGCTGGTGCGAAAGACCGAGGATGTCCGCAGCGTCTCGCATGGAGAGCCGAGCGTCGTTGACAAGCTCCGTAGACGCTTGTTGCGTCAGTTCCGCTGCGACCCGGCCAGCGGCCTCGGCGATCTCTCGCTCAGCAAGTGCCATTGCGACCGTGTGCTGGACGTCATCGGGCAGGGTTGGGGAACGGAAGGCGACCTTAGCCTTGACCTTGGCAACGGGCTCATCCAGCCAGAGGGCCAAAGCGTCCAGAAGGTACTCCCGGGCCTTGCCAAGAGTCCGTCCGAAGCTGTGCACCTGGGGCAGCTCGTCGACTTCCACTAGCCACTGGCCCGACGGGTCCAACGTGAAGGAAGCGTGATAGGTCGTAGTGGCGGTTCCGGTGCTCGTCATCTCAGCCGTTAGCTCCTCTCGTTGTTAGCCATCCTGTACCCAGGCACGGCGACAGGTCACGGACGATCGAGTGCAGGGTTCCCCTCGGGATGTCTGCACTATGGACGGGCACGACGGTCTGGCAGTCGCCGCATCGGATTATCAGGTGTGAACCAGATTGTCGAAGTTCGACGCACCCGTGCCGGGCGAGGAGGCGCCGGAGTTCTCGTGCCCTCATCCACTTCAGCCTAGTGTAGTGGACAACGACTGGCTAGTGAAGTAGACTGAACACAGTCCGGACCACGGCGGTTCGGCGTGCGTGCGGAGGAGAAGGTCATGGCTGATCGACGAGCAGGGCCCCGGCAGGGCCCCTACGTTCGTAGCTCGGGTGGAGGTTTGGAACCTCGATCACGGAACAAGGATGGCACGTGGCGGAAGAAGCGAAGTGATGCGAAGCCGAAGGCTACGACTCGGTCGACTAGAAGAGGTCGGTAAGAGTTCTGAATTTGGAGGCGTGCGCGATCCGTGCGCGTATCCATTGAACCCCGCGGATTCTGTCGGTCGCTAGCGGACAACCAATATCGTGGTCTGGCTGGGATGATGGCCATTCACCCTGATGGCTCATTGTCATCGAATGTGGCCGCTAGGTTGAGAGTTCGAGTCTCCCCCCCCC
>DASZUK010000008.1:0-177750 GCA_035547695.1 Acidimicrobiales bacterium
AACATCCAGATCCACGGCGGCATCGGGTTCACCTGGGAGCACGACGCCCACCTGTACTTCAAGCGGGCCAAGTCCTCCGAGCTGCTCTTCGGCGACCCGGCCTACCACCGGGAGCTGCTGGCCCAGCGCATCGGCATCTAGTGCCGGCCCGTCCCGATGACGGCCCAGTCCCGATGACGGCCCAGTCCCGATGACGGCACCGTGGCGGCTGGTGGACGGGCCGGCCGGGTCGTTGCGGCTGTACTCCACTACCGCGGCCCCCGGGTCGCCGCCCAGCCCGGTGCTGATCCTGTGCCACGAGCTGCCCCGGGTGACCGGCGGCGCGGCCGACGCCGGCCGGGCCTACCCGGCCCTGGCCGACCGGCTCAGCCAGGAGTCCGGGTTCAGAGTGGTGACCGGCATGCTCCGGGGGGCCGGCGGTTCGGACGGCGACTTCTCGGCGTCCGGCTGGCTGGAGGACCTGGGGTTCCTGATCGACCAGGAGGTGGGAGCCGACGGTCGGGTCTGGGCGGTCGGGTTCGGGCTCGGCGGCGCCTTCGCCCTGCGGCTGGCGGCCGACGACCAGCGGGTCCGAGGTGTGGCCAGCCTGGCCGGGCCGGCCGACCTGGCCGGTTGGGTGGCTGACACCGACGCCGTCCTGGGCCGTTGCCGGCGGACCGGGGTGATCTCGGCCAACGGCTTCCCCCCCGATGAGGCCGCCTGGGCGGCCGAGCTGGCCGGGCTGGCCCCGCTGGACGCCGCCGGCCACCTCGGGGACCGGCCGCTCCTGGTGGTGCACGGCGCCGACGACAACGAGGTACCCACCGCCGCCGGCCGGGCGCTGGCCGACGCCGCGTCGCCCAACGGCCCGGTGGACCTCCGCATCGTCCCCGGCGCCGGCCACTGGCTTCGGGCCGATCCACGGGTGGTGGCCACCCTGATCGGCTGGCTGGAGCGGCAGCAACGCTGACCGGAGGAGGGTCCGTCGCCGGGGGCGGGCTCCGTCGCTGGGGCGGGCCCCGTCGCTGGGGCGGGCCCGTCGACCCGGAGGGAGTCGGCGGCGGGGGAGCGGGTCAGTGGGCCAGGGCCCGGTCGATGGCCTGGCGGAGGGCCCGGGCGGCGGCCTCCGGATCGTCGGCGTCGGTCAGCCAGCGGACGACGACGAAGTGGCGGATGCCGGCGGCGGCCAGGCCGGGGACCGTGTCCGGGGTGACCCCGCCGGTGACGAACACCGGCCGGGGCGACCGGGCGGTGGCCTCGGCGGCGTAGTCGATGCCGGTGCCCGGCCGGCCGGGCTTGGTGGGGGTGGCCACCACCGGACCGGCCGACAGGTAGTCCACCGGCTCGTCCAGGGCCCCTTTCAGGTCGGCGGGGGAGTGGGTGGACAGGCCGACGATGGCTGTGGGGCCCAGGATGCGGCGGGCCAGGGACGGCGGGGCGTCGTCCTGGCCGACGTGCACCCCGTCGGCGCCGGCCTCCAGGGCCAGGTCGGGCCGGTCGTTGAGGACGAACGGGGCGTCGTGGTCGGCGCACACCCGCCGCAGCAGCCGGGCCCGGTCCAGCAACGGCCGGGCGTCCAGGTGCTTGTCCCGCAACTGCACCACGTCCACCCCGCCGGTCAGGCAGGCGTCCACGAACCGCTCCAGGTCCGGCCGGTCCGGGGTGCACAGGTACAGCCGGTGCCCGGCCAGCCGGCCGGCCACCGGGTGGCCGGCCGTCACTTGGCGGCGGTGGCTTTCTTGGCGGCCTTCATGGCCTGCTTGTACTGGCGTACCTGGGCCAGGCTGTCGGCGTCCACGATGTCGGCCACCGACATGTAGCTGCCGGGCTCGCCGAACGGTGTGGCGGCAACGGCCCACCCGGCCGCGGTGACCCCTAGCTGCTTGCCGAGGAGGGCCACGAAGATGCGGGCCTTCTGGTCGCCGAACCCCGGCAGCTTCTTGACCCGGGCCAGCAGCTCCTTGCCGTCCTTGGCCGTCTTCCAGATCTTGCCGGCATCGCCGCCGTAGTCGTCGACCACCACCTGGCACAGTGCCTGCACCCGGGCGGCCATGGACCCGGGGTACCGGTGCAAGGCCGGCCGGCGGGAGAACGCCTCGACCAGCACCTCGGGGTCCATGGCGGCGATGGCGGCGGCGTCCAGCGGTCGGCCCAGCCGGTCGGCCAGCTCGAACGGCCCCTTGAACGCCCACTCCAGCGGGATCTGCTGGTCCAGGACCATGCCGATCAACAGGGCCAGCGGGTCCTTCGTCAGGAGGGCGTCGGCCTTCGGGTCGCCGGACAGGTAGAGGGACTTGCGGGGCATGAAAGAAGTGTACGTCTGAGAGTCAGGCCGATTTCGCTGGTGGCTTGACGGCGGGCTCGCGACCTGCCGCCGAGCCAACGTCGCCGAAGAGGCTGACCTTTCGGCGACCCCGTACCACGTTCACCTGGAGGGAGCCGCCGAGCGCGTGGACATACTGATCAAGGACTTCGATCGTGACGTTGTGTGAGCGCTCGATGGCGGCGATCCGGGGCTGCGACACACCCATCCGCTTGGCCAGCTCACGTTGTGAGAGGCCAGCTTCCTCGCGAAGGGTGGTCAGACCGGCGGCCAAGCGAAGCTCAGCTTCAATCTCCCCAACGCGTTCCTCGGCACCTTCGGCCGCGAGGACCTTCTTCTCCCAGTCTCGTGCGCTCATCGCCTGTCTCTCTTTCCCTTGGTCGGGGACCGGCCTCGGTCGGTCGTCCGTTCAACTGTCCGAGATCTTCCGATCCTCGCCAAGTGCGCTTCGAACCGCTCATCGGCGATCGGGATGTTCATCTCGTACCAACCTGACCAGTCATCGCTCTTATCCCCACCGACCAGGAGGATCGCCCGACGTCTCGGGTCAAAGGCAAACAGCGCTCTGATCTCGGTTCGGCCCGTCGACCCCGGACGGAGCTCCTTCATGTTCTTGTGCCGACTACCCTTGATGGTGTCGACGAGTGGCCTGCCGAGTACCGGACCCTGGTCTCGGAGGATACGTATCGCCGCCAGCAGCGCCTCGGCATCGGCTTGTCCCAGCTCTTCTGCCCACAGATCAAAGGCAGGATCGAACTCGACCTCCCAGCTTCGCCTCGGCACCCGATAACGGTATCATTATCGGGGTCGCACCGCCGACGGGTGGGGGTGGCGCCGAAGTCCGAACCCTTGGTTACTGGATGTGCTGGTCCAGGACCATGCCGATGAGGAGGGCGAGGGGGTCCTTGGTGAGGAGGGCGTCGGCCTTGGGGTCGCCGGACAGGTACAGGGACTTGCGAGGCACGGAGCGAAGTGTAGGTCGACGTCGGATACGAGGGAGCCGGTGAGGGACGGCAATGGCGGGCCGACGGCGAGATCTTCCGAAGGTGGTGACGGTTCCGGCAAACTTGCAGCGATGACCGACTGGACGGTGTCCCAGGACATTGAAGGACGCTTGATCTCCGATGCGTCCGAGGTCGTCCCCGGCGTGGACGACCTCCGTGCCGTCGACGTCGTCGGTCGATTCGCCGCGCTGTTCCGGTTCGGTGTCGGTCAGGGTGGCCGCTGGTCGGCGGACTGCACCATCGCCGAGCGGATCTCACCGGGGATCTGGCAGGAGAGGGGGAGCGGCGGTTCGATCGGAGCCGGCTGCCACCCGCCCTTTCGTCCTTCTCGACAGCTCTTCGGTGGCCACTCACTGTCGATTTGGGGGTCGGCAGGCTCGGAGCTTCTCCGCGACCCCGACGACGAGGAGACCATGGTTCTGGTTCGGGGGTTGTACGGGTTCGCCACCCCAGAGGTGCGAGGTGTCCGCGTCCGATCGGGGGGCACCGAGAGGACCCTCGCCATCGAGTCTCCGGCAGGTGCCTTCGTCGTCGTGATCCTGGGTTGGGGTGGCACCGAGCTGCAGGGGACTGACGACCGTGGTACCGAGGTCGGCCCGCCGGAGTCCGATCCTCCCCAACGGGGCCGGCGACTTGGCGGTGCCGCGGTGGTCGAAGCCGCCTCCTCGGTGAACCGGCCCGGGCCTCAACGATAGGAATCGTTCGGTGTTCGGGTCTACCCGAACACCGAACAATGCGAGCACAACCCCTGGCACGGAACCTGTCGGTTCAGGACCGTGAGGCGAAGTGGAGGGCGCCGCCCATCTCGACGTCAGCTCGACGGCGCGTTGCGTTCGATGACGGGAAACACGGCCCCACGGCACGTTCGGCTACGCCAACGACCACAGCGAGGCCACGAACTCGGTGTACACATCGTCGTTACCAAGTGGTTTGCCAGGCCGGCGGCCGCCGAAGTGGTCCGGGTGTACCTGCAAGGCCGTGGTCGATCACCCACCCGGTCAGTGCGCCAGCGGGGCACCGGCCAGCGCGGCGACGACCCCGGCCAGGCCGGCGCCGACGATGGCGACGACGACGCCCCGGCGCAGGACCAGCAGCCAGACCGCGGCGACCGCCAGAAGGGGGAGCTGCCAGAGGTGGGCGAGAGCCAGCCCCAGCGGGACGGCCGAACCGGCGATGGCCCCGATCACGCAGGGTCCGGCGCCGGTGAGGAACGCCTGCACCGCCTGGTTGGCCCGGAGCCGGTCGAAGTGGCGGCCGCCGACGATGACGAAGGCGAAGGACGGAGCGAAGGCGACGGCCGCCGCCAGCAGTCCGCCGCCGATGCCGCCGGCCGCGTAGCCGACCACCGCCACGGTATGGACCACCGGCCCCGGGGTCACCTGGCCGAGGGCCACGGCGTTCAGGAACTGGCCGTTGGTCATCCAGTGGTAGTTGTGCACCGCGTCGTGCTGCATCAGCGGGATGATCACGAACCCGCCGCCGTACGAAAGGGCCCCGACCTTGAAGGCCACCCAGGCCAGTGCCCCCAGGCCGCCCACGGCCACCAGGTGGCTGCCGACGGCCGGGATGAACGCCCGGGTGCTGCCGGACCCGGGCAGGTGCCGCGGCTCGCGGACCGCGACCTCGATCAGCCCGCAGCCGACCAGCACGAGGACCAGCCAGGCGCCGACGACCGCCCCCGCCACCCCGCCGGCCAGCGCGTAGAGCACCCAGCGCACCTGGTCGGGCCGGCGACCGCCGATCCGGGCCCAGCTCGGACGGACCAGCATCCAGGCGGCGTTGACGGCCACCGCCGGCACCGCGGCCCCCGCCCCGGCCGCGGCACCCAGGACGGCGTCGGGCGGGTGGCTGGCCAGGAACACCGCCGAGAGGGCCAGGATGACCGCCAGGCCGGGGACCACGAAGCACAGCCCGCCGACCACCGCACCGACCGTCCCCCGGAGCCGCCAGGCCAGGAAGATGGCCAGTTGGGTCGACGTAGGGCCGGGCAGCAGGTTGGTGGCCGCCACCCCGTCCTCGAATTCGGCCGCCGTGACCCAGCCCCGCTCCACGCAGCGCCGCCGCAGCATGGCGATGTGGGTCGGCGGCCCCCCGAAGCCGATGCAGCCGATCCGCACCCACTCCCCGGCGATCGTCGCCAGCCGGACCGGGTGGCCCTCGCCACGTCGGCCGGCGGTCACCGCCGTCCCCCGCTCCGGGAGCTCCGGACCGCACCGCCCGACGCCTCCGCCCCCACGATCTCTTCGCCGAGCACCTCCCTCGCCAGCTCGCGGAGATGGTCCTTGGCCTGCCGGAGCTCCCGGAGGCCCTTGGCGGTGGCCCGGTAGCAGCGCCGCATCTTGCCGTCGACCACCACGTGGCGGGAGGTGAGCAGCCCTTCGGCCTCCATCTTGTGCAGCGTCGGGTACAGCGACCCCGGGCTGATCCGGTACCCGTGACGGGCCAGCTCCTCGGCCATCCACGCCCCGTGCACTTCGCCGTCGCCGGCGTGGTGCAGGACGTGCAGCCGGACCGCTCCTCGCAAGAACTCCCGCACGCCCGGCACCGTAGGTGATATCGGATTTCGATATCAAGCCCGGGCCTGCAACGCCACGGAGGGGTTTGAGGCGCGTCACATAGACGGCCTGCACCCTGCGGAGCTCACCTCGGGCCGGCCAGCACGTGGCGGTCCCGGCTCGCCCCCACCCCGGCCGCCAGTTGGGCCAACGCCAGCGCGGTGAGCGCCAGCATCGGCACCGTCCACCCCCCGCTGGCCGCGTGCAGCACCCCCAACCCCACCGGGCCGAGGCAGGCGATCAGGTAACCGCCGCCCTGGGCCATCGTGGACAACTGCCCGGTGTGGTGGACGTCCGGGGAGCGGAGGGCGATGTAGCTGAGCGCCAGGCTGAGGCCGATCCCCTGGCCGATGCCCAGGACCACCATCCACAGGTAGGCCAGCGCCACCGGCTGGACGGCCAGCCCGACGTAGGCGACGGCACAGAGCCCCACGGCCGCCACCACCGCGACCCACTGCCGCCGCAGCCGGCGGGCCAGCGACGGAGTGGCCAGGGCGGCCGCCATGCCCGGGAAGCTGGAGAACGACAGCAACCAGCCGGCCTGGCCGGCGGACATGCCGTGGGCCCGGAGCAGTGACGGCACCCAGGCCAGGGTGGCGTAGTACCCCAGCGACTGCAGCCCCATGAACCCGGTCACCGCCCACGCCAGGGGGTCGCCGGCCAGGGCCCGCAGGGTCGGTGCCGGCTGCTCGGCCACCGGGGACGCGCCGGGTGGTCCGGCCACCGGAGATTGTCCGGCCACCGGGGACCGCCCGGCCCCCGGGGACCCGCCGGGTTGCCCCGGGCCGCGGTGACCGCCCGGCCCGGACGACGACGGCCGGACGGCGTCCGCCCGGCGGTGCGGCCGGAGACGGGACGACCACAGCACCGCGGCGGCCACCGCCGGGACCGCCCACAGGGCCAGGGCCTCGTTCCAGTCCAGGCCGAACGCCGACTGCAGCGGCACCGTGAGGCCGGCCGACAGGGCGGCGCCGACGAACAGGGACATCGAGTAGGCCCCCGTCGCCGGCCCCAGCCGCCGCGGGAACTCCCGCTTCACCAGGCTGGGCATCAGGACGTTGCCGACCGCCACCGCACCGCCGATCACGACGGTGCCGGCGAACAGCGGGCCCACCGACGGGACCAGTCGCAACAGGATGCCGGCGGCCAGGAACAGCAAGATCCCCGGGACCAGCCGGTCCGGGCCGTACCACCGGGTCAGCGGCCCCGCGGCGAACGCGAACGTGCCGAAGCAGACCACCGGCACCGTCGTGAGCAGGCCCGCCTCCCCGGGCGAGAGGTGCAGGCCGTGCCGGATCTCGTCGAGGACCGGCGACACCGACGCGATGGCGATCCGCAGGTTGGCCGCCACCAGGATCATGGCCGTGGCCAGCACCGCGGTGCCGGACCGATGGTCGCTCGGCCCACCGGGGCGGACTCGATCGACCATCCGCCGGATTCTGGCATGCCGCCGCCGCCGGCCGCCCGCACGGAGGTCGCCGGCGGCACCGGCCCGGCCTGATCCTCCGAGGTGCCGGCCCGGCTCAGGTGCCGGCCGGGCTCAGGTGCCGGCCAACCGTCCGCCGGCTTCTGCCGGGACCGGGGCCCGTCGGGCCAGGCGCCGGAGGGCGGTCCGGCTGCGGCGGCTCCGCTCCGCGCCCACCGCGCCCGGCCGGGGCAGGTCCCGGGAGCTGGCCTGCGGCTCCTTGTCCGCCACCGGGGCCGTCCGCAGCCGGACCGCCGGTCCCGGGTGGCCGAGGTCGTAGAAGGCCACGCCGGCCAGCGGCGGGGAGTACACGTGCACCGTGGTGGCGTCCGCGCCGGACCGGTTGGCCAGCTCGTGGATGGCCGACGGCTCGGCCTCGGTGGCGTCCCCGGCCCACAGCTCCCGGCGGCAGGGCTCCGTCCGGGCCGCCCCGGGCCCGCCGCCTCCGAAGGCGACGGTCTCGGTCAACTGTCCGGCCACCACCTGCAGGACGCTCCGGGCGGCCCCGTGGTCGTGGGCGGCCAGCGCCGAACCCGCCGGCCAGGTGATCAGCCAGACGTCGTAGAACGTGGTGGCCAGCAACCGGATCGACCGCGGCGCCGACGGGTCGTCACCGGGCGCCGGCGGGACCGCCGCCTGCGTCCGGGCCAGCCCGGCCGCGATGGCCCGAAGGGCCGTGAACGACAGCCGTCCCGCCGTGTCGCCGCCGGCCCCCCCGCCCGTGCGGTCGCCGCCGTCCGGGTCGGCGCCGGGCGGCCCGCCGGACCCCCCGGCCGGATGGGCCTGCCGGGAGGCGGACGGGAACGGGAGCACGGGCGGCGGCATGCCCTCGATAATAGCGCATAAATCCTATCGGTCAAGTAGGTTTTAATGGAGGGGGGATGGCTGCTCCCCGTACGACCCGGCCGGGGCAGAGCCCCGCACGGCCGACGTCCCGGGTACCGGAGCCCGCACGGCCGACGTCCCGGCGCCGTAGCCTGTGGGCATGTGCCGGAACATCACCACCCTACGAGGGCTCCAGCCGGAGGCCACCGCCGAGGAGGTCGAGGCCGCCGCCCGGCAGTACGTCCGGAAGGTCAGCGGGGTCCAGTCCACCTCCGCCGCGACCGGGCCGGCCTTCGAGGCGGCCGTGCGCACCATCGCCGACGCCACCACCGTCCTCCTGGCCGAGCTGCCGGCCCGGCGGCAGCCGCCGCCGACCCTCCCGCCACTCCGCCGCCGCGCCGCCGCACCGGCCTGACGCCGGTCCTGCCCGCCCCATCCGGCCGTCGTGAGCCCCGACCAGGCCACCACCGTCGAGGTCGACGGCCACCGGCTGCGGCTGTCCAACCTGGACAAGGTCCTGTACCCCGACGCCGGGTTCACCAAGGCCGACGTCATCCACTACTACAGCCAGATCGCCCCGGTGATGCTCCCCCACCTCCGCGACCGGCCGGTGACGTTGCGGCGGTACCCCGACGGGGTGGACGGACCGTCGTTCTACGAGAAGAACGCTCCCCGGGGCACCCCGGACTGGATCCGGACGGTGCCGGTTCCCCGGAGCGAGGACGGCGACGGCGACATCGACTACGTCCTCCTGGACGACCCCGCCGCCCTGGTCTGGGCGGCCAACCTGGCAGCCCTGGAGCTGCACGTGCCCATGTGGCGGTGGCGCCGCCCCGGGGAGTACGGGCCGGTGGACCTCATGGTGTTCGACCTCGACCCCGGTGGTCCGGCCGACCTGGTCGACTGCTGCCGGGTCGCCGCCTACGTCCGCGAGACGCTGGCCGCGGACGGCCACGACGTGTTCCCCAAGACCAGCGGGTCGAAGGGCCTGCAGCTCTACGTCCCGCTCAAGCCGGCGCGGCGGTGGGACAAGGTCAGGGACCAGGCCCGTCGCCTGGCCCGCCAGATGGAGCGCGACCACCCCGACGAGGTGCTCTCCAACATGCGCCGGCAGTTGCGGCCCGGCAAGGTCCTCATCGACTGGAGCCAGAACCACGCGGCCAAGAACACCGTGGCCGTCTACTCCCTCCGGGCCAGGGCCCGGCCGACGGTGTCCACCCCGGTCACCTGGGACGAGGTCGGCGCCTGCGCCGACACCGGTGACCCCGGCCGGCTGGCCTTCGAGGCCGGCGACGTCCTGGACCGGGTGGCCGACGCCGGCGACCTGTTCGCTCCGGTGCTGGACGCCATCGCGTCCTGACCGGCCCGTCCTGACCGGCCCGGCCCTCCTGAGCCGTCAGCCTGCCGGGGTCCCCAGCCGGCCCTCCCACAGGGCGGCCAGGCCGGTGCCGAACAGCTTGAAGCAGACGGCGGTGAGCTGGTCGATCGACCCCGGGTCGCCCCCGGCGGCCAGCCGGGCGGCGAACGCCCGGTGGGAGCCGACGAAGGCACCGGCGATCCCGACGGCCAGCAGCTCGGGTTCCGGCGAGCCGGGCGGGTACCCCAGGCGGCGGCCGAACAGGACGCTGAACCGGTCGGTGGCCCGCGTCATGGCCCGGTACACCCCGCCGGCGACCTCCGGGCTGCCCTCGGCCAGCAGCAGGGCATGGACCACCGGGACACTGGGCCCGCCGCCGGGGCCGATCAGGGCATTGCCGTGGGTGCACCCCGCTGCCCGCAGTGCCTCGAGGGCGGCGGCCAGCATCTGGTCGGGCGGCTCCGACTCCGGGCGGCCCTCCATGGCGGCCACCAGGGTGTCCACCCATTCGTAGAAGGTGGCCAGCGCCACGTCGGCCTTGGACTCGAAGTACAGGTAGAACGTCCGGGCGGAGACGTCGGCGGCATCGGTGATGTCGGCCAACGAGGTGCCGTCGTAGCCCTGTTCGTCGATCAACCGGTAGGCACACTCGACGAGGCGCGCTCTGGTCTCGGCCTTCTTCCGCTCACGCCGACCGACCGGCGCGCCCCCCTTCTCAGCCATACTGCGCCCTCCGTTCCCCAACGGGCACCGGGCGACGATCGTTGCGCCGAGATGGTCGTCGCCGGCCACCGCTCATTTTGGCAGTTTTTCGACCGGTGGGCTGCATTTTTGACGTTCCCGGCGCGCTCGGCGCGGGACATCGCCCGCTGGCCATCGCAACCGGGGCAGAATCAATGAGGTGCACATCCCAGCCAAGGTGGATTACGGGCTCCGGGCGCTCCTGTCGTTGGTCGCGGCCGGTTCCCCCCAGACGGCGGAGGTCCTGGCCGGCGACCAGGGGCTCCCGCCCCGGTTTCTCGGCGCCATCCTCGCCGACCTCCGCCGGGCCGGCCTGGTGGCCAGCCAGCGCGGGGCCGAGGGTGGGTACCGCCTGGCCCGTCCCGCCGAGGACATCACCGTCGCCGAGGTGATCCGGGCCCTGGACGGCCCGCTGGCCGAGGTCCGCGGGTTCCGGCCGGAGGCCACCTTCTACGACGGTGCCGCCGAGCACCTCCAGCAGGTCTGGGTGGCGGTACGGGCCAGCCTCCGGCAGGTGCTGGAGAACGTGACCCTGGCCCAGGTGGCCTCGGGCAAGCTGCCCCGGCCGCTGCTCAAGCTGACCGCCGACCCCGACGCCTGGGCCCC
Organism: Acidimicrobiales bacterium; assembly: GCA_035547695.1. Classification (GTDB taxonomy): domain Bacteria; phylum Actinomycetota; class Acidimicrobiia; order Acidimicrobiales; family RAAP-2; genus DASZUK01. The sequence goes on from DASZUK010000008.1 coordinate 10,856, forward strand.
CCACTAGGTACTGCCGGGGCTCGGTCCGACGGCGGCCCGGTGGGCCGGCACCTGGCTGCCCCGCGGTCTCGGGGTTCCGGGTTCCGTGGGCTCCCGGCGGCCCGGCGGCCCGGGGGTCAGGCCCGGAAGGGCTCTGCGGCGTCGGGGTCGATGCCGAACCGGGCGATGGCTGCAGTGACGTCGGACCGGTCGACGACGCCGTCGGCGGCCAGCGCCGAAAGCACGGCGACGACCACGTGGGCGGCGTCCACCTCGAAGTACCGCCGCAGGGCCTCCCGGGCGTCGGACCGGCCGAACCCGTCGGTGCCGAGGGAGGTGAACGGCCGGGGCACCCACCGGGAGATCTGGTCGGGGACCGCCCGCATGTAGTCCGACACCGCCACCACCGGTCCCCGGCCGGCGCCGAGCTGCTCGGTGACGTAGGGCACCCTGGGTGGCTGGTCGGGGTGCAGCCGGTTCCACCGCTCCACCGAGACGGCGTCGTGGCGGACGGTGTTCCACGACGTGGCCGACCAGGCGTCGGCGGCGACGCCCCAGCCCTCGGCCAAAAGGCGCCGGGCATCCATGGCCACCTGCCACATCGGCCCCGAGAACACCAGGCTGGCCGTCGCCCGGGGGTCGGCCACCTCGGCGGGCCCGGCGAAGCGGTACAGGCCCCGGACCACCCCGTGGCGCACCGCGTCGCCGGCCGGTCCCTCCGGCAGGGCCGGCATCGGGTAGGTCTCGTTGTACAGGGTGAGGTACCAGAACCGGTCCTCGGGGTCCGGCCCCATCATCTTGGTGACGGCGTCCTCCACCACGATGGCCAGCTCGTAGGCGAACGCCGGGTCGTAGACGGCGGCGGCCGGGTTGGTGGAGGCGAGCAGCGGGGAGTGGCCGTCGTCGTGCTGCAGGCCTTCCCCGATGAGGGTGGTCCGCCCGGCGGTGCACCCGGCCAGGATGCCCCGGCCCCGCATGTCGCCCAACGCCCAGGCCAGGTCGCCGACCCGCTGGAAGCCGAACATGGAATAGAACAGGAACACCGGCAGCATCGGGTGGCCCCAGGTGGCGTACGCGGTGGCCAGGGCGGTGAACGAGGCGATGGCCCCGGCCTCGGTGATGCCCTCCTGGAGCAACTGGCCGGACGCGCTCTCGGCGTACCGCAGCGGCAGGTCGGCGTCGACGGGCACGTACCGCTGGCCGCCCGGGGCGTAGATCTTGGCCTCGGCGATGATGGGCTCCAGGCCGAAGGTGCGGGCCTCGTCGGACACGATGGGAGCCACCAGCGGGCCGAACGCCGGGTCCCGGACCAGGTTGCGGAGGAGCCGGGCGAAGGCCATGGTGGTGGACGCCGCCTGCCGGCCCGATCCCGCGGTGAGGTCGGCGAACACCTTGGGGTCCGGCAGGGTGACCCGGGCCGGGCGCACTACCCGGTTCGGCAGCGGCCCGGCCAGCATCTTGCGCCGGGCCATCAGGTACTCGTGGATCTCGGACCCTTCCGGCGGCCGGTAGTACGGCGGGGCGTCCGCCTCCAGCGCCTCGTCGGGGATCTCGTCCGCCAGGTACAGCCGGTCGCGGAGCGCCCGGAACTGGTCCTTGGTCATCTTCTTGATCTGGTGGGTGGCGTTGCGGGCCTCGATCTGGGGGCCCAGGGTCCACCCCTTGATGGTCTTGGCCAGGATCACCGTCGGGGCGTCGCGCTGCTCGGTGGCCAGCTTGTAGGCGGCGTACAGCTTCCGGTAGTCGTGGCCGCCCCGCGGCAGGCTCTGCAGCTCGTCGTCGGTGAGGTGCTCCACCATCTTCCGCAGCCGGGGGTCCGGCCCGAAGAAGTGCTCGCGGATGTAGGCCCCGGACTCGGTGGCGTACTTCTGGAACTCGCCGTCGACGGTGGTGTTCATCTTGTCCAGCAGCACCCCGTCGACGTCCCGGGCCAACAGGTCGTCCCACCGGGACCCCCAGATGACCTTGATGACGTTCCAGCCGGCCCCCCGGTAGAGGGCCTCGAGCTCCTGGATGATCTTGCCGTTGCCCCGCACCGGCCCGTCCAGGCGCTGCAGGTTGCAGTTGACCACGAAGATCAGGTTGTCCAGGTGCTCCCGGCCGGCCACCCCGAGCGCGCCGACCGACTCCGGCTCGTCCATCTCGCCGTCCCCGACGAAGCACCACACCCGGCTGCCGCTGGTGTCCACCAGCCGCCGCTGGTGCAGGTACCGGTTGACGTGGGCCTGGTAGATGGCCCCCAGCGGGCCCAGGCCCATCGACACCGTCGGGAACTCCCAGAACTGCGGCATGGAGCGGGGGTGGGGGTAGCTGGCCAGCCCGCCGCCGACCTCGTGGCGGAAGTTGTCCAGCTCGGCTTCGGTCAGCCGGCCCTCCACGAACGCCCGGGCGTAGATGCCGGGGGAGGCGTGGCCCTGGAAGAACACCTGGTCGCCGGCGCCGCCGTCGTCCTTGCCCCGGAAGAAGTGGTTGAACCCCACCTCGTAGAGGGCGGCCGAGCTGGCGAAGGTGGACAGGTGGCCGCCGATGCCGTCGGTCCGCATGTTGGCCCGCACCACCATCACCGCCGCGTTCCACCGGATGAACGCCCGGATGCGGCGCTCAATGAACTCGTCGCCGGGGAACCACGGCTCCTCGTCGGCCGGAATGGTGTTCACGTAGGGGGTGGACACGGTGGCCGGGAACTCCACCTGGAGGGACCGGGCCCGCTCCAGCAGCTTCATCAGCAGGTACCGGGCCCTGGTCCGCCCCCTGGTGTCCACCACGGCGTCGAACGAGTCCAGCCACTCGGCAGTCTCACCAGGATCGATGTCGGGGACCTGGTGGGAGACGCCGTCGAAGAGCACGCTTCCACGGTACCCGGCCAACCGTCCGACCGGCACCATTCGGCCGGCCGGGCGGCCCGACGTAGTACAACAGGCCGCCATGACCGCCGACCAGACCGCAGCCGGAGGACCCGTGGTGGTCTACACCGACGGGTCCTGCCTGGGGAACCCCGGGCGGGGCGGCTGGGCCTGGGCGGTGCCCGACGGCCCGTTCGCCAGCGGAGCGGCCGCGCGGACCACCAACCAGCGCATGGAGATCACCGCCGTCCTCGAAGCCCTCGGGGCGCTGCTGCCACCGGCCGGCCCGGCCGGTGTCGAGGTGTTCAGCGACTCCACCTACGTCGTCAACTGCTTCCGGGACCGTTGGTGGGCCGGGTGGCAGCGCCGCGGCTGGAAGAACAGCCAGAACAAGCCGGTCGCCAACCGGGACCTGTGGGAGCCCCTCATCGAACTGGCCCTGGGCACGGCGGCGCCGGTCCGGTTCCACTGGGTCCGCGGCCACGCCGGCGACCGCTGGAACGAGGTGGTGGACCAGTTGGCCACCACCGCGGCGGCCACCGGTGTCGGCCGGTCGTCGTTGGCCTGACAGGGGCCCCCTCCCGTACCATCGGGCCCATGGAGCTCAACGACAGCACGTCCGCACTGGTCACCGGCGGTGCCTCCGGCCTGGGAGCCGCAACCGCCAGGGCCCTGGCCGCCGAGGGCGTCCGGGTCACCGTCTTCGACCGCAACGAGGAGGGGGCCAAGGCCGTCGCCGCCGACATCGGCGGCAACCACGTCGCCGGCGACGTCACCGAGCCGGACGACTGCCAGCGGGCGGTGGACCAGGCCGCCGACGGCGCCAGCCTCCGCGTCACCGTCAACTGCGCCGGCACCGGCTGGGTGGGCCGGGTCATCAACCGCGACGGCTCCCCCCACGACCTCGGGGCCTTCGAGTTCATCCAGCGGCTGAACGTCATCGGCACCTTCAACGTGATGACCAAGGCCGCCTCCGCCATGGCCACCACCGAGCCGAACGAGGACAACGAGCGCGGGGTCATCGTCAACACCGCCTCGGTGGCCGCCTTCGACGGCCAGATCGGCCAGTTGGCCTACTCGGCCTCCAAGGGGGCCGTGGTCGGCATGACGCTCCCTGCCGCCCGCGACCTGTCGGTGGTCGGCATCCGGGTGGTGGCCATCGCCCCCGGCCTGTTCGACACCCCGCTGCTCGGCATGCTGCCGGACGAGCAGCGCAACGTGCTGGCCCAGTCGGTCCTGTTCCCCAAGCGTCTCGGCAACCCCGTCCAGTACGGCCGCCTGGTGGTGGAGATCGCCAAGAACTCCTACCTGAACGGCGAGGTCATCCGGCTGGACGGCGGCATCCGGATGCCGCCGAAGTGACCCGACGGCCCGCCCGGGGCCGATCGGCCGCCGGGTAGGCTTCAACGCGCCTGGCCGGTCCACCGCGAGCGGGCGCGAACGGGACGGCCGGGCACCGGCGGGCGGCGCGACGACCGGCACCACGACGCAGAGCAGACGACCAGCAGGGCGGGGGGAGCCAGGCGACAGAGGAGGCCAGGTGGCGACCGAGGAGACCCAGTACGACGTCGTCGTCATCGGTGGTGGGCCCGGCGGGTATGCCACCGCCCTCTACGGAGCGGCCGCCGGCCTCAGCGTCGCCATCGTCGAGCGGGACAAGGTCGGCGGCACCTGCCTGCACCGTGGCTGCATCCCGGCCAAGGAGTTCCTGGAGACCGCCGCCGTCTACCGGACCGTCGCGGGGGCCGGCGAGTTCGGCATCGGTGCCGGACAGCCCACGATCGACTTCTCGGTCAGCCAGGCCCGCAAGAACACCGTCGTCAACCAGTTGTTCCGGGGCCTGCAAGGCCTGCTGAGCGGCCGCAAGGTCACCACCCTCTCGGGCACCGGCACCCTGCTGGGCGGCCGGCGGGTCCGGGTGGTCGACGGGGAGGACGCCGGCGCCGAGGTCACCGGCCGGCACGTCGTCCTGGCCGCCGGCTCGGTGCCCCGGACGCTGCCCGGCATGGACGTGGACGGTCGCCTGGTGCTCACCTCCGACGAGTTCTTGGACCTGGACCGGCTGCCGCCGAGCGTGGTCGTGGTCGGCGGTGGCGTCATCGGCTGCGAGTTCGCCTCCCTGCTGTCCGACCTCGGCACCAAGGTCACCATCCTGGAGGCCCTCGACAGCCTCCTGCTGGGCTGCGACCAGGACATCGTCCCGGTGATCGCCCGGTCGTTCCGCAAGCGCGGCATCGAGGTGATGACCGGGGTGCAGGTCACCGGCCACACCCCCAAGGAGGACGGCACCGGCACCACCGTCCACCTCGGTGACGGCCGGGGGGTGGAGGCGTCGATGGCCGTCGTGTCGGTCGGCCGCCGTCCGCGGACCGAGGGCCTGCTCGGCGAGGGCGCCGAAGTCCAGTTGGACCCACGCGGGTTCGTGCTGGCCAACCACTACCAGCAGACCCACGAGAAGCACGTCTGGGCCGTCGGTGACCTGGTGGCCAACGCCCCCCAGTTGGCCCACGTGGGGTTCGCCGAGGGCATCGTGGTCGTCAAGGGCATCCTCGGGGAGACCATGATCCCGGTCGACTACGACCGGGTGCCCTGGGCCATCTACACCCACCCCGAGGTGGCTTTTGCCGGCCTCACCGAGGCCCAGGCCGCCGCCCGGGGGATCGACGTGGTGATCAAGAAGGACCCGTTCGGCGGCAACAGCCGGGCCCGCATCATCGGAGACACCGACGGCCTGGTCAAGGTCATCGCCGAGCGCCGGCCCGACGGCTCCGCCGGCGCCATCCTCGGCGTCCACATGGCCGGGCCGTGGGTCACCGAGCTGCTCGGCGCCGGCTACCTGGCCGTCAACTGGGAGGCCACCCCCGACGAGGTGGCCCATTTCGTCCAGCCGCATCCGTCGCTGTCCGAGACCTTCGGCGAGACGGTCCAGGCACTGACCGGAAGGGGACTGCACGTTGGCTGACGTGACCATGCCGCAGCTCGGTGAGACCGTCACCGAGGGCACCATCACCCGCTGGATGAAGGCCGTCGGCGACCAGGTCGTCCGGGACGAGCCACTGTTCGAGGTGTCCACCGACAAGGTCGACTCCGAGGTGCCCGCCCCGGCCTCCGGCGTGCTCACCGAGATCCTGGTGCCCGAGGGCGACACCGTCGACGTCGGCGCCCGGCTCGCCGTCATCGGTGACGCCGCCGGCGAGACCGCCGCGGCCCCGGCCGTTCCTCCCGCGGTGGCCGCCCCGGCTCCCGCACCGGCCCCGGAGGCCGCCCCCGCGCCGGCCCCGGAGCCGCCCCCCGCCCCGCCGGCTGCGCCCGCCCCGCCGGAGGCCCCGGTCGCCCCGGCTCCCGCCCCCCAGCCCGCTCCCGCCGAGGCGGCCGCACCGGTTGCACCGGTCGCCCCGCCGCCCGCGCCCGCCGAGGCGGCCTCACAGACTGCACCGCCGGCACCGGCACCGGCCGCACCGCCGTCCGACGATCCCCGGCTCCTTTCCCCGGTGGTCCGGCGGCTGTTGATCGACAACGGCATCGACGCCGCCGACGTCGTCGGGACCGGCATCGGCGGCCGGATCACCCGGGAGGACGTCCTTTCGGTGATCGACGTCCGCCGCGCCGCAGCCTCGGCCGCCCCGGCTCCGGCTCCGGCCGCACCTCCGGCGGCTCCGCCCCCGCCCCCGGCGGCTGCCCCGGCTCCCGAGACGCAGCCACCAGCCGCGGCTCCTGCGCCGCCGGAGGCACCCCCGCCACCCGCCCCCGCCCCCGCACCGGCTCCGCCCCCGGCTCCGGCACCCGTCGCCCCGGTGGTGGCCCCGGCCCCTGCGCCGGTGGCGGCACCGCCGGCGGCCCAGCCGTCGGCGGCGGTCATGCGGCCCCCCGGCGACCGGGTGGTGCCGTTCTCGAACATCCGGCGGCGGACGGCCGAGCACATGGTCCGGTCCAAGGCCACCTCCCCCCACGCGTACATCGCCTACGAGGTGGACTTCGAGAACGTCGAGCGGGTCCGCCGGGCCTGGGGCGACCGGTTCAGGGCCGAGGAAGGGTTCTCGCTCACCTACCTGCCGTTCATCGCCCGGGCGACGGTGGAGGCCCTGCGGGAGTACCCGAACCTGAACGCCTCGGTGGCCGACGACGCCCTGGTGCTGCACCAGCAGATCAACCTGGGCGTCGCCGTCGACCTGGACCACGAGGGGCTGATCGTCCCGGTGGTGCACCGGGCCGAGGAGATCACGCTGCGCGGCATCGCCCGGCGGGTGCGGGACCTGGCCGACCGGGCCCGGACCCGGCAGTTGACCGCCGACGACATCAGCGGCGGCACCTTCTCCGTCACCAACGACGGGCCGTTCGGCACCTACTTCACGGTGCCCATCATCAACCAGCCGCAGGTGGCCATCCTGGGGACCGACGGCATCAAGCGCCGGCCGGTGGTGGTGGCGCTGCCGGACGGCAGCGAGTCCATCGCCGTCCACTCCGTCGGGGTGGTCGGCATGAGCTGGGACCACCGGGCCGTGGACGGGGCCTACGTGTCGTCGTTCCTGCGCCGCCTGGCCGACGTGCTGGGCTCCCGGGACTGGGCCGCCGAGCTGTAGGCGGCAGGGAACCGGGAGGCGACGGCGGTGCTGCGGGTCCGGCGGTTGGGGCGGGTGCCCTACGCGGAGGCGCTGGCCCTGCAGCGGGCGCTGGCCGGCCGGGCCGCCGACGACTACCTGCTGCTGCTGGAGCACCCCCACGTGTACACCCTGGGGGTCCGCGCCGACCCGGCCCACGTGCTGGTGGACCCGTCCACCGTCGGCGCCGCCCTGGCCCGCACCGACCGCGGCGGCGACGTCACCTACCACGGCCCCGGCCAACTGGTGGTGTACCCCGTCCTGACCCTGCCCGACCACCCCGGGGCGGCCCCGGAGCACGCCCGGGCGCTGGAGCAGGTGGTCATTGACGCCCTGGCCGATCTCGGGGTGGCCGACGTCGGCCTCCTCGACGGCTATCCCGGCATCTGGCTGGGGGTGGCCGCCGGCCGGCCCCGCAAGGTGGGGGCCGTCGGCATCCGGGCGCAGCGGATGGCCGACGGCCGCCGGCGGACCACCCACGGCCTGGCCCTCAACGTGGCCTCCGACCTGGCCATGTTCGGGCACATCGTCCCCTGCGGCATCGCGGAGCTGCCGGTCACCTCGCTGTCCGCCGAGGGCCTGGGGCTGGACATGGAGCAGGTGGTGGCCGCGGTGACCGCACGGGCGGTGGCCCGGTGGGGGGACGGCGGTACCGAGCGGCAGGCGGTGTCCATGGCCGGGCCGGACCCGGCCTCGGTGCCGGCGTCGAGGCCGGCAGCAGCGACGGCCGACCGGCCCGTCGACGGCGCCGTCCCCGTCGAACGGCCGCTGTTCCGCCGGCTCCGCCAAGCCGGGGTGGCCCCGGAGGGCGGGCTGGCCGTCAACGCCCGAAAGCCGCCGTGGCTGCGGGTGCCGGCCCGGATGGGGGACGGCTACCGGCAACTGGGCCGTACCATCCACGACCTGGGGCTGGTCACCGTCTGCGAGGAGGCCGGCTGCCCCAACATCTACGAGTGCTGGGCCGACGGCACCGCCACCTTCATGGTCAACGGGTCCCGGTGCACCCGGGCCTGCGGGTTCTGCCTGGTCGACACCCGGCACCCCCTGCCCCTGGACCCCGGCGAGCCGGCCCGGGTGGCCGAGGCGGTGGACCGGATGCGGCTGGCCCACGCCGTGGTGACCTGCGTCGCCCGGGACGACCTGCCCGACGGCGGGGCCGGCGCCATCGCCGCCACCGTCGACGCCATCCGGCAGCGACGGCCACAGACGTCGGTGGAGGTGCTCATCTCCGACTGCAAGGGTGATGGGCCGTCGCTGTCCCGCATCTTCGACGCCCGGCCCGACGTGCTCAACCACAACATCGAGACCGTGGCCCGCCTGCAGCGGGCCGTCCGCCCCTCCGCCGGGTACGCCCGCAGCCTGTCCGTCCTGGCCCGCGCCGCCGACGCCGGCCTGGTGACCAAGTCCGGGTTGATGGTCGGGCTGGGGGAGGACGACGACGAGGTGCTGGCCACCCTGGCCGACCTCCGGGCCGTCGGGGTGTCCATCGCCACCATCGGCCAGTACCTGCGGCCCAGCGCCGCCCACCTGCCCGTGGCCCGCTGGTGGACCCCCGACGAGCTCCACCACCTCGGCGCCGCCGGCCGGGCCATGGGGTTCGCTCACGTCGAGGCCTCCCCGCTGACCCGCTCCAGCTACCACGCCAAGGGCGCCGCCGCTGCTGCCGGCATCGCCCCCGGTGCGGGCGCCCCCGGTGCGGGCGCCCCCGGGGTGACCCCGGCCGCCGCCGGGCCGGCGGGCACCGACGCCGTCGTGCCGGCAGGCCCCATCCCGGCAGGCCTCATCCCGGCAGGCGCCGTCCCGGTGGCCCTGTCCCGGACCGGTCGGCCGTGACCGGCTCCAGCCGAGGGGGTCGGTGATGGCGGCCCGGACCCGGGCGGCCCGGCTGGTGGCCCACGGCGAGCCGCTGGTGGTGGAGGACGTCGACCTGCCCGAACCGGCCGACGGCGAGGTGGTGGTCACCATGCGGTACGCCGGCGTCAACCCGGTGGACCGGTACGGGGCGCTCGGCCGGGTGGCCCCGGACGGGCCGGTGCCCCGGACGCTGGGCACCGAGGGGCTGGGCACCGTCGGTGACCGCACCGTGGTGGTCCACGGCGCCGGCCTCGGCACCACCCGGGACGGCCTGTGGGCCGGGGCGGCCGTGGTGCCGGTCGGGGCCATGGTGGACGTCCCGGCCGGGGTGGACCCGGTGGTGGCCGCCACCGTCGGGGTGGCCGGGGTGACGGCGTGGCGGGCCGTGCACGACCTCGGCCGGGTGGGCCCCGAGGACCGGGTGCTGGTGCTCGGGGCCAGCGGCGGGGTGGGCAGCATGGTGGTGTCCATGGCCGCGGCCGCCGGGGCGCAGGTGTGGGGGCAGACCGGCAGCGCCGCCAAGGCCGACTGGCTGGCGGCCCAGGGCGCCGACCAGGTGGTGGTGGCCGACGCCCCCGGCCTGGTCGACCGGCTCGGGGACTACCGGCCCACCGTCGTCGTCGACCCCCTCGGCGGCGGGTTCACCGGGGCCGCCGTCCAGGCCATGGCCCCGCGGGGCCGGCTGGTCCTGTTCGGCACCTCGGCCGGCACCGAGGGGGAGGTGCCGCTGCAGCAGCTCTACCGCAAGAGCCTCACCGTGTACGGCTACGGCGGCCTGTCCGAGCCGGCCGACCGCATCAACCAGGGCATCGCCGACGTCCTCCGGGCGCTGGCCGACGGGGTGTTCACCGCCGCCGTGGACGAGGTGGTGCCGCTGGGCGACGTCAACCGGGCCCTGGACCGGCTCACCGACCGGTCGTTGCGGGGCAAGGTGGTCCTCGACCTGCAGGGCTGAACGTCCGGACCTGCAGGGCTGAACGTACGGACCGGGACGAGCGCCGGGCGGCTGGGTAGCCGGGCGGCTTGGCGGCTGAACGTCCGGGCAGTTGGGTAGCCGGGTATCCGGGTAGCCGGGTGCCGGGCGTGGGTTGGGCCCCGGGCGCGGCGGGCAGGGTCCTGGTATGGGCGCCGAGGAGTACCTGCCGGCCGGGGCCGACGACCTGGACACCTTGGCGGAGGCCAGCGCCGGGTGCCACGGCTGCGACCTCTACAAACGGGCCACCCAGACCGTGTTCGGCGTCGGCGACCCCCACGCCAGGGTGATGCTGGTGGGGGAGCAGCCCGGTGACCGCGAGGACCGGGAGGGCCTGCCGTTCGTCGGCCCCGCCGGCCGGCTGCTGGACGAGGCATTGGAGGAGGCCGGGCTGGACCGGGGGTCGCTGTACGTCACCAACGCCGTCAAGCACTTCAAGTGGGAGCAGAGGGGGAAGGTGCGGCTGCACAAGCAGCCGTCCGTCCGGGAGGTGTCGGCCTGCCTGCCGTGGCTGACCGCCGAGATCAACCTGGTCGACCCCGCCCTCGTGGTCTGCCTCGGTGCCACCGCCGCCCGGGCCCTCCTGGGCCCGTCGTTCCGGGTCACCCGGCAGCGCGGCGAGGTGCTGGACGGGCCCTTCGGGGTCCCCACCACCGCCACCGTCCACCCGTCCGCCATCCTGCGCATCAGGGACGACGCCGACCGCCAGGCCGAGCGCCGGCGGTTCGTGGACGACCTCCGGTCGGCCGCCGCGCAGGTCGCCGCCCGGCCAACCTGACCCCGGCACCGGAACGGGCCTGACGCCGCCGCCTTCGACCGGCGGGGCCGGACGCCCGGGCGGCCCCGGCGGAGCCCCGGCCGCGCCGGCGGTTCAGGCCACGAAGTACTTGGCCTGGGGGTGGTGGCAGATGATGGCATCGGTGGTCTGCTCGGGGTGTAGCTGGAACCCCTCGCTGACCTGCACCCCGATGCGGTCACCGCCGAGGAGCTCGACCACCTTGGCGTTGTCGGTGAGGTCCGGGCAGGCCGGGTAGCCCCAGCTATACCGGCCGCCGCGGTACTGCTGGCGGAACAGCCCGGTCAGGGTGGGGCCGTCCTGGTCGGCGAACCCCAGCTCCTCCCGGATGCGGTGGTGCCAGTACTCGGCCAGGGCCTCGGCCATCTCGACGCCGAGGCCGTGCAGGAACAGGTAGTTCTGGTACTCGTTCTCCTGGAACAGCCGGGCGGTCTCCACCGACACCCGGTTGCCCATGGTGACCAGCATGAACGACGCGAAGTCCTCCTCGGCGGAGTCCACCGGGCGGAAGAAGTCGGCGATGCACAGCCACGGCTCCTTGCGCTGCCGGGGGAACGTGAACCGCATCCACTCCGCGGTCCGGGTCTCGTCCTTGAAGACGACCAGGTCGTTGCCGTCGGCGTTGGCGGCGAAGTGGCCGTAGGCCACCTGGGGGACCAGCAGGTTGGCCTCCTTGGCCTTGGCCAGCTCGTCCCGCAGCACCGCCTTCACCCGGTCCTTGAACGCCGGGTCGTCCTCGCCGTCCTCCGGCCGGAACCCCCACTGGTTGCGGAACAGGGCGGTCAGGTTGAGGTAGGCGGCGATGTCGTCCACCGGGATACCCTTGGCGATCCGGCTGCCGACGAACGGCGGCCGGAACAGCGGGTTGTCGGTGGCCACCCCCGGGGCGCGGGCCGGCTGCCCCTCGACGGGGCTGTCGTCCTGCGGCTCCAACCGGCTCCGCTTCGGCACCCGGCGCTCCGAGATCTCGCGGCCGAACGCGTCGTCGGCCTGGCCGGTGCGCTTCAGCTCCATCAGGCGGTCCATGGTCCGCAGGCCCTCGAAGGCGTCACGGCCGTAGAACACCCGGCCGTCGTACACCTCGCGGAGGTCCCGCTCCACGTACGTCCGGGTGAGGGCGGCCCCGCCCAGCAGCACCGGCACCCCGGCCAGGTCGCGGCGGTTCAGCTCCTCCAGGTTCTCCCGCATGATCAGGGTGGACTTGACCAGCAGGCCGCTCATGCCGATGGCGTCGGCCCCGTGCTCCTCGACCGCGGCCACCATCTCGCCGATGCCCACCTTGATGCCCAGGTTGACCACCTCGTAGCCGTTGTTGGTGAAGATGATGTCGACCAGGTTCTTGCCGATGTCGTGGACGTCGCCCTTGACGGTGGCCAGCACCACCTTGCCCTTGCCGCCCTGGTCGGACCGCTCCATGTGGGGCTCCAGGTGGGCCACCGCCGTCTTCATGGTCTCGGCGGACTGCAGCACGAAGGGCAACTGCATCTCCCCGGAGGCGAACAGGTCGCCCACCGTCTTCATGCCGGCCAGCAGGATGTCGTTGACGATGTCCAGGGCGGCGTGCCCGCCGGCCAGCGCGTCGTCCAGGTCGGCCTCCAGGCCGTTGCGGTTGCCGTCGATGATCCGCTGCTCCAGCCGCCGCTCCACCGGCCAGTCGGCGTGGTCGTCGGCCGGCCCCGACGAGGCGCTGACCCCCTCGAACAGGGCCAGCAGCTCCTGCAGGGGGTCGTAGCCGTCACGGCGGCGGTCGTAGACCAGGTCCAGGCAGACCTGGCGGGCCCGGTCGTCGATGCGGGACAGCGGCAGGATCTTGGAGGCGTGGACGATGGCGGCGTCCAGGCCGGCCTCCACGCACTCGTGCAGGAACACCGAGTTCAGCACCTGCCGGGCGGCCGGGTTGAGGCCGAACGACACGTTGGACAGCCCCAGCACGGTGTGCACCCCGGGCAGCTCGGCCTTGATCCGGCGGATGCCCTCGATGGTCTCGATGCCGTCCCGCCGGCTCTCCTCCATGCCAGTGGACAGCGGCAGGGCCAGCGGGTCGAACATCAGGTCCTGCGGCTCCAGCCCGTACCGGTGGACGGCGACGTCGTGGATGGCCCTGGCCGCCCGCAGCTTCCACTCCGCCGTCCGGGCCTGCCCGTCCTCGTCGATGCAGGTGCACACCACCGCGGCCCCGAACTCCCGGGCCAGCCGCAGGAAGGTGTCCAGACGGGTGCCCTCCCCGTCGCCCTCCTCCAGGTTGACCGAGTTCAGCACCGGCCGGCCGCCGATCCACTGCAGGGCGGCCCGGACCACCGGGCCCTCGGTGGAGTCCACCATCAGCGGCACGCTGGACTGGGTGGCGAACCGGCTGGCCACCTCGGTCATGTCGGCCACCCCGTCGGCCCCGGTGTAGTCGACGCAGACGTCGATGAGGTGGGCCCCCTCCTTCACCTGCTCCCGGGCCATGGCCACGCAGGTGTCCCAGTCCCCGGCCAGCATGGCCTCCCGGAACTTCTTGGACCCGTTGGCGTTGGTCCGCTCACCGACCACCAGGAACGAGGTGTCCTGGTGGAACGGCACCGCGGTGTAGATGGAGGCGGCCGACGGCTCGTGCACCGGCCGCCGTGCGGCGGGGGTGGCCCCGGCGCAGCGCTCGACCACCGCGGCCAGGTGGGCCGGGGTGGTGCCGCAGCAGCCCCCGATGGCGGTGACCCCGAGCTCGGTGACGAACCGGTGCAGGTAGTCGGCCAGTTGCTCCGGGGTCAGGTCGTAGTGCATCCGGCCGTCCACCACCGACGGCAGGCCGGCGTTGGGCAAGCAGGCCACCGGCACCCGGCTGTGGGCCGACAGGTGGCCGAGGGGTTCCCCCATCTCGGCCGGGCCGGTGGCGCAGTTCAACCCGACCACGTCCACCTGCATGGCGTCCAGGACGGTGAGGGCGGCGGCGATCTCGGTGCCCGGCAGCATCCGGCCGGTCAGCTCGATGGTGACCTGCACCTGCAGCGGCACCTGCCGGCCGGCTGCCGCCATGGCCGCCTTGCAGGCGTTGATGGCGGCCTTGCCGGACAGCAGGTCGAACATGGTCTCCACGATCAGGATGTCCACCCCGCCCTCCAGGAGGGCCAGGGCCTGCTCGTGGTAGGCGTCGCGGAGATCGGCGTAGCCGATCTGGCCGAGGGTGGGGAACTTGGTGCCCGGCCCCATGCTGCCGGCCACCCACCGCGGCCGTTCCGCCGTGGCGTACTCGTCCGCCACCCGCCGGGCCAGCCGGGCCGCGGCCAGGTTCAGCTCCCGGGCCCGGTCGGCCAGGCCGTACTCCGCCAGCACCACCGAGAACGCCCCGAAGGTGTCCGTCTCGATCACGTCCACCCCGACGTCCAGGAACGAACGGTGCAGCCGCTCCACCGCGTCCGGCTTGGACACCACCAGCACCTCGTTGCAGCCCTCCAGGTCCGGGCCGCCGAAGTCGTCGGCGGTCAGCTCCTGGAGCTGCAGGTTGGTGCCGGTGGCCCCGTCGAAGACGACCACCCGCTCCCTGAGCGCGGCCAGGTAGTCCGACGTGGACGGGTCCATCCGGCCGAACGGCACCGGTGCGCCAGCGTGGGTGGAAGGCTCGGGCATCACCCGAAAGGCTACCGGGGCTGCCGGGTGGCACCCGCCAGCCCGTCGGTCCCGGCCGGCCCGTTGTGCTGGACGGCCCGTTGTGCTGGACGGCCCGTTGTGCCGGGACGGCCCCTGCCATGCCGGACGGGCCGGGGAGTAGCATCCGCCAACGGTGCCACCCCCTTCGACACGACAGCCGCGTATCTACACCCGCCACGGCGACGACGGCACCACCGGCCTCCTGTACGGCGGCCGCGCCCCGAAGGGGTCGCCCCGCATCGAGCTGAACGGCGCCGTCGACGAGGCCCAGGCCGCCCTGGGTGTGGCCCGGGCCGAATCGGACCCCGACGCCGAACTGGACCGGCTGCTGGTGTCCCTGGAGCGGGACCTGTACGTGCTGATGGCCGAGGTGGCCACCCTGCCGGAGCACCGGGACAAGTTGGTCGCCGGCACCACCCTGGTCACCGGCGACATGGTGGCCGCCCTGGAGGCCCGCATCGACGACCTGCTCGGCCGGTTCGACATGCCCAGCGACTTCGTCATCCCCGGCCACGACCGCTGCTCCGCCGCCCTGGACCTGGCCCGCACCGTGGTCCGCCGGGCCGAGCGGCTGGTCGGCACGGTGCCGGACCTGGCCGGCGACTCCCTGGTCGGGCCCTACCTCAACCGGCTGTCCGACCTGGTGTGGGCCATGGCCCGCTGGCAGGAGGGCGAGGAGCACCTGGTGGCCCGGGGGTCCCGGCGCCGGGGACGGCCCGCGGGTGCCGGCCCGACCGGCGGGGCCGACGGATCGGCGGCCGAGAGCGGGGCCGACGGAGCGGCGGCCGAGAGCGGGCCCGACGGAGCGGCGGCCGAGAGCGACAGCACGGGAACGGGAGGTGACGCGGGCTGATGCCCACGGCGACGGCGGTGGAGGTGGACCGGGCGGTGCCGGCGGAGGCCGGGGCGGTCGGCTTGCCGGCGGTGGCCGGCCCGGACGGTCCGGAACTGCTGGTGTGGCCCGGCCCGGACCGTCCGGGGGCCGGGGGCGGTGACCGGCCGGCGCCGGACCCGGCCTGGCTGAAGCGGGAGGGGTTCACCGCCAAGGCCGGCCAGGCCCTGGTCCTGCGGGTTCCGTCCGACGGGCCGTCGGTGGTGCTGGTCGGCCTGGGCCCCCGGGACGGGCTCGACGCGGAGCGGTGGCGCCGGGCCGCAGCCGCCCTGGTCCGGGCGGCCGGCGAGGGCGGGACGGCCGCGTTGGTCCTCCCGGACGACCCGCCCGGTGGCGGCCCCGGGGCGGCCGGGGGCGTCGAGATCGCGGCCGCGGTGGCCGAGGGGGCGGCGCTGGCCGGGTACCGGTTCGACGGGTGGCGGTCCGAACCGAAGCCGCCGCCGGTGGACCGGGTGGTGCTGGTCGGCGGCGCCGGCCGTGGAGCCGGCGGCGGCAGCCGGGGAGCAGGTGGTGCCGACCGCGACGGTGGGGGCGCCGAGGCCCTGGCGGCCGGGGCCCGCCGGGGTGCCCGGACCGCACAAGCCGTGGCCTTCGCCCGGGACCTCATCAACACCCCGCCGTCCGACCTCACCCCCCGGCGGCTGGCCGACCGGGTCGCGGCCGAGCTGGGCGCCCAGCCGGGGACCACGGTGGAGGTGTGGGACCAGGACCGGATCGCCGCCGAGCGGCTCGGCGGGTTGCTGGGGGTCAACCGGGGGTCGGCGGAGCCGCCGCGGTTCGTCCGGGCCACCTACGACCCGGTCGCCGCCGGCAACGCCGCTCCGGGCCCGGGCGACCGCCCGGCGCCGCACGTCGTGTTGGTCGGCAAGGGCATCACCTTCGACTCCGGCGGCCTGTCCCTCAAGACCGCCGACGGCATGACCACCATGAAGACCGACATGAGCGGCGCCGCCATCGTCCTCGGCGCGCTGTCCGCCTGCGCCGACCTCGGGGTCCGGGTCAAGGTGACCGCCCTGGCGCCGATCACCGAGAACATGCCGGGGGGTGCCGCCGTCAAGCCCGGCGACGTGCTCAGAATCCGCAACGGCAAGACCGTCGAGGTGCTGAACACCGACGCCGAGGGCCGGCTGGTGCTGGCCGACGCCCTGTCCCTGGCCGCCGAGGTCGACCCGGCCCCCGACGCCGTGGTGGACGTGGCCACCCTCACCGGGGCCGCCGTGGTGGCGCTCGGCACCGGCATGGGGGCGTTGTTCGGCACCGACCAGGACCTGGTGGACGAGGTGCGGCAGGCCGGCGACCGCACCGGGGAGCGGCTGTGGCCGATGCCGCTGCCCGACGACTACGCCGACCACATCGACTCCGACGTGGCCGACATGAAGAACATCGGCCGGCCCGGCCAGGCCGGGGCCATCGCCGCCGCCCTGCTGCTCAGGCGCTTCGTCGGCGACCTGCCGTGGGCCCACCTGGACATCGCCGGCCCCGGCCGGTCGGCGGAGAGCACCGGCTACCTGTCCAAGGGCGGCACCGCCTTCGGGCTCCGGGCCCTGCTGGCCCTGCTGGACGCCTACGGGTCCAGGGCCGGCCGCGACGACGCCCAGCCGGCCGGCTCGTAGGCCGGCGCCGTCCTCACCCCGATCGGTCCTCGGCTGGCCGCATCCTCCACCGGACCTGGTGGGCCAACCGGGCGAACCGGGCGGGGTCGACGATCTCGACGTCCTCCTCTGGCGGGAACGGGATGCCGGCCGGGTGCAGCTTGCCGAACCGCAACGCCACCGGGTCCTCGGTGACCATGACGCGTGGGTGTCCGAGATCCTTGGCGCACACCGCACGGATCGCGGTGGCGGTGGACGCACCCACCCCCGGAGGGACCTCGACGTCCTCCTCGGCGGTCACCAGGCCGCCACCGGAGCGTTCGGCAAGCTGGCCGAGCGCCACCACTGCCGCCTCGGCCTCCTCGTAGCTCCAGGCCAGCACGCCACCGGTCAATACCGTCACCACCTCCTCGACCGTCGCTTCTGAAGCGCTCAGGGCGAAGTGGTCGTCGGGGTACGCGAACACGCCGAGCGCATCCGCGTGCCGCCGCCCCGAGAGCGGAGGCACGGCGGGAAAGGTGACGGCAACCGGGCCGATCTCCGAGAAGGCGGCGACCAGCACCGAGCTCGCGACGACCACCTCGATGGGCACGTGGCGATCAGCCGTCGGCTGTGGCGGTTGCCGTGAGCGCCTCGGAGAACGCCTGCCGCAGCTTCCCCGCCTCGGGCGCGGCGTCGTCACGGTGCGGAGCCGGCCAGCTCCGGGTGATGTCCGCCACCACCAGCCTCGCCTGGGCAACCGCCGCCGGGTCCCTGCTCGCCAGGGCCCGTTCCACGATCTCCGGGATGTCGTCGGTGGTGTAGCCCTCCTCGGCCAGGCGCTCTGCGCCGTATGCCTGGGTGCGGCCGAGCTGCTGGGCGAGCTCGAGTCGTTCCATCACGTCGAACGCGGCCCGCAGGAAGGCGCTCCGGTTGCCCCCGCCGAACACCTCGGCCAAGTGGTCCAGGCGGGACCTGTCGCGCTCCTCGACGGAGAACCCAATCGTCACCGCAGTCCTCACACTTCCATCGTAGTTGGTTGCCTACGGTAGGCAACTCACCGGTGAGTGGCTTCGGCGGTACCGCCGGGTGGGTCGAAAGCCGGCCGCGACGACGCCCAGCCGGCCGACTCGTAGGCCAGGGCCGGGTGCATGCCCCAGCGCAGCAGCTCCCGCTCCACCCCGGCCCGGTCGTGGCCCAGCACGGCCAGGTCCAGGCCCAGCAGGCGGGCCCGGCGCCGCTCGAAGGCCATGACCGGCCGGGGCTCGGCCCACCGGGCGTGCTGCTCCTGGAGCGACGCCGGCAGC
This sequence comes from Acidimicrobiales bacterium, assembly GCA_035547695.1. GTDB lineage: Bacteria > Actinomycetota > Acidimicrobiia > Acidimicrobiales > RAAP-2 > DASZUK01. The sequence goes on from DASZUK010000008.1 coordinate 29,296, forward strand.
CGGGCGACGTGCCGCTGGGGGATCGGCGTCACCGCCCGCCGGGCCGCCAGGACGCCGGTGCCTGCATGCCGGGCCAACCCGTACCGGGCGCACCGCAGGATGGCCCGCCGGAACGGCGAGTGCCGGCTGCCCAGGCCACCCAGGCCGAGGGACCGGGCGGTGTCGTCCAGGTCCAGTTCGAACCCGTCGGGGTGGGCGTCGAAGCCGTCGGCGATCCGGCGGAGCAGCCACGCCGCCGACGGGCCGAGCAGCGGCAGCCAGAACCGCTCCACGTACGTCGAACGGGGGTCGAACCCGGCAGCCTCGACGACCGGGTCGTCCCACGGGACCACGTTGACCCGCGCCGTCCGGTCCGGAGGTCGGTGAGTTGACGAACCCAGCGCCATGGTGGGCCGGCGGACGTCGTTCGGCGTGAGGCCGGGCGGGATGGGGAAGTCGGGGAGGGTGGGGAGGGCGGTGATGGCGGTCATGGACGGAGTATCCGGGAGCGACCTTGCCGGCGACCTTGCACGGTTCCTTGCAGAAGACGGGGTTGTCGTGGGTGGCGTTGGGTCCCGGACGCGGAGGGCCGATCCGGGGGGTAAGGTGCTCCCGTCCGGCACCGGCGGTGCCGGGTGGAGTCCAACACTTGTGCGCCCGTAGCTCAGAACGGTTAGAGCACCGCCCTTGTAAGGCGGAGGTCGCGGGTTCAAGTCCCGCCGGGCGTTCTCCGAAGTCCTCCCTGGTCACACCGGTGACCAAGTCTCCCAGAAGGCTCGGCCCCACCCTGCCCTCGGACCCCTCGATCGAAGATTTCCCCACGTCGATCCCGAAATATGAGGGCTCAGGTGGCCCCCACGGCGAGCACGATGCGCTTGCGGATGCCCGACAACTGCTCGGCAGTGATCCGAGAGGAGGTGAGGTTGACGCGCCGCAGCGAGACGCTGGTCAGGTGATGGGCCAGCGCCCAACAGAGCCGCCTCGCCAGTCGACCACCACGATGCTGCCGGCCGTGGGCCGGCTCATGGGAGATCGGTCAGCGGCGTCCCAAGCTCATCGAGCTCTCTCCGCGCCGCGGGGTGCTCGGCGAGATAGGCCACCACCCGGTCTCCGTCGGCCCGGATTGCCTCCCGTCGTACCCGCCGCGCCTCGGCTTCGGCAATCTCTCGGATAAACGCGCTGAGCTCCTTGCCCCGCTCACGCGCCGCCGCCTCCAGCGCCGCCCGATCTTCTGCATCCAGACGTATCGTCAGCGTTTCGGCCATACACGAAAGTAGATCACGGATGTGTATCACGCATGCCTTGATGCTCTCGCCGTAAGGGACTCACCCGGGGGGCTGGAGGGTCTACGTCGTTCGACGTCCCTTCAACGTCACTTTCGACCGTGTCGGTCGGCCTTCGTGGGGGTCCGTCACCGACGGTGACGGACCGTCGGTCTTCCGGCTTGCGCTACCGGGTGGACTCGCGCGGCAACCGCCCCCGCCGCCGGCCGCGGGTGCCGTGGCTCACGGACCCCGCCGGAGCCTCCGCCGTCCGGCCCGCCTACTTCTGGCCACCACCGGCGGTTGGCCCTGACCAACCTGTCGGCAGCCGAGACGTCACCCGCTTGGGCACTGCGGACCAGTCGGGCGACGGTGCCTGCCTCGAGGGGCTCCTGCCGGCTTCGTGGGCGTACTGGCCAGCGCCCGATGGCCGCCCTAGCAGACCGAGACCTAGCAGACCGAGACGAAGGTGTACCCGGCCGCCCGGGCACCGTCGATGATGGCCGGCAGGGCCGCCACGGTCTGCGACCGGTTCCCTCCCCCGTCGTGCATCCCGATGATGGCGCCGGGGTGCAGCGCGCCGAGCACCCGCTGGACGATCACCGACGTGCCGGGCCGGAGATAGTCGCTGGGGTCGACGTCCCAGTAGAGCTCGGCCAACCCCCGCTGACCGAGCTGGGCCAGCACCGAGGCGTTGGTGTCGCCGTACGGGGGACGCAGGCAGCGGACCGGCTGGCCGGTGACCGACGAGATGAGGTTGTCGGTGGCGTCCACCTGCGACACCCACTGGGCCGGGGTCTGGGTCCGCAGGTCGACGTGGGTCCAGGTGTGGTTGGTGAGCGTCATCCCGTCGGCTGCCTCCTGGGCCAGGAGGCCCGGGTACTCGGCGCCCTCGTAGCCCACGATCTGGAAGGCGGCCGGGACGTGGTAGGCGGTGAGCACCTGGAGGATCTGCGGGGTGTACGTCGGGTCCGGCCCGTCGTCGAAGGTCAGGGCCACCACCTTCTGGCCGGGGTGGTAGGGCGAGCCGGCCGCAGTGATCAGGTTGTAGATCACCGTTCCGGGCACCACCCAGCTTGGCGGCGGCGGAGGGGGTGGGGGCGGCGTCGAGGGCAGCAGCCAGTACCCGGCGTCACCGGCCGCGGCCATGCCCACGATGGGGTCGTCCAGGACCGCGCCGCCCATCGAGCCGTAGAACGGGGCGCCGCCGAAGGCGAACACCCCGCCGTCCGCGGCCGTCAGCCAGTAGCCGCCGCCGGGGTCGGCGGCCATGCCCACGATGGGCGCGGTGAGGTGCACCGCCCCGGTGGACCCGGCGAAGACCGCGTCGCCGAAGGCGAACACCCCGCCGTCGGCAGCCACCAACCAGTAGCCGCCGCCACTCGGGGTGGCGGCCATTCCGACGATCGGCTGGTTCAGGTGGATGCCGCCGGTCGACCCGTAGAATGGGGCGCCGCCGAAGGCGAACACCCCGCCGTCGCCCGCCACCTCCCAGTAGCCACCGAGGGGGTCAGCCGCCATGCCCACGATGGGCTGGTCGACCGGCCGCCCGCCCATCGAACCGTCGAACGGGGCCGAGCCGAAGGCGAAGATGCCGCCGTCACCCGCCACCTCCCAGTACCCGGCACCGTCGGGGTCAGCCGCCATGCCCACGATGGGCTGGTCGAGCGGCCGCCCGCCCATCGAGCCGTCGAAGCCGGCGTCGCCGAAGGTGAACACCCCGCCGTCGGCAGCCACCAACCAGTAGCCCTGGCCGCTCGGGGTGGCCGCCATGCCCACCATCCGGGCGGCCAGCGTCTGGCCGCCCATCCCGCCGAGGTCCGGCGCGTCGCCGAAGGGCTGCGGCTGCGCCGCGGTGTCGGCCGCCACCATCGGACGTCGGGCGGCACCGGCTCCCGCCCTGACAGTGACCGAGCCGAGGGTGACCGAGCCGAGGGCCACCGAGCCGACGGCCACCAAGAAGGCAACCGCCGTCCGACCCCCGCCCCGTCCCCGCCAGCCGGCTGGCCCCCCAGGTCGATCCGTCCGCATCATCCCCGCCCCTCCGTCGCGCCCGACGCCGCATCAGGCGGACAGGAAACCTACCGGAACGCCGTGCCTCCCTTTGACGCCGCCTCGCCGTTGGCCGGACGTTGCCTCGCCGTCGGCCGCTGTCAGGCGAGCGCCCGATCGACGGCCGCCACCAGCCCGGCGGTCCGCCGGTCGCCGCCGAGGTTCTGCTGCATCTGGTTCATGACGTAGGCGAACGCCACCCCGCGGTCCGGGTCGGCGAACGCCAGGGACCCTCCGGCGCCGGAGTGGCCGAACGACCGGGTGCCCATCAGCGGGGAGAACGCCGACGGAAGGAGGAAGCCGGTCCCGAACCGGTCGTCCACCAGCAGGACCCGGTCGGGTCCCCCGGACTGCTCCACGGTGGCCGCCGCCACGGTGGCCGGGTCCAGCAGCCGGTGCCCGTCCACCTCCCCGATGGTGGCCGCGTACAGCTTGGCCAGGGACCGGGCGGTGGCGATGCCGTTGGCCGCCGGCAGCTCGGCGGCGTGGACAGCCGGGCTGTTGAAGCTCAGGGCCGGGCGGGTGACGTTCAGGGCCCGCGTGGTCAGGGACCCCGGGTCCAAGAAGGCCTCCAACCGGCGAAGCTGGTCCGCCGGGATGGTCGCCAGGCTCTCCCGGTCCGGCGGCGGCGCCGTCAGCAGGCGGCTCACCCGGTGCTCCTCCGACGGCGGCAGCCCGATCCAGAGGTCCAGGCCCAGCGGCCCGGCCAGCTCGTCGGCCACCACCTGGGCCAACCGCCGGCCGGTGGCCCGGCGGACCACCTCGCCGACCAGCCAGCCGAACGTGATGGCGTGGTAGCCGTGGGCGGTACCCGGCTCCCACAACGGCCGCTGGGCGGCCAGTGCCTCCACCGCCGGCGACCAGGCCAGGGCGTCGTCGACGGAGAGCACGTCGTCGAAGGCCGGCAGGCCGGCCCGGTGGCTGAGCAGCCAGCGGACCGGCACGGCGCCCTTGCCCTCGGCGGCGAACTCCGGCCAGTACCCGGCCACCGGCGCCTCCAGGTCCAGCAGGCCCCGCTGTACCAGCAGGTGGGTGGCGATGGCCGTCACCCCCTTGGTGGACGAGAACACCAGCGCCAGGGTGTCCTCCTCCCACGGCCGGCCCGCCCGGCGGTCGGCCAGGCCGCCCCACAGGTCCACCACCTTGCGGCCGTGGACGTAGACCGCCACCGCCGCCCCCACGTCGCCGTGACGGACGAAATTGTCCTCGAACGCCTCCCTGACCCCGGCGAACCGGGGTGTGACCTCACCGGCGACGTGCCTGGCGGCGTCCATGTGGCCTCCTGTCGGTCCGTGCTGTCGGTCCATGCCGTCGTCCGTGCTGTCGGTCCGTGCCGTCGTCCGTGCTGTCGGTCCGTGCCGTCGGTCCGTGGCCCGGTTCTACCAACGACCCCGGTGGACCCGTCCGCCGGCCGGCGCCGGCCGGTCCAGCGACCGCGACCGGTGGTCGTGGCCGTCGGGATGGCCCAGCAGCACCGTCCCGAACAGCCGCCACCCCTCCGGCACCCCCAGGGCCTCCAGCAGGGCGGCCTCCCCGCGGAAGTTGCCCAGGAAGCAGGCCCCCAGGCCGGCCCCGGTGGCCCCGAGCAGCAGGGTCATGGTGGCGAAGGCGGCGTCCCCGAACCAGTACGGCACCGGCCAGGCCCCCTCGGCTTCGTCCAGCCCCGACCCGGCCTTGTCGGCCTCCCCGTACCGGGCCAGGTACGCCGGCGGGGACGCCAGCGACAGCGCCACCACCGGGGCCCGGGACAGGCCGGGCCACCGGGGCGACCGGGCCCGCCAGTCCCCGGTGGTGGCGTGCGCCCAGTAGGTGGCCGTCTGGTCCGGCCCGGCCAGCACCAGCCAGGCGGTGCCCCGGGTGTTGCCGGCCGACGGCGCCCGCAGCGCCTGGTCCAGCAGCCCGTCCACCAGGTCGGGGTCGACCGGGCGGTCGGCGAAGCTCCGCACCATCCCCCGCCGCCGCACCGCCTCGCCCAGGTCCACGGTGCCTGTCTAGCCCGTATGCCCCCGCCGGAGCCCAGGGCGGGAATGTTGACCCCGCTGGTAGGGTTTCAACTGTCAGCGAACCCGAAGGACGAGGTCGGAGGTCGACATGCCCACGCCGAGAGAGCTGCTGAACCAGGCCAAGGCGGTGATCACCGAGGTCGACGCCGACGACGCCGAGCGCCGGCTGGGGCAGTCCACGTTCCTGGACGTCCGGGAGCCCGACGAGTACGAGCAGGGGGCCCTGCCCGACGCCGTGCACCTGCCCCGTGGCCACCTGGAGTTCCAGGTGGAGGGCCGGATCCCGGACAAGTCGACCCCGTTGGTGGTCTACTGCGCCGGCGGGGTGCGCTCCGCGTTCGCCGCCAAGACCCTGGGCGAGCTGGGGTACACCGACGTGGTGTCCCTGGTCGGCGGGTTCAACAAGTGGAAGGACGAGGGCAAGCCGTGGTCGGCGCCCCGGACGCTGTCGGCGGACCAGCGCAACCGGTACCAGCGGCACCTGCTGCTGCCGGAGGTGGGGGAGGCCGGGCAGCAGAAGCTGCTGGAGTCCAAGGTGCTGTTGCTGGGGGCCGGCGGCCTGGGGTCCCCCGCCGCCCTCTACCTGGCCGCCGCCGGGGTCGGCACCCTGGGCATCATCGACATGGACGTGGTGGACGAGTCCAACCTGCAGCGGCAGATCCTGCACAACATGGACCGGATCGGCGAGCGGAAGGTGGACTCGGCCAAGAAGACCCTGACGCTGCTGAACCCGGACGTCAACGTGGTGACCTACGACGTCCGGCTGGGCGCCGACAACGTCCTGAACATCATCGACGGCTACGACCTGATCGTGGACGGCACCGACAACTTCCCGACCCGGTACCTGGTCAACGACGCCGCCCTGTTGAAGCGGATCCCGGTGGTCCACGGGTCCATCTTCCGGTTCGAGGGCTCGGTGACGGTGTTCGACCCCTACAACGGCCCGTGCTACCGCTGCCTGATCCCGGAGCCGCCGCCGGCGGAGCTGGCCCCGTCCTGCTCCGAAGCCGGGGTGCTGGGGGTGCTGCCCGGCATCGTCGGCTCCATCCAGGCCATCGAGGCCATCAAGCTGCTGCTCGGCCTCGGCGACCCCCTGGTCGGCCGGCTGCTGTCGTACGACGCCATGGAGGAGTCCTTCCGGACCTTCAAGGTCCGCCGTGACCCGGCCTGCCCGGCCTGCGGCCCCGACGCCGGCGACATCGTCATCGCCGAGTACGACGACCTCTGCATGCCCCACAACCACTGACCCGGTCCGGCCGGTGGGCCCGGTCCACGTGGGCGGCCCGTCCGGGCCTCTCCTAACCTGGGTCCGTGGCAGCGAACGACGACGAGCGACGGACCGACTCGGGCATCGAGGTGCGCCCGGTGTACACCGCGGCCGACCTGGAGGGCTGGGACCCGGAGACCAAGCTGGGCAGCCCGGGGCGGTACCCGTACACCCGCGGGGTGCACGCCGAGATGTACCGGCGGCGGCTGTGGACCATGCGGCAGTACGCCGGGTTCGGCACCGCCGAGTCGACCAACGAGCGGTTCAAGTTCCTGCTGGCCGCCGGCCAGACCGGGCTGTCGTGCGCCTTCGACCTCCCCACCCAGATGGGCTACGACTCCGACCACCCCCGGGCGGAGGGCGAGGTCGGCAAGGTCGGGGTGGCCATCGACTCCCTGGCCGACATGCGGCTCCTGCTGGCCGACCTGCCGCTGGACACGGTGACCACGTCCATGACCATCAACGCCACCGCGGCCGTCCTGCTGCTGCTGTACCAACTGGTGGCCGAGGAGCAGGGGGTGCCGGGGGAGAAGGTCGGCGGCACCATCCAGAACGACATCCTGAAGGAGTACGTGGCCCGGGGCACCTACATCTACCCGCCACGGCCGTCCATGCGGCTGATCGTGGACACCTTCGCCTACTGCCGGGACCACCTGCCCAACTGGAACACCATCTCCATCTCCGGCTACCACATCCGGGAGGCCGGGTCCACGGCGGTGCAGGAGGTGGCGTTCACCCTGGCCGACGGCATCGCCTACGTGGAGGCCGCCCTGGCCGCCGGGCTGGCGGTCGACCAGTTCGCCCCGCGGCTGTCCTTCTTCTTCAACGCCCACAACAACCTGTTCGAGGAGGTGGCCAAGTTCCGCGCCGCCCGCCGGATGTGGGCCCGGATCATGACGGAGCGGTTCGGGGCCAAGGACGACCGGTCCAAGGTGCTGCGGTTCCACACCCAGACCGGCGGGTCCACCCTGACCGCCCAGCAGCCCGAGAACAACATCGTCCGGGTCACCGTCCAGGCCCTGTCGGCGGCGCTCGGCGGCACCCAGAGCCTGCACACCAACGGGTTCGACGAGGCCCTCGGGCTGCCGACCACCCGGGCGGCCAAGATCGCGCTGCGGACCCAGCAGATCGTGGGGTACGAGTCCGGCGTCGCCGACACCGTGGACCCGCTGGCCGGGTCCTACTTCGTGGAGTCGCTGACCGACGAGGTGGAGCGGGGGGCGCTGGCCTACCTGGACCGGATCGACCGGCTCGGCGGCGCCGTGGCGGCCATCGAGGCCCGGTTCATGCAGGACGAGATCGAGTCGGCGGCCTACGCCTATGCCAAGGCGGTGGACGACGGCGAGAAGGTGGTGGTGGGCGTCAACAGGTTCATCGACGAGGACCGCGAAGCGGCGGAGGTGTTCCCGATCGACGTCGACCTGCAGCGGTCCCAGGTGGCCCGGGTGGGCCGGGTCCGGGCCGAGCGGGACCAGGTGGCGGTGGACGCCGCCCTGGACGACGTCCGCGCCGCGGCCCGGGGGACCCAGAACCTGCTGGTGCCGATGAAGGAGGCCCTGCGCCGGATGGCCACCCTCGGCGAGGTGTCCGACGTGCTCCGGGGGGAGTTCGGGGTCTACCAGCCCGGAGGGTGACCGCTGCTAGGCGGCGTCGACCTGGCCGAAGTGCTGGAGCACCGGCCCGGGCCGGTAGAACCGGGTCATCGCCTCACGCCATTCGGCGAAGGCCGCGGACTGCTGGAAGCCCTCCAGGTGGTCCTCCAGGGTGTCCCACTCCACCAGCAACAGGTACAGGTTGGGCACTTCGAGGCAGCGGGACAGCCGTAACGACCGGAACCCCGGCGACGCGGCGATCAGCCCCTTGGTGAGGGTGAACGCCTCTTCGAACTCTTCTTCCTGCCCCGGCACCACGTCCAGGACCACATGCTCGGTGATCATCCCTGCATCATGGCCCAGGGCCGCCGGAGGGCGCTCAGCCGGCCCGGCTGAGCAGGTGGTCCCGGATGGCCGGCTGCGTGGCGGCGTCGATGGCCGTCCAGGCCATGGCCAGCGACCCGTCCCGGACCGCGGCGTCGGCCGACGGGGTGACGCAGGCGGCGGCGAACGCCGGCTGGTGGTTGACGGCGCCGCCGGCGTCGACGGCGATGAGCGGGTGGATGGTCGGGACCGCCAGGGACACGTTCGCCATGTCGGTCGACAGCGTCGGCGGTGGCACCCCCTCGTCGTCCAGCGAGAACCGCCGCCCCAGGGCCTCCGCGTTGGCCCGGTAGGCCGCCAGCAGCCCCGGATCGGGCTCCATGTGCGAGTACACCGGGCACAGCTCCTCGAACTCGACCGAGGCCCCGGTGGCCACCGCGCCGGCCTCGAAGCAGGCCCGGACCCGCGGCTCCAACACCTCCAGGTCGGCCAGGGTGCGGGCCCGGGCCATGAACCGGCCGGTGGTCGACGCCGGCACCACGTTGGCCGCCTTGCCGCCGTCCCGGACCACCCCGTGCACCTGGTCGCCGGGACGCAACTGCTGGCGCAGCAGCCCGACGGCCACCTGGGCCACCGTCATGGCGTCCAGGGCGTTGACCCCCTCCCAGGGCGCCGCCGAGGCGTGGGCCTCCCTGCCGGTGAAGTGCACGTCGAAGTGCGACACCGCCAGGCAGGTGGCCGTCAGCCGCTCCGTCGGCCACGGGTGCACCATCATGGCGGCGTGCACGCCGTCGAAGGCGCCGCGCTCCAGCATGGTCACCTTGCCGCCGCCGCCCTCCTCGGCCGGGGTCCCCAGTACCAGCACCGTCAGCCCCAGCCGGTCGGCCAGCGGGGCCAGGGCCAGCCCGGCCCCGACCGCCGTGGCCGCGATGATGTTGTGGCCGCAGGCGTGCCCCACCCCGGGCAGGGCGTCGTACTCGGCGCAGATGGCCAGCACCAGCGGCCCCGACCCGGCCCGGGCCGACAACGCCGTCGGCAGCCCGCAGACCCCCTTGGCCACCTCGAACCCCCCGGCGTCCAGCGCTGCGGCCACCGCCTCCGCCGACCGGTGCTCGGTGAACGCCGTCTCCGGGTGGCCGTGGATCCGGTGGCTCAGGGCCACCAGGTCCTCCAGGCCGCCGTCCACCCCGGCCCGTGCCGTCCCCTTCGGGTCGCCGGTGCCGGCGTCCTGGTCCATGTGCCGGTTCTAGTCGACGCCGGGCCCCGCCGGTGACGGACCCGGCCGGGTCGGCCCTATTCGATGACCGCCACCACGTCGCCGCCGCCGACCGAGTCGCCGGCGGCCACCCGGATCTCCTTGACGGTGCCGGCCTTGTCGGCGTTGATGGCGTTCTCCATCTTCATGGCCTCCAGCACGCAGACCGTCTGGCCGGCCTCCACCGCGTCCCCCTCGGCCACCAGCACCTTCACGATGGTGCCCTGCATCGGTACCGTCACCGTCCCCGACCCCGCCGCCGCTGCCCCACCGCCGCCGGTCGCCCGCCGCTTCGGGCCGGCCGCCACCCTGGCGGACCCGCCGCCGGCCACCACCGCCACCCCGGGGTCCGGGACCCACAGCTTCAGCCCGTACCGCCGGCCGTCCACCTCGGCGGTCACCTCCCGCAGCACCCGCTCGGTGCCGTCCTCGGCCGGCGCCGGCACCCCGCCCGGTTCCACCACCAGGCCGGACAGGTCCAGGGTGTCCTCCACCCACTTCGTCGAGTGCTTCGCCTCGGCGAAGTCCGGGTGGGCCAGGATGGCCACCTCGGCCGGGATGGTGGTCGCCACCCCCTCCACCGTGGTCTCCTCCAGGGCCCGCAGCATCCGCCGGCGGGCCAGCTCCCGGTCCTCGGCCCACACCACCAGCTTGGCCACCAGGTTGTCGTAGTGCTGGCTGACCGTGTCCCCGGACTCGTAGCCGGCGTCCAGCCGTACCCCCGGGCCGGACGGCGCGGCGAACCGGGTGATGGTGCCCGGCGACGGCAGGAACTTGCCACCCGACGGGTCCTCGGCGTTGATCCGCACCTCGATGGCGTGGCCCCGGCGGTCGATGTCGTCCTGGCCGAACGGCAGCGCCTCCCCCGAGGCGATCCGCAACTGCCACGCCACCAGGTCCAGGCCGGTCACCAGCTCGGTCACCGGGTGCTCCACCTGCAGCCGGGTGTTCATCTCCAGGAAGTAGAACTCGCCGTCCTGGTACAAGAACTCCACGGTGCCGGCGTTCACGTACCCGCAGGCCTTCGACACCTTCACCGCCGCCGCCCCCATGGCCTGGCGGACCTCCTCCGGGAACGCCGGTGCCGGCGACTCCTCCACCAGCTTCTGGTGCCGCCGCTGGCAGGAGCAGTCCCGCTCGCCCAGCCACAGCACGTTGCCGTGGGTGTCCGCCAGCACCTGCATCTCGATGTGCCGCGGCCACGACAGGTACCGCTCCACGTACACCTCCGGCCGGCCGAAGTAGGCCTGCGCCTCCCGCTGGGCCGACTCCACCGCCTCGGCCGCCTCCCCGGCGGCGCGCACCACCTTCATCCCCCGGCCCCCACCGCCGTAGGCGGCCTTGATGGCCACCGGCCACCCGTGCTCCTCCCCGAACGCCACCACCTCGTCCGGGGACGCCAACGGCTCCGACCGGCCCGGCACCCCCTCCACCCCGGCCTCGGCGGCGGCCAGCCGGGAGCTGATCTTGTCCCCCATGACCTCCATGGCCTCCGGCGGCGGCCCGATGAAGGTCACCCCCCGCTCCGTGATGGCCCGGGCGAAGTCCGGGTTCTCCGAGAAGAACCCGTAGCCCGGGTGCACGGCGTCCGCCCCGCTCCGCTCGATGGCCCCCAGGATGGCCTCGGTGTTCAGGTAGCTCTCCGCCGCGGTCTGCCCCCCCAGGGCGTACGCCTCGTCGGCCAGCCGGACGTGCAGGGCGTCGCGGTCCAGGTCCGAGTAGACGGCCACCGTGGCCACGCCCAGCTCCCGGCAGGTCCGGATCACCCGGACGGCGATCTCTCCGCGGTTGGCGATGAGGACCTTCTTGAGCACGTCGTGCCTCTCCCGTCGGTGGCGCCGGCCCCGCTGGCCGGCAGTCGAACCCGTCAACACTGCCACGGCTACGTGGCCTGCCATCACTTCCACGGCTACGTGGCGCGTCATCACTGCCACGGCGCCGTGGCGCGTCAACACTGTCACGCCCCGTAGGGTTCCTGCCATGTCGCCGCCCGGTTCCTGGGCCGTCCACCGGCTGGGCACCGTCGGGTCCACCAACACCTACGTGTCCGACCTGGCCCGCCAGGGGGCACCGGCCGGCCTGGTCGCCGTCGCCGACCACCAAACGGCCGGTCGGGGCCGGTTGGGCCGCCGCTGGGAGGCCCCGCCCGGGACCAGCCTGCTCCTGTCCGTCCTGCTCCGCCCCGTCCTGGACCCCGCCCAGCTCCACCTGTGCACCGCCGCCGTCGCCCTGGCCGCCGCCGCCGCCTGCCGGTCGGTGGCCGGGTCCCGGCCGGACCACGACCGACCGGACCACGACCGGCCGGACGAGGACTGGCCGGACCTCAAATGGCCCAACGACCTGCTCCTGGACGGCCGCAAGCTGGCCGGGGTCCTCGCTGAGGCCGATCCCGCCGCCCCCGGCGGCCCACCCGGCTCCGTGGCCGTCGTCGTCGGCATCGGCCTCAACGTCGACTGGTCCGGCCCCCCCGGGGCCGGCGGCACCTGCCTGGCCGAGCACGCCGGCCGGCCGGTGGACCGGGAGGCACTGCTGCAGGCCCTCCTCACCGAGCTGGGGCCGCGGGTCGAGGCCCTCGATTCGGCCGAAGGCCGCCACGGCCTGGCCGCCGAGCTGCGCCGCCGGTGCCGCACCCTCGGCCAGCCCGTCCGGGTGGACCTGCCCGACGGCTCGATCGACGGGACCGCCGTCGACCTCACCGACGACGGCCACCTGGTGGTGGACACCGCCGCCGGCCGCCGGACCGTGGCCGCCGGCGACGTGGTCCACCTGCGACCTTCCGGTGGCGGTCCGGCCGCCAACTAGGCTGCCTCTTCCATGCGCCTGCTTGTGACCGGCGGGGCCGGGTTCATCGGCTCCAATTTCGTGCGGTACTGGGTGGAGCAGCACCCCGACGACCACGTCGTGGCCTACGACGCCCTCACCTACGCCGGCAACCGGCCCAACCTGGCCGACGTGGACGACCGCATCACCTTCGTCCACGGCGACGTCTGCGACCTCGACGGCGCCACGGTGGCCTTGGAGAAGGAGGCCGTCGACACCGTCGTCCACTTCGCCGCCGAGTCCCACAACTCGCTGGCCATCCTGGACCCCGGGCTGTTCTTCCGCACCAACGTCCTCGGCACCCAGGCCATGCTGGAGGCCGCCCGCCGGCACGGGGTGGCCCGGTTCCACCACATCTCCACCTGCGAGGTCTACGGCGACCTCCCCCTGGACACCGACGACAAGTTCACCGAGGACAGCCCCTACCGGCCGCGGACCCCGTACAACGCCTCCAAGGCCGGCGCCGACCACGCCGTCCGGGCCTACTTCGAGACCTTCGACCTGCCGGTCACCATCACCAACTGCTGCAACAACTACGGGCCGTACCAGTTCCCCGAGAAGGTCATCCCGCTGTTCACCACCCACGCCCTCGACAACCGGTCCCTCCCCCTGTACGCCTCCACCCAGAACCGCCGGGAGTGGCTGCACGTCCGCGACCACTGCCGCGCCGTCGAGTCCGTCCTGCTCCGCGGGCAGGTCGGCGAGACCTACCACGTCGGCAGCGGCATCGAGGCCTCCATCGTCGAGATCGCCGACCTCGTCCTCGGCACCCTGGGCAAGCCGGCCTCCCTGAAGGAGATCGTCCCCGACCGCCCCGGCCACGACCGCCGGTACCTGCTGGACTCCTCCAAGATCCAGCGCCTGCTCGGCTGGCAGCCCGAGGTGCCCTTCGCCCAGGGGCTGGCCGACACCGTCCGGTGGTACGCCGCCAACCGCGACTGGTGGGAGCCCCTGGTGGACCGGGCCCCGGTGGTCGAGGCCGGCTGGGGCGCCAACCGCTAGGGGTCGGTGCCGGACAGGTGAAGGTTCTGGTGACCGGCGCCGGGGGGCAGCTCGGCCGCGACCTGGTGGACGCCTTCGGCGGGGTGGTCCCCGCCGGTGGCCGCCGGTGCTCCCTCTACGGCCCCGACGGCCCCGGGGTGGCCCACGAGGTGGTCGGCCTCGACCACGCCGCCCTGCCCGTCGAGGACCGCGGGGCCGTCCTCACCGCCGTGGCCGCCCTCCGGCCCGACGTCATCGTCCACGCCGCCGCCTGGACCGCCGTCGACGCCTGCGAGGCCGATCCCGACCGGGCCCTGGCCGTCAACGCCCTCGGCACCCGCCACCTGGCCGAGGCCGCCCACCGCTGGCCGGCCCACCTGGTCTATGTCTCCACCGACTACGTCTTCGACGGTCGCGCCGACCAGCCCTACGTCGAGTGGGACCGCCCCAACCCCCTGTCGGCCTACGGCCGCAGCAAGCTCGGCGGCGAGCTGGAGTGCCCCCCCGGCGCCACCATCGTCCGCACCTCCTGGGTCTGCGGCGCCCACGGCCCCAACATGGTCAAGACCGCCCTCCGCCTGGCCGCCGCCGACGGCCCCCTCCGGTTCGTCGACGACCAGCACGGCTGCCCCACCTTCACCGCCGACCTCGCCGCCGCCATCGTCACCCTCGCCGCCGACCGCCGCCCCGGCGTCCACCACGTCACCAACCAGGGCCCCACCACCTGGTTCGGGTTCGTCCAGGCCGTCCTCGCCGCCGCCGGCCACGACCCCGGTCGGGTGCACCCCATCGCCACCGCCGACCTCCGGCCGCCCCGCCCCGCGGCCCGCCCGGCCAACGCCGTCCTCGACAACGCCGCCCTCCGCCTCGGCGGCCTGCCCCTCCTGCCGGACTGGCCGGACGGCCTGGACCGGCTGGTCCGCGCCCTCCACAGCGATGACAGGATGGCCCCTCCATGAGCACCCCCGTCGAACGCGCCCAGGTCCCCCCGGCCAGCCGCCGCCGCGTCGCCGTCATCGGCGCCGGCTACGTCGGGCTGCCCACCGCCGCCGTCCTGGCCCACTTCGGCCACCAGGTGGTCCTGGCCGAGCGCGACCCGGCCCGGTTCGAGCTGCTCGCCCGCGGCGACATGCCCATCGTCGAGAACGGCCTGGCCGAGCTGTTCGGTGACGCCGTCGCCGCCGGCAACCTCCGGGTGGTCCAACGCGCCGTCGACGCCACCGTCGACGCCCAGTTCGTCTTCCTCTGCGTCCCCACCCCCCAGGACGACGACGGCTCCGCCGACCTCTCCTACGTCGAGGCCGTCGCCGCCGAGATCGCCGACCACCTGGCCCCCGGCGCCGTGGTGGTCAACAAGTCCACCGTCCCCGTCGGCACCGCCCGCCTCGTCGAGGCCATCACCGGCCGCGGCGACGTCGCCGTGGTGTCCAACCCCGAGTTCCTCCGCGAGGGCACCGCGGTGCGCGACAGCCTCCACCCCGACCGCATCGTCGTCGGCGCCGACGACCCCCGGGCGGCCAGCCGGGTCGGCGAGCTGTTCGCCCCCACCGGCGCCCCGGTCATCGTCACCGACAAGGTCACCGCCGAGACCATCAAGTACGCCGCCAACGCCTTCCTGGCCACCAAGCTCAGCTTCGTCAACGCCCTGGCCGGCCTCTGCGAGTCCCTCGGCGCCGACGTCCGCGACGTCGTCCTCGGCCTCGGCTACGACAAGCGCATCGGCTTCGACTTCCTCCGTCCCGGCCCCGGCTGGGGCGGCTCCTGCCTGCCCAAGGACACCAGCGCCCTCATCCACATCGCCCAGCGCGCCGGTTACGACTTCGCCCTCCTCCGCGGTGCCGTGTCCAGCAACGACGACCAGTTGGCCCGGGTGGTCGCCAAGGTCGTCGCCGCCGCCCCCCCGGACCGTGCCGCCGCCGACCGGCTGGACGGCGTCACCGTCGCCGTCTGGGGGCTCACCTTCAAGGCCGACACCGACGACCGCCGCAGCTCCCCGGCCGTCGCCATCGCCCGCCGCCTCCTCGACCTCGGCGCCGCCGTCCGCGCCTACGACCCCACCGTCCCCCCCTCCCCCAGGGCCGTCCCCGGCCGCGCCGCCGACGACCTCCACGGCATGACCCTCTGCGCCGACCCCTACGACGCCTGCCGCGCCGCCGCCGCCGCCGTCCTCCTCACCGAGTGGGCCGACTTCCGCGACCTCGATTTCACCAAGGTCCGCGACCTCATGGCCCGGCCCTCCGTCATCGACGCCCGCAACCTCCTCGACCCCGCCGCCCTCCGCCGGGTCGGCTTCACCTACACCGGCGTCGGCCGCCCATGAGGGTGCTGACGGACGGCGTGCCATCGGCTGGCATGGTGGGGCCCCACGCATCGGAGGAGACCGCCGTCCAAGGACGGGGCAGTGGGGCCCCGGTCGGGCTATGAGAATCGTCGTGGCCGGCGGGGCCGGCTTCCTGGGCTCCCACCTGTGTGACCGCCTGGTGGACCGGGGGGACGAGGTGGTGTGCGTGGACGACCTGTCCACCGGCCGGATGGACAACCTGGTCCAGTTGGCCGGCCGGCCGGGGTTCACCTTCGTCCGGGCCGACGTCAGCCGGGAGGTGCCGGTGGACGGACCGGTGGACGCCGTCTGCCACCTGGCCAGCCCGGCGTCCCCCCCGGCGTACCTCAGCCGCCCGCTGGAGACCCTGGCGGTGGGCAGCGACGGCACCCGGCGGCTGCTGGCCCTGGCCGAGCGGCACGGCGCCCGGTTCCTGCTGGCGTCCACCAGCGAGATCTACGGGGACCCCACCGTGCACCCGCAGGTGGAGCAGTACCGCGGCAACGTCGACCCGGTCGGCCCCCGCAGCGTCTACGACGAGGCCAAGCGGTTCGCCGAGGCCCTCACCATGGCCACCCACCGCGCCCGGGGGGTCGACGTCGGGATCATCCGGGTCTTCAACACCTACGGCCCCCGGCTCGCCCCCGGCGACGGCCGGGTGGTGTCCAACTTCGTCGTCCAGGCCCTGGCCGGCGAGCCGGTCACCGTCTACGGCGACGGGTCCCAGACCCGCAGCCTCTGCTACGTGGACGACCAGGTCGACGGCTGGCTGGCCATGCTCGCCTCCACCGACACCGGACCGGTCAACCTGGGCAACCCCGACGAGCGCACCGTCCTGGACCTGGCCCGCAAGGTCCTGGAGGTGACCGGGTCGGCGTCACCCATCGAGCTCCGACCCCTGCCGACCGACGACCCCACCCGCCGCTGCCCCGACATCGGGTTGGCCCGCCGGGTCCTCCAGTGGGAGCCTCGGGTCGGCCTTGACGACGGCCTGGCCCGCACCGTGGCGCATTTCGCCACCCTGGTCCCCGAGGGCCGGACGGCGGTGGACCGGGTGGCGGTGGACCGGGTGGTGGGGGACCGGGCAACTGCCCCGGAGCCGGACGGCCGGCAGGCGGGGGACCGAACAGCGGAAGGAGCGGGGGGACATGGCTGAACGGCTGTTGGAGGACATCGAGTACCGGACCCTGTCGGTCATCGTGCCGGTGTACAACGAGCGGACCACCGTGGCCGAGATCGTCCGGCGCGTCCGGGCGGTCGAGGTGCCCCTGGTGGTGGACGTGGTGGTGGTGGACGACGGCTCCTCCGACGGCACCGACCGGGTGCTGGCCGCCATCGAGGACTCCACCGTCCGCGTCGTCACCCACCCGGTCAACCAGGGCAAGGGGGCCGCCATCCGGACCGGCCTGGCCCACGCCCACGGCGACCTGGTCCTCGTCCAGGACGCCGACCTCGAGTACGACCCGGCCGACTGGCCCCGGCTGCTGGACCCGGTGCTGAAGCACAAGGCCCACGTCGTCTACGGCAGCCGGTTCACCGGCGAGCGCAAGAACATGCTGCCCTCCCACTGGATCGGCAACCGGTTCCTGTCCCTGGTCACCAACCTGCTGTACTCCTCCACCCTGTCCGACATGGAGACCTGCTACAAGCTGTTCGACCGCCGGGTCATCGACGGGATCACCGTGGTGTCCAACCGGTTCGACTTCGAGCCGGAGATCACCGCCAAGGTGCTCCGCCGCGGCTACCGCATCTACGAGGTGCCCATCTCCTACGCCGGCCGTGAACCCGACGAGGGCAAGAAGATCACCTGGCGCGACGGCTTCGGCGCCTTGAAGGCCCTGGTCAGGTTCAGGTTCACCAGGAAGTTCTGATGCCGGCCACCCCGCCGCAGGCCCCGTCGGCCCCGCAGGCCGGAGCACGGGTGGCGGCGGTGGTGGTGGACTACGAGGCCGCCGATGTCCTGGCCGGCTGCGTCGGCAGCCTCCTCGACGAGCACGTCGGCCAGGTGGTGGTGGTCGAGAACGGGACCCCCGACGCCGCCCGGGCCGCCCTGGCCGATGCCGGCCTGGCCGTCCCCCTGCTCGTCACCGGCCGCAACGTCGGCTACGGCGCCGGCGCCAACCGCGGGCTGGCCGCCGTCGGCGGCGACGCCGACCTGGTGCTCGTCTGCAACCCCGACCTCCGCCTGCACCCCGGAGCCGTCGCCGCTCTGGTGGCCGCCCTCGACGCCCAGCCCAGTTGGGCCGTGGTGGGCCCCCGCATCCTGACCCCCGACGGCGACGTCTACCCCTCCGTCCGGGCCTTCCCCTCCATGGTGGACGCCGCCGGCCACGCCGTGCTGGCCCTGTTCAACCCCCACAACCGGTTCAGCCGCCGCTACCGCACCCCCGACGTCGGCGCCGGTGGTGCCGGTGCCGGCGGCCGGGCCGAAGCCGACTGGGTGTCCGGGGCCTGCTTCCTGGCCCGCCGGGCCGCCCTGGACCAGCTCGGCGGGTTCGACGAGGCCTACTTCATGTTCGCCGAGGACATGGACCTGTGCTGGCGGGCCCACGCCGCCGGTTGGGGGGTCGGGGTGGAGCCGGCGGCGGTCGTCACCCACGCCGAAGGCGTCTCCCGCCGCCGCCGCCCCTACCGCATGTTGGCCGCCCACCACCGTTCGGCCCTCCGGTTCGCCAACCGCACCACCACCGGCTGGCGACGGCTGCTCCTGCCCGCCGCCGCCGCCGTCCTCGGCCTCCGCTTCGTCGTCGCCTGCGCCGACCAGGCCCTGCGCCGCTGACGAGGCGTATCCTGCCGGTCCTCCTTCGACCGTCGGAGCGGCCGGCGATCACGCCGGTCGCCGGACGGACGTCGTGAGCCGGAGGTGCCGGGGGCAGTGAGTGAGGACCGCCACCGTCACAGAAGGGCCGGGGAGGCGGCCTTTCATCTTTTCGGCTTCGGCACCGGCGATCGGATTTGAGCACATGTGCTTAAAGAGCGCCGTCGGTGTGTCGCGAAAAAAGTGTGCCGTCACCCTCCGACCCGGCCGACAGGATGGCCGGGGCGTCCGCTCGGCATGGTCGCCGCCTAGCATGGCGGTGGGCTGCGTGCGGGTCTGTGGTTGCAAGTCGAGGCCAGTCGCAGGCGAAACGACCCACGTAAGGCAACTCGTGGTTGCCGAGCATGGTGCGGCTTAGGGGTAAGTCCTGCCCACCTGGCTCCCGGTGGTCGGGGGCGGGTGGCGACGGGGAGAAGCGGTCGACATCGTGACCGTTGGGCCGCCACGGCGGCCGCCGGTCCCGGGCCGTCAACCCCGCAGCAGGCGAGTGTGGGGGCAAAGACCAGGTCAGCCGCACGCAGCCCGTCCCTGCCTCCTGGCTGGGAAAACGTCGTTATCCAGGGCAGCGCTGCCTCGCCGGCGCCCACGGTGCCGGGCGTTGCCGGCCCGGCGCCGTGGGCGCATTTTCACCGGTACGATTGGCAGGCCATGTCCGTGTTCACCAAAGTGCTCCGTGCCGGCGAGGGCAAGAAGATCCGCCGCCTGGCCGAGATCGTCCCGATGGTCAACGAGCTCGAGCCGGAGATGGAGGCGCTGAGCGACCAGGAGCTGCAGCACAAGACGGTGGAGTTCCGGGAGCGCTTGGACGAGGGCGAGACCCTGGACGACCTGCTGGTGGAGGCCTTCGCCGTGGTCCGGGAGGCCGCGTGGCGGGTATTGGGCCAGCGGCACTTCGACGTCCAGTTGATGGGCGGCATGGCCCTGCACTTCGGCTGGATCGCGGAGATGAAGACCGGCGAGGGCAAGACCCTGGTGTCCACCCTGCCGGTCTACCTGAACGCCCTTGCCGGCCGGGGCGTCCACGTGGTGACCGTCAACGACTACCTGGCCACCCGGGACGCCGAGTGGATGGGCCGGCTGCACCGCTGGCTGGGCCTCACCGTCGGCCGGATCGGGCCGGACGTGACCGACCCGGCGCTGAAACGCGAGGCCTACGCCTGCGAC
The DNA here is from genome assembly GCA_035547695.1 of Acidimicrobiales bacterium. Lineage (GTDB taxonomy): Bacteria > Actinomycetota > Acidimicrobiia > Acidimicrobiales > RAAP-2 > DASZUK01. Next base: position 49,133 of record DASZUK010000008.1, read on the forward strand.
GTCACCTACGGCACCAACACCGAGCTCGGGTTCGACTACCTCCGGGACAACATGACCCGGTCGCGGGAGACCATGGCCCAGCGCGGGCACGTCTTCGCCATCATCGACGAGGTCGACTCCATCCTGATCGACGAGGCCCGGACCCCGCTCATCATCTCCGGCCCGGCCGACGAGGCGGCGAAGCTCTACTACCAGTTCGCCAGCATCGCCCGCACCCTGCAGCGCGACGTGGACTACGAGGTGGACGAGGAGAAGCGGCACGTCGTCCCGCTGGAGTCCGGCATCGAGAAGGTGGAACGGGCCGTCGGCGTCGAGAACCTGTACGACGCGGTCGCCACCAACTACGTCCACCAGCTCACCAAGGCCCTGGAGGCCAAGGAGCTGTACCACCGGGACAAGGAGTACCTCGTCTCCCAGGGCGAGGTGAAGATCGTCGACGAGTTCACCGGCCGGACCCTCGACGGCCGGCGGTGGTCCGACGGCCTCCACCAGGCCGTCGAGGCCAAGGAGCGGGTGCGGATCAAGGAGGAGAACCACACCTGGGCCACCGTCACCCTCCAGAACTACTTCCGGCTGTACGAGAAGTTGGCCGGCATGACCGGGACCGCGGAGACCGAGGCCGGCGAGTTCGCCAGCACCTACGACCTCGCGGTGGTGCCCATCCCGACCAACCGGCCGCTCATGCGGGTGGACGAGGCCGACCTCATCTTCAAGACCGAGGAGGGCAAGTTCAACGCCGTCGTCGACGACCTGGTCGACCGCCAGGAGCGCGGCCAGCCGGTCCTGGTCGGCACGGCGTCGGTGGCCAAGTCCGAGCTGCTGTCCCGCCTGCTCGACAAGCGCGGCGTCCCCCACCAGGTGCTGAACGCCAAGCAGCACTTCCGGGAGGCCGAGATCGTCGCCCAGGCCGGCCGGTCCGGGGCGATCACCGTGGCCACCAACATGGCCGGTCGTGGGGTCGACATCATCCTCGGCGGCAACCCCGAGATGCTGGCCCGCCACGAAGCCGTCGCCGCCGGCGTCGACCTCTCCACGGAGGACGGCCAGGACGAGCTCAAGCGGCTCACCAAGACCCACGAAGCCCAGTGCCAAGCCGACGGCGACCTGGTCCGGGAGCTCGGCGGCCTGTACGTGCTGGGCAGCGAGCGCCACGAGAGCCGCCGCATCGACAACCAGCTCCGCGGCCGGTCCGGCCGGCAGGGCGACCCGGGGGAGAGCCGCTTCTACCTCAGCCTCGAGGACGACCTCATGCGGCTGTTCGCCACCGGGGCCATGAACTGGGTGATGGGCCGAGCCATCCCCGAGGACGTGCCCATCGAGGCCAAGATGGTCACCAAGGCCATCGAGCGGGCCCAGAACACCGTGGAGGGCCGCAACTCCGAGATCCGCAAGGACGTCCTCAAGTACGACGAGGTGATGAACGAGCAGCGCAAGGTCATCTACGCCCGGCGGCTGCAGATCATCGACGGCGAGGACCTCCAGGAGCACACCCAGGAGCTCATCCAGACCATCCTGGCCACCGTCGTCCGCAACGCCTGTCCCAGCGACTTCCCCGAGGAGTGGGACCTGGACCTGCTCTTGAAGGACGTTGCCCAGTACTACCCCACCAAGTTCACCGTCGAGGACCTGGCCGAGGCCGTCACCATCGACCAACTGGTCCAGAGCGTCGTCGACGAGGCCCTGGAGCACTACGACGTGCACTCCGCCTCCCTCTCCGACGACGAGGAGCAGGTCCGCCAGATCGAGCGGGAGGTCATGCTCCAGGTCATCGACCAGAAGTGGCGGGACCACCTGGCCGAGATGGACTACCTCCGCGAGGGCATCCACCTCCGCCAGACCGCCCAGATGGACCCCCTGGTGGCCTGGCAGCGGGACGGCTTCGCCATGTTCGGCGAGCTGATGGACGCCGTCGACGACGCCTACCTCCGCTACATCATGCACGTCGAGACCGTCCAGGAGCCCGCCGCCGAGCCGGACCTGGCCCGGGCCGTGTACGCGGCCGCCGACGACCCCGTCGCCGACCCCTCCGCCCTGGCCGGCCAGCTCCTGTCCGAGCAGGGCATCGGGGTGGCCGGCCTGGAGCAGGTCGGCGGGCCGTTCCCGGTCGGCCCGGACGGTGCCGCGCCGGCACCCACCGGTCCCCTTCCTGCCGCGCCGAACAGCCCGGCCGTGTCCAGCAAACGGCCTCCGGTGGCCGGCCGGCGCCCCGCGGTGCCGGCCGGGCCGGGTGCCGGCAACCGGGGCCCCGCCGCCGGCGGTCCGGCGGGGAACGCCGGCCAGACGGCCAGCGGCCGGCCAGCCGGCCGGAACCCCGCGCCGGGGGTGGCCGCGGCCAACGGCGGCCCCGCGGCCGCGGCGGCCCAGCCCGCCCAGGCCAAGGTCGGCCGGAACGACCCCTGCTGGTGCGGCAGCGGCAAGAAGTTCAAGCTCTGCCACGGCGCCGCATGAAGGCGCCAATCGGTACGGCGCCGCATGACGGCGCCCGATCGGCACGGCGCCGCATGAAGGCGACCAATCGGCATGGCGCCGCCTGAGGCGCCGGACGCCGGCGAGCCTCGAGACCTCGGTGCCGATCTCGACCGGCTGACCGCACGGCTGGACGAAGCCGAGGGGTACCTGCGGATGGACGATCTGCGGGCCCGCCGGGCCGAGCTGGAGACCGAGGCCACCCGTCCGGACCTGTGGGACGACGCGGACCAGGCCCGGTCGGTGACCACCGAGCTGGGCCGCGTCGCCGACGACGTGGACCGGTTCGAGCGGCTCCGGGCCGACATGGCCGACGCCACCGTCCTGCGCGAGCTGGTCGACGAGGCCGCGGCGTCCGGCACCCCGGACCAGGGGCTGGCCAAGGAGCTGGAGGACACCGTCGCCGATCTCGGCCGCCGCATCGGCCGGTTGGAGCTGGAGTCGCTGTTCTCCGGCGAGTACGACGACCGGGACGCCATCTGCGAGGTCCACGCCGGTGCCGGCGGCACCGACGCCCAGGACTGGGCCGAGATGCTGTTGCGCATGTACCAGCGCTGGTCCGAGCGCCGTGGGTTCACGGTGGAGGTGGAGGAAGCCACCGAAGGCCAGGAGGCCGGGCTGCTGTCCGCCACCTTCTTGGTCCGCGGCCGGTTCGCCTACGGCCTCCTGGCCACCGAGCGGGGCGTGCACCGGTTGGTGCGGATGTCGCCGTTCGACTCCCAGAAGCGCCGCCAGACCAGCTTCGCCTCCCTGGACGTGGTGCCGTTCATGGAGGACCTGGCGAAGGAGGTGGACATCGACGAGAAGGACCTCCGCGTCGACACCTACCGGTCGTCGGGAGCCGGCGGCCAGCACGTCAACAAGACCGACTCCGCCGTCCGCATCACCCACCTGCCCACCGGCATCGTGGTGTCCTGCCAGAACGAGCGCAGCCAGCTCCAGAACCGGGCCAAGGCCATGCAGGTGCTGGCCGCCAAGCTGGCCGAACGGGCCCGGCAGGAGCGTCGGGCCGAGCTGGACTCCCTCAGCGGCGAGCGGGTGGACAACGCCTGGGGCAACCAGATCCGCTCCTACGTCCTGGCCCCGTACCAACTGGTCAAGGACCTGCGGACCCAGGTGGAGACCGGCAACGTCGACGCCGTCCTCGACGGCGACCTGGACCAGTTCATGGAGGCCGAGCTGCGTCGCCAGCGGGGCAGCGGCGGCTGACGGTCCCCTCCCACCCTGTCCCTCCCACCCGCCGGTCTCCTTCCCACCCCGTTGACCTGCGAGTTGACCGGCGAGTTGACCGGCGAGCCCGGGGTGGCACCAAATGGTGGTGGTAGGCCGGTAGGCTGTCCCCCCGTTCCCCCCACCGGTGGCGGTCCGCACGGGGCCCCTTCCGGGGCTGGGGTGACCCTCTTCGAATGATCCGCTTCGAGAACGTCACCAAGACCTACAAGAACAGCACCGTCGCCCTCCGTTCGGTATCCCTGGAGATCGACAAGGGCGAGTTCGTCTTCCTGGTCGGCGCCTCCGGCTCCGGCAAGACCACCTTCATCCGGCTGCTCCTCCGCGAGGAGCTCCCGGACCAGGGCCGCATCTGGGAGGCCGGCCGGGACATCGTGCACCTCCCCAAGTGGCGGGTGCCGTACCTGCGCCGCAACATCGGCTGTGTCTTCCAGGACTTCCGGCTGCTCCCCAACAAGACCGTCTTCGAGAACGTCGCCTTCGCCCTAGAGGTCATCGGCCGCCCCAAGCACGTCGTGGCCGCCCAGGTCCCCCAGGTGCTCGACCTGGTCGGGCTGTCCAAGAAGCGCGACAACCTGCCCGGGGAGCTGTCCGGCGGCGAGCAGCAGCGGGTGGCGGTGGCCCGGGCCTTCGTCAACCGGCCGCTGATCCTGCTGGCCGACGAGCCCACCGGCAACCTGGACCCGGCCACCAGCCAGGGCATCATGCAGTTGCTCGACCGCATCAACCGCACCGGCACCACCGTCGTCGTGGCCACCCACGACCAGGTGCTGGTCAACTGGATGCGCCGGCGGGTGGTCGAGCTCGACCACGGCACCCTGGTGCGCGACCAGGCCCGCGGCGTCTACGGCATCGACACCGCCGCAGGAGCCGGCAAGGCCCCCTTCGAGCCCCCCGAGGCCGCCGTCGGGGGCTTCGGCTGATGCCGGTCTCCAGCGAGTACGTCGTCCGGGAGACGGCGTCCAACCTGTGGCGCAACCGGCTGATGACCATCGCCGCCGTGCTCACCGTTGCCGTCTCCCTGTCCCTGGTCGGGGCCGCCCTGCTCCTCAAGCAGGGTGCGGCCCAGGCCGAAGGCGAATGGCAGCGCGGCACCCAGGTCACCGTGTGGATGAAGGCCAACGCGTCGACCACAGAGATCAAGGCGGTCGGCACCCAGTTGAAGACGTTGCCGTACCTCTACCAGCCGTGCGTGTTCCGGGACCACGCCTACGACTACGCCGAGGCCAAGCGGCTGCTCGAGAACATCTACACCGAGGCCGTCAGCCCGGCCGGCACCCCGACGTCCTGGCGGTGCGTCCCCATCCACCCCCAGGACGCCAACCAGGTGATCGCCAAATTCCACGGCCAGCCCGGGGTGCTCGAGGTGACGGCGCCGCTCGCCCAGATCCGGACGGAGCAGAAGGTCATCACCATCCTGCAGATCGTCTTCGTCGTCGTCGCCCTCGTCCTGCTGGTCTCCGCGGCCGTCCTCATCCTGAACACCATCCGCATGGCCATCTTCGCCCGCCGAAGAGAAGTGTCCGTGATGAAACTGGTCGGGGCCACCAACTGGTTCATCCGCATCCCCTTCATGTCCGAGGGCATGATCCAGGGCCTGATCGGCTCCGGGCTGGCCGCCGCCCTGGTCTACGTCCTCCACGTCGTCCTGAACGGCCTCGGTGACACGCCCGGCTCCCTGCTGTCGCAGATGCGGATGACCGGATGGCAGGTGTTCGCCACCGATGCCGTCGTCGTCGTCGTCGGCATCGCCATCGGCACCCTCGGCTCCGCCATCGCCATCCGCCGCTTCCTGGACGTCTAGGGCCGCGGGGCGGCCCGCCACGCCGGTCCCGGTCCGCGTCCCGGTCCCGGTCCCGGTCCCGGTCCTACCGACGATCCGACGCCCGGCAAGGTCTCCGGCAAGGTCTCCGGCAAGGTCCTTCCCCGACACTGTCTCCGCCGGCGCCCACCGGCACCGACAGGATCGACAGGGAGGAACCGACCGTGAGCAACAGCACCACCGTCACCGGCAACCTGACCCGGGAACCCGAAGTCCGCTACACCCGGGAGGGCCACGCCAACGTCCAGCTCGGCCTGGCCGTCAACCGTCGCTGGATGGACCGGGAGACCAAGGAGTGGGAGGAGTCGACCTCGTTCTTCGACGTGGTCTGCTGGCGGGAACTGGCCGAGAACGTCGCCCTGAGCCTGGGCAAGGGCATGCGGGTGATGGTCACCGGCCGGTTGGAGCAGCACAGTTGGGAGACCGACCAGGGGGAGCGCCGGTCCAGGGTGGAGATCGTGGCCGAGGAGATCGGCCTGAGCCTCCGGTTCACCACCGCCACCGTGGCCCGCAACGACCGGGCCGGGGGTCCTCCCGCCGGCGAAGGCGCCGCCGCCTCGGCATCCGTGCCCTCCGGCACCAACGCAGCCGGCGCCAACGCAGCCGGTGCCAAGGCAGCCGGTGCCAAGGCAGCCGCGACGGGAGACGCGTGACCGGTGGCGCCGCCGACGGCATCGTTCGGCCTGCCCCTCTGGTGGCCGGCCGTCCCGGCGGGGTGGTTGCCCCGGTGGCCGGGGCCGACCTCGCTGGCCCCGGTCGTGGTAGCGCTGGCGGCCGTGGTGGCGATGGCGGCCGCCGGAGCGTTGGTGGTCGCCTGGCGGCCACGGACCGCGGGGGAGCCGGGTCGCCGCCGCCGGCCCGGCTCCGGCCGTCCGTCTGCTACACCAAGGACGAGGTCATCGAGGTCTGCGGTGCCCTGGCGCTGGCCGAAGTGGTCCTGGCCCGGCTGGGTTGCCGCGTCGAGGCCGACCGGATGGCTGCCGTCTTCGACCTGGTGGAGGGTCGCCTCGCCGGCTGACGGCCGCCCGGCGGCCGGTCAGGCGCCGGGGGCGCCACCAACCTCGGAAGGCGGTCAGGCGCCGGGGACGCCACCAGTTTCGGCCGTTGTCCCGCCGTCCCCGTCCCCATCTCCGCCGTCCCCGTCCCCGTCTCCCTTGCTGCCGGCCTCCGGGGAGAAGTCCAGGGCCAGGGAGTTCACGCAGTAGCGCATGCCGGTATCGGTGGGGCCGTCGGGGAACAGGTGGCCGAGATGGCCCCCGCAGCGGGCGCAGGTGATCTCGGTGCGCACCATGAAGTGGCTGTGGTCCGGCTTCTCCACGATGGTGCCGGCGGCCATGGCCCGGTCGAAGCTGGGCCACCCGGACCCGGAGTCGAACTTGGCATCGGTGGAGAACAGTGCGGCGCCGCAGCCGGCACAGTGGAAGACGCCGTTGCCGTCGACGTGCAAGAGCTCCCCGGACCAGGCCGGTTCCGTGGCGCTCTGCCGGAGCACCTGGTACTGGTCCGGGGTCAGCCGCTCCCGCCATTCCTGGTCGCTCAACTGCACCTCCGAGGTGCCGGGGGTCGTCCCGGGAGTCGTCACCATGCCCTCCCTTCCTCGGCCGGCCGCCCGACCGTTCGGCCAGGATCGGCCCACGCCGCCCTGCCGGATCGTTGTCACGTTGCCTACTACAACGCCGCCGCCGGCCGCCCATTCCTGGCCGTGGCCGGCCCGGCTGTGCCGGCCGCCGACCTACCGCCCGCCGACCCGCCTACCGCCCCGGCCGTCACCTATCGACCGCCGCCGACCGCCGCCCGCCGACCGCCGACCTACCGCCCGCCAACCGCCGCCCGCCGACCCGCCGGCCCGCCCACCGCCGGCACCTGACGGTCCATCAGATGCCTTCGGCGCAGTTCGGTAACCTACCGGTGCCATGGACACCCCACCCGCTGCCGCTCCGACCACGGCCGGTCCGTCCGATTGGGACGACTGGATCGCGTGGGCCCACGAGGTGCAGGACCCCCGGGCCGACCTGCGCTGGGGAACGGTGCCGGCGATGCTGGCCGACGTCGCCCGCCGACGGCCCGGCGCCGAGGCGGTGGCCGACGGCCCGATCCGGCTGATCTACGGGGAGCTGGCCGAAGCCGCCGGGACGCTGTCGCGGGCGCTGATGGCGTCGGGGGTGGCCAAGGGGGACCGGGTGGCCATCTGGGCGCCCAACTGCGCCCAGTGGGTGGTCGGCGCGCTGGGGGCCATGGGCGCCGGGGCGATCGTGGTGACCCTGAACACCCGGTTCAAGGGCGGGGAGGCCGCCTACATCCTGCGGGCCTCCGGGGCCAGGGTGTTGCTGACCGTCCAGGGGTTCCTGGGTGTGGACTACCCGGCCATGCTGGACGGCCAGGACGTGGGCCATCTGGCCGAGGTGGTGGTGGTCCGCCGGGAGGGGGACGCGGCCGGGGTGGGATCGGTGACCGCCGGGCCGGCCGAGGACGGCACCACCGGCCCTCGGGAGATCCCGGTGCGGGGGCTGGACGACTACCTGGAACGGGCCGCGTCGGTGCCGCCGGACGCCGCAGCGGCGCGGGCCGCGTCGGTGCAGCCGGACGACGTGTCCGACCTGCTGTTCACCTCCGGCACCACCGGGCACCCCAAGGGGGTCATGTCGATCCAGTCCACCACCCTGCGGGAGTACGGCACCTGGGCCGCCCTGGCCGGGTTGCGGGCCGGGGACCGGTACCTGCTGGTCAACCCGCTGTTCCACACCTTCGGCTACAAGGCCGGCATGCTGGCCAGCCTGATGTACGGGGCCACCATCGTCCCGGAGCCGGTGTTCGACGTCGACCGGGTGCTGGACCGGATCGCCGCCGAGCGGATCACCGTCCTCCCCGGCCCCCCGACCCTGTTCCGGGGGCTGCTGGCCCACCCCGACCGGGCGGCCCACGACCTGTCGTCGCTGCGGCTGGCCACCACCGGGGCCGACATCATCCCGGTGGAGCTGGTGGTGGCCATGCGGGAGGAGCTGGGGTTCACCACCGTGCTCACGGCCTACGGCCTGACCGAGTCCTGCGGCACCGTCACCATGTGCCGGCGGTCGGACCCGCCGGAGGTGGTGGCCCGGACGTCGGGCCGTGCCCTGCCGGACGTGGAGGTGCGGATCGCCGACGGCGACGGCAAGGAGCTGCCGGCCGGGGAGGCCGGCGAGATCCTGGTCCGGGGCTACGTCGTCATGCGGGGCTACTGGGAGGACCCCGAAGCCACCGCCCAGGCCGTGGACCGGGACGGCTGGCTGCACACCGGCGACGTCGGCGTCATGGACGACGCCGGCAACGTGGCCATCACGGACCGGCTCAAGGACATGTTCGTCACCGGCGGCTTCAACGCCTACCCGGCCGAGATCGAGGGCATCCTCCGCGGCTGCCCCGGCGTCGGGCCGCTGGCGGTGGTCGGGGTGGCCGACGACCGCATGGGCGAGGTCGGCTGCGTGTACCTGGCCTACCAGGGCGACGACCCGGCGGGGTACGCCGACCGGGTGCTGTCGTGGTCCCGGGAGGCCATGGCCAACTACAAGGTGCCGCGGTACGCGGTGGTGGTGGACGCGCTGCCGGCCAACGCCATCGGCAAGATCGTGAAGGGCGAGCTCCGTCGTCGGTTCGTCGGGGGGGTCGACAAGGCAGTGACCTACGAGAGGAGAAGATGAGCATGCGAGGGATCGTGTACACCACCGACGGGTTGACCGTCACCGACGCCCTGGCTGTTCGGGACCCCGGGCCGAAGGAGGTACTGGTCCGGGTCGGCGCCGCCGGGGTCTGCCACTCCGACCTGTCGGTCATCAACGGCACCATCCCGTTCCCGCCGCCGGTGGTCCTCGGCCACGAGGGCGCCGGGGTGGTCGAGGCCGTCGGCTCCGAGGTGCGGTCGGTGAAGGCCGGCGACCACGTGGTGATCGCCACCCTGGCCAACTGCGGGGCCTGCCGGGCCTGCGGCACCGGCCAGCCCACCCGCTGCCGGCGGTCCCTCGGCAACATCGGCACCCCGTTCACCTTCGAAGGGCAGCCGGCCTACAACTTCGCCGCGGCCTCCGTGTTCTCCGAGCTGACCGTCGTCTCCGAGGTCCAGGCGGTCCGCATCCCGAAGGACGTGCCGCTGACCTCCGCCTGCCTCATCGGCTGCGGCGTCCTCACCGGCGTCGGCGCCGTCCTCAACCGGGCCCGGGTGCGCCCGGGGGAGACCGCGGCGGTGTTCGGCGTCGGCGGCGTCGGCCTCAACGTCATCCAGGGCCTCCGCATCGCCGGGGCCACCCGCATCGTGGCGGTGGACACCGTGGCCGCCAAGGAGCCGCTGGCCCGGCAGTTCGGGGCCACCGACTTCGTCGACGCCTCCGACGGCGACGCCGCGGCCGCCGTCCGGGAGCTGGTCCCCCCGAACAGGGAGCTGGCGTCGGGGGCCCTCGGCCCGCAGGGCGGGGTGGCCTGGGCCTTCGACTGCGTCGGCCACCCCGCCGTGCTGCGCAGCGCCCTCGACTGCCTGGACTGGGGCGGCAACGCCGTCGCCCTCGGCATCCCGCCGCAGGGCACCGAGGTGGCCGTCGACGTCAACGCCCTCGCCTACGTCGACCGTGGCCTGCTCGGCAACCGCTACGGCTCCGCCCGGCCCCACCACGACATCCCGTTGATGATCGACCTCTACAAGTCCGGCCGGCTCCTCCTGGACGAGCTGGTCAGCCTCACCCGGCCGCTGGAGGCCATCGGGGAGATCATCGACGAGATGCACGCCGGCCGGGTCGCCCGGGGGGTGCTCACCTTCAACTGAGCCACCGTGTCGTAGGGTGTGCGGCCGTGAAAGGCATCCTGCTGGCCGGCGGCACCGGCTCCCGGCTGTACCCGCTGACCCGGATCACCAACAAGCACCTGCTGCCCATCTACGACCGCCCCATGGTGCAGTGGTCGATCGAGGCGCTGGTCAACGCCGGCATCACCGAGATCATGCTGGTCACCGGCGGCACCCACGCCGGGGAGTTCCTGCGGCTGCTGGGCAACGGCCACGAGTTCGGCATCGACCGGCTGTCGTACGGCTACCAGGAGCGCCCCGGCGGCATCGCCGAGGCCCTGGGCCTGGCCGAGCGGTTCGCCGACGGCGAACCGGCCCTGGTGATGCTGGCGGACAACGTGGTGGAGCGGTCCATCCGGCCCATGGTGGCCGCCTTCGAGGCCAACCCGGTGGGGGCCCGCATCCTGCTGACCCCGGTGGACGAGCCCGAGCACCTCCGGCACCTCGGGGTGCCGGAGCTGGACGACACCGGCCGGGTGGTACGGATCGTGGAGAAGCCGGAGCACCCGGCCTCCAACTTCGGGGTCACCGGCATCTACTGCTACGACGCCGAGGTGTTCGACGTCATCAAGACCCTGGAGCCGTCCGGCCGCGGCGAGCTGGAGATCACCGACGTCAACAACCACTACGTCGACCAGGGCAGCATGGCCTACGACGTGCTGGACGGCTTCTGGGGCGACGCCGGCGAGTCCATCGACGCCTACTACGCCGTCAACGACTTCGTCCGGGCCAGCGGGGCCAACAAGGGCTGAGCCCGGCCCCCGGCCCCCGGGCCCCGTGGTCTGTCCCCCCGCCGGCGACCGCCGCCCGTCCCCAGCCGATAGCCGACCCGCCGCCGCCCGGCGGCCTGTGGCTCAGCTACCAGCGCTGGGGGCCGGAGCCAACCCGGACGGCTGGACCCGGTGCAGCCGGAGGGCGTCGCGGACGCTGCCGGCCACGCCGTGGCCGTCCAGGCCCAGGCCGGCCAGGATGTCGTCGGCGCGGCCCTGCGGGATGTACGCCCGGGGCAGCCCCAGGTTGACCACCGGCGGGGCCGGCCGGCCCTGCTCGGCGGCGGCCTTCCGGACGGCGTCGGCCAGGAAGGTGCCGGCGCCGCCCAGCCGGACGCCGTCCTCGGCGGTGACCACCAGGGCGTGGTCGACGGCGTCGGCCAGCATGGCCGGGTCCGGGGGGCTGACCACCCGGACGTCCCAGACGGTGGCGTCGACGCCGGCCCGGGCCAGCTCGTCGGCGGCCTGCCGGCAGGCGGTCAGCAGCTTGCCGACCCCGAGCAGGCACACCGACCGGTCGCCGGTGCGGACCTTGCGGGCGTCCAGGCCCACCCCGACCGATGTGGGGCCGTGCTCCGCCGGGGCGGTGGTCGGGTACCGAATGGCGGCCGGGCCGGGCAGGTCGACGGCGGTCCGCAGCATCACCTCCAGGTCCTCGGCCGACGACGGGGCGAACACCGTCATGCCGGGGATGGCCAGGGTCAGCGCCAGGTCCAGCACGCCGTGGTGGCTGGGGCCGTTGTCCCCGGTGATCCCGGCCCGGTCCAGGGCGTAGACCACCGGCAGGTTGTGCAGCCCGACGTCCAGGTTGGCCTGGTCGAAGGCCCGGCAGAAGAAGGTGGAGTACACCGCCACCACCGGCCGAAGGCCGCCCATCGCCATGCCGGCGGCCGCGGTCACCTCGTGCTGCTCGGCGATGCCGACGTCGTAGAACCGGTCCGGGAACCGGGCCTGGAACGGCAGCAGCCCGGTGGGGCCGGGCATGGCGGCGGTCAGGGCCACGATCTCCGGCCGTTCCTCGGCCAGGGCCAGCAGGGCCCGGGTGAAGGCGTCGGTGTAGGTGGTCGGCCGGATGGCCGCCAGCCCGGTCCCGGGTCCGCCGGAGCCGTCGTGCCCGGCCACCGGTCCGGCCGCGGCCGCCGCAGCCGCTGCGGCAACCGGCGCCGCCGGCACTGTGTCGATCTCACCGGCCCCCACCGGGGTGTCGAGGGCGGCCGGGCCGTCGACGGCCGCACGGCGGATCGCCTTGACGTCGTGCAGCCGCTGGATCTCGTCCTCCTCGGCCGGGGCGTAGCCGCGGCCCTTCTGGGTGAGGACGTGCACCACGATGGGCCCGTCCCAGGCCGCGGCGTGCTCCAGGGCCTGCTCCAACTGGTCGAAGTCGTGGCCGTCGATGGGGCCGGCGTAGCGGACCCCGAGGGCTTCGAAGAAGGTGTGCGGCGACACCACCTCCCGCAGGGCGCTGGTCACCCCGTGCACCCCGGAGTAGGCAAGCTGGCCGACGCCGGGGATGTCCCGCAGCAGCGCCCGGACCCGCTCCCTGGTCTGCACGTAGGTGGGGTTCAGCCGGAGCGACGTCAGGCTGCGGGACAGGTGGGACACGGTGGGGGCGTAGGACCGGCCGTTGTCGTTGAGCACCACCACCACCCGCCGGCCGGAGTGGCCGAGGTTGTTGAGGGCCTCGTAGGCCATCCCGCCGGTCAGGGCGCCGTCACCGATGACGGCCACCACCCGGCGGTCGCCGCCGCGGCCGGCCACGGTGCCCTGCAGCTCCAGGGCGGTGGCCAGGCCGTGGGCGTAGGACAGCACCGTCGACGCGTGGCTGTTCTCGATCCAGTCGTGCTCCGACTCGGCCCGGTTGGGGTAGCCGGACATCCCGCCGGCCTGCCGTAGCTCCCGGAACCCGTACCGGCGGCCGGTCAGCAGCTTGTGCACGTAGGCCTGGTGGCCGGTGTCCCACAGGATGGCGTCCCTCGGGGACTCGAACACCCGGTGCAGGGCCAGGGTCAGCTCCACCACGCCGAGGTTGGAGCCCAGGTGGCCGCCGGTGGTGGTGACCGCCTCCACGATGAACGTCCGGATCTCCGCGGCCAGCTCCGCCAGCTCGTCCGGGCTCAGGTTGCGGACGTCGGCCGGGGTCTCGATGCGGGGCAGGATCATCGTCAGGAGGTGGGGCGGCGATCGTGAAGGTGCCGCCGCGGCCACGCTACCTCGCCGGCGGTCGCCGGGCGGTGCTACCTCGCCGGCGGTCGCCGGGCGGTGCTCCGGGCCGGGCCGGCCGTGGTGGTCCGGCCGTGCCGGTACGGCGCCGGAAGGGGCGGCTGGCTCAGCCGGAGCCGGGAACGCCGGCCTTGGCCAGGAACTTCGTCCGGTCGACCAGCACCCGGACCAGCCGGCCGGCGCCGACCAGGGCGGTGTCGCCACCGTCGGTGTGCCGGCTGACGGAGACGGTGAAGCCCAACCGGCGGCCCTCGACCCGTTCGAGGGTGGCCTCGGCGACGACGGTGGACCCGACGGCCACCGGGGCGAGGTGGTCGAACTGGATGCGGGAGGCCACGCTGGTCCGGCCGGCGCCGAGGTGGCCGTCCAGGGCCCGGCAACTGGACGCTTCGCAGAGGGCCACCAGCCGCGGGGTGCCCAGCACCGGGACGTCCCCGGAGCCGAGGGAGGCGGCGGTGTCCGCGTCGGTGACCACCAGGGAGACCCTGGCGTTCAATCCGGTCGCCAACCCGGGGTCGAGTGGCGCCGGAGCCTCGGATGGACCGCCGGTCACGACGATTACGATACCGCCCGTGCGAACCGCCCCCGAGAACGCCCTGTCCGATGGCCCCCTCCACCGATAGGTCGGCCGCCGGCCCGGCGGACGCCCCGCTGGTGGAGGCCCCGGTGCTCGAACGGGTGCTGGGGGCCGCCCTGGCGCGGGGCGGGGACCTGGCGGAGGTGTTCGTGGAGGACCGGCAGACGTCCGGCGCGGTGCTGGACGACCGGAAGGTGGAGGAGCTGTCGTCGGGCCGGGAGCGCGGCGCCGGCATCCGGGTGATCGTGGGGGAGACCACCGGGTTCGCCCACACCGCCGACCTGACCGAGGCCGGGCTGCTGGCCGCGGCGGAGGCCGCGTCGGCGGTGGCCCGGGAGGGCGGCGGCGGGGTCCGGACGGTGGCCCTGGCGGACCGGCGGCCGGCGTCGGCCCGGGCGGCGGTGCTGCCGTCCACGGTGGCCAAGGCCACCAAGCTGGAGCTGCTGACCCGGGCGGACGACGCCGCCCGGTCGGCCGGAGGCGCGGTGTCCCAGGTGCAGGCCGGCTACGGCGACTCCCGCCGGCGGGTGCTGGTGGCCACCTCGGACGGCCGGCTGGCCGAGGACGACCAGGTGCGGACCCGGTTCAACGTGGTGTGCATCGCCACCGGGGACACCGGGATGCAGACCGGGTACGAGAGCGTGGCCCGGACGGTGGGGTTCGAGGTGTTCGACCAGGTGGACGTGGACGAGGTGGCCCGGACGGCGGCGGTTCGGGCGCTGTCCAAGCTGGCGGCCCGGCCGGCGCCGTCGGGGGAGGTGCCGGTGGTGCTGGCCGGCGGCAGCGGCGGCATCCTGTTCCACGAGGCCTGCGGCCACGGCCTGGAGGCGGACCACATCGTGAAGGACGCGTCGGTGTACGTGGGGCAGGTCGGCCAGCAGGTGGCCAGCCCGCTGGTGACCCTGGTGGACGACGGCACGGTGGCCGGGGAGTGGGGCAACTTCGCCATCGACGACGAGGGGCACCCGGCGGCCCGGAACGTGCTGATCGAGAACGGCGTCCTGACCGACTACCTGTGGGACTGGCTGCGGGCCCGCAAGGAGGGACGGGCGTCGTCGGGGAACGGCCGGCGGCAGAGCTACCAGCACCTGCCGATGGTGCGGATGACCAACACCTTCCTGCTGGCCGGCCGGGACGACCCGGACGAGATCGTCGCCCAGACCCCCCACGGCGTCTACGTGGCCAAGCTGGGCGGCGGCCAGGTGAACACCACCACCGGCGACTTCGTGTTCGGCACCACCGAGGCCTACCTGATCGAGAACGGCCGCATCACCGAGCCGCTCCGCGACGCCAACCTCATCGGGAACGGGCCGGAGGTGCTCCGCCGGATCGACGCGGTCGCCACCGACTTCGCCATGACCCCGGGCACCTGCGGCAAGGACGGCCAGAGCGTGCCGGTGGGCTGCGGGCAGGCCACCCTGCGGATCACCGGGGTCACCATCGGCGGGACCGCGGCATGACGGGCCGCCGCAGGGGCGGCAGCGGCAGGAGAAGGGTGAGGGGATGACGGAGCTTCTGGACCTGGCCACCTCCCTGGTGGACCGGGCGGTGCCGGGGGAGCAGTTGGAGGTGTACGTGGCCCGCGGCCACGACACCGAGATCCGGGCCTACGACGGCGCGGTGGAGTCGCTGTCGTCGGCGTCGTCCAGCGGGGTGGGCATCCGGGTGGTGCTGGCCGGGGAGGGCGACGACGACGGCAACCGGGCCGGGTTCGCCTGGGCGGGGTCGCTGGAGCCCGACGTGGTGGCCGCCACCCTGGCCGATGCCCGGGACAACGCGGTGTACGCCACCCCGGACCCCGACGTGGTGCTGGCCGTCCCCGACGGGGTGCCGGCCAAGGAGTTGGACCTGTGGGACCCGGACTTCGGCGCCACCCCCACCGACCGCAAGGTGGACCTGGCGCTGGCCCTGGAGCGGCAGGTGCGCGGGGCGGACCCCAGGGTGCGGCAGGTGGACTCGGCGGACTACGGCGACGGCAGCGTCGAGGTGGCCCTGGCGTCGACCACCGGCATCCGGGCCACCACCCGGCGGACGTCCGCGTTCTTGTCGGTGTCGGCCATCGCCGGCGAGGGGGCCGACTCGCAGACCGGCAGCGGGTTCACCGTGGGCCGGTCGGCCGGGGGCCTGGACCCGGACCGGGCGGCGGCGCAGGCGGTGGAGCGGGCGGTGCGGATGCTGGGGGCCGGCAGGGCCCGGTCCGGTCGGTGCGCGGTGGTGTTCGACCCCCGGGTGGTGTCCACGCTGCTGTCGGTGATCTCCTCCGCGCTGTCCGGGGAGGCGGTGGTGAAGGGCCGGTCGTTCTTCGCCGGCCGGGTCGGCGAGCAGGTGGCCACCCCGGCGGTGACCCTGGTGGACGACCCCACCGACCCCCGGGCGTACGGGGCGGCCACCTACGACGGCGAGGGGCTGGCCTGCCGCCGGAACGTGCTGGTGCAGAACGGGGTGCTGCGGGGGTTCCTGTTCGACACCGTGTCGGCCCGGCGGGCGGGGACGGTGTCCACCGGGTCGGCGGTCCGGGGCGGGTTCTCCGGGACCCCCGGGGCGGGGTGCCGGGCGCTGGTGCTGGCGCCGGGGACCCTGGACCAGGACGCCATCCTGGCCGAGGTGGGGGAGGGGCTGTACGTCCAGTCGGTCACCGGGGTGCACTCCGGGGTGAACGCGGTCAGCGGCGACTTCTCGGTGGGGGCGGAGGGGCTGACGATCCGCAACGGGGTGCTGGCCGAGCCGGTCCGGGAGGTGACGGTGGCGTCCACCCTGCAGCGGATGCTGCAGTCCATCCTGCACGTCGGCGGCGACCTGGAGTGGCTGCCCGGCATCGCCGCCGGCCAGACCCTGGCGGTCGGCGACATGCAGCTCAGCGGGGCGTAGCCCCGCCGCCGGGCCGGGGAGGCACCGGCGGGGTCAGCCGGCCGCGGCGGCCTTGGCGCCTTCGGGCTTCGACCCCTCTTTGGCGGCGCCGGCTCCGGTCGACGACCCGGACTCCGCCTTGGAGGCTCCGGACCCCTTGTCGGACCCGCCGGAACCGCCACCGTCCGATCCCTTGTCGCCGGAGCCCTTGTCGGCCGACGGCTTGGACGACCCGTTGGTCGACCGGCTGTCGGTCTTGTAGAAGCCGCTGCCCTTCAACACGATGCCGACCGCGCCGTACACCTTGCGGAGCGGGCCGCCGCAGTCCGGGCAGGTGGTCAGCGGATCGTCCGAGAACGACTGGACGGCCTCGGTGTGGTGGCCGCAGGAGGTGCAGGCGTACTCGTAGGTCGGCATGGTTGCTGCTCCGCTCCGCTCTCTCGTCTCTCGTCCGCTCGGGCCCTCGCCCCCCGTTGGCACTCTCTACCTTCGAGTGCCAATCCTACCGTACGGACGGTCGTCGTAGACTCTCGGCGTGTCCGATCGCAGCCTCACCCACCTCGACCCCCTCGGCGGCGCCCGCATGGTCGACGTCACCCCCAGGGAGCAGACCCACCGGCGGGCCCTGGCCCGGTGCCGGGTGCGGATGCTGCCGGAGACCACCACCAAGGTGGCCAACAACGCCATCACCAAGGGGGACGTGCTGGCCGCCGCCCGCATCGCGGGCATCCAGGCCGCCAAGCGGACGGCGGAGCTCATCCCGATGTGCCACCCGGTGCTGGTCGGGTCGGTGGCCGTCAACTTCTCGATCGGCGACGACTACGTCGAGGTGGAGGTGCAGGTGGAGACCGTCGACCGCACCGGGGTGGAGATGGAGGCGATGACCGCCTGCACCGTGGCCGCCCTCACCGTCTACGACATGTGCAAGTCGGCGGACCGCACCATGACGGTGGACCAGGTGGCCCTGTGGGAGAAGTCCGGCGGCCGCTCCGGGCCGTGGCGTCGGGACGGCCTCGACGGGCGTTGACGTGCCCCTGTCACCGACGGCGGCGGTGACCTCGACGGAGCCGGCGGTGCGCGTCCGCGCCGGCGTCGACGGCACCGTCCAGGTCACCCTCACCCGGTTCGGCGGCCGGCAGGCCGTGGTGGCCCGCACCGCCTCCGACCGCCGCCGCGGGGCGCTGGCCCGCCGCGACGGCGAGAGCCTGGCCGCCGCCGCCCGGCTAGCCCTCCGGCAGCGGCTTCCCCTCGTGCTGCAACTGGCCTCCAGCGGCGCCGACGTCTCCGACGGCATCGACGCCCTCCACGGCTGGGGGCGGGCCGCGGCGGCGGTGTCGGCCTGCTCCGGCATCGTGCCGGTGATCGCCGTGGCCACCGGCCCGGTCATCTCCGGCCCGGCCCTCCTGCTGGGCCTGGCCGACCTGGTGGTGATGACCCCGTCGGCCGTCGCGTTCGTGTCCGGCCCGGCCATGGTGGAGGCCTTCACCGGGGTCCGCGTCGGGCTGGAGGCCCTCGGCGGCATGGCCGTCCACTCGGCGTCCAGCGGGCTGTGCGCCGTCGAGACCGACGACCCCGACGACGCCGTCGCCGAGCTGCTGGAGCTCCTCCCCGACCACGCCGACGACGAGCCCCCGCTGGCCCCCACCGACGATCCGGCCGACCGCCCGGTGCCGGAGCTCCGGGAGGTGGTGCCGGCCCGGGACAACGCCTCCTACGACGTCCGCGACGTCATCGGGGCGGTGGCCGACGACGGCGTCACCCGCGAGCTGTGGGCGCGGTGGGCCCCGCAGCTCGTCACCACCATCGTCCGGCTGGCCGGCCGGCCGGTGGGGGTGGTGGCCAGCCAGCCCCGTGCCCTGGCCGGCACCCTGGACATCGCGGCATCCCAGAAGGGGGCCCGGTTCGTCCGGCTGTGCGACGCCTTCAACCTGCCCATCGTCACCCTGGTGGACACCCCCGGGTTCCTGCCCGGCAAGGACCTGGAATGGCGCGGCATGATCCGCCACGGGGCCGAGCTGGCCTTCGCCTACGCCGAGGCCACCGTGCCGCGGGTCTGCCTGATCCTCCGCAAGGCGTTCGGCGGGGCCTACATCGTCATGGACTCCAAGGGCCTCGGCAACGACCTGTGCCTGGCCTGGCCCGGTGCCGAGATCGCCGTCATGGGCGCCCCCGGGGCCGTCCAGATCCTGCACCGCCGGGCCGACGAGGCCCAGCGGGCCGAGCTGGAGGAGCAGTACCGGGTCCAGTTCCTGGCCCCCTGGCCGGCGGCCGAGCGGGGGTTCGTGGACGGCGTCATCGACCCCGCCGACACCCGGGCGGTGCTGGCCTCCACCCTGGCCATCCTGATCACCAAGCGGGAGCTGCTGCCCGGCCGCAAGCACGACGGCGGCCCCCTGTAGCCGTCCGCGACGGGCCCCGGTTTCGGCGCCCCCGCCGGCGCCCGGTGACCGCTCCGTGACGAAATTCGTCCTGAAACCCCGGTGACGCGGCGGGTCCATGCACCCGTCACGACCGTCATAGAACCGCAATATTTCCGATGGTGATTCCTTATCTTTCTGGGGCATGATCGCGGGCGTGGAGGGCACCGCCGCCGAAGCGCCCCTGGTCTTGGAGTCGTGCCACAGCACCTGGCTCTTCGACACCGAGCGCATGCGTTTCCGTCGCATCCTGAAGGGCCTGGACCTGGACGCCCATCAGGCGTCCACCGCCTGGCGGCCCTACTTCGGTCTGGAGCTGGACCCCCTGTCCGAGTCGTTCGTCGTCCTGCTCAACCCCGAGGGCACCCGCCTGCTCCGGTCCTGGCGGCACGTCGACCACTGCACCCAGTGCGGCGGCAACACCACCGCCGAGCTGTCCGTCGAAGAGCTCCGCAGCGCCTCCTTCGGCTGACCCCCGGCACCCCGCCGGCCGGACCGGTCCCCTCAGAGGTGGACGACATGGCCGGCGGCCAGCAGCAGCACCGCCACCACCGCCCCGGTTCCGGCCACCGCCGGCACCACCACCCACCACGGCGCCGACCGATCCGCGTCGTCGCCGGCCACCTCGGCACCGGGTGCCTCGGCACCGGGCGCCGGGACGTGCTCGACCAGCGGTGCTGGCTCCGCCGGCACCGGGTCGGCTGGCGGTGCCTCGTCCACCGGCGGCACTGCGTCCACCTGCACTGCGTCCACCTGCACCGCATTGACCGGCGCCGGCCCGGCCTTGGCGACCTGGCCGGGTATCCGGACGGGACCGAGCGCGTCGAACCGCGGGCCGGCCGTCCGTTCGGGAGGGCCCGCCGGTGGGGGGTGGGCGGGGACACCGCGGTACCGGGCGGCCGCCAACAGGACGTCCTCGACCGCGGCCGGTTGGGCGGTGGTGATGGCGAAGCGCCGGACCTGCCCGTCCTGGTCGCCACCGGGCCCGTCGGCAGGGGAACGGATGTGCACGGTGACGACCACGGCGTCGTCGCCGGCCGGCGTGGCGGTCCGCTCCGGGGTGGCCAACGCGACCACCGCGGACCACGGGACCGACCAGCGCACCGCCCCGTCCGCGCCGGTGGCGGCCAGGCCGGCGTCGTCGACGTCCAACCGGACGGGGTCGGCCATGTCCAACCGGACGGCGTCCTCCGCATCCAACCGGACGGCGTCGGCCGCTGGCCCCTCGTCCGAGTCGGGCGGTAGCTGGCGGACGCCGGTGAACCGGAGCGGGGTCGGGTCGCCGAGGGCGGGTTCGGGCGGGTCGGGCACGGCGGGTTCACGCTACCGCCAGGGTTGTGGGGCCGCCGGCGGGTAGGATCGGCGGCCACCTCGTGATGGCACGCCCGGACCACCTATGCCACGGTCGACCGCTGCCGGTGACGACCCCGACGACGGAGCGCGACCGCTATCGGTACCGTAGAGGCCTCGCCTGATCCCCCTCCGGCCGCCGGCTGGGGAGGCCGCCTGTGGGCCTCCCTCCGTCGGTCCTGGCCGGTGCTGCGGTGGCTGGTCAGCTTCGGGCTGCTCGCCCTGGCCGTCGAGGAGCTGAACGGCCACCGCAGCGAGCTGTCCGGCCTCGGCACCGTGCTGGGCCAGCTCCGGTGGTGGTGGCTGCCGGTGGCCGTGGCCGCCGAGGCGGCGTCACTGGGGGCGTTCACCATGGTGCAGTACCGGCTGCTGGACGCCGGCGGGCTGCAGCCGCGGCGGCGTCCCCTCATGGGGGTCACCCTGGCGTCGCAGGCCATCACCAACTCGTTGCCCGGCGGCCCGGCCCTGGCGGCGGTGTACGGGTTCCGCTGGTACCGGCGGTTCGGGGCCGACGACGCCCTGGCCGGCTGGGCCCTGGTGGGCAGCGCGGTCACCGCCGCCCTGGCCCTGGCCCTGGTGGCCAGCGGCGGGCTGGTGCTGGCCACCGAGCAGGGGGCCACGTTGAACCTGATCCCGGTGGTGGCCGGGGTGCTGGTGGTCACCCTGGCCATCGGCGCCCTGTTCCTCTACGAGCGCCCGCTGGCCGCGGTGGTCAACTGGGCGGTGCGCACCTCCCACCGGTTGACCGGCCGGCCCCGCGGCGACCTGGAGGCCCAGATCGAGGGGCTGGTGGCCCGGGTGACGGTGGTCCGCCTGCACCGCCGGCAGGTCCTGGTCGTCGTCGGGTGGGGGCTGCTCAACTGGCTGGCCGACTGCTCCTGCTTCGCCCTGGCCTTCCTGACCGTCGGGGCCGGCATCCCCTGGAAGGCCCTGCTGCTGGCCTACGGCGCCGGCCAGCTCGCGGCCAACCTGCCCATCACCCCCGGCGGCCTGGGGGCGGTGGAGGGCAGCATCACCATCGCCCTGGCCTACTTCGGCGGGGTCCACACCGCCGGCATCGACGCGGTGTTCATCTACCGGCTCGTAAGCTTCTGGCTGGTCCTGTTGATCGGATGGGCGGCCTGCGGCGGCTTGGCCTGGGGAGTCCGGCGGGGTCGCTGGCCGCGGCACGCCCTGGCCGCCGCGGTGGCGGTGCACCCCGCAGGGGGGACACCGGTGGACGTCGGTGCCCTCCCGCCCCCGGCCGCCGCCGGCACCGGGTCACCGGCGGCGGAGGTGGAGCCATGAGACCGGCGGGTGGTCGGAAGGGGCATCATGCGGCGGTGGCCGCGGTCGTGCTTGCCGCCGCCGCCGTGCTGGCCGGCTGCACCTCGGTCCGCAACGACCTGGGGACGTCCAACAGCGGCTGCTACGTCGCCCTGCCGGCCGCGTCGGCGGCGGTGGGCGACGTCGGCCGGCTGCTCGGCGTCCGGCTGGTGGACGTGTCGTCGCTGCCCGCCGACAGCCACCTGCTGTACCGCGCCGCCACCACCGCGCCGGGCCCCACGGTGCAGCGGGTCTGCCTGGTCGGGTTCGCCGGCCACTTCGAGGCGGCCGGCGTCGGCCGGCCGGTCGGCCGCCCGTCCGGCACCCTGGCCGTGGTGGAGCTGGCCTACCCCGACAGCCGGTTGCTGGCCACCCTGCTGGTCGGCCGTGACACCCTGCCCTTCGGCCACTCCCACCTGGGCCTGCTGTAGCCATCGGCGGGTGGGCCCGTCGCCCGTCGCCCGGCGGTCGGCGGTCGGCGGTCGGCCGTCGGCGGTGCGGGCTCGGCCGTCCGGGCTCAGCCGTCCGGGCGGTCGCCCTCGGGACCGGGGTCCGCAGCCGGCCCGGCCACGTCGGCCGGCTCGGCCGGGCCGCCGCCGTGCCGGCGTTCGTGGCGGGCCACCCGCTCCAGTTGGCGCTCGACGTCGGCCCACGTCAACGGCTCCTCCTCCGGTGCCGGGCCGGACTGCTGGGACCGGGTGATCACCACGAAGGCCACCGTCCACAAGGCGGCGATGGTGCCGAGCTTGGCCACGAAGCCGGCGATCTGCTGGTCGGCCACCGGGGCCAGACCCAGCACCCGCCCATGGGTGCCGTAGGTCGGGTACAGCGGGTGGTGGGCGAAGATCCACACCACCGCCAGGAAGCTGGGCACGATGGACTGCGCGATCAGGTACCCTCCCCGCCCCAACGCCGAGGGCCGCGGGGTGCCGGGCAGCCGGAGCAGCACCGGCAGCCACAGCACGAACCCGGACGCCAGCACCAGCAGGTCGAGGCCGGCCCGGGCGGCGACCGACGACGACTGGGCGTCGACGGCCCCGGTGGTCAGCGTGCCCACCGCCACCGCGGTCACCACCACCACCGCCACCGGCGGCCGGCTGAGCACCCGGACGGCGGCGTCCACCGGGGCCGGCCGGGTGGCGGCCACCACCACCGGCTGGGGCAGCCCCAACAGGAACAGGGCCGGCGCCGCCACCATCAGCAGCAGCCGCTGCAGCACCAGCGCCACCAGCAGCCAGTGGGCGGCCAGGTCGGCCAGCGGCCAGCTTGCCGCCACCAGCAGGGTGGCCGCCCCGCCGGCGAACGCCCACACCTGCCGGCGGCCGGCCGCCCAGCCCGGCCGCCGCACCGCGACGGCGTACCCCACCACCACGGCCACCACCAGTGCCCAGGCCACCGGGTGCGGGTGGAACGACCACGGGGACCCGGACGTCGTCGTCACCCCGCCCGTCTGCCCCTACGCTGACCGCGATGGCCACCCCGGACCGGCTGGAACGGCTGACCGACCTGGTGCTGGTGCTGCTGCACGCCCGCCAACCGATGACCCTGGACGAGATCGCCCGGGAGGTCCCCGGCTACCCGGCCGCCCACGACGCCAGGCGGCAGGCGTTCGAGCGGGACAAGCGGCTGCTCCGGGACGAGGGGATGCCGGTGCTCACCGAGCAGATCGGTGGTCCCGACCAGTACGGGTACCGGATCGACCCGGACGCCTTCTACCTTCCGGACCTCCGGCTGGCGCCGGACGAGCAGGCCGCTCTGCACCTCGCCGTCGCCGGCGTCCACCTCGGCGATCCTAGTGGCCGGGATGCCCTGTTGAAGCTGGGGGCCACCGGCGCCGGCGAGGCCCGGCCGGTCGCCGCCCTGGTCCCCCCACCGGCCCTGGTCCCCCTCTTCGACGCCGTCCGCCACCGGGCCGAGGTGGCGTTCGGCTACCGCGGCGACCGCCGACGGGTGGCCCCGGCGGCGGTCCGGTTTCGGAACGGCCGCTGGTACCTGATCGGTTGGGACCTCGACCGGCAGGCCGCCCGGACCTTCCGGGTGGACCGGGTGGACGGCGTCCCCGCCCCCGCCGCCCCCGGCAGCGGGCCGGTGCCCGCCGGGTTCGACCCCGCGGCCGAGGCCCCCGAGGAGCCGTGGCGGACCGGCGACGGCGACCCCGCCGACGTGCTGCTGTGGGTGGACCCCGTCGAGGCCCCCCGGGTGGTCGAAGAGGTGGGCCAGGCCGCCGTCCAGGACCGCCGTCCCGACGGCGCCGCCGTCCTCCGGCTGGGGGTGTCCAGCACCACCGCCCTCCGGTCCTGGGTGCTCGGCCTCCTCGACCACGCCGAGGTGCTGGAGCCCCCGTCGTTCCGGTCCGACCTGGTGTCCTGGTTGGAGGCCGTCGCCGGCGGCCGCTGGGACCCCGCCGTCGCCGCCCTGGACCCCGCCGGCCTGGATTCCGCCGCCCCGGACTCCGGCGCCCCGGACTCCGCCGTCCTGGACTCCGGCGCCGTGGACCCCACCGGCGGCGCCGCGGCACTGTCCGGTGGGGGTAGGCCGGCCGGTGCCGACGGGGAACCGTCGGAGCTGCCGGGGACCGGCGGGCCGGCAGGGCGGCTCCGTGACCCGAGCAGCCGGTTGCGCCGGCTGCTGGCCATCGTGGGTTGGCTGGCCCGGGTGGGGGAGGCCCCGATCACCGAGATCGCCGGCCGGTTCAACCTGGCCGAGGACGAGGTGGTGCGCGAGCTGGAGCTGGCGGCCTGCTGCGGGGTGCCGCCGTACTCCCCGGACGCCCTGCTGGAGATCGTGGTCACCGACGAGACGGTACGGGCGTTCCTCCCCGAGGACCTGGCCCGGCCGAGGCGGCTGACCGCGGCCGAAGGGTTCGCCCTGGCCGCCTCCGCCCGGACCATCCTGGCGGTGCCCGGCGCCGACGAGACCGGGGCCCTGGCCCGGGCGCTGGCCAAGCTGGACGCCGTCCTCGGTGACCACCAGGGCCTGGTGGTGGACCTCGACGAGCCGTCGTTGCTGGCCGAAGCCCGCCAAGCCGTCGACGACCGGTCGGCGGTGGAGATCGAGTACCACTCGGCGTCGTCCGACCAGACCACCCTCCGGGTGGTGGAGCCGCTGGAGGTGGTGTCGCTGGACGGGCACTGGTACATGGACGCCTACTGCCACCGCGCCGCCGGCCTGCGCCGGTTCCGGGTGGACCGGGTCCGCAGCCTCCGGGTGGTCGGCCCCCGGTCGGTCGACGGCCCGGCCCGCGGTGACGGGTCGTCGGCGTTCGTCCCCGGTCCCGGCGCCGTCACCGTCCGGTTGGCCCTCGGGCCCGACGCCCGGTGGGTGGCCGACACCGTGCCGGTGCTCGACGCCCGGCCCGCGGCCGGTGGCGCCACCGTGGTCACCCTGGCCGTCGGCGGCCGGGCCTGGCTGGAACGGCTGCTGCTCCAGGTCGGCCCCCACGCCCGGGTGCTCGGCCCCCCCGACCTCGCCGGCGTGGCCGTCGACGCCGCCCGCCGGGTCCTCCGTCGGTATGCCGGGGCCGACCCCGGAACGCCGGCCGGGGTCGAGCGACAGAGATAGCATGAAAATGAATGAAAGTCACTGAGGACAGCTAGCAAGTGCTCCGGGTGTCGGGCCTGCGGGACCGGACTGGGGCGTACTACCTGGCCGACCTGGCCGCCGAGCCGGGTGTGGTCCCCGGCGGCCCGGCCGCCTGCTGGGTCGGGGACGGGGCCGCCGGAACGGCCGGTCCGGCCGACCTCGCCGGCCCGGTCGACGCCGAGCGGTTGGGGCTGCTGCTGTCCGGCCGGCACCCCCGGTCCGGCCGCCCGCTGGTGGCCCGTCCGGGCCCGGTGGCCGGCTACGACCTGACGTTCACCGTGCCCAAGTCGGTCAGCCTGCTGGCCGCCCTGTCCGACCCGGCGGTGGCCGCCGAGGTGGTCGCCGCCCACCGGGAGGCGGTGCAGGCGGCCATGGACTACGTCGCCGGCCCCGCCGCCGCCGTCCGCCGGGGTGCCGCCGACCACCGGACCGTGCAGCCGGCCACCGGATTGGCCGGGGCGGCGTTCACCCACGGGACCAGTCGGGCCGCCGACCCGCACCTGCACACCCACGTGGTGCTGCCCAACGTGGCCCGCGGTCCGGACGGCCGGTGGACCGGGCTGGACAGCCGTGGACTGTTCGCCCACGCCGCCGCCGCCGGGCAACTGCACGACGCCGAGCTCCGCCACCGGCTGGCCCGGCGGTTGGGGCTGGCCTGGTCCCGGCATCCCGGCGGCACCCTGGAGGTGGCCGGGTTCGATCCCGAGGTGGTCGGTGCCTTCTCCGGCCGCCGGGCCCAGATCGCCCAGCACCTGGCCGCGCACGGCGGCGTCTCGTCCCGCGCCGACCGGGTCGCCTGGGCGGCCACCCGCGACCCGAAGGCCGCCGCGGCCCCCGACCTCCTGCGCCGGTGGTGGGCCGCCCGGGCCGCCGCCGCCGGCTTCGAGCCGGACCGGCTGCAGGCCGCGCCGTACCGGGCCAGTGCCGCCGGGCCCTCGTACCGGGCCAGTGCCACCGAGCCCCCGGGCCGGGCCGGTCCCTCCGACCGACCCGTCGTGGACGAGCACCGGTTCGCGGCCGTCCTGGTCCGATCGGTGCACGCCACCGCCGCCCGCCGCGACGTGGTGGCCGCCTGGGCGTCGTCCCTGGACGGCGGCGCCCCCGCACCGGACGTCCTGCGGTGCGTCGACGCCCTGTCCCCGTGGCCGGCCGCCGTCGGCGCGGCCGAGCCCCGCCGAGCCGTGGCCGGGTTGGTGCCCGACGGCCACCTGCTGGCCGCCCTCGGCCCCCGCCCCGGCCGGCCCGACCAGTTGGCGGCCTGGCGATCGGCGGCCGCCGACATCGACCGGTACCGGGCCCGCTGGGACGTCGCCGACGTCGTGCACCCGCTGGGGGACGACCGCCAACGGTCCCGGATGCCGGCCCGGCAGTTGGCCGACCACCTCGCGGTGTCCCGACGGGTGGCCGACGCCCGGCGGCTGCTCGGGCGGGACGCCGGACGGCACGTCGACGGTCCCGAGCTCCGGCTCGGTCGGTGACCGGTCAGCGCTCCCGGCCACGGTCCGGCGCCACCGCCGGCGTTCGGGTACGGTCCGGCGCCACCGCCGGTTCCCGGCCACGGTCCGGGGCCATCGCCGGTTCCCGGCCACGGTCCGGGGCCAGCAGGTCGCGCCACGGCTGGCACCGGTAGGCCGGGGTCAGGCCGACCCAGCCGATCCGGTTGCGGGCGTCCACGGCCAGCGCGGCACCGTCGGCGCCGCGGGCGATGTCGTCCACGGCCAGCCGGCGGCGGAAGGTGGTGGACACCGTCGTCGACGGCACCGCCCAACGGCCCGGCCCGCGGGCCACGGTGCGGGTCGGCACCTCCACCTCGCCGGCCAGCGCGGACAGGGCGTCGAGGGTGGGCAGGTCGGCGATGCCGGGCAGCACCAGGGTGGTGCCGAACAGCGACAGGAAGGCGTCGCCGTGCCGGCCCCAGCGGGCCCGGGCCTGCGACAGGTCCTGCAGGCAGGTCAGCGCCAGCAGTCCCTGCCCGGCACCCTCGGTCACCAACTGCGGCAGGTCCGGGATCGGGGAGATGTTGGCGGCCTCGTCCAGCGCCAGTACCACCGGCGGCGTCCGCCGCCCGGCGGCCGCCCGGCGGTAGGCGGCGTCGCGGACGTCGCCCAGCATCCCCACCACCAACGGCGCCAGCAACTGTTGGGCCCGGCCGGTCGCGCAGACGTACAGGGTGCCGGGGCCGTCGCAGAAGGCGTCGGCGTCCAGGAACGGCGGCTCCGTCGACGACAGCGCCGGCGCCGACCGGTAGGCGGCCAGCGCGCCGGAGGCGGTGGACCAGATGCCGGACTGCTCACGGCCGTCGGTGGTCAGGATGCCGGCCAGCAGGTCCGTCGCCGGTCCCGTTTCCGGTCCCCGGTCACCGAGCACGGCCAACGCGTCGGCACCGTCGTGGCGGTCCACCCAGTGGAGCACCGTGGCCATCGACCGCCGGTCCAGCGCCGCGGCGTGCAGCAGCGGCGCGAGCAGCGCCACCGCCCGCTCCGACCAGTGGTCGCCCGCCGTCGCCGTCACCGCCGCCGACGACCGCACCGCGTGGGCCGTCCGCACCATGGCGTCCGCGGTGGCCAACGCGCCGTCCCACCGGTCGCCGTTGTTCACCGGCGACCACCCGATCCGGTGCACGCCGCTCGGTGGATCGACCGTGCCGCTGGGGTCGTAGAGGAACGTCCAGCCGCGCGCCGACCGTGCCGTCGCGGTGGCCTGCAACACGTCCGGTTTGGTCGACGTCGACACCACGGCCCCAGGCGCGGCAAGGACATTGGGCACCACGAGGCTCGACGTCTTGCCGGACCGCGACGGGCCCAACACCAACACCGACTGCTCCGCACCGGCCCATGCCCAACCGTCACCGGCAGCGCCGAGGTAGAGGCCCGGCCACTGCGCCGGTTGCCGCGCCGACCACCGTTCCGACCACTGTGCCGACCACCGCGACGGTGGTGTCGTCGTCACGGTGCGCGTCGCCGTCGACGTCGCGTGCAGACGCATCGCGCCGGACGATGCTTGACCTTGGCGCGGAAACCAACTGTGATTGTAAGGAACTCGAAACGCAACGAGGAACGATCGATGCGGATGCAAGCCCGCGGAAGGCGTTGGTGAGGTCGCTCGGCCATCACAATCAACGGTCTTCCGCAGTGTGCGTATCGCGACGCTTCGATGCGGATCGAGGAAGCAGAGGACCACACCGGTCGGCGTTCGGACCGTATGTCGAACCGTCGGGCCGGCCGGGGTGGTTGGAACCAACAGACAACGGAACGGTGAAGCAATGCGGATGCCGGCACGTCCGGTCGGCCGCAGGCTCACCTCGAGTCAGTACTGACACTCCTAGGGAGGTGCACCTGTGGCAGTAGCCGCAAAGAAGCGGGCGCCGGCCAAGAAGGCCACGAAGCGCGCGCCGGCCAAGAAGGCGCCGGCGAAGAAGGCCCCGGCCAAGAAGGCCCCGGCGAAGAAGGTCGCCGCCAAGAAGACGGTGACCCGCGCCCCGGCCAAGAAGGCGGTGAAGAAGTCGCCGGCCAAGAAGGCGCCGGCGAAGAAGGCTCCCGCCAGGAAGGCCCCGGCCAAGAAGGCGCCGGCCAAGAAGGTGGTGAAGAAGGCCGTCAGGGCCGTCAAGCGGTCGCCGGCCACCAAGGCGGTGAAGAAGGCCGTCAGGGCCGTCAAGAAGGCGCCTGCCAAGAAGGCCCCGGCCAAGAAGGCGCCGGCTCGCAAGGCCCCCGCCACGCGGGCACCGGCCAAGCGGACCACCGCCCGGAGGGCTCCGGCCAAGAAGGCCTGAACCGACCACCGCAGCCGGCGAGGCCGGCCGTGGCAGTACGTCGACAGCGGGGCCTCCGGGCCCCGCTGTCGCGTCTGCCGGGTGCCCGCCGAACGGGGCCTGCCGTCGGATCAGAGGTCGGTGAGCAACCGGAAGCTCTCGCCCTGGGCCACCCCGGCCAGGGCGCCGTGCCGGGAGAGCTGCCCGACCACCTGCTGCTCGAACACCTCCGGATCGCCCATGGTGGTCCGGTGCTGGCTGTGGTGGGCCAGCAGGGCGCGGACCTTGATGGCGGCGAACCCCTCCACGTTCTCCACGTGGTTCGGCTCGTCCGCCTCCCAGAGCAGCAGCGCGTCCGGCCGGTGCGCCGGCAGCTCCTGGTCGGCGAAGAACAGCGCGTCCCTGGCCGCCACCAGCGCGTCCGTCAGCACGAACCCGGCGTTGCGGTGGTCGGGGTGCAACCGGTACCGGCGCCACGGGTCGTGGCCCACCACCACGTCCGGTTGGGTGGACCGGATCCACCGGCACACCTCCCACTGCTCCCGTACCCCGTTGCGCAGCTCGCCGTCCGGGAACCCGCAGAACCCGACTTCGCCACCACCGACGATGGCCGCCGCCTCCCGCTGCTCGCGCTGCCGGGTGGCCACCAGCGACGCCCGGTCCGACCCGGGGTCCCAGCTACCCTTGGACCCGTCGGTCAGTACCAGGTGGACCACCTCGCAGCCCGACGCCGCCCACTTGGCCAACGTGGCCCCGCACCCGAACTCGATGTCGTCGGGGTGCGCCCCCACCGCCAGCACCCGGCGGGGCACCGGCAGGTCCACCGTCACCGGGCCGTGGGCCGGCAGCTCGTTCACCGGCAGCACCCGGCCGCCGGCGGTGCCCGATGCCGGCCCGCCGGTGGTGCCCGATGCTGGCTGGCCGCCGGTGGTGCCCGACGGTGAGCCGGTCACGTCCACCGCAGGTCGGCCGGCCAGTCCACGTCCCGGGCCAGGTCCGGTAGCTGCAGCACCCGCACCGGCATCCCCAGGCGGCCGCATTCGGCCCGGTGCCGTTCGAACGACCCCGGGCCGTACGAGAACCGGAACCCGCACCGCGACGGCAGGACGATCACGTTGGTGCCGTCCCCCTGGTGGTCCGGGACCAGGGTCACCCCGTCGAAGTCCCCGAGCGTCGCCAGGCCGGTGGCCCGCGGCAGGTCGCCGTGGGCCACCACCACCGACTCCACCCCCATGCCGCTCAGCCGTTCCACCCCTTCCTGCACCGCGCCGTTCAACCCGCGGCCGGGCTCCCAGACCACCAGCGCCCCCTGCCGCCGGGCCCAGTCGGCCACCTCGGTGTCGTCGCAGACCACCGCCACCGGCAGCGGGGACCCGGCGGCCACCACCCGTTCGGCCATCCGCCGCACCAGGGCCTGACGGTCGTCGTCCGACAGGGCGTCACCGAGCCGGCGCTTGGCGTCCGCGAACGCCTTCACCGGGACCAGCACCGCCTGGCGGCCCAGCACTTCCTGGCGGCCCGACACCGGCCCGCCGCCCACCCGGTCGGTGGATGGCCGCTCCGTGGGTTGCGCGGCGGTGGTGCCGACGATCACCGGCCCAGTGTACGGGTCGCCCCCACCGGCGTGATGGGCCGGGCCGGGTGGCCTGTCGCGGCGAACGGCCGGCGGTCACGGCGAGTCGGCCGTAGGCTCGTCCCATGGGCCGGGGGACCGTCGCCGTCGTCGGAGCTGGATCGTGGGGGACCACCATCGCGGGCCTGCTGGCCGCCAAGGGCGCCACCACCCTGTGGGCCCGTTCCGCCGAGGTGGCCGACGCCATCACGTCCAGACGGGAGAACCCGCGGTACCTGCGCGGCATCGCCCTGCCCGAGTCGCTGCGGGCCACCGCGTCGCTGGCCGACGCCGTCGCCGGTGCCGCCGTCGTCCTCGTCGCCGTGCCGTCCCACGGGTTCCGGGCGGTGCTGGAGGACATGGCTTCCGCGCTGGCCGACGGGGCCGCGGTCATCAGCCTGGCCAAGGGCATCGAGGTGGGCACCAACCTGCGCATGTCCGAGGTCATCGCCCAGGTGCTGCCGGGGCATCCGGCCGGGGTGCTGACCGGGCCCAACCTGGCCCGCGAGGTGGCCGAGGGCCAGCCCGCCGCCACCGTGGTCGCCCTCCCCGACGAGGGCCTGGCCCAGGCGGTCCAGGACCAGTTGCACTGCAACACCTTCCGCGTCTACACCGGCACCGACGTCGTCGGCTGCGAGATCGCCGGTGCCAGCAAGAACGTCATGGCCATCGCCGCCGGCATCTGCGACGGCCTGGGGTTCGGCGAGAACACCCGCGCCGTCCTGATCACGCGCGGCCTGGCCGAGCAGGGCCGGCTCGGCATCGCCCTCGGCGGCAGGACCCTCACCTTCGGCGGCCTGGCCGGCATCGGCGACCTGGTGGCCACCTGCACCAGCCCGGCCAGCCGCAACCGCACCGTCGGCTTCCAGCTCGGCCGCGGCCGCACCCTCGACGACATCCTGGGCGGCATGCACATGGTGGCCGAGGGGGTGAAGACCGCCCGTCCGCTGGTCGACCTGGCCCGGGCCGCCGGGGTGGAGATGCCCATCGCCGAACAGGTCGCCGCCCTCGTCGCCGGCGACACCACCCCCGCCGACGCCCTCGCCTGCCTCATGGAGCGGCCCGCCCGGTCCGAGTGGGAGCCGTTGCTGCAGCAGGGCCTGGCCCAGTGACCGGGAGCCCGGCCCGGTGACCGACCGGCCCGACCACGACGCCGCACTGGCCCACGTCCGCCGCCTGCTGCTGGACGCCGGGGCCACCGAGGCGGACATCGACCGTGCCGTCGCCGACGACGTCCTGGACCTGCTGGCCGTGGACCAGCTACTGGTGCCGGCCGCCCGCAAGTACACCCAGCGCGACGTCAGCGACCGGACCGGCCTCCCGGTCGACCTGATCAAGCGGTTCTGGCGGGCCCTCGGGTTCCAGGACGTCGGCGACGACGAGCGCGCCCTCACCGACCTCGACATCGAGGCGGTGCAGTTGTTCCAGGCCATGCTGGACCTGGGGGCCACCGACGTCGACATGGCCCTGCAACTGGCCCGGGTCATCGGGTCCTCGATGGCCCGCATCGCCGAGGCCGAGCTGGTGCCCGGCGCGCTGACCATGGTGTCGGAGAGCGACACCGTGCTGGCGGCCGACGCCTTCGCCAGCATGGCCGGCAGCGCCCTGCCGGCCATGGGCCAGTTGCTGGAGTTCGTCTGGCGCCGCCACGTCCAGGCCGCCACCCGGCGGACCATGCTGCTGCGGGTCCGCGGCCTGCCGTCCGGGGCCAGCCCCGTCCTGGCCGTCGGCTTCGCCGACATGGTCGGCTTCACCCTCCTCAGCCAGCACCTCACCGAGCACGACCTGGCCGTCGTGGTCCGCCGGTTCGAGGAGATCTCCCACGACATCGTCACCGGCCTCGGCGGCCGGGTGGTCAAGATGATCGGCGACGAGGCCATGTTCGTGGTCGAGCACACCCCGGACGCCGCCCGCATCGGCCTGGCCCTGGCCGACGCCTACGCCGACGACGACCTGCTGTCCGACGTCCGCGTCGGCTTGGCCGTCGGCCCCGTCCTCGTCCGCGACGGCGACTACTTCGGCCCCACCGTCAACCTGGCCCACCGCATCGTCAACATCGCCAACCCCGGCACCGTGTTGGCCTCCGACGACTTCCACGCCGCCCTCATGGCCGAGGCCTCCGACCAGTTCACCGCCCGCCCCCTCCGCCCCCGGGCCTTGAAGGGCCTCGGCCGGGTCCAACTGTGGTGGCTCGGCCGCCCCGGCACCGAACCGGCCGGCGCCGGCGCGGCCGCCGACCGCCGCCGCAACCTCCGATGGGAACGCCTCGCCGACGTCCTCCGCGACCTCGACGAGCTCCGCGAGGTCGGCGAGCGCGTCCTCACCGGCGCCCGCCGCATCGGCCATCCCGGCCCCAGCGGCCCGACCACCGCCGGCCCACCCACCGCCGGCGCGGCCGGCGACGGCGCGGCCGGCGACGGCCGGTAGCAGGTCCCGTCGCCGGGGCGCGGGGGTCGACGGACCGTTTCGGGGCGATGCCGGGGACGACCGGACAGGGTGGGGGGGACCTCGGGCATTCGTTCTGGTCCGGCCTGGGGAGAATGGCTGTGACCTGGGCGCTTGGCCGGGTTCCCCTTGCCGGCACTCGGTGCCGATGGCGCGGTGCGCCTTGGCGCCCGTCAGCCGGGCGGTACCGCAGGCGCCCGTCAGCCGGGCGCGTGCTCAGTCGCCCGTCAGCCGGGCGGTGTGCTCAGTCGCCCGTCAGCCGGGCGGTGGCGATGCCGTGGGGGCGGAGGTCGAAGGAGCCCTCGAACGCCCGCTCCGGCCGGCCGCGGAGGTCCACCAGCCAGCCGGACCGGGTGCCGGTGGTGACGGTGACGGTGTGGCCGGTCGGGTTGAACACCCGGACCTCCAACAGCCCGGCCACCCGGCGCACAGCGGTCACCTCCGCCCCGCCGATCTCCAGGGCGGACCCCTCGGCCGGCCGCCAGCCGCCACCGAACGACCCGGTCACCTCGAGGGGCAGCAGGACGTCGTCGGCCAGCGCCCACGGGTCCACGTCGCCGGCGGCCCCGTTGTCGAGCGCGATGGCGTAACGCGCCTCGATCCGCTTGCCGGCCAACTGCAGCCCGTCCACCGCGGTCAGCGGGCCGGCCGGGAACGGCCGGTAGGCCATGCCCAGCCGGGACAGCATGCCGGTGGACCGCAGCAGGGTCAGTGCCAGCGTCCGGGCAGTGCCGCCGTCGATGTCGACGAGCTCGTACTCGGCCACCCCGTCGTGCACCACGGTGAGGCCGCCGGCCCGGACGAACCGGCGGGACGGGAAGGTGGGCAGGCCGTACTCGTCGGCCCGACCCTCCGCGGTCAGGCCACGCCGTACGGTGGCGAAGGCGCACTCCGCCTCCGAGCCGGTGGCCGGTTCGGGGAGGGGCAGGTGCACCCGCAGCCGGTGGTCCCGGGACGGGTTGACGAAGGCGGTGTGCACCCGGACGGCCGCCTCGTCGGCCCGGACCTCGACGGTGGTGACCACCAGCACCGGGTGGTCTCCGACCCGGGCCTGCGACGACCCGTCCACGTGGTCCGGCCAGCGGTACGTGGCGGTGACCACCGCGGTCGCCCGCACCGGGCCGCGGTCCCCGACCGCGACGGTGACCGACTCGGCGGCGTCCACGAACGAGTCCCGGCCGGGCGGGGAGTAGTTGTAGGAGTCCCCCAGGTCGCCGCCGTCGACCAGCTTGCCGAACCCGGCCAGGCCGTCGACGGCGAAGGTGCCGTCGGTCGGGTCCACCACCACGGTGACCAACCCGTTGGCCAGCGTCACCGCGCCTGCCGGCACCGCGCCTGCCGGCACTGCGCCCGCCGGAGCCGTCCTGGCGTCGGCGTCGGCCTCGGCCACTTCGGTGGCGGTGACCGGGTGGGCCAGGGGAGCCGGGGTGAACGACCGCCAGCCGAACCCGGCGACGTCGGCGGCGCGGGCGGCGATCCGGCGGATGGGCGGCTGGTCGAGGTGGACCCGGACCATGACGTCCGGCCGGGCCCCCAGCCGGGTGTACATGTCCTGCTTGGCCTCCGCGATGGCCACCCCCGGCTTCTCCTCCGGGCCGACGGCCACGACGAGGTCGATGCCGGTGTCGTCCTCTTCGATGCGGACGTCCTGCACCCAGGCGTCGTTGTCGATCTTGGGGCCCTGCAGCATGCCGAGGACGGTGCGGACGGTGTTGGCGTCCAGGGTCATCGACCCCGGTAGTCCGGTGCGCTCGGACAGCACCTGCACGTCCGGACCCGGTACCACCTCGGCGCCGACCACCAGCTCCACCATCCCGGACCGGGGCCGGGCCGACGGGTTCACCACCACCGGCCCCGGTTCCGCCATGGAGCGGCCCAGGGCCTTCAACGCCGTGGCCGCCACCCCTTGGCCGATCTGCCGGGCCTCCGCGAACCGGTGCAGAACCGCGTCGACGACGTCGTCGACGGAGCAGGCGCAGATGGAGTCGTGGGCGGCGTTCCGGATCACGTTCCGCCAGGCCAGGTCCAGCAGCCGCTCCGGCCACTGCCCGGCCGGCTGGAACAGGGCGGCGTAGGGTTCCGCCCGCCGCTCCAGTGCCCGCTCGGCGGCGCCGGCGGCCCGCTTCACGTCCACCCGGTTCGACGTGACCCCCATCAGCATGTTGGCCCGGGCCCCCGACCGCAATTCCCCCTTCCAGTGCTCCAGGCCCTCCGTCGGGGCCCCCGCCACGTACTCCGGCAGGGAGGTGATGTCGAAGACGTAGTCGTCCTGGATGGCGTTGGCCTCCGCCACCACCCGGCCCAGCCACGGCTGGGGGTGCAGGTGGTCGGACCCGTTCATCAGCAGCAGGTCCCCGATGAGGAACGACCCGATCTCCTGCTCGTGGTCCGCCACCCGCCGCACCAGCGCCTTGGCGTCGTCGGGGAGGACCGCACCGTTGCCGTAGCCGACCGGCAGGTACTCGGCCCGCACCGTCGACCCGTCCGGGGCCTCCCACCAGAACCCGGTCTTGGTCACCGACGACGGAACCCCCCGCCACACCACCGTGTGCTCGAACCCCGCCTGCCGCAGGATCTGGGGCATCTGGGCCACGTGGCCGAACATGTCCGGCAGGTACCCCACGTCCATGGCCCCGCCGAACGCCGCCCCGCGGGCCAGCCCCATCTGCAGGTCCCGGACGATGGTCTCCCCGGACACCAAGAACTCGTCCATCAGGATGTACCACGGCCCCATCGTCAGCCGGCCGGCCGCGGCCAGCGCCCGGACTCGCTCCTCGGCCTCCGGGCGCACCTCCAGGTAGTCGTCCACCGCCGCCATCTGGCCGTCCAGCAGGAACCGGGCGTAGGACGGGTCCGCCTCCATCAGCGGTAGCAGCACGTCCAGGGCCTCCACAAGCTGCATCCGGAAGGTCTGGAACGGCTCGTACCACTCCCGGTCCCAGTGGGTGTGGGGGACGATCGCGACGCGGCGTGGGCTCATGGCCGCCAGGTTACGGCCGGCCCCGCCGGCCCGGGAGTACGGCCGGCCCCGCCGGCCTGGGAGTACGGCCGGGCCTGACGTAGTACGGCCGGCCCGGGAGTAGGGCCGGCCCGGAAGTCCGGCCGGTACGATGCCGGCCGTGGCCGACGGACCCTGGGCGCAGCACCTGCCGGCCGGCGCCGTTTTCGACCCCGCCGACCTGGTGGCCGGCGGCAGCCTGCCCCGGGTGTGGGCGGAGCGGTGGGCGGCGCACCCCGCCGAACCGGCCCTGTGCTTCGGCGGGGACTGGTGGACGGCGGGGGACCTCGACCGGGCCACGGCCGCCGCGGCGCGCCGGCTGGCCGCGCTCGGCCTCCGCGCCGGGGACCGCATGGTGTGGTCCACCACCACCTCCGCCGGTGCCGTGGTGGCCTGCCTGGCCGCGCTGCGGCTGGGGGCGGTGGTGGTGCCGGCCAACGCGGCCTACACCCGGCGGGAGCTGGCCCACATCGTCGCCGACGTCCGGCCGGCGGTGGCCGTGGTGGACCGGCCGGAGCAGGCCGACTGGGTGGCCGCCGCCGGCACCGCCGAGCCGGTGGCCACGGTCTTCCCCTCG
This sequence comes from Acidimicrobiales bacterium, assembly GCA_035547695.1. GTDB lineage: Bacteria > Actinomycetota > Acidimicrobiia > Acidimicrobiales > RAAP-2 > DASZUK01. Next base: position 85,906 of record DASZUK010000008.1, read on the forward strand.
GATCTGGCCGGTCCCCCCGATCTGGCCGGTCCCGGTCCGGACGGGGCCGATGTGGCTGTCGCCGATCTGGACGGCCCCGGCCGATCCCCGGCTACCGGCGGCGGGGGAGCCGCCCCGGTGCTGGACCGGCCAGGACTGGATCGATCAGACCCGGACGACCCGGCGCTGATCGTGTTCACCTCCGGCACCACCGGGGCGCCGAAGGGGGCGGTGCTGTCCCACGCCAACCTGCTGGCCGGGGTCCGGTCGGTGGCGCTGGCCTGGCGGTGGACGGCGGCCGACCGGCTGGTGCTGGGGCTGCCGCTGTTCCACGTCCACGGCCTCTGCATCGGCCTGTTCGGCACCCTGGCCGTCGGGGGCTCCGCGGTGGTGCTGGACCGGTTCTCGGCTGACGGGGTGCTGGACGCCGCGGCCGGCCAGGGCGGGACGCTGTTCTTCGGTGTGCCCACCATGTACCACCGGCTGGCCGACGGCGGCCGGGTGAAGGAGCTGGCCGGCCTGCGGTTGTGCGTGTCCGGGTCCGCCCCGCTGCCGGCGTCCCTGTGGGGCCGCATTCACGCTGACGCCGGGGTGGCCGTGGTCGAGCGGTACGGCATGACCGAGACCCTGCTGACGGTGTCCAACCCCTACGACGGCGACCGCCGCCCCGGCACGGTGGGCCTGCCGCTTCCCGGTGTCGACGTCCGGGTGGACGCCGACGGTGCCCTGTGGGTACGGGGGCCGTCGGTGTTCGACGGCTACTGGGAACGGCCCGACGCCACCGCCGGAGCGTTCGACGGCGGCTGGTTCCGGACCGGGGACGTGGTGGAGGTGGACGCCGACGGCTACCTGGCCGTCCGCGGCCGGCAGTCCGACCTGATCATCAGCGGTGGCTACAACGTGTACCCGGCCGAGGTGGAGGACGTGCTGCTGGCCCACCCGGCGGTGGCCGAGGTGGCGGTGGCCGGGGTGCCGTCGGAGGAGTGGGGGGAGTCGGTGGAGGCCTGGGTGGTGCCCGCCGACCACTCGGCGCCGGGCACCCTGCCGGACGTCCCGATGGCCCCCTTGCCGGAGGCCCTGATGGCCCCCTTGCCGGAGGCCCTGATGGCGTATGCCGCCGACCACCTGGCCCCGTACAAGCGGCCCCGGCGGGTCCACCTGGTGGCGGCGCTGCCCCGGAACGCCATGGGCAAGGTGCAGCGGGGGGCCCTCGGCCGGGGGTAGGGACCCTTCAGCCAGGGGGGGGTAAGGGGGCCTCGGCCAGAAAGTAGGGAGCACTCGGCCAGGGTGGGCCGGTGGCGCCGAGGCGTGGAACCGGGCGGACCGCGGACGGCCCCGGGGGAAAATGGGGGATCCCCCGGGGCCGTCGCGGCCCGCCCCGCTGTGCGCCCCGTCACCGGAAGCACAGAACCGCCGCCCGGCCTTGACCGACGTGGGTGCTCACCGCCGGCGCCCTCCACTCGCCGTTGCACCCACTGCTCATTGCCTTCGGTGACCAGTGTCGTTCAGGTACCGATCCGATTCCCGAACGGCACGGTCAACGGCAACATCATGCCTGTTGACACCTGCAAATTGCAAGCGAAGTTGCCGTATTTGCAGTTGCCGGATCGTCTATGCGTGCCGGTTCGTCCCATCGGGATCTACTCTCCGACACGATGTCGCCACGCGGGAGGCGTCCCACACCGACGGAGGTCCTCGGTGCCCGAGTGCGGGCCCGCCGTGAAGCGTTGGGCTGGTTCCAGGCCGATCTGGCCAAGGCGGCTAGGACCCACAACACGTACATCTCCCGGCTCGAGTCCGGCAAGGTCAATCCCAGCCTGGACGTCATCGTCGAGGTGGCCTTCGCCCTCGGCCTCAACGTCGCCACATTGACCGCCGACCTGTTGCCCAGGGAGCGCCGCCGGCGCCGGCGGGGCAACCGTCCTGGTCAGGCTGGTCCGGACGCCGACGCCCCGGCGGGGTCCCCGGCGCCCGGGTCGGCAGCACCGCCGGCACCTGACGAACCGTCGGCATCCGAAGGGTTGCGGGCGGTGGGCGGCATGGGGTGGACCAACCAGGTGCCCGGGGACTGGTCGCCCGGTGACTGGTCGCCCGGGGACGGATTGCCCCGTGGCGGGTACGCAGGCGGCGGCTGAGCCGGCGGGTCGCGCCGAAAACGGGCTTCTTGCTACCTATGGGTGGATGTAAAGTCAGATTTTCTCAAATAATTTCACGAAATCCTGTCACGTTTTGCTTCTTCGTTCGTTAAGATGCCGGCGGACTGAGGGGAGTCCCTCGGCGGATGCAAGGGCGTGAGGGGAATGGACAATGCCCATTTCCCTTTTGGCGGGAGGGGGAAGTCCTGTGCGGGTGTTCGTTAAGGCCGTAATTCCGGCCGTCGGTGTGCTATCTGTTGCGGTCGGGGGGCTACCGGCGATGACCGCCGGGGCGGCCACCCAGAACTGGTCGACATTCCGGCAGTCGGCGCTGGCCGCGGTCAGCACGTATCGCGGGAGCGGGGCGGTGACCATCGTCGAGACCCCCAGCTCGGTCAGCACGTCGACAGTGACCACCGCCGACGGCGTCATCTCGGTGGCCCAGCAGTCCTTCGTGGCCACCGACGACGCCGGCACCGTCGACGTCAACGTCACCCTGCTCGGCGGCCGCCAGTTGGTGGTCAGCGAGGTCGATCCCGGCGCCAACTACCGCGGGGCCGCTCTGGTGCTGCGACCCGGTACGTCCTCCATCTCCGGCGCCTACGCCCTGCCCGGCACCGGCCATGCCGCCGCCGACGCCACCACGGCCAGCCTGGTGCGCCCGATCCACCATCGGCATGGTGGCATCGTTGCGTCGGGCGCGGTGGCCCACAACAGCCGCGGGGCGACGGCCCGACTGGTCACAATCGGTGGCTGCCGCGCCACACCCGCCGCCCCGACGGTCATCGGCTCCACATTCGGCCCGCTGATCGACGGCGCCGGCGTCATCCGCTGTTCGATCGGTGAGTCGCTGGCCCAGATCGTGTCGATCTACGAGGGCGGCACCCACGTGGGCAGCACGGCCACAGGCAGCGGTGCCGGCACGCTCTTGATCGTGAACTCCTACGCCCCCTGCACGACCATCGGGGGGACCAACTCCTTCCACACGGCCGAGCTTTGGAGCGTCAACGGGACCCTCCAGGGCGGGGCAACATCGAGTTCAGCCAACCTCCAATGTGCGTGACGAAAAAGTGGACTTTCGTCTGATTCTGTGAGAAGTTGTAGCCTCTGAGATGCGCATCGGTTGACGAGGAGCACCTGTAGTAGGACCGGTCCCCAATAGCAAGGGCGGTGCCGGCGTGACGACCGGATTGGGGGATCTGCGTTGACCGAAGGGCCGTCGGACGAAGGGGGGTCCCACCTCGGCACTGCGTTCTCGGCCTACGTCGACACTCCCAGCGCGGCCACCGAAGCGGTGCTCCTGGCTACGGCTCCCGGGGAGTTCGGCGTCTGGCTGCGTGACGTCGGTGACGCCTGCCAGGAGTGGCCCGACTCGGCCTGGCGGTTGTCTGCCCCGTCGGACGCCCAGTGGGCCCGGGCCACGTGGCTCCGAACCGGCGAGCCGGGTCCACCCCGGTTCGGGGAACCGTTGGACGAGGGGGCCCAGGTCGCCCTGGCGGCATTCGCGGCAGATCCCGGGAATGAAGCCCGGGACGCGGTGTGCCGGGCCGTGCCGATCGGCGCCTGGCAGTGGTACGCCGACTTCTGCGAGGCCTACCGGGAGCTGCCGGGTTCGGCCTGGGGGCCGGCGCTCCGGCCGGTGGAGTTGGAACCGGCCCCGGTGACCGATGCGCCTCAGGTGCGCCGCCGGCAGTGGGCGCTCCCTCGCCCGCGCCTCGTCGTGCCCTCGCTGGCCGCAGCCGTGGCGGCGGTCGTCGCCTGCCTTGTGCTTGTCTTTGGTGGGTCGACCATGCCGCCGGCTCAGGTGAAGGGAACTCCGGTGGTCTGGCGGCTGGCCGGATTCATCAACGACGTGACATGGCGGATCGGTGGAGCTCCGGGGACGAGTACCGCCGATGTCGTCTGTCCGGTTGCTTCGACGTGCTACGCCAATCAGCCGTCGGCAGCCGGTGGAAGTGGCGTGGTGATGAGAAGTGACGATGGCGGTGCGACGTGGCGGCCCCGACCCCTACCCGACGGGTGGCGGACGACCTCGCCCTTGGCGTGTGCGGGGGTTGAGCGGTGCCTGGTGGGCGCCCATTTCGAGACAGGGTCAACCCCGGGGGAGGTAAGGGACGCAGCAGTCCTGGCCACCATCGACGGAGGAGCGAACTGGTCGGTCGGGCCATTGATTCCCGGGGTGGCAGACGTCGTGCAGATCGCGTGCAGTTCGTCCGACGAATGCGTCGGGGTCGGCTACGGACCGCCGGCACCGACAGGCGGGACTACGACAGCGTTGGCCGTCGTGACCGCAGACGGCGGTGTCTCTTGGGCGGTCGTTGGCTTTCCGGGGCCATTCGTGGCGTCCGATGCCGGTTTGTCTTGCACTGCCCCAAGATCGTGCGTCGTGGTGGGCGCTTCAAGTTTTGCTGCGCTGGCCTCCGGTGGTGCTGAAGCGACGGCAGCGGCGCTCTACAGCGTCGATGGAGGCCGCACTTGGCATCCGGCGGCCATGCCGTCGACATTGGCCCGGCTACAGGCCGTGGCCTGCGGCGCAGCGAACCACTGCGTCGCTGTCGGCAACCCTCCCTCGGCGGTCGCCTCTCCGGGCGGGAGATTCGGCGCGACCGAGAGTTTGGTGAGTGTCAACGGTGGGCAGTCCTGGGCGATCCGTGGAGCGATCACGGGCAGCTCAGTGACAGTGACAGGGCTGTCGTGCCCATCGGCCCAAGACTGCTGGGCTGTCGGCGTCCTGCCCGGGAAGGCCCAGGGAGCTGTCGAGGCCACCCGTGATGGCGGGGCGACCTGGAGCTCGGTCGCCCTTTCCTCGTCCCCGGACAAAGGGCAAACGGCGAGCGGCCCAACAGTGCTGCAGATCCAGGGCGTATCGTCGGTCTCCTGCCCGCCGTCCGGGCCGTGCACGGCGCTCGGGCTGCAAGGCGGCGTCGGCGCCGACCAGCAGTTGGTCCTGCGCGGTGGCGGCATCTGATACTGGCCGGCGAGCAGTGGGAGCACTGCTTACAAAGTGGGAGCCCCACCGAAGGGGTACACGTGCCCCGCATTGGTCATGATCCAGTAGCCGCCGTTCCCATACGGAGCGATGCCGTCGACCGGGTTCGCCGGAGGACTGGCTCCGAGGCTGCCCGCAAAGGGCAAGTTGAACGAGAAGACACCGCCATCGGCGGCGACGAACCGGTAGCCGGAGCCGTCCGGGGCTGCCTCGATGGCGGTGATCGGCTTCTGGAGGACCAGGTCACCGGTGCTGCCGTAGAAGGGAGCGTTGAAGGCGAAGACCCCGCCATCGGACGCCACGAGCCAGTAGCCGCCGGTCGCCCGATCGGAGGCCATACCGACGATCGGCTTGTTGAGCGGCTGGCCTCCCATGGAGCCGTAGAATTGGGCATCGCCAAAGGCAAAGAGGCCCCCATCAGACGCCACGAGCCAGTAACCCTGGCCATCCGGCGTGGGTGCCATACCGACGATCGGCTTGTTAAGCGGCTGGCCTCCCATGGAGCCGTAGAATTGGGCATCGCCAAAGGCGAACACCCCACCATCGGAGGCGACCATCCAGTAGCCGTGGTTGTCCGCAGTGGGCGCGACGCCGACGATGGGATCGTTGAGACGATCGCGATTCGGGTCACCTGCATACAACAGGGGACCTTTGGCCGTCACCACGCCTCGGCTGGTGACGGCCACGTAGCCGGTCTCTGTGGCAGTCGAAGCGATGGCAGTGAAGTACGGAGTGGGAGGTGTGCAGGCCGGGATGGCGAACGTCCCAATGGTTGTACCGATCTCGCCGCCGCCCACTTTGAACCATGTCAGCTTCACCCTGAGGGAGCCCGGCCCGAAGTTGCCGACAGGCCCGGAGACGGTGGTTCCGGCTGACGGCACAGTGATGCCGTCCTGGCCTGTGCCGCGCGGTGTCCCCCACACGGACGTCCCAGCAATGGTCTGACCATACGACCAGCGATAGGAGTACCCGAATGTGCCGGCAGGAAATCCGGTGAACGTGACGGTTATGGCATCGCCTCCGAACGCGGAGCAGCCCGCATCGACGAGCGAAACCGACTCCTTGCTCGTTGCACCGGCTGGAAGGCTGCCGGCAAGGATGCTCGCTTCACCGGCCATTCCCACCAGCAGGACAAGGGCCGATAGCTTGCGTCCCCACCGTCGACGGCGTCTCATGGCTCCCTCTTTCTATTGTGAAATTACTCGCCGGGCAATTTGAAGAAGACCGTCCAGAGGTGGGCGGTTACGATCCGCCCCCGAGCGTCGTGCCAATGAGCTGTCCGTTGCCACCGAAGCGTGGTCCGAACTGCGCCGGCCGGCGCTGCGTCAACGACGGGCCGGTAGCGTCGGTCCGGTGAACGTGGCCTTCGGCACCGACGAGCGCACCCCGTTGACCGACGCCGTGGTGGCCTGGCTGCGGGACCACGGTCACCGGGTGACGGTGGTCGCCGACGGCATCGACTGGCCCGATGCCGGCCGGGCGGTGGGGGAGGCGGTGGCCGGCCGGCGGGCCGACCGGGGGGTGGTGACCTGCACCACCGGCACCGGGGTGTCCATCGCCGCCAACAAGGTCCCCGGGGTCCGGGCCGCTCTGTGCACCGACGCCTGGACCGCCGCCGGGGCAAGGCGGTGGAACGACGCCAACGTCCTCGCCTTCGGCCTCCGCCTCACCACCGAAGCGCTGGCCGCGGAGATGCTGGACGCCTTCTTCGGCACCGGTGCCGACCCGGCCGAAGCGGCGTCGGTGGCCAGGGTGGAGCCGGACCGCTGAGGGCCACCGACCGGCGGCCGGCACCCCTCGGCCGTGGCCGCCTTCGCCGCTGCCGCCTTCGCCGCCGCCGTTCCCGTGGAGCGACGGTACTGCGGTTCCCCGTCGCCGGCCGGAGGGCCGCGGTACCGTGACCGGGTGGCGACGACCCTGGCTCCTCCGGCGACCGGACGGCCCGGCCTGGACCAGGAACGGCGGTTGTGGCGGGCCGGCCACCGGTGGGTGGCCGGGCTGGACGAGGTCGGCCGGGGGGCCTGGGCCGGGCCGGTCAGCGTCGGGGTGGCCGTGGTCCGTCCCGGCACCACCATCCGGTCGCTGCCGCCGTGGCTGCGGGACTCCAAGCTGCTGGCCGAGGACCGCCGGGAGTCGGTGTTCGGGGACATCGCCGCCTGGTGCGTCGACGGCGCCGTCGGCCACGCCACCGCGGCCGAGTGCGACCGGTGGGGCATGACGGCCGCCCTGCGGCTGGCCGCCTACCGGGCCCTGGCCGGGCTGGAGATCGCTCCCGACGCCGTCCTGGTCGACGGCCCCCACGACCTGCTGCGGGCCCGAACGCCGCGGCCCGGCGACGACCCGGAGGTGGCCGGCCAGCAGGCCCTGCCCGGTCTCGGCCGGTTCCCGATCCTCGGTGACGACGACCTGCCGGCCGTCCGGCCGCCCGGCACCGTGGTCCCGGTGGTCGACGGCGACGCCTACTGCGCGTCGGTGGCGGCCGCATCGGTGTTGGCCAAGGTGGTCCGGGACCGGCTGATGCGGGAGGAGGCCGACCACTTCCCGGCGTACGCCTTCGACCGCAACAAGGGCTACCCCTCCCAGGTGCACCAGGCCGCCCTCCGCGGCTACGGCCTGTCCGCCATCCACCGCCGTAGCTGGGCCTTCGTCACCGACCTGCCCTGGCGCTGATCCTCGCCGTTGCCGGCCCACCGCGGTCCTTTCGGGCCCCTTGGGCCGCCGCCGCACCGCCCGACGGCAGCGAAATTTCGGCCCGACAGTTTCCATCCTCAACCGCTAGCACTCTCGGGTCGAGAGTGCTAATAATTGACCTGTCACCGCCGATGGGCGGCGCGAGAGCTGAGAAGCAACTTGCGTAGGAGGTGATGGTCATGGCTCTTGTGCGTAGTGACCCGTTCCGAGACGTGGACCGGCTGTTCCAGCAGTTGTGGGGCCCGCAGGGCGGTGCCCGGCCGATGGGGATGCCGATGGACGCCTACCGGAAGGACGATGCGTTCTTACTGCGCCTCGACCTTCCCGGCGTCAGCATCGACTCGGTGGACCTGACCGTCGAGGACAACGTCCTCACCATCAGGGCCGAACGTCCGGCGCCTCCGGCGGCGGACGGCATCGAGCCGGTGATCGCCGAGCGGCCCTTCGGCACGTTCACCCGGCAGATCATGCTGGGCGCCAACCTCGACACCGACCACATCCGGGCCGAGTACGCCGCCGGGGTGCTCACCCTGTCGATCCCGGTCGCCGAGCACGCCAAGCCGAGGCGGATCGAGATCACCGCGGCAGACGACCACCGAGAGCTGGTCACCTGACACACCGTCGGCCCCCGAGCGGCCGACCGTGGCCGACCGGTGGAAGCGGTCTGCGCAACGTGACGAAGCCCCGGGTGGGTGCCGGCGTGCCGCCCACCCACCCGGGGCCGGGGGGCGGAGCCCAGGCCCGAACCCGCCGAAACCGGGCAACGGCCAGGTAGAATGACCTGGTCCCATGCTGGTGTACCTCCTTGCCCTCGCTGCTGCGCTGGCCAACGCGCTGACGAGCGTGTTGCAGCGCATGGGCGTAGAGGACGCCCCGGCCACCGACACCCTGAAGCTCAGCCTCCTCGCCCACGCCCTTCGCCGGAAGGTGTGGCTGGCCGGGTTCGGGGTCATGGCCGTCTCGTTCGTCCTGCAGGCCGTCGCCCTGCACTTCGGCCGGCTGACCGAGGTCCAGCCGATCATGACCACCGAGCTGCTGTTCCTGGTCCTGATCCTCGGCACCTGGTTCCGCTTCACCGTCGGCTGGCGGGAGTGGGTGGGGGCCACCGCGGCCGCGGCCGGGCTGGCCGGGTTCCTGTGGTTCGCCTCCCCCAAGGGTGGCGAGCTGGTGCCGGGCCCGGCCGAATGGGCCGAGGTCGGCGGGGCCTGCCTGGGGGTGATGGTCATCTCCGTCGCCCTGGCCCTCCGCGGGGCGCGCTGGTGGCGTTCGGCCATGTTCGGCATCGCCGCCGCCGTCGCCTACGCGTTCACCGCCGCCCTCACCAAGACGGTCACCGGCTTCGTCTCCAGCGACTGGCTGTCCGTCTTCCGGCACTGGCAGACCTACGGGCTGGCCATCTCCGGGTTGCTCGCCCTGTTCCTCACCCAGAACGCCTACCACGCCGGCCCCATCGCCGCATCCCAGTCCACCCTGGTGCTGGTCGACCCGTTGGCCAGCATCCTCATCGGCATCAACCTGTTCGGTGACAACCTCCGCACCGCCGGCGCCTGGGGCCCGCTGGAGGCCCTGTCCCTGCTGGTCCTGTTCGGCGGTGCCCTGTTGCTCTGCCACTCACCACTGGTCAGCGGGGTGAAGGGGGAGGATCCGGCGGACAGCGAGCTCCTCTCCGAACGGTCCCGACACCGCCACGTGGACGGCCTCGGCGACCCCACCATGCCCATCCAGCCCAACACCTGAGCCCCCCGCCGGCCGACCCGGCCGGGACCGGACCGGTCCGGGTGGGCCAGCCCAGGCAGGATCAGCCCGGACCGGATCAGCCGAACAGGGCCAGGGCCCCCAGGGCGGCAGCCATGGACACCGGTACCACCACCAGCCCCAGCGCGGTGTACCGGCCGGCCGACGTCCTGGCCCCCAGCGGCCGGGCGGCCTGCAGCCACAGCACCGCCGACAGCGACCCGGTCACCGCCAGGTTGGGCCCCAGGTTGAGCCCCACCAGCAGGGCCTGGGGGTCCGGCGGCCTCCGTGCGGCCAGCAGGGACGCCGCCGGCAGGTTGTTGACCAGCACGCTGGACGCCGCGCCGACCGCCGCCTGCTCCCAGGAGGCGGCGTGGGCCAGCACCCACTGCGGCCCCGACCACGCCCGCCCCAGGGTGCCCAGGGCCACCGCCAACCCGAACAGCCCCACCAACACCGGCACGTCCACGGTGCGGCCCACCGCCCCCACCGACAGCCGCCGCTGGGCGATCCGGCAGCCGGCCGCCACCACCCCGGCGGCGGCCACCACCACCGCCAACGCCGTCCCGCCCAGCGCCACCGCGGCCCCGACGGCCACCACCGCCCCGGCCAGGCCGAGCCCCAGCCGAGGCCGGGCCGTCGCCAGCACCGCCGTCGACCCCGCCGGTCCCCCCGGCGGCCCTGCCCCCGGTCCCCCCGACGGGCCCGTCCCGGCGACCGACCGGGTGGCCGGCGACCGGGTCCGCTGCAGCCGCCGCCAGAAGATGGCCGCCAGCACCACCGGGACGGCCACCGACGCGGCCAGGAACGCCGGGAACATGGTGGCGGCGAACGCCCCACCGGACAGGTGGCGGTGGCCGAGCACGATCAGGTTGGTCAGGTTCGACCCCGGCAGCAGCAGGGAGGCCCCGTTGGCCAGGAACACCGCCAGGTACAGGAACGGCAGCTCGTCCACCTGCCGTCGCCGGGCCGCCACCACCAGCACCGGGGTCAGGAAGGTGACCGCGGTGTCCAGGTTCAGCACCGCCGTCACCGCGGCCACCAGCACCGCGGCGGCGGCGAACAGCGACCATCCCCCCCGGCCCAGGCGCGCCATCAGCCGGCCACCGGCGTCGAACAGGCCGTCGTCCCCGACGACCAGGCCCAGCAGCAGCAGGCCGGTCACCAGCACGAACGGCGTCCAGTCCTGGTTCGCCGCCTCCCCGGCCCCGGCCGGGTCGGCCAGCACGGCCACCACCAGTGCCGGCAGCCCGACGGCCAGGACCGCCCAGCTCGCCCACCTCGGCGGCCCGTCCCCCGGCCCGGCCGCCGTCACCGCCCGGCGGTCACCGACCGACCGCGGCGGCCAGTGCGCTGTCGACGTCGGGGTGGGTGAACCGGTGGCCGACGGCCGCCAGCCGGTCCGGCACCGCCCGCTGGCCGGCCAGCACCATCTCCCGGGCCAGGTCCCCGCCGAGGGCCACCGACAGCACCGGCCCCGGCACCGCCAGCACCGCCGGCCGGTGCAGGGCCCGGCCCAGGGCCCGGGTGAGCTCGGCGTTGGTGACCGGCCGGGGGGCGGTGGCGTTCACCGGCCCGGCCAGCCGGTCGTCGTCGATCGCCGCCCGGACCACCCCCAGGTGGTCGGCCAGGCTGATCCAGCTAACGTACTGCCGGCCGCTGCCCAGCCGGCCGCCCAGCCCCAACCGGAACAGCGGCAACTGCCGGCCCAGGGCCCCGCCGTCGCCGGACAGCACCACCCCGCTGCGCAGCCGCACCACCCGCATCGACCCCGCCGCGGCCTCCGCCTCGCGCTCCCACGCCTGGCAGAGGTCCGCCAGGAACCCCCGGCCCGGCCCGGCGTCCTCGGTCAGCACCTCGTCGCCGCGGTCCCCGTACCAGCCGACCGCCGACGCGCTCACCAGCACCCGCGGCACCGGGTCCAGGCCGCGCACCGTCGCCGCCAGCAGCCGGGTCGACGACACCCGGCTGTCCCACAGCTCCCGTCGCCGCGCCGCCGTCCACCGCCGGTCCCCGATCCCCGCTCCGGCCAGGTGCACCACCGCGTCGAACGGGCCCGCCCGGTCCAGCGCCGCCCGGTCCACCGTCCCGGCCGCCGGGTCCCACCGCACCGTGTCGACGGGCCCGCCCGGCCCGTCTCGCCCAGCCGGCCCGTTGCCTGTCGCCGGCCGGCTGCCCGGCCGGACCAGTCGCACCACCCGATGGCCGTCGTCTCGCAGATGCGCCGCCAACGCCCGCCCGATCAGGCCACCGGCTCCGCTGACCAGGACGATCATGTGCCCGATTCTTCCCCGCCGGCCGGCATCGCAACCCCGGTGGCCCCGGCGGTGGCCGCTGTGGCCGGGGTCCGGGCGGTGGCAGCTCCTGCAGCAGGTGCCCGGGCGACGACCGCCCGGACGAAGGCGGCGAACGCGTCGGGGTGGGACAGGTGGGCGCCGTGGCCGGCCGCGTCGACGTCGAACCGCTCGGCCCCCGGCACGTGGGTGGCCAGCCAGTCCACGGTCTGGCGGTGGTGGGGCTGGCTGGCCGGGCCGCCGCTGCCGAAGACGGCCGGGACGGCCAGCCGGGTGACGTCGAGCGGCGCCGGTCCCCGGAGGGCGGCCAGGTCGGCCACCAGGGCCGGTCCCTCCGCCCGTCGGGCCTGCCGGGCCCGGTCCGGCAGCCGGTCCCAGGCGGCCTGGCCGACGATGCGGCGGAAGAACCGCTCGGCCTCCGCCGCCGGGTCGGCCCCGTCCGGTGGCCACCGTCCCGCCCCGGCCGGCCGATTGGGGTTCCGGAACCCCAACCACGGCATCGGCGGCTCGAACGCCCCCACCGACGCGAACCGGTCCGGCCGGGCCAGGGCGGCGGCCAGCACGACGTCGCCGCCCAGGCTGTGGCCCACGGCGACGACTCGGCCGTCGACGGCGGTCACCCCGCTGCCGGTTGCCTTGCTGCTCGCCACCCCGCCGGCCACTTTGCTGCCGGCCACCCCGCCGGCCACCCTGCCGCCGACCACCTGGTCGATCACGTGGTCGACCACCCCCAGAAGGTCGTCGACGTGGCCGGCCAGGCTGGTCGGTGGGCCGCCGGGACCGGAGCCGCCGTAGCCGCGGCGGTCGTAGGTGACCACCGCCATGCCGTCCAGCCGGCGCACCGTCCGGGCGAAGCTGGCCGCACGGTCCAGGGCGCCGTGCACGAGGACCACCACCGGCAGCCGGTGGCCGGCCGGTAGGTGCTCGTGGACCCGGAGTCCGGTGGGGTACGCCATCGGGTCCCCGACGCTACCGGGCCCAGCCCGTTTCCTACCCCACCAGGGCCGACGCGCCGGTAGGGTGGGTCCCATGGCTGACGCTGGTGGTGAACAGCGCGCTGCCGAAGGGGAGGGCGGTACAGCGCCGGGTTCGACGGGTTCGTTCGGCCCCAACGCATGGTTGGTGGACGACATGTACGACCGGTACCTGGTCGACCCGTCGTCGGTCAGCGAGAGCTGGCGGGACTTCTTCTCCGACTACCGGCCCGCTCCGGTCCCGGTGGCCCCCACCCGCCCGGCCGCCCTGGGCCAGGGCGCAGGACCCGCCGGGACGGTGGCGCAGGAAGGTGCCGTGGCCCCGTCCGGGCCGGCGATCCCCGCCCCGCCTGCGGTGCCGCCCGGGCCGTCGCTGGAACCGGTGCCCGCTGCCGCCACTGTGCCCGCCGCCACCGCCGCGCCCGGTGCCGCTGTGCCCGCCACCACCACTGTGCCCGGCGGCGGCGTGCCCGCCGGTGCCGCTGTGCCCGCCGCCACCGCTGCGCCCGCCACCGCCGTGCCCGGTGCCGCAGCCCCGGTCCCGCCGACTACCACTGCCGGCGCCACCCCGCCCGGACCGCCTCCGGCCGTCCAGCCGACCGCCGCGGCTGTCGGCGGCGAGCCGGCGGTGCCCCTGCGGGGGGCGGCGTCGCGGATCGTGGCCAACATGGAGGCCAGCCTGGCGGTGCCGACGGCGACCAGCGTCCGGGTGGTGCCGGCCCGCCTGCTGGAGGTGAACCGGCAGATCCTGAACGACCAGTTGGCCCGGACCACCGGGGCCAAGGTCAGCTTCACCCACCTGATCGGGTACGCCGTGGTGAAGGCCCTCGGGGACGTGCCGGCGCTGAACGCCACCTTCGTGGACGAGGTGGACGGCAAGAAGGGCCCCGGGGTGGTCCGCCACGACCACGTCGGCCTGGGCCTGGCGGTGGACGTCGAGAAGTCCGACGGGTCCCGGACGCTGCTGGTGCCGTGCATCAAGGCGGCCGACACCCTGGACTTCCGGGCGTTCGTGCTGGCCTACGAGGACCTGGTCCGCAAGGTCCACTCCGCCAAGGCCGGCCCGGACGACTTCGCCGGCACCACCGTCAGCCTCACCAACCCGGGGACGATCGGTACCGTCCAGTCCGTGCCGCGGCTCATGCCGGGGCAGGGGGCCATCGTCGGGGTGGGCGCCCTCGGGTACCCGGCCGGCTTCGAGGCGGCCGACCCCCGGGTGATCGCCGAGCTGGGCATCGGCAAGGTGGTGACCCTGACGTCCACCTACGACCACCGCATCATCCAGGGGGCCGAGTCCGGGCTGTTCCTGGCCAAGGTCGCCGACTACCTGACCGGCGGCGGCGGGTTCTACGACGACGTGTTCGAGGCCATGGGCATCCCCTACGAGGCGGTCCGGTGGCAGAAGGACGCCAACGCCGCCGACGACCCCGCCGAGGGGGAGCAGCAGCGGCTGATCAAGCAGGTCCACGTGCAGACCCTGATCAACATGTACCGGGTCCGCGGCCACCTGATCGCCCACCTGGACCCCCTCGACGCCGAGGAGCCCCGCATCCACCCCGAGCTGGACCCGATGACCTACGGGCTCACCATCTGGGACCTGGGCCGGCGGTTCGTCACCGACGGCCTGGCTGGCCGGGACGTGGCCACCCTGGACCAGATCCTGCACATCCTGCGCGACGCCTACTGCCGGACGCTGGGCATCGAGTACATGCACATCCAGGACCCCGAGCAGAAGCGGTGGATCCAGCAGCAGGTGGAGGGGGTGCCGGACTCGGTCACCTCCGAGGAGCAGCACTGGATCCTGCAGCGGCTGAACGCCGCGGAGGTGTTCGAGCGGTTCCTGCACAGCCGGTACGTCGGCCAGAAGCGGTTCGGGCTGGAGGGGGCGGAGTCCACCATCGTGGTGCTGGACACCATCCTGGACGAGGCCGCCAAGGCCGGGTCGTCGGAGGCGGTGATGGGCATGGCCCACCGCGGCCGGCTGAACGTCCTGGCCAACATCGTCGGCAAGTCCTACCGGGAGATCTTCGAGGAGTTCGAGGGCAACCTGGACCCGGACTCTGTGCAGGGGTCCGGGGACGTCAAGTACCACAAGGGCGCCGTCGGCAAGTTCACCGGGGCCTCCGGCCGGGACCTGACGGTGACCATGGCGTCCAACCCGTCCCACCTCGAGGCGGTCGACCCGGTGGTGGAGGGGATGGCCCGGGCCAAACAGGACCGGCTGTGCCCGCCGACCGACGGCACCCCGGCGGCCCTGGCCAGGCGGGTGGACCACTTCCCGGTGCTGTCCCTGCTGGTCCACGGCGACGCCGCCTTCGCCGGCCAGGGGGTGGTGGCCGAGACCCTGAACCTGTCCGGCCTGTCCGGTTACCGGGTCGGCGGCACCGTCCACCTGGTCATCAACAACCAGCTCGGTTTCACCACCGCCCCGGAGGCGGCGCGCACCTCGGTGTACCCCACCGACGTGGCCAAGATGGTGCAGGCCCCCATCTTCCACGTCAACGGCGACGACCCCGAAGCCTGCGTCCGGGCCGCCCGGCTGGCTTTCGCGTTCCGCCAGAAGTTCCACAAGGACGTCGTCATCGACCTGGTCTGCTACCGCCGGCACGGCCACAACGAGGGGGACGACCCCAGCTACACCCAGCCCCTCATGTACCAGCGGATCGACGCCAAGCGGTCGGTCCGCAAGCTGTACACCGAGGCCCTGGTCCGGCGGGGGGACATCACCCTGGACGAGGCCGAGCAGGCCCTGGACGACTTCAACAACCAGCTCCAGAAGGCCCTGGACGAGGTCCGGGCGGAGACCCCGCCCGCGGCGCCGCACCTGCCCCCGGTCGACCGGGCCGGTCCGGCCATCCCGGCGGTGGACACCGCGGTGCCCGAGGCCACCCTCCGGGCACTGGCCGACGCCTTTTTGAAGGTGCCCGAGGGGTTCACCGTCCACCCCAAGCTGGCCCGGCAGTTCGCCCACCGCGACGAGCTGGTCCGGGCCGGCCAGGTGGACTGGGCGCTGGGGGAGTCCCTGGCCATGGGGTCGCTGCTGCTGGAGGGCATCGACGTCCGGCTGACCGGCCAGGACACCCGCCGCGGCACCTTCAGCCACCGTCACGCGGTGCTGGTGGACTACGCCACCGGGGCCGAGTACGTCCCGCTGGCCCACCTGGACAGCCTGGTGGAGGGCGGCCTGCCCGGAGGGTCGGGCCAGGCGTCCGGCGGGTCGCCGGGCCGGTTCACGGTGCGGGACTCGCTGCTGTCCGAGTACGCCGCCGTCGGGTTCGAGTACGGCTACTCCGTGGAGGCCCCCGACGCCCTGGTGGCCTGGGAGGCCCAGTTCGGCGACTTCGTCAACGGCGCCGAGATCATCATCGACAACTTCCTCGTCGCCGCCGAGGACAAGTGGGGCCAGCACGCCGGCCTGGTGCTGCTGCTGCCCCACGGCTACGAAGGGCAGGGCCCGGAGCACTCGTCGGCCCGGCTGGAGCGGTTCCTGTCGCTGGCCGCCCGCGGCAACCTGCGAGTGGCCGTGCCGTCGACGGCCGCCCAGTACTTCCACCTGCTCCGAGCCCAGGCCCACCGCACCCCGGTGACCCCCCTGGTGGCGATCACCCCGAAGTCCATGCTGCGGGCCCCGGCCTCCCGGTCGGCCCTCTCCGACCTGGCGTCCGGTTCGTTCGCCGAGGTCCTCGACGACCCCGGCGTGGCCGACCCGGCGGCGGTCCGGCGGGTGGTGCTGTGCGGCGGCAAGGTGGCCCACGAAGCCCTGGCCCGCCGGGACCAGCGGCTGGCCGGCCAGGGCCCGGACCCGGTCGACCCCGACCGCCGGTCCCCGCTGCCCCCGGAGGCGGTGGCGGTGGTCCGGGTGGAGCAGCTCTACCCGTGGCCGGCCGACCCCATCGACCGCGTCCTGGCCCGGTACCCCGCCGCCACCGAGGTGGTCTGGCTGCAGGAGGAGCCGGAGAACATGGGGGCCTGGTCGTTCGTCCACGCCCGCCTGCACCGACTGCTCCGGGACCGGTACCAGCTCCACCACGTCAGCCGGGCCGAGTCGGCCAGTCCCGCCACCGGCAGCGCCGCCCTGCACCAGATGGAGCAGGCCGATCTGCTCGACCGGGCCATCGGTTGACCCCGACCTGGGCCGTCCGGCATCGCCGGCCGACTGCCGGCCGGCCGTTCCACATCGCCCGGCGGCGGGCGAGGTGGTTGACTGGCGACCGACATGACTGACACCCACCACGTCGTGGTCGACGGCTCCAACCTGGCCACCGAGGGCCGGACCGCGCCCAGCCTCCGGCAACTGGACGAGGCGGTCCGGGCGTACGCCGAGGAGGACCCCACTGCCGAGATCGTGGTCGTGGTCGACGCCTCCTTCGAGCACCGCATCGACCCCTCCGAGCGCCACGAGCTGGAGCAGGCCGAGCTGAACGGCGAGCTGGTGTCCCCGCCGGCCGGCGCCGTCGGCCGGGGCGACGCGTTCGTGCTCCGGATCGCCGAACGGACCGGGGCCACCGTGCTGTCCAACGACTCCTTCCAGGAGTTCCACGGCGAGCACCCCTGGCTGTTCGACGAGGGCCGCCTGATCGGCGGCAAGCCGGTCCCCGGGGTCGGCTGGATCTTCACCCCGCGGCTCCCGGTCCGCGGGCCCAAGAGCCGGCAGGCCACCGGCAAGGCCAAGCGGGCCGCGGCCGCCGTTGCCCTGCCGGCTCCGGCCAAGGCCGCCGAGCTGGCCAAGGCCGCCAAGAAGGTGGCGGCCAAGCGGGCCGCCAAGATGCCGGATGGCTCCACCCCCAAGATCGGCGACGTCTGGCAGCCGGTCCCGGCCGCGGTCCCGGCGGTGGCGGTGCCGGCCCCGGCGGCGGTCGACGGGCCGGCGGAGGGGGCTGCGGTGCCTGAGGCCACCAAGGCAGCCAAGGCCACCAAGGCCGCGAAGGCGACGAAGGCCACCAAGGCGACGAAGGCCACCAAGGCGACGAAGAAGGTGGCCAAGCCCGCCGGGACGGCCGCCGAGGCGACGGGCAACCCACCCGAGGGCGCCGACACGTCCACCGCGACCGTGGAGAAGGCAGCCACGAAGGCCACCAAGAAAGCAGCGGCCAAGAAGGCGGTGGCCAAGAAGGCCGCCGGGACCGACCTGGCCGGGCCGGCAGCCGAGGTGGCCGAGGTGACGGCGGCGACCACCAAAGCCACCAAGGCGGCCGAGCCCCCCAAGGCGGCCGAGCCCACCAAGGCGGCCGAGCCCACCAAGGTCAGCAAGGCCACCAAGGTCAGCAAGGCGGCCAAGCCGGCCCAGGTCGGCCCAGTGGTGGCGGCGGCGAAGAAGGCCAAGAAGGCGACCAAGGCTGCCAAGGCGGCCGGCACCGCGGCGCCGGCCGGTGCCGGTGCCGGCGAGGTCGAGGACACCAACGGGAAGGTGGCCGGACGCGGCGGCGAAGCCGGCCCGTCGGCGGAGACGGCGCCGAGGGTGGCCAGGGACCGGGTGGCCCCCGAGGTGCTGGAAGCCATCGACCAGGCCACCGCCGAGGCCCTGGCCCCGCCGGAGCCGGCCCCGGCCAGGGACGACGACGGCCGGGCCGGCCAGCATGGGGGGGGCAAGCACAAGAAGGGGAAGGGCTCCAGCAAGGGGACCGGCCGCCGCCGGCGGGGGGTGGTGCCACCGCCGGCGGTCAACCAGCCGCTGGCCTTCATCACCTTCGTGGCCACCTATCCGCTGGGCAGCGAGGTCGAGGGGGAGGTGGCGTCGTTCACCTCCCACGGTGCGATGGTCGAGGTGGGCCTGCCGGACGGCAGCAGCCTGGCCTGCTACATCCCGCTGGCCGGCCTGGGGGACCCGCCGCCGAACAAGGCCCGCCAGGTGCTCACCCGGGGGGAGCGGCGGCCGTTCGTGCTGGTCGGCCTGGACCCGCCGCGGCGGGTGGCCGAGCTGGCCCTGCCGGAGCTGGCCCCGGCGCTCGCCAACCCTTGACCGCCGACCGGCTGGTCCTGTGGGACATCGACGGCACCCTGGTCAACGCCGGCGGGATCGGCGCCGAGGTGTTCGACGTGGCCATCGAGCGCGCCCTCGGGATGCGGCCGCCGGCCCGTATCCACATGAGCGGGATGACCGATCCGCAGATCGTCCGTGGGTACCTGGACATGCTGGCGGTGGGGGAGGCCGAGGGCCGGGACCACCTGCCGGTCATCCTGGACCACCTGGCCGCCGAGCTGGCCGCCGCCGAGTCGGTCATCGCCGAGCGGGGCCAGGTGCTGCCCGGGGTGCAGGCGGTGCTGTCCCGGCTGGCCGACGAACCGGCGGTGGTGCAGACGGTGCTGACCGGCAACGTGGCCCCCAACGCCGCCGTCAAGCTGGGGGCGTTCGGGCTGCAGCGCTGGCTCGACCTGGACGTCGGCGCCTACGGCAGCGACCACGCCGACCGCAACGAGCTGGTCCCTATCGCCCTGCGGCGGGTCGCCGACCGCCGCGGCCGCCGGTTCCGGCCCGATCAGGTCTGGGTGGTGGGGGACGCCCCGAACGACCTGGCCTGCGCCCGGGCCGCCGGGGTGCGGTGCCTGCTGGTGGCCACCGGCCGGCCGACCCACGACGAGCTGGCCGCCCTGGAGCCGGACGCCCTGCTGGCGGACCTGTCCGACACCGACGAGGTGGTCCGGCTGCTGCTCGCCTGATCGGCGTCCCGCGGTTGGTAGCCTGCCGGGCCGTGGAGCCCGCCGACGTCCTGCCGCACCGAGACCCGTTCCTGCTGGTCAGCGAGGTGGTGACCGTCGACCCCGGCCGCTCCGCCGTCGGGCGGTGGCACCTGACCGGCGACGAGGCGTTCTTCGCCGGCCACTTCCCCGGCCGCCCCACCCTGCCGGGGGTGCTGATGGTGGAGTCGCTGGCCCAGCTCGGCGGCATCGCCGTGCTGGCCGATCCCCGGTACGCCGGCAAGCTGCCGCTGTTCGGCGGCATCGAGAAGGCCCGGTTCCGCCGGCAGGTGGTCCCGGGGGAGACCCTGGAGCTGGAGGTCACCGTCGGGCGGCTGTCCGCCCGGGCCGGCACCGGCCACGGCCGGGCCCACGTGGGTGGGGAGACCGCCTGCGAGGCCGACCTGCTGTTCATCCTGGCCGACCGGACAGCCGGGGTGGGACTGGGGGCCCCGCCTCCGGAGGAGCCGGGGGTCGGGGCCCCGGGCGGGCAGCGTGGGGAAGGGTGACCGGTCCGATGCGCCTGGCCACCTGGAATGTCAACTCCCTCGGGGCCCGCCTCCCCCTCGTGCTGGAGTGGATGGCGGCCAACCAGCCCGACGTGCTGTGCCTGCAGGAGACCAAGCTGGCCGACACCGCCTTCCCGGCCATGGCCTTTGCCGAGCTGGGCTACCAGTCGGCCCACCACGGCGACGGCCGGTGGAACGGCGTGGCCGTCCTCAGCCGGGTCGGCCTCGACGAGCCGGTGGCCGGGTTCGGGTCCGACGAGGACGCCCACGGCACCCGCATCCTGGCCGCCACCTGCGCCGGCATCCGGGTGCACTCGGTCTACGTCCCCAACGGCCGCAGCCTGGACAGCGAGCACTTCGAGTTCAAGCTGGCCTGGCTGGCCCGGCTGCGGACCTACCTGGCCGACACCTGCAGCCCCGACGGCCAGGTGGCGGTGTGCGGCGACTTCAACGTGGCCCCGTTCGACACCGACGTCTGGGACCCCGCCCAGTTCGTCGGCATGACCCACGTCAGCGACCCCGAGCGGGCCGCCCTGGGCGAGGTGCTGGACTGGGGCCTGACCGACGTGTTCACCCGGTTCCACCCCGACGGCGGCGTGTTCAGTTGGTGGGACTACCGGGCCGGCAACTTCCACAAGGGCCAGGGCATGCGCATCGACCTGGTCCTCCTCACCAAGTCCCTGGCCGACCGCACCATCTCGGTGGAGATCGACCGGGAGGCCCGCAAGAAGAGCCCGGCCGGCAACAAGCCGTCCGACCACACCGTCGTCGTCGCCGACATCGACCTTCCCTGACGTCCTGCCCCCCACGTTCTGGCCCCGACGTCCTGGCCGCCGGCCGGCGGTCCCGGGGGAACCTGCCGGGTGGGGCGGCGCGCCGCGACCGTTCCCGGCGACCGTTCCCTGTAAAGAGGGCGTCGCTACGAATGGGTAGCGGATAGGGTGGAGGGATCGTATGGGCGCGGTGATCTGGACGTTGGTGGCCGGGATCCTCGGCATGGCGGCGGCGATGGTGGCCGTCTGGACCCAGTCGACGCAGTCCCTCGGCCAGTCCATCCGGTCCCTCGAAGCCCGGATGGACGCCGGCTTCGCCAAGATGGATGCCGGCTTCGCCAAGGTGGACGACCGGTTCGTCGACGTGGAGCGCCGGATGGACGCCGGCTTTGCCAGGCTCGATGACCGCATCGACGCCCAGACGGCTCGGATCGACGCCCAGACGGCCCGGATCGACGCCCAGACGGCCCGGATCGACGCCCAGGGTGAGCGGATCGACGCCCAGGGAAAGCGGATCGAGGCCCAAGGTGAGCGGATCGAAGCCCTGGCCCGGGAGACCGGTGGTCTGGCCGGCCGGATGGCGGCGTTCGAGGCCGCCCGGGGTTAGAGGACGGCGTCGACCAGGGCCGGGCCGGGTTCGGCCAGGGCCCGCTCCAGGTGGGTGACCAACTCGTCGGCGGTGGTCGCCCGGGCGGCCGGCACCCCCATGCCGGCGGCCAGGGCCACGAAGTCCAGGTTGGGCCCGGACAGGTCCAGCATCCGCCGGGCCTGCGGCCCGCCGGCCTCCGCACCCACCCGGGACAGCTCCAGGTTCAAGATGGCGTAGGACCGGTTGGACAGCACCACCGTGGTCACGTCCAGTCCCTCCCGGGCCTGGGTCCACAGGGCCTGCAGGGTGTACATGGCGCTGCCGTCGGCCTCCAGGCACAGCACCTTGCGGTCCGGTGCCGCCACCGCCGCCCCCGTCGCCACCGGCAGCCCCTGCCCGATGGCCCCGCCGGTCAGCGTCAGCCAGTCGTGCGGCGGGCACCCCGCGGTGGCCCCGGCCACGAACAGCCCCGACGTGTTGCCCTCGTCGACCACCACCGCGCCCTCCGGCAGCAGCGCCCCGACGGCCGCGGCCAGCGTCTGGGCGTCCAGCGCCCCGGTGGGCCGGTCCGGCCGGCCGGCCGGCACCCCCGCCGGCCCGCGCCCGGCGCCCGACCCGGCGCCCGACCCGGCGCCGACGGCGTCGGCCAGCGCCTCCAAGGCGGCCGGGACGTCCTGGCCCAGGTCGGCCAGGACGTGCACGGTGCAGGTGTCCGGCACCAGGTCGCTGGCCTTGTCGGGATAGGCGAAGAACGACACCGGCGGCTTCGCCCCGGCCACCACCAGGTGCCGGACCCCGTCCAGTTGGGCCACCGCCATCTCGGCCAGGTAGGCCAGCCGTTCCACCGCCGGCCGCCCGGCCCCGCGGGCCAGGTTGGCCGGGAACGTCTCGGCCAGCAGCTTGGCCCCGGTGGCTTCGGCCACCCGGGCCGCCGCCACCAGCCCCCGCTCCCGGACGGCGGTGCCGCCCAGCAGGACCGCCGCCGGCTCGCCCGAGCGGAGGGCCTTGGCCGCGGCCTCCACCGCCGCCGGCGCCGCCAGGGGCACGGCGGCCGGCTGCCGCGGCCGCGCCGGGCCACCGGCAGCCTCCGACCAGGACACGTCGGCCGGCAGCACCAGGGTCGCCACGCAGCCCGGCGGCCCCAACGACGCCGCCACCGCGTCGGCCGCGTCCCCGGCCACCTGGTCGGCGCCGGCGGAGGTGCGCAGCCAGCCGGACACCGTGCCGGCGACGGCGTCCACGTCGGACTCCAGCGGGGCGTCGTACCGCTTGTGGTAGGTGGCGTGGTCCCCCACGATGTTGACCACCGGGCTGTGCGCCCGGCGGGCGTTGTGCAGGTTGGCCAGCCCGTTCCCCAGCCCCGGCCCGAGGTGCAGCAGGGTCGCCGCCGGGCCGCCGGTCAGCCGGGCGTACCCGTCCGCCGCCCCCGTGGCCACCCCCTCGAACAGGGTCAGCACCCCCCGCATGGCCGGCACCCGGTCCAAGGCGGCCACGAAGTGCATCTCGGACGTCCCCGGGTTGGCGAAGCACACCGTCACCCCGGACCCCACCAGGGTGTCCAGGAGGGCCTGCGCCCCGTTCACGGCCGGCCGTCCCCGCCCAGCAGCCGGCCCGGGTTCAAGATGCCGTGGGGGTCGAACGCCGCCTTGATCCGCCGCATCAGCGTCACCTTGGTCGGGTCCTCCAGCTCCAGGAAGTACGGCCGCTTGTCCACCCCGATGCCGTGCTCCCCGGACACCGCCCCGCCGGCGTCGACGGCGGCGGCGAACATGGCCCGCAGCAGGGCCGACCGCCGTTCAGGGTCGGGCAGGAACACCGACAGGTGGACGTTGCCGTCCCCCACGTGGCCGCAGCCCGACACCAGCGCGCCGTGCTCGGTGGCCAGCCCGGCCACCGTGGCCAGGAACTCCGGGATGGCCGCCCGGGGGACCACCGTGTCGACGATGTCGTCGGCCCCCGCCGCCTTGGAGACGAAGAACACCCGCTCCCGTGCCGCGATCAACTGGGCCCCCGCCGTCGGCGGCAGCACGTACACGTCCAGCGCCCCCAACCCGGCCAGCAGCTCCCCGACGGCCTCGGTGTCGCCCTCCAGGCGGTCCGCGTGGGTGCTCTCCAGCACCACCACCAGCCAGGCCGCGGCGGCGTCCCGCACCTCGTCGGGAATCCCCAGGTCCAGCCCGGCGGCGGCCGTGATGCCGCCCATCGCCAGCACGTCCAGGTACTCCAGGATCAGCGGTCCCACCCCGCTCGCCACCACCCGGGGGACCGCCCGGGCCACCTGGTCCACCGTGCCGAACGGTGCCAGCACCGTCGCCGTGTGCGGCAGCCGGGGCTCCAGCTTCACCGTCACCTCGGTCACCAGGGCCAGCGTGCCCTCCGAGCCCACCAGCAACTGGGTCAGGTCGTAGCCGGTGGCCGACTTCACGTACTTCCCCCCGGTCCGGACCACCTCCCCGCCGGCCAGCACCGCCTCCAGCCCCAGCACCCGGTGGCGGGTCACCCCGTAGCGGACCGCCCGCATGCCGCCGGCGTTGGTCCCCACGTTGCCGCCCAGCGACGCGCTGGTCTCGCCGGGGAACACCGGGTACACCAACCCCAGCGGGGCCAACGCGGCGTCCAGTTGCTCCAGGGTGACCCCCGGCTGGACCACGGCCACGTGGTTGTCGACGTCGATCTCCACGATCCGGTCCATCCGGTCGAAGGCCACCACCAGGCCGTCGGCCAACGGCCGGGCGCCGCCGGACAGGCCGGTCCCACTGCCCCGGGCCACCACCGGCACCCGGGCCTCGTCGGCCAGGGCCAGCACCCGGGACACCTCCCCGGTGGACCCCGGCCGGACCACCGCCAGCGGCGCCACCGCGGCGCCCGTCAGCGACTCGTCGTGGGTGTAGTCGGCATGGACGTCGTCGCCGGTCAGCACGAAGCCGGCCCCGACCACCTCGCGCAGTTGCTCGACGACGTCGCTCATGGTCTGCCACTCATGGTCCCGCCCGACCCTACCCCCCCGGCCGGCCCGGCCACCCTGGCCCGCAGGGCGGCGAACCGGGCCGCCACCTGTTCCGGCCCGACCGCCGCCTCCGCCGCCTCCAGCTCCCGACAGGTCCGCTCGACGTCGGCCAGCCACGGGCACGGCTCCCGCGGGGCCTCCCCGGCGGCCGCCGCGCCGTCGTCCGGCCAGCGGGCCCAGGAGCAGGCCAGCTCCGCCTCGGCCCGGGTCAGCGCCACGTACAGCAGCCGACGCTCCTCCTCCCGGGCCGCCGCCGACCTCGCCGAGCCGATCGGCACCAGCCCGTCCGACAGGCCCACCACGAACACCGCCGGCCACTGCAGCCCCTTCGCCCGGTGGAAGGTGGTGAGCACCACCGCGTCCCGCTCCCCGTCGTCGTCCGCCTCCTCGTCGTCCGCCTCCTCGTCGTCCACCGGCTGCACCACCGGCCGGCCGTCCGCGGCCCACCGGGTGCGCAGGTCGCTGGCCGGCCCGGCCGCCGGCTCCGCCAGCCGGAACGGCACCCGCTCCGCCCGCAGGGCGTCGGCCACCAGTTGTAGCTGGCTGTTGGTGCGGGCCAGCACCGCGACCTGGTCCCAGCGCCGCCCCGGCCGGTGGGCCAGCCAGGCCTGCCGGGCCACCCAGGCGGCCTCCTGCACGTCGGTGTCCAGGGCCACCACCCGTGGCACCGCGCCGTCGGCCCGGCTGCTGGTCGGCGCGTCCGGCCCGCCGGCCCCCAGGGCGGCCGCGGCCACCGCCACCACCTGTGGCGAGCACCGGTGGTTCTGGTCCAGCCGCAGCAGCCGGGTGCGGCGGAACACCTCCGGCACCCGGTCCAGCAGGGCCGGGTCGGCCCCGTTCCAGCCGTACACCGACTGGTTGGGGTCCCCGACCACGAACAGGTCCGGGTCGTCGCCGGCCAGCAGCCGCAGCAGCCGGAACTGGGCGGCGTTGACGTCCTGGAGCTCGTCCACGAACAGGTGCCGTTCCCGCCACCGGACGGCGGCGGCGTAGGCCGGGTCGTCGGCCAGGACGTCGGCGGCCCGCCACAGCAGGTCGTCCAGGTCGACGGCCCGGCGGCGGTTCCGGGCCTCCTCGTAGCGGCCGTACAGGCCGGCCATGGCCGCGGCCCCGCCGGCCGGCCGGCGCTGGTGGCCCCGGGCCGCCTCCTCGTACTCCTCCGGCCCGATCAGCCGGGCCTTGGCCCAGCCGATCTCGGCCTCCACCTGGCCCACCCTCGGCAACCGCCGGCCGCCGCCACCTGGGGCTGTGGCCAGGACCTGGGCCAACAGGGCGCGGCGGTCCGGCAGCACCTGGGGGGCCGTCCCGCCCCGGTCGGCGTGGTACCGGCGGAGCAGTTGGAGCGCGGTGCGGTGGAACGTGCCGGCCCGGACGTCGCCGACGCCGAGCACCCACAGCCGCTGCCGCAGCTCCTCGGCGGCCTTGCGGCTGAAGGTGCACACCAGCACCCGGTCGGCCCGGGCCGAGCCGTCCTGGACCCGGCGGGCCACCCGCAACGTGAGCACCCGGGTCTTGCCCGCTCCGGCCGCCGCCAGCAGGCAGATCACCGCGTCGTCGGCGGTGACCGCCTCCCGCTGCGCCGGGGTCAACCCCACCAGGCCGGAGTCGAAGGACGGCACCCCGCAAACCTACCGACCGGCTGTGCCACCCATCTAGGGTGGCCGGCGGTGGACCGGGAGCGCGACGTGGTGGCGGGGGGCTAGGGGGTGCTGCAGGCGTTCTGCGGCGGTGCCCTGTTCGGCAGCGCCACCGGCCGGTCCCCGGCCACCGTGGTGGCCCTGCACGGCTGGGGCCGCACCCACCGGGACTTCGACGCCGTCGTCCGGGCCACCGACGACCGGCCGCCGCTGGACGCGGTGGCCGTGGACCTGCCCGGGTTCGGGGCCAGCCCACCGCCGCCGGTGCCGTGGGGGAGCGCCGAGTACGCCGACGCCGTCGTCCCGCTGGTCGAGCCGCTGGTCGAGGAGGGGGCGGCCCCGGTGGTGGTCCTCGGCCACTCCTTCGGGGGCCGGGTGGCCCTGCACCTGGCCGCCGCCCGGCCGGACCTGGTGCGGGCCCTGGTGCTCACCGGGGTGCCCCTCCTCCGGCTGGCCCCTCCCCGCCGGCCGGCCCGCGGCTACCGGCTGGTCCGCACCCTCCACCGGTTCGGGTTGGTCGGCGACGACCGCATGGAGGCCGCCCGCCAGCGGTACGGGTCGGCCGACTACCGGGCCGCCCAGGGCGTCATGCGGCAGGTCCACGTCAAGACGGTGGCCGAGACCTACGAGGCCGAGCTGGCCGCCGTCACCTGCCCCGTCCACCTGGTCTGGGGCGACGACGACGGCGACGTCCCCCTGGCCGTCGCCCGGGCCGCCGCCGACCGTCTGGCCCGGGCCGAGCTGACCGTCTGCCCCGGCGCCGGCCACCTCACCCCGCTCACCGTCCCCGGGGTGCTGCGCGCCGCGGTGGACGAGGCCCTGCGGTGACCCCGTCGGCGGCCCTCCCGGTCCCCGTGGGGCCCACGGCGGCGCTGCTGGGCCATCCCGGCGGCCCGGCCGAGTGGATCGCCGTGGCCGCCTGCGTCCTGGCCCTCGCCCCGGCCGGCCTGCGGTGGCTGCGGGTGGCCCAGCGCGAGCACTACCTCAGCGGGTCGGTCAGCCGTTTCGCGGTGCGGTGGTGGGCCAGCGAGGCCGGCAACGTCGCCCTGGCCGCCGTCGCCCTGGCCGGGGTGGTCCTGTCCGCCCGCTGGCCCCTGGCCGCCCTGGCCCCGGTGGGGGTGGCCGTGGTGGGGCCGCTGCACCTGTCCGTCAAGGGCCGCACCTCCCCGCTGGTGCCCACCCGGCGGCTACGGTCGCTGGCCGCCGCCTGGCTGTTGCTGCAGGCCGTGGTGGTGGTGGCCGGCGTCCTGCTCGGCGCCCCGGCCACCTTCGCCGCCGCCGGCGTGGTGGTGGCGCCGGCCCTGGTCGACGTGGCCTGCGCCGCCATGGGCCCGGTGGAGCGGCGGCTGTCCTCCCGGTTCGTCCGGTCCGCGGCCGACCGGCTGCGCCGGGTGCACCCCACCGTGGTGGCCATCACCGGCTCCTACGGCAAGACCTCCACCAAGAACCACGTCGCCCACCTCCTGGCCGGCACCCGGTCCGTGGTGGCCACCCCGGCCTCCTTCAACAACCGGGCCGGCCTGGCCCGGGCCGTCAACGAGCACCTCGGCGACGGCACCGAGGTGTTCGTGGCCGAGATGGGCACCTACGGCCCCGGCGAGATCCGCGACCTGTGCCGGTGGTGCCCGCCGGACCTGGCCGTCATCACCGCCATCGGCCCCGTCCACCTGGAGCGGTTCGGCACCGAGGACGCCATCGTCCGGGCCAAGTCCGAGATCTTCGAGCGGGCGTCGGTGGCGTTCCTCAACGTCGACGACCCCCGCCTGGCCGACCTCGCCGGCCGGCTCGCTCCCGGCGGCGGAGCCGGGGGGACGGCGGAACGGGCCGAGGAGGCTCCCGGCGGCGGAGCCGCCAAATTGGACCCCGGCGGCGGAGCCGCCAAATTGGAGATCGTGCGGTGCTCGGCCACCGACCCCACCGCCGACGTCTGCATCCGCCGGGCCGGCGGGGCCGTCACCGTCACCGTGGCCGGCCGGGTGGTGGCCGACGCGGTGCCGGTCGGCGGCGGGGTGCAGCCCACCAACCTGGCCTGCGCCGTCGCCGTCGCCGTCCGGCTGGGGGTCGACCCGGCCGACCTGGGGCCCCGCATCAGCTCGTTGCCGGCCGTCCCCAACCGGTTGACCTCCGCCAGGGCCACCTCCGGGGTGCTGGTCATCGACGACACCTTCAATTCCAACCCGGCCGGCGCCCGGGCCGCCCTGGGCCTGCTGGCCGACGCCCCCGTCGACCGCCGTCGGGTGGTGGTCACCCCCGGCATGGTCGAGCTGGGCCGCCGGCAGGCCACCGAGAACGAGGCCTTCGCCGCCGCCGCCTGCGGGGTGGCCACCGACTTCGTCGTCGTCGGCCGCACCAACCGCCGCGCCCTGCGCCGCGGCGCCGCGCCGCTCCAGCCGGTGCTGGTGGGCACCCGGCAGGACGCCGTCACCTGGGTCCGCACCCACCTCGGTCCCGGCGACGCCGTCCTCTACGAGAACGACCTGCCGGACAACTACCCTTGACCGACCCCTACCGAGCAGGAGCACCACCTTGTCCGATGTCGCCGTCATCTTCGGAGGCCCCTCTCCCGAGCACGACGTCAGCGTCCTGACCGGCCTGCAGGCCGCCCACGAGCTGGCCCGCGCCGGCGACGCCCCCCGGGCGATCTACTGGACGAAGGCCGGCGACTGGTACGAGGTGGACCCCGCCCTGGAGGCCACCGCGTTCGTCGACGGCGTCCCCCGGGGGGCCACCCCGCTCCGCCTGGCCGTCGGCACCGGCGGCGGCTTCGTGGCCGACGGCGGCCGGTTCGGGCGGGCCCGCACCCAGCCGGTCGACGTCGCCGTCGTCTGCTGCCACGGCGCCCCCGGCGAGGACGGCACCCTGCAGGCCGTCCTGGACCTGGCCGGCATCCGGTACACCGGGCCGTCCCTGCCCGGCGCGGCCATCGGCATGGACAAGCTGGCCTTCGGCGCCGTCATGGCCGGCGCCGGCCTGCCCACCCTGCCCCGGGTGGCCCTGGAGCCCGGCACCGCCGCCCTGGGATTCGACGGCCCCTACATCGTCAAGCCCCGGTTCGGCGGCTCCTCCATCGGCATCGACGTCGTCGCCGACCTCCCCACCGCCCTGGCCCGGCTCGGCGCCAACCAGCACCTGAGGGCCGGGGCGGTCGTCGAGCCGTACCGGGCCGACTGGTTCGACCTGCAGATCGGGGTCCGGAGCTGGCCGGCGCTGCAGTTGTCCGCGGTGGAGCGGCCGCTGCGCACCCCCCGGGCCGGCGGCGCCGCCGGCGAGCCGGAGATCCTGGGGTACGCCGACAAGTACGTCGGCGGCGAGGGCATGGCCAGCGCCCCCCGGGAGCTGCCGGCCCAGATCGATCCGGACCTGGAGCGGCGTCTGCGGGAGGCCGCCGCCCGGGTGGCCGGCCTGGCCTCGCTGCGGGGGGTGGCCCGCATCGACTTCCTCTCCGACGGCACCGACCTGGTGGTGAACGAGATCAACACCATCCCCGGCTCCCTGGCCCGGTACCTGTGGATCGACCCCGTCGTCCCCTTCGGCACCTTCCTGGCCGACCTCATCGCCGAGGCCCGGCAGCGGCCCACCCACGCCTACAGCGCGGCGGGGGCCGACGGCACGGTGCTGCGGGGCGCGTCGTCCATCGCCGCCAAGCTGGCCTGACCACCGCCGGCTCGGGCCGGCGGTCTCGTCCAGCCCGGCCTCGTCCAGCCCGGCCTCGTCCAGCTCGGCCTAGTCCAGCTCGACCAGGGGGATCGGGAAGGCGGCCGACGACGCGGCGGCGTAGCCGTACATGGCGGCGGCGTCCTGCGCCCACATCTCGGCGTACTGGGCCTCGGTGGCCGCGATGGCGGGGGTGTTCAGCCCGAAGAGGTTGGTGGCCACCAGTGCGGCCAGTTGGGTCCGGTTGATGGCCACCAGCGGCGGCGGCACGGTCGTCCCGAAGGCCGCCTCGTAGGCCGCCGCCGCCGTTTCGGCCTGGGCGGCTGCCTGCTCGGCCTGGGACGCGGTGGCCGACAGCCACGCCACGTGCGGCGCGGCCGCCGCCGACATCGACGAGCTGGCCGGCCCCTGCCACTCCGCCGCGGCCAGCTCGGAGAGCAACTGGTCGTACTGTGCCGCGGCCTGCCCGACCTCCGCCGCCAGCTCGTCCCAGCCCTGCGCCGCTGTCGACAACGGGCCGGCGCCGGGCCCGGCGTACATCAGGGCGCTGTTGACCTCCGGCGGCAGCCCGCTGGACCAGAGCGCCGTCGTGGCCTGGCCCGGGTCGGCGGCCGCCCTGGCGCCCGGCCGTTCGGCCCCGGTGGTGCCCCCCGTGGCGGTCCCGGGGGGCACCGGCCCGTAGACGACCAGGTTGCCGTCGGCCTGCATGGTGGCGAACGCTCCCGGGTCGCCGGCGGTCCGGCTGGACCACAGGGCGCCGGGCCGGCCGACGCCGTAGACGACCAGGTTGCCGTCGGCCTGCATCACCAGCGTGAACAGCCCGTCGGCGCTGACGACGAACTGGCCGGCCTCGAGGGTCTCCCCCTCGCCGAGCACCGTGCCCCGGAACGCCTCGGTACCGGTCTGCCACACCACCGGCGCCCCGCCGGTGCCGTCCGGGTTGCCGTAGAGGACCAGGTTGCCGTCGTCCTGCAACTGCAGCGTCACGCCACCACCGCCGGCCGTCCCCGACGACCATTCGGCGGGGCCTCCGTCCGGGGGGTAGAGGACCAGGTTGCCGTCGGCCTGGAGCACCAGGGACGAACCCGGGAGGGCCGGGGCCATCTCGGTGCAGAGGGCGCAGGAGAAGAAGGTCGGCAGGCCGGGGACGGTGAGCAGGTTGTCGGCGCCCTGTACCAGCCACCACACGCCGTCGGTGCCCAACTGATAGAGGGCGGGGGGACCTTCGGGGGTCTGGTAGAGCCGGTACCGGCCGTTGGCGGACTGCAGGAACGCCCCGGCCGGCAGGGTCTGGCCCGGAGCCAGTGTGGAACCCTCCTCCGGCCCGACGAAGCCGTCCGCCGTCCCGGTCGACCACAGCGCCGTGCCGTTCGGGTCGTAGACCACCGTGTTGCCGTCGTCCTGGACGGCGGCCTCCGCTCCGGGGTGGCCGGCCGTGCCGGAGGACCACAGCGCGGTACCGGCCGACGAGTAGACGACCAGGTTGCCGTCGGCCTGCATGACCGACTGCGCCCCGGGGTGCCCGGCGGTCCCCGAGGCCCAGAGCACGCTGGGCTCGCCGGCCACGGTGGCGTAGCTCACCAGGTTGCCGTCGCCCTGCATGGTCAGCACGATCCGGCCGTCCGGGGAGGCCAGGGCCTGCCCGGAGGCCATCGCCTGGCCGGGACCCAGTACGGAGCCGTCCGGCGAGCTCGTCGGCCCGTCCGGCGCCTGGCGGACGGCGGCGCCTGTCGCCGCGCCTGCCGCGGCCGGCGGCCCGCCGAAGGCCACGAAGCCGCCGACGCCGACCAGCACCGCCATCGCCGGTCCGGCGATCCCTCTTCTCGTCATCCGGTGCATCCCGCCCGCCCCCACCTCACGTCCGCCGAGCGTAACCACCACGACTGTCGGGGATGCGGTCGGCGACTGCCGGGGGTACGGTCGGCTCGCCGGGCGCCTACCGGCCGACGGCCGAGTCGGCGGCCACCCCGTCGGTGGTGGCGGGGACCCGGCGGCACAGCTCCACGTACAGTTGCTCCGTCGCCTTCGACGGCAGGCTGCCCGGGTCCAGGTCGTTCACCCGGCGCAGGCACTCCTGCCACTCCCGCCGCAGCCGGTCGGCGTCGCCGGCGTCCGCGGCCACCCGCATGGCCACCCGGCAGAGGGCCTCGCTGTACGGCTCCACCAGCCGGGCCTGTTCGACCGCCCATCGGGCCAGGTCGACCAGGCCGGCCGCCGAGGCCATCGGGGCCAGCCGGCAGGCGGCGTCCACCAGGGTGCCCGCCACCCGCTGCTCGTGCCCTTCCGCCTGCCACCAGCCGTACCCGGACCCGATCTGGGCCAGCGGCTCCCCTTCGACCAGGCTCAGTGCCTCCCGCAGCAGGGCCATCGCCTCTTCCGGGACCTCCGCCCGGTCCGCCGCCTCGACCAGCGCGGTGGCCCGGGCCACGTCGGTGGTCACCACCGCGGAGATCCGGTAGTGGCTGCCCTTGGTGGCCGTCGGCAGCAACGGCTCCCCCTCCCCGTCCCGGCCCAGCGCCCGCCGGGCTGCGCCGGCGGTGTTGAACAGGGTCTTCGCCGCCGCGTCGGCGTCCGCCGAACCGAGCACCCGGGTACGGAGCCGGTCGCTGGTCACCGGCATCGGGTGGTGCAGGGCCAGGTACGCCACCAGCTCCACCGCCCGCCTCGACCGCTTCGGTGTCAACGCTTCGGCCAGGCCATCCAGGCGGGGGACCGCAGCCAGCAACCGGACCTCCACCGGCCCCGGTCGCAACCCCGCCAGTGCTGTCCCTCCCCGCGGGGGTGGCACCGTGCCCCCCAGGGGTGCCACCGTGGCGGTCACCGGAGAGGTCGCCGACGATCGCGCCGGGGCCGCTGGCCGGGCCGTTGTGGCTGGGTGGGCCGTTGTGGCTGGGCGGGCCGTTGTGGCTGGTGGTGCCGTGGTTGGGTGGCCCGCAGCCCGGCCTGCAGCCAGCACCTCGTCGACGGCTGCCAGCCGCTCCCCGTCGAGCAGGTCGGGGCGGACCACGATCCCGAGCGGGTGCAGCGACGCGGCCGTGGCGTCCACCGTCACGGTCAGGTCCGTGGCCGCCTCCGGCAGGGTGGTCACCACGGCGCACCGTCGCCGGCCCGGCTCCGACAGCGCGGCGGCGTCCCCGAAGAACACCACCCGCGGGCGGTGCAGGCCGTCTCCCCATTCGTTCGCGGTCGCCGACCGGTCCTCGGCGACGGCGGCGTCGTCCGTCACCACCAGTTGGTCCGCCCAGGCCCAGCTTTCGGCAGCCACCCGCATGGCCGCGACCAGCGCGCCGGCCTCCGCGCCGAGGACCGGCACGCAGGTGCCCGGCTCCGCCGGGACCAGCCAGGTGCCCATGGCGTCGGTCCCGACCGGCAGCAGCGCCGGCAGCCACGGCTCCCGGCCCCGACCGACCCCGACGACCGCCCCCAGGTCGGTGGTGGCCGGCAGCACCCACCCCGGCCCGGCGGTGGTCACCCAGCCGGGCGGGGCCCACGAGGCCGGCGACGCCAACCGAACCTCCACCCCGTCCGGTCCCACCCGGACCAGCCGGGCCGTCGGTGCCTCGGCGGCCCGCCCCGACGCCTCCAGGGCGGCCGCCAGGTGCCGGTTGGCCGCCTCCAGCCACTCCAGGGCCGGGAGCCGTTCGAACGGCACCAGGTCCGCCGCGGTGCCGGCGGCCGGCTCCGACGGATCGGTCGACAGCCCGCCCTCCGGGCGCACCAGCGCCGCCCGGTGACGGGCTCGACGCGCCCGCCTCGCCAGCGCCGCGGCCAGCACCGCCCCGGTTCCCAGGGCGGCCAGTTCGGGAAGCGGCACCGGCCACGCCGGCGCCGGTGCCGGCCGGTGGCCCTCGTGCGATCCGCTCGCCGCCGACGTCCTTCCCCGCCGCTTCCTCGCCGGCCCCGGCCCCGCGGCGGCCACAGGTTGGGCGGCCACGGGCTGGGCCGCCACGGGCTGGGACGTCGCCGGCTCCGTCCCCACGGCCCCGGTCGTCGTGGCCCCGGCCGCCCCGGCCCCGGCCCCGGTCGCCGTGGCCCCGGAGGACGCCGTCACCGGCGGCAGCACCAGCACCCAGCCCGACCGGATCAGGCTCGGGTCCATGAACCGGGTCCCGTCGTCCATGACCTGGCCCAGGTTGGCCTGCGCGATGGTCGGCCACTCGCTGCCGTCGTCGTAGAACCGCTCGGCGATCGACCACAGGCTGTCCCCGTCGGCCACCGTGTACGACGCCGGCACCGCTGTCGTCGCCTCCGGCCCGGCCGGCGTCGGCCCGGGCGGCAGCAACGTGGCGGGCCCGGTGGTCGACGGTGCCACCGGTGCCGTCGCCGCGGCAGGGACCACGGTCGCCCCGGCCCCCGTGGTGAACGCGACGGGGCCGAGCGCCAGGACCGCCGCGGCCATCCGGCTGGCCAGCCACTCCGGGACCCGGCTGCCGGCTGCCGTCGACAGGTCTCGTCGCCGGACCCGTTGGACCACCGAGGCCACCAGCGGCGCACAGCACCCCACCCAGGCCACCCAGGCCACCGCGGCCAACACCTGCAGGTCTGTGCCGGCCGATGCCAGCCGGACGTGGGCCAGGCGCGTCGGCTCCGGCAACCCGGTCAGCGCCAGCAGCGCGGCGGGGACGGCTCCGAAGATCAACAGCGCCGCGGCGATCCCGGCGGCGAGATCGGCGGTCTTTCGTCGCACGGCCGTGGCCCCTCCGGATCGGAAAACCGTATGGTCAGTCCATCGAGTGGGTGATGGACAACGAATATGGCACCGGCCCCTCCGCCGATGGGGGCTCGGCCAGCGTGACGCTACATGCTGTATCACCTCCCGCTCCGCCGGGCAGGGAGATCGAGATTCCCGACGGGCCCATTTCGTTGGTCGTCCGGTCCGAACAGGATATCGACAGGGTGAGTGTAGATGCGCCGGACCAGGTGGCGGTGGCGGTCACCACGCCGGACCCGGTGGTGTCGTAGGACGCCGATATGTCGTCCGGGGACGCCAGGTAGCCCGAGAAGGTCTGCCCGGGCACCGTGGTGGTGGTGGACGTCGCCCCGGCCGCGCCGGTCGTCGTGGTGGTGGGCACCGGTGGGCCCACCGACGCCGTCGTTCCGACCGCCGCAGCCGCCGGGCCGGGCGAACCGGCCCCGTCGACGCCGGCCGGATCGCCGGCCGACGACGCCGACCGCGTCGAGGCCGACCGCACTGAAGCCGAGGTGGGAACGGTTGTCGCCGTCTCCACCGGCTCGCCGGTCGCCGTGGCCGCACCGGTGCCCGGTCCGGCGGCGGGACCGGCAGTCCCGCCATCGTCGTCCGGCCCCCCGCCCGGTACCGGTCCCGACGGGGCCGTCCGGTGCTGCCCGCCCTCGGCCACGCCGCGGCGCGGGGTGTGGCCACCGGCCCGGGACACCGTGGCGACGACCGCCATCAGCCCCAGGGCCACCGCCAGCACCGCCCACCAATGCGGCCGCCCCCGGTACGCCGGCCGATCGGACCGGCTTCCCTCGGCCATTGCTGCATTTCCGCTTCCCCGCACGACCCGACATTACGGAGGGCTAGGCGAGAATTTTGGTCACGGCCCGGTCGCGACAGCCGCCAAGATGGCGCCGGGACATCCCGCTCAACCGGGACAGCTCCGTCATGGTCATGCCGAGGACCCCGTGGCCATACAACACTGCGGCGTCCACCGGGTCGAGGCCATTGCCATCCAGCTCGTCGATGGTCCTCGCCAGCTCGTCCAGCGCGGTGCTGCCGTTGCCCCACGGCACCGCCGCCAGGTCGTCCACGTCCAACCCCAGCACCACCCGCTCCCGACCGGCCCGGTGGCGCAGCATCTGCCGACGGAGCCGGCAGCGGACGGCCGACAGCAGGTCCAGCACCGCGTAGGGCCGGTCGTCTCCCGCCCAGTCCACCACCACTTCCCAGGCCGTCGTGACCAGGTCCACGAAGAACGCCCCGCCGCCGTCCCAATCGCCGCCGGCCCCCCACGACAGCCGCCGGCCCACCGACACCAGCCCCGGCAGCATCGCCTGCACGATCGCCCTCGGCAGCAGCGGGTGCACCCCCTGCGAACGGATCATCGCCTGCAGCACCCGGGCCGCCCGGTCCCGCCGCGCCGCGTCCCGCGGGACCCGCAACGCGTCGACCAGCTCGCCCAGGTCCGACGCCCCGACCGCCGCCACCTCCTCCTCGGTGGCGGCCAGCACGGCCAGGGCCTGGCGGGACACGGCAGACCGGCTGACCGCCCGCCAGTCGGCGGCCAGTCGGTCGATGGGACGGAGATCGGTGTCGGTCATGGCCGCAGCGTCCACCCGGCCGGTCCTCCCGTTGCTCCCACCGTGGCCGGGCCGTCCGGTGGGCTCCGGCTGCGCCCCGCCGCCGACCTCCCACTACAGTGCCCCCGGTGGACATCGAAGAGTTCTACGACGCCGACGAGCGACGCCGTCGGTCAGCCGAGGTCGAGTTCGGGCGGGACTGGACCGACGACCACAACATCCGACACGAGCTCAGTTGGGTGGAGGACACCGGCGAGCTCTACGTGCTGCGGGAGCCGGTGCCCCACGGCTACGCCGACCCGTTCGGCGGCATCCACTACTCCGGGACCCACCAGGCCGACGACACCGAGGTGGAGGGGATGACGGTCGTCGTCGTCGGCCACGTCGGCTCCCAGGAGGAGATCGAGGCCGCCCTGGACGGCTGGGAGGACGCCATGGCCGCCGCCGACAGCGTCAACTGGCTGGTCGGCCGGCTGCGGCAGGCCGGCATCCTGGACCAGTCGAACCCCAGTACCTCCTACCCCTCGTAGCCCCCCGTAGCGGCGCTCACAGGGCCCGCGGGGCCGTCATCGCCGCCGCCGGCGACGGCAGCCCCAGCAGCGTCGCGGTGAACTGGGTGGCCAGGTTGTTGGTGCCCATGTCGGTGTCCTCGGGAAGCTGCCCGCTCTGCACCAGCAGGTCGGTCAGCCGGCACATCACCACCGCGAACCGGAACCCGGAGAACACCTGGTAGTACTCCAGGTTCCGCACCGGCCGGCCGATCAGCTCGGCGTACCGCGCCACCGTCGCCTCGTGCGACGGGAACCCGGCCGGCCGGGGCACGTTCAGGCCCTCGGTGAACTGCCGGTCGAAGAACAGCCACCACCCCAGGTCCAGCTCCGGCTGGCCGAGCGTCGCCATCTCCCAGTCCAGCACCGCGGCCGGCGAGAAGTCCTGCCAGATAATGTTGCCCACCCGGCTGTCCCCCCAGCACAGCACCACCTCGCCGTCCTCCTCCGGCCGGTTCGCCACCAGCCAGTCCCAGATGGCCTCGGTCACCGGCTGCGGCCGCCCCTTGGCGGACCAGTCCAGGAACTCCCGGTAGTAGGTCAGTTGCTGCTCCAGGCCCGGGGCGCCCCGGCCGGGGTCCGCCAGCCAGTCCAGCCCCAGCCCCCGCCAGTCCGTCCGGTGCACCGCGGCCAGCGCCTCCAGGCCGGTCCACCACATCCGCTCCTGCTCCTCCGGCGACGCCTCCAGCACCCACCCCTCCATGGTGTACGGCAGGTTGTCCGGCGGCACCAGCCCCTCCACGTGGCCCATCGTGAAGAACGGCACCCCCAGCCAGGACGGGTCGTCCTCGTACCAGCCCAGCTCCGGCAGCGGCACCCCGGCGTCGCCGTCCGCCAGCGCCTTCATCACCCGGTACTGCGTCGAGAACCGGGCGTCCAGGAACAGCAGGTGCCGGGTCGGCGCCACCCGGACCACCAGCCGCCGCGACGCCCGCCGGCCCTCCTCCGTCCAGGTCGCCCGGCACAGGATGGTCTCGTTCGAGAACCCGTTGGACTGCGGGGCGTCCACCTCGGCCACCACCGGGTCCGCGCCGGCCGGCAGCCTGGTGGCCAGCCAGCCCCCCAGGGTCCCGGCCACCTCCTCGGGATCACGTCCGGCGTTGTCGGGCATCTCCGGAGCCTATGCCGCAACTGACGGCCCGCCAGGTAGGGCCACCGGGAACAACCGCCAGGTGGGAGGTGGGAGGGACCCTCCCGGCACCGGTGGGGGCCCGCCGGCGGGGGCTAGCGTCAGCGCCATGGAACTGGTGGTGGACCTGCAGGCGGGCACGGTGGACCTCACCGACCCCGACGACTTCGCGCACTTCGCCGTCCGGGTGTCCGGCCCGGCCGAACCGGCCGGCGGCGCCGACCGGCTGGCCGCCGTCCTGGCCGACACCGAGGTGGGACGTTTGGAGGGAGGTGCCGACGCCTTCATCCTCCCCGACGCCGTCCGTTCCCTCGCCGCCGGCCGGGCCGGGGAGGGGTGGGAGGACGGCTTCGCCGGCATGTGCCGGTATGCCGCCACCAAGGGTTGGGTCGCCGACGACGGCGGCATCCAGGCCCACGTGGAGTGGCCCCCGGCCGGCCCCTGACCCACCGGCGAGGGGGCCTTACCGGCGCCTCCCGGGGACCGGGCGCCACGCCTCCGGCATGGTGGCTACCATGGGACCGAATTGAAGCGCGTTCTAGTTTTCGGGCCGGGGGTGCCCGAGAGGGGATGCGCTCGACGCTGAGGAGGCGCCATGCCCGTCAAGGACTACGACCGACTGTTCATCGGGGGCTCCTGGGTGGCCCCGGAAGGCACCGGCACCATCGACGTCATCTCCCCCTCCACCGAGCAGGTGGTCGCCCGGGTCCCCGACGCCACCGCGGCCGACGTCGACAAGGCCATCACCGCCGCCCGGCAGGCCTTCGACCACGGCCCCTGGCCCCGGATGGCCCCCGCCGAGCGCGGCGCCGTCCTGGCCAAGGTGGCCGAGGCCATCACCGCCGACATGGCCGACATCGCCGAGACCATCGCCACCGAGATGGGCTCCCCGGTGGCCTGGGCCCAGCTCGCCCAGGTGCTCGCGCCCACCATGATCTTCAACTACTACGCCGGCCTCGCCGGCACCTACGCCTTCGACGAGGTCCGCACCGGCGTCCTCAGCCCCGAGGTCCTCGTCACCAAGGACCCCGTCGGCGTCGTCGGCGCCATCGCCCCCTGGAACGTCCCCCTGTTCATCGCCGCCGCCAAGCTCGCCCCGGCCCTGGCCGCAGGCTGCACCGTCGTCTTCAAGCCCGCCCCCGAGACCCCGCTGGACGCCTTCCGGCTGGCCGAGATCTTCGCCGACGCCGGCCTGCCCGACGGCGTCCTGTCCGTCCTCCCGGCCGGCCGCGAGGCCGGCGAGCACCTCGTCACCCACCCCGGCGTCGACAAGATCTCCTTCACCGGCTCCACCGTCGCCGGCAAGCGCATCGGCGGCCTCTGCGGCGAACGCCTCAAGCGATGCACCCTGGAGCTCGGCGGCAAGTCCGCCGCCATCATCCTGGACGACGCCGACCTCGACGCCACCCTGCCCACCCTGCTGCCCAACGCCATCATGAACAACGGCCAGGCCTGCATCGCCCAGACCCGCATCCTCGCCCCCCGCAGCCGCTACGACGAGGTCGTCGACGCCCTGGTCGAGCGGGTCAAGGCCATGCCCGTCGGTGACCCCCTCGACCCCACCACCGAGGTCGGCCCCCTCGTCGCCGCCCGCCAGCGTGACCGGGTGGAGGGCTACCTGCGCACCGGCCAGGACGAGGGCGCCAAGGTCGCCGTCGGCGGCGGCCGCCCCGCCGGCCTCGACAAGGGCTGGTACGTCGACCCCACCGTGTTCGTCAACGTCGACAACAAGATGACGATCGCCCAGGAGGAGATCTTCGGGCCCGTCCTCGCCGTCATCCCCCACGACGGCGACGACGACGCCGTCGCCATCGCCAACGACTCCAACTACGGCCTCTGCGGGTCCGTCTGGACCGCCGACAACGACCGCGGCCTCGGCGTCGCCCGCCGCGTCCGCACCGGCACCTACATGCTCAACACCGGCGTCCCCATGGACTTCGCCACCCCCTTCGGCGGCTACAAGGAGTCCGGCGTCGGCCGCGAGTTCGGTCCCGAGGGCCTGGAGCTGTTCTTGGAGGACAAGTCCATCTCCCTCCCCGCCGGCTTCACCCCCAAGGTCTGACCGGCCCGGCGGCGGGGGACTGCGCTGACACCGACCACCGGCCGGCGGTCCGTCGGCGGTCCCGCGACGTCAGCCCGCCGCCGGTGGGAACAGCGGGGCCGCGTACCCCGACAGTACCGACCGGCCGTCCTCGGCGTCCGCCCGGTACTGGTCCGTGCCCGTCTCCACCACGCTGAACCCCGTCCGGTCCCCGTCCCCGTTCACCACCTCCGGCCCCCGCGCCCCTGCCCGGTAGCCGGTCACCACCGCCACGTGCACCGCCGTGCCCGTCGTCGGGTCCAGCCCGTACACCGCCACGTCCCCCGGCTGCGGGGTGTACCCCGACCCCGCCGGATGCCACGTCCCGTGCTCCGTCGCCCACACGTAGAAGCTGGCCGACGCGGCGTTCAGGTACCCCGGCGCCAGCCGGTACGTCACCTCCGCCCCCGCCTCCTGCCACACCCAGGCCGCGAAGTCCGCGCACCACTGCTCGCTCCGCAGCCCCGGCCCGCAGGTCCCGCTGCCCGCCTCCCAGTAGGCGCTGAACTTGTTGCAGTACGAACCCGCCGGGTCCGTCCGGTAGCCCAACTGGCCTTCCGCCACCGCCACGATCTTCGCCCGGGACGGTGTCGTCCCCGCGTCCGGCGCTCCCGACCCCGAACCGGTGCCGGCCAGCGTGACCGCCACGATCGCCAGCACCGCCACCACCAGGGCCAGTACCGTCGCCAGCCGCCGCCGTCGCCGCACCCGGGCGCTGGGTCGGCGGGACTCGGGTCGCCGGGGGCCGGGGCCGGGTTGCCGGGCATCGGGCCGCTGGGCGCGGCGGGAGTACGGGTCCGGCCGGGCGGCCGGTGGTGTGCGTCCGAGCACGGTCGGCGGCTCCTGGGGGCGAGGGTCGCCCATCTAGGCTACTGAGGCCCATGTCGACTTCGGCGGCACCCCCGCCCACCCCCGCACCCCCACCCCTCACCGGGCCCCGGCCGGTCCCCGATCCCGACGCCCCCCACGACCAGCCCAACCTCTCCTACATCCCCGGCCTCGACGGCCTCCGGGCCTTCGCCGTCCTCGGCGTCATGGCCTTCCACGGCGGCATCTCCTGGCTGGTCGGCGGCTACCTCGGCGTCGACGCCTTCTTCGTCCTGTCCGGCTTCTTGATCACCACCCTGCTGGTCGGCGAGTGGCACCGCATCCGCACCATCCGGCTCGGGGCCTTCTGGGCCCGCCGGGCCCGCCGCCTCCTGCCCGCCCTGCTGTTGGTGCTGGTGTTCGTGGCCTGCTACGCCGCCTTCGCCGTCCCCTCCGGCACCTACCCCGGCCTGCGCCTCGACGGCCTGTCCAGCCTGTTCTACGTGGCCAACTGGCACTTCATCCTGGCCGGCGCCGGCTACTTCACCCAGACCGGCCTGCCCTCC
Source organism: Acidimicrobiales bacterium (assembly GCA_035547695.1). Classification (GTDB taxonomy): domain Bacteria; phylum Actinomycetota; class Acidimicrobiia; order Acidimicrobiales; family RAAP-2; genus DASZUK01. Next base: position 126,937 of record DASZUK010000008.1, read on the forward strand.
CCCCTCACCCACACCTGGTCGCTGGCCATCGAGGAGCAGTTCTACCTGGTCTGGCCCCTGGTGGTCCTCGGCCTGCTGAAGCTCACCCGCAATCTCCGGGTCCTCCTCGTGGTCTCCGTGGTGGGGGCGTTGGCCTCCGCGGTCGAGATGGCCCTCCTCTACCACCCCGGCGCCGACACCACCCGGCTCTACTACGGCACCGACACCCACGCCCAGTGCCTGCTGGTCGGGGCCGCCCTGGCCGTCTCCCTGGCCCTGGTGGCCCGGGAACGGGCCCGCCGGGTGGTGTCGGACGTTTCCGCGGAAACGTCCACCGGGACGGACGGGGCGCCGGGGACGGACGGAACGCCGGGGACGGACGGGGCGCCGGGGGTGCGGGCCAGCGGCCGGGGCGGTCGCGGCGCCCATCGACGCCCCGGCGGCCGGGACGGTCGTGGCGCCCACCTCCGTCCTGGCGGCTGGGACGGTCGTGGCGCCCACCTCCGCCCCCCCGGCGGCGATCCCCGCTGGGCCGCCACCACCGCCGGTGGCCGGATCGCCCTCACCGTGGTCGGCCTGGCCGGGGTGGCCGCCGCCGCAGTGCTGTGGAGCCGCCTCACCGGCACCTCCTCCCTCCTCTACCGCGGTGGCTTCCTCCTGGCCGCCCTGGCCACCGCGGCGGTGCTGGTCTCGGTGGTCTGCGCCCAGCGGGCCCCGGTGTCCCGGTTCTTCTCGCTCGCCCCCCTCCGGTACCTCGGCCGCATCTCCTACGGCATGTACCTGTGGCACTACCCCCTGTTCCTCTGGATCGACGGCACCCGGACCGGCCTGTCGGGCTACCCCCTGTTCCTGGTCCGCACCGCCGCCACCGTGGCCGTGGCCACCGCCTCCTTCTACGCCGTCGAGCGCCCCATCCGCCAGGGCACCTTCTTCCGGCACTGGCGGGGCTGGGTGGCCACCCCCGCCGCGGTGGCCGCCACCGTCGTCGCCCTGGTCGCCGCCACCGCCGTCCCCGCCGTCGCGGAGCTCGGCACCGGGCCGGGGTCCACCGGATCGGCAGGGTCGCCAGGATCGGCGGGGTCGCCAGGACCGGCGGGGTCGCCGGGATCGGCCCTCTACCAGGGCCCGCCCGTCAAAGTGCTGCTGCTCGGGGACTCCACCGCGCTGACGCTGGGGCTGGGGCTGTCGCTGCCGGAGAAGCAGTACGACGTCGACGAGTCCGACCAGGGCATCCTCGGTTGTGGGGTCACCGAGGGCACCGACTACAAGACACGCGGCGTCACCTTTCCGGTGGCCACACCCTGCAACACCGACCCCCCGCCGCCGGGGACCCCACAGCTCAAGACCACATACACCCCCTACGGCATCGTCAAGACCCCGCAGGCCGAGCGGTGGACAGCCTGGGACCGCCACTGGCTGGACACCTTCGACCCCGACGTCGTCATGGTCCTCGCCGGCCGGTGGGAGGTCACCAACCGCACCTACGACGGCCAGTGGACCGACATCCTCCAGCCGGCCTACGCCGCCTACGTCAAGCACCAACTGGAGCACACCGTGGACCTGGTGTCGGCCAAAGGGGCCAAGGTGGTCCTGCTGACCGCCCCCTGCTACGACGACGGCGAGCAGCCTGACGGCCAGCCGTGGCCCACAGAGTCCCCCGAGCGCATCGCCACCTACAACCGCCTGGTCACGGAGGTGGCCGCCGAGCGGCCCACAACGGTCTCCGTCCTGGACCTCCACGCCCTGGTCTGCCCCGGTGGGCAGTACCAGTCGGTCATCGACGGCGTCCAGGTCCGCACCCCCGACGGCATCCACTTCACCATGACAGGCGGCAAGTTCCTGGCGCCCAAGATCTGGCCCACCGTCGTCCGGCTCGGGCGGGAGCAGATGGCCGCCGCCGTCGCTGACGGTAAACCGAGTGGCTCCGGAGAGGCCGGCACCGACGCCACCGGGTAGCCCGTCGTGTCGGCGGTGCTGGCGGTGCTCCTGTCGGCGGTATTCCCTGTTGGCGGTGCTCCTGCTGGCGGTGTGCTGCTGCTGGCGGTGCTACTGCCCGGGCAGGGTGGACGGGGAGGGCTGGCCGGGGATGTTGTTGACGGCCGGTGGCTGCTCGTTGGCCCTGGCCGCCTGGGCGCACTGCCGCTTCAGGGCGGTGACCAGGTTGGCCTCCGAATTCCGCCCGACCTCCTGCAGGGTGGTCATTAGCGGGTTCCACTGCCCGTCGGCCGAGTTGGCCTGGGCGGCCAACGGCAATGCCTTCTCCAGCGCCACCGTCGCCCGGGTCCTCAGGGCGGCGGCCTTGGCGGGGTCGGGGTCGTGCTCGGCCGCCGAGTACAGCCGGATGGACGTCGTCACGTAGCCGCAGGCCTGCCGGGCCAGCCGCAGCCCGTCGTTGCCGCAGCTACTCAACACCAGGCTGAGGCTGGCCAGGGCAACCAATGCGGGCGCGGCGAGGGCCCGCCGTCGCACCTCAGCCCAGCCAGCTCTCGGCGCCGTCCAGCAGGAACCGGCTGACCGCCAGGCACCGGTCGAACACGTCGCACAGCAGCTCTTCGCCCGCCAGCACCCTGGCCAGGGACACCGGCTGGCGGGCCACGATGTTCAGCCGCCGCTCCGGGCCGTCGGTGGCCGAGGCGAACGAGTCGATGGCCGACACCTCCAGCGGCAGGTCTACCCCGCCCACCCCGGCCAGGTCCATGGTCAGCCGCAGCAGATCCGGCCCCTGTGGCAGCGGCGGCAGCGCCCAGGTGAACGTCAACGGGAAGTGGAAGTCGTCCGGCGGCTCGTCGTCCTCGCCCAGCCCCATCACGGCGTCCTCGAACGACAGCAGCACCCGGGGGTCCACGTCCAGCGCCAGGTGCAGGTCCAGCGGCCCACCACACCCCTCCTCCGGGTGCAGGTCCACCTCCCACACCTGCCGGAGTGAGTACGTCTCCACGAAATGTCGCTCGTCGTGCACGTGGAACCCGTGGTCCACGGAATGGTCCTTCAGGTCGGCCACGTAGCCGGCGACGTCGATGGCTGCCACAGTGCAACCAGCCTAGTGGTGGCCGGTTACCGGGCTCGGCGGCCCCTGCCGGGCCCGAGGGGAGCTCCCAGACCCGGTGAGAGGTCCACGGGGTAGGGTGCCTGCCCATGGAGGACCAGGCGCTGCTGGACGTGCTCGACGAAGCCGCCGTCGCCGTCCGCGAGGCCCTGGACCTGCTCGACGACTGGACCCCGGCCGGGGTGCGCCCAGGGCAGTACCGATTGGACCTCGTCGCCGACAGTGCCGCCTGCCGGGTGCTGCACCATGCCGGCCTCGCCGTTCTGTCCGAGGAGTCCGGCCTCCGCGGCCCCGACGGTCCCCGCGAGCCCGAGAACCTGCTCGTCGTCCTCGACCCGGTCGACGGGTCCACCAACGCCTCCATCGGGTTGCCCTGGTTCGCCACCAGCCTCTGCGTTCTCGACGGCGCCGGTCCCAGGGCCGCCCTGGTGGTCAACCAGGCCTCCGGCATCCGGTACCGGGCGGTGCGCGGCGGCGGCGCCTTCCGGGACGGCCGGCCCATCGCCCCCTCCGGGTGCCGGGAGCTGTCCAAAGCCGTCGTCGGCATCTCCGGCTTTCCCGACCTCCGTCCGGGGTGGGCCCAGTTCCGCGCCCTCGGCTCCGCCGCATTGGACCACTGCGCCGTGGCCGAAGGGGTCCTCGACGGCTATCGCGTCGTCGGCGGCTCCTCCCTGTTCGGCTGGGACTACCTCGGCGGCATGCTGCTCTGCCAGGAGGCCGGCGCCGTGGTGGGGGAGTACTTCGGCAACGACCTCGTCGTCCTCGACGACTCCCGCCGCTGGCCCGTCGCCGCGGCCACCCCCGAGCTGCTGGCCGAGCTGCTGGCCGCCAAGGTCTGACGCCGCGTCGGGCCCACCGTTCCGACCCTTTCCGACCTTTTCCGACCCGGTCCGACTCGGCGGACCCGGACCGGGGGCCCCCGTCGGCGGCATCCTGGACCGTGGCCTACGCTTGGGGGTCCGGTCGGTCCGGGTGCTTCGCCCCGAGCCGGCTATGGGCGTTTAGCTCAGTTGGTAGAGCAATTGGCTTACAACCAATAGGTCGTCGGTTCGAGCCCGGCAGCGCCCACACATTACATATAGAGTGTAAAAATAATTGTTGTTCTTGAAGATTCTTTTACCAGGTAATTCAGTCCGACGGCTGCTCCACTAGGGCGGGTTGTTCCTTCCGGTCCCCGGAAGGGTGTGCAGCGCCAGCAGCGCTGCACACCCCTGCACATCCCCTCTGACCTGGCCCGGAGCGTTTCGAGGTGTGCAGCCGGGCGTATAATAGGTCGCCAAATGTCGCCAGCAAGCATTTCAGGATGGACTTGTCGTGGGGTCATTTACCCAATTCCTCGCTTGTGATCGACTTCAGGACGGCGCAGCTCGCCGGCTCCGTGTCGAGCGGACCGGCGACATGAGATAATTGGTACATGGAGCCAGACCAGTTGAGGCTCATCGTCGCCGATCCCGGGGTCCTCCACGGGCAGGTCCGTATTCGCGGGACGCGGATCCCGGTGAGTGTCGTCCTCGACTGCCTGGCCGCGGGCATGACTGAGCGGGAGATCGGCACCCAGTATCCGGCGCTCCCAGCAGGGGCGGTCCGGGCAGCGGCCGCGTATGGGGCGCTCCTCGCCAAAGAAGAGGTCATCCCGCTCCGTCCGGCCGGGTGAGGCTCAAACTCGACGAGAACCTGCCGGCTGACGCGGTACAGGTAGCGCGCTCGGCAGGCTTCGACGTCGACACGGTCGTCGACGAAGGGCTCGTGGGAGCTGCAGACAGTGACGTCGTGCGAGCGGCGACCGACGAAGGGCGTCTCATAGTTACCTTGGATCGCGGTCTTTCCGATGTCCGGCTCCACCTGCCTGGTACCCATGCCGGGATCGTGGTGCTTCGCGTGGCGGATCAACGCCCCGAGGCGGTGGTGGAGGCTCTCGCCGTCATGCTGGCCGGCTTAGACCTCGATCAGGTCCCCGGCTGTAACGTCGTCGTCCAGGGGGAGGCGAAGCCCGGATCCGACGCCCCTAGGCAACATGGCTGACCTTTCCTGCCGCCTGGAGACGCAAGACCACTTCCCCCAGCTTGCCTGTCGACCGGCGGAGCATAGCTGTGGACTCGGTGATTGTTCTTCCACAGGTGCGCCGTGACCTCAACCGGCGCCAGCGCATCGTGACCGGCTGGTCCTGCCAGTGGATCTGCCAGCTGTCTTGAGCACCGGACAGATGGACGGCCCCCATGGACGTGGCCCGCATCGCTCCGGACGTCGACGCCACGACGGCCACCGTCAATCAGGTCCGCCGTCTGGTCGGGTTCCTGCCCGACGGCGACCTGGCTGACCTCCGGAGCGGAGGTGTGCTGCCGCATCCGTGACGACCGGGCCTTCTACGCCGATCCGCCTGGGCGTCCGAACCGGCCGAGCGGCACCGGTGGGCGGCCTCCCCGGCACGGAAAGCGGATGAAGTGCTCGGTGCCTTCGACTTGGCCGGAGCCCGACGCCCTGTTGACTCACGTCAAATTTGTCCGGGAACGGTGATTCGTTGACTCATCTCACAACGCCCGGGAACGACGGGGCCGTGGTTCGCCCCGCACCTCGGGACGATCCGAGGCGTTGAAGTCCCGGTTGACCTTGCGCAGGAGGGGGCGGGGGCCTTGGCGAGGGCGACGGCCTCCAGTTCTCTGGTGAGCTCGGTGATGGCACCGGCGAGGTCGGCGGGACGGATGGCGGTGGTCATCTTGCGCAGCGAGGCGACCTGGGGCTTGGAGAGGACGCCCGAGGCAATGGCCCGCTCCACGGGGGTCTGGGCCCGGTCGTAGCGCTTTGCGACCCTGGCGCCCTCTCGGCGTCGCTCGACCAGCTTTTGCTGAGCCAGCAGGTGGTTGGAGAAGCGGCGGTCGAGCTCCCAGATGGCGTTCAAGAGCTCCAGCTCCTCTTTGGTATCGAAGCGCAGGTAGCCCACCAGCTCGCGCACGTGGGTCCAGTTCTTCTGCTCGACATGGGCCCCGTCGTTCTTGTTCCCCGGCCGGGACCTCGTGAAGGTGAGCGTGTTGGCCACGCAGTAGTCGAAGAGATGGGCGTTGATGAACTCGCTCCCGTTGTCCGAGTCGATGCCCAAGAGGGGGAAGGGGAACTTCTTCCTGGCCCGGTCGATGGCGGCGGTGACGTGGGCGGCGGCCTTGTTCTTCACCGAGCGGTTGACGGTGAAGCCGCTGTACACGTCGGTCATGGTGAGGGTGAAGCAGAACTCCCCGAGCGGGTTCCCGCCCTCGTGGCCGACCAGGTCGATCTCACAGAACCCCGGCCTACCCTCGTCCCACTCCGACCAGGTGCGGATGGGGATCTGGGACTTGAGGAGGGTCCCGGGCTTGGTGTGCGAGCGCCCTCGGGGCACCAAGAGCCGGCGGTGTGCACCCAGGCGCCGGTCGATCGTGGCCGGGCTCATCTGGCACAACCGGGCCGCCTCGGGGTCGCTGAGGGCGAGCACCCCGTCTCGACGAAGGGCCCGGACCAAGACCGGGAGCATCGGAGCCAGCCGCTTGCCGGTGGGGTAGCGGCTGACCCGCCAGCACACGGCCAGAGCCTCCACCAGCGCCTCGGCATACAACCGGCCGGCGGGCCGGGCGAGGCCTGACCACACGGACCGTCCCGGTCGTCCGCAGCGCCTTGCGGGCGTGGTCCCGGTGCCAGCCGGTCAGCTCGCACAGCTCGTTCAAGATCCTCGTCTTCTGCGCCCGGGACCCACGCCGGTAGGCGGTCGCCAGCTTGTGGGTCACTGCCTTGCGCTGTCCCATCGAAAGCTCCATCGTCGGGGCGTAGCCGTCTCCGCCGGCACCCCGGTGGACGCCCGTTCAGGCGGGCATCTGGCAATGAGTCAACGAATGGGGCTACGCGGAGGTTTCTGATGAGTCAACGCGGAGCAAGGTAGTTTGGGACTCCCAGTCGATAGGCTGCCGAAGGTGAACCGGGAGACACCTCTACGCTTCCTGCTCGCCTCCACCGAAGTGCAGACCCACCCATTTGTGCCGGAGCTCAGCCTTCACCTGGCCCACGACGCGTTCGGGCTTTGGGAGGAAACGGCGGAGGCAATGGGCCGAGGGGAGCTTGCACCGCCCTTCTGGGCGTCGGTCTGGCCCGGGGGCCTGGCCTTGGCGCGGTATCTACTGGAGCACCCGAAGATCGTCCTCGGGCGTACGGTGATCGATGTGGCCACCGGATCTGGCGTGGTCGCCATCGCTGCAGCCCTGGCCGGAGCTCGATCCGTGTCGGCGTATGACACCGATGAGCTCGCCGTCCATGCGGCTCAGATGAATGCCTGCCTCAACCGGGTTAGCGTCACCGTCTCCAATACAGACGTCCGCGCGGTATCCGCACCGGGTGGTGCTCTCGTGACGGCCGGGGACGTGTTCTATGACCGCCGCATCGCCACGGCCATGCTCGAGGGCCTGACCGCGCTGGCCAGAGGTGGCGCAGAGATCCTCATCGGCGACCCGTACCGCTTGTTCCTTCCCCAGGACCGCCTCGAGCCCCTTGCCAACTTCGACATCGGCGTGGACATGTTCCTCGAAAGCGATCCGGTCAAGGCGACCCTGGTCGCCCGTCTGTCTTGAGCGAACGGTCCGCTCGCTCCGCAGCCCAGGTGCACGACTCCTTGCCCCGCTCCGGCCGACCCATGAGCACAGATGCCTGAGGGGATGCTGCACGGGCTCGGCACGCCCTGGTCTGCGGCGGTTGCCGTTCTGTGCGGGCTCGTCTTGGCTGAATTCTCGTTCTTCGTGACGACCGTCTATCTCCACCGTGCCCTGGCCCATCGGGCCATCACGCTGTCGCCCGTGGCCATAGCTGTCTGCCGGTTCCTCATCTGGGTGGGAACCGGTACCCGGCCCCGCCAGTGGGTGGCGGTCCATCGCAAGCATCACGCCTTCACCGACAAGGTGGGGGATCCGCACTCCCCGCTTCTGTTCGGGTACCCGGCCGTGCAATTCGGCAATGTCGGCCTCTACCGCAGGGTGGCCCGGGACCCCGTCGTCGTGGACCGCTACGCCCGCGATCTGCCGGCCGACCGGTGGGACCGGTGGCTGTTCGATCGTGCACTCTTCGGTCTGGCCATCGGCGTCCTGGTTCTCGTCGCCGTTCTCGGTTGGGGGCTCGGGTTGGTCGCCGCCCTGGTCTACGCCGCCGCGTACCTACTGGGTGGGGGGGCGATCAACGCCGTCGGCCACTGGTGGGGGAAGCGCCCCTACGACAACCTGGCTACGAACAACCAGTGGCTGGCCTGGCTCGTCGCCGGTGAGGGCCTTCACAACAACCACCATGCAGCGACCACGTCGGCTCGGCTCTCGTTCCACAAGCGTGAATTCGACCCTGGCTGGTGGGCGATCCGGTTGCTGGTCGCGCTCCGCCTAGCCGCTGTCCGCCGCGTCCGCTTCGCCGTGGAGGCGACACACCGGTAGCGAGTCGGACGTCGGTCGACAGGGTGGCGACGGTGTTCGGTGGATGGGGAGCAGATCGGTGCAACGCACCTCCTGGCCGGTCGACTGCCCGGTCGGGAGCAGCGACCGCACCGCACCGGGCTCTCGTGGGCGTCGAAACCGAGGCGCCGGCGACGCCATCCAGGCCAACGGCGACGTGGCGGGTCGTCGCGGCCTTGACGATCCACATGCGGTGGCGTCGCCGGCCTGAGCGTGGAGACGACCGGCGCGACAGCCGTCACGGGGTCTCTGGATGGTCCCGGACGATCCGCACGTGCGACGTTCGATCGGCCCCTGTCCGATGGACGACCATCCGTTCGTCGAGGCGGCCGGTGGCCGGCGGGATGTGGGGCATGCCGAGGGGGGTGGTTGGACGGCTGGAGGCGAGATAGTCCCGGACCCGATGAGCGAGGTCGGCAAAACCGGCGGCGTCAGCGGGATCCTCGCAGGCGCCGGACACTCGCTCAAGGGCCTCGGCGACCTCGGCGAGGAGCGTAAGCCCGGTGGAATGGTCCGGCGTTCTCACCGGGCCATCAACATCTTGCACGCCGCAGAGCCCGTGTCGGCATTCTCGATCCCGTCCATCGGTGGGACATTCGGGCCCGGTGGACCTGAGCCCGACCGTACACCTTGGGAACGCCCTTTGACCCGGCGTGGAGCGTGTCACTGGTGGCGACAAAATGAGGGTCGGCGGGGTGACGGCCGATCGCAGACGCAGACGGCGCAGATCGGCCGAGAAGGCACAGCGTGCGGGCCTCCGACTAAGAGGGTATGTCCAGGCGTCTAACCTGCCTCGCCGCCCTCACACCTAGGTCGTGGTTGGCTCATCGGCGTCCGACGCCCGATGGCTCGGGTGAGAGCATCGTGGCCATCCGATAGGCATCGACGGGGCGTTCTTCGCTGTAGCCGAAATCGTTGCGGATGCAAAACGCCCGGACCAGATCCTGGGCACGAGACAGGTTGGGCCGGGGCATCGTCGGAAAGAGGTGGTGCTCGATCTGGTAGTTGAGACCGCCCAGCACGAATCCGGTGCACCGGCCCCCCGTCACGTTGCGAGCGGTGATGACCTGCCGCTGGGCGAAGCCCATGTCCGACTCATCGTCGATGAGAGGACGGCCCTTGTGGTTCGGGGCGAAGCTGCACCCCAAATAGACTGAGAAGACGGCCTGGTGGACGATGATGAATGCGACCGCTTCGAGCGGGGGAAGTACCCAGAACAGCACCGTCAGGTAGACGGCCCCATGGACGGTGATCAGCAGGCCTTCGATCAATGCGCGGCGATCTCGGCGACGAATCAGATCGTGGATGCCCGAAACGTAGAGCCCCGTGCTCCGGAGGAGCATGAGCGGGAAGAAGAGCTCGACCCCCCATCGATCCAGCCAGCCGGCGAGTCCGGGGCGATCCGCCGGATCCCGCCCACCAGCCGAGCCGCCGACGGGCCCGACGCCCACGTCAGGGTCCCGGCCCACCTGGTTGGGGTGGGCGTGGTGGGCGTTGTGCTTCGTCACCCACCAGCCGAAGCTCATCCCGATCAGGCCATTCCCGATGGCCAGGCCGAGGAGGGAGTTTGCTTGCCGAGAGGCGAACACCTGGCCGTGACCAGCATCATGACCGACGAACCCCAGTTGGGCCGAGGCCAAGCCGAGGAATGCGGCCACCCCGAGCACGGCCCATGAGGGGCTCAGAGCAAAGAACACCAGCCAGCTGAGGGCGAACCCGCCGAGGGTCAGGGCAATCTTGGCCAAGTAGTAGCCCAGTCGTCGACCGAGCAAGCCGGCTGCCCGGACCTGCAATGCGAGGGTACGGAAGTCGTCTGCGACCTCGTCCTTGGCGATTGTCTGCACTGGGTCTCCCGACCGTTGTCGAGCGTAGGGTGGCACCGGGAACGAACAGGGACCGGACAGACGTGCGTCTTCTTCCTCCGGATCCATGGCCGGCGCGTCGGTGGGCGCGGCCGGTATCCCAACCGGCGCGGCCCGCGTCGGGCGAGCCGCGCCGGTTGGCGCCGCCTACCTGCCTCGGACGTTCTGGGCTTCGGGGCCCTTGCGTCCTTCAGCCACGTCGAACTCCACGGGCTGGCCGTCTTCGAGGTTCTTGAACCCTTCGCCCACGACGTTGGAGAAGTGGACGAAGACGTCTTTGTCACCATTGTCTGGCGTGATGAATCCGAAGCCCTTCTCGCTGTTGAAGAACTTCACCGTTCCAGTTGCCATTTCGTATCTCTCTTCTTTCTTTGCCTTGTTGACAGCTACTTGGAGGGATGAGATCGCGGCTTCGCCGGAGCGAGGCGTTGGTAGGTGGCGCCGCACGCCGAGACGCCGCCGGCCTCTCCGTAGGTCCGGCACCGTTCGTGGTCACACCAACCGATCACCAGGTCGCCCAAGCGGACACCAGTGGCGTGCTCGGCGCAGAGCGGTACGTCAGGAAGAACGACCGTGACCGAGTAGGAGTCGTCGCCCGGGTCCACGCCGCGGGCAAGCGTCCGCCGGGGAGCATCCATGAGAACCGTCGCCGGCAGCCGGCATACGACGCAAGGCGACCCGGGCTCTGGGGTCGTCACGACCGCATGGCCTCCCGGAGGTTGGCCACCCCGAGCAGCCGGCGTTCAACCTTGGCGACGTCAGGGGCATCCCGGTCGCGGATCCGTTGCTCCAGCTGGTCGAGCCTGACCTCTTCGTTGTCGACCAGCCGTCGCCGGCGCGCGTCGTCGTGCCCGTTGACGGCCCGGACGAAGCTCCGGTGCGCGTCGGTCGCACGAGCGAGCTCCAGGGTCCGGGCGATGGCCGAATAGGACGCACCAGCCTCACGCAAGGCCAGGACCTGGGCGTCGATCTCCGGACCGGAAAGACGCCGGTGCGATCCCTTTCGCTCCGGTGCTGCCGAACGCTTCTTCGACGCGTTGGCATGGGTACGCCTAGGCACGGTGCCCCGCAGGCAGATGCAGTCCTCGTAGAGCGAACAGCCTTCTGCTCACTGGAGTTGATCGAACTGTGCTTGGAGGTGGTCCTGGCGCTCCTCGAAGTCCTCGGCGGACACCTCGCCGGCCTCGAACGCCTGGCGGAGGACCCGGAGCTCCTCGATGAGCTCCGCTTCGGTCCGGTCGACCGGAACCGCTGGGAACTCCGTCGGCATCGACTGACGGGCGACCTTGCGCTCGGCCTTGGCGCGGGCTCTCTCCAGCTTCTGCTGTTCGCGTTGGCGCTTGCCTACCGAGCTAGGCATCGGTGGGTCGCCGGAAAGTCGACGCTGCGCTGCCGGTAGGTGATCCCCCGGTCAGCGAACCCGCGGGCGCGGAAGACAACGACGAAAGGGCCCCGAAGGGGATCCCACCAGGGGTCGAGATGTCGGGCTCCGTTCGGATCGGGCCAACTCGGGGAAATCTCGAACGGGCCACGCCAACTCGTGGTGGCGACGTGTCCACGGTACCAGGTGCGTTCGGCCAACGCCGTGCGGAGCCGAAGGCCGGTGCCAGAGACCGCCGGCAGCCGGAAGCGCCGCCTAACGCTCCGGTGCGGGACTCGCGAAAACACTGACACTGGTCAGATCTCCGGCCGATGAGCCGTTGGGTGACGTAGCTTCGACATGGCTCGTGACTCGAGCTGACGGATCCTCTCCCGAGTGAGACCGAACCGAGTCCCGATGTCTTCGAGGGTGCGTGGGTCACCCCGATCGAGCCCGAACCGCAGGCGGAGGATCTCTCGTTCGCGGTCGTCGAGGGTGGCCAACAGCTGGGCCACCTCCGTGGGCAAGAGGGCAGCCGCAGCTGCGTCGAAGGGCGACGGGGTCTGGTGGTCCTCGACCAGGTCGCCGAAGTCGAGGCTGCCGTCGTCATGCAGGGGCTCGGACAACGATCGGGGCGGGGCGGCGTAGCAGAGGAGATCGGCGACCTTGGCCTCGTCGACCCCCAGGTCGTCGGCCAGCTCGGCCGTGGTGGGCCGGCGACCGAGATCTGCCTCCAGCCGTGCTCGGGATTGGCCGGCCTGGTGGAGGATCGCCGCCGCGTGAGCGGGCAGCCGAATGGTGCGGCCACCGCGTTCGATGCCGCGGGTGATGGCCTGACGGATCCACCAGGTGGCATAGGTGGAGAACTTGAAACCCTTTCGCCAGTCGAATTTCTCGACGGCGTGGATGAGGCCGAGATTGCCTTCCTGCACCAGGTCGAGCAACGACAGGTCCGATGCCTGGTACTTCTTGGCGATCGAGACGACCAGCCGGAGATTGGCGTTCACGAGGGATTCGACCGCTACGTCACCGGCCCCGACGGCCCGACGGAGCTCCCGCCTCCGGGACGTCAGGAGGGCCGTTCCATCTGTCAGCTCCGCCCGGGCCATCTGTCCGGCCTCCACTGCCTGGCCGAGCCGTACCTCGTCCTCCCTGGTTAACAGGGCATGGCGACCGATGTCACGGAGGTACAGGCGGACCAGGTCCTCGTCGGGCGGTTCCCGCTTGATGGCCATCGGCCTCGTCTCTCATGTCCCGACCTCGGATTCTGACCGTCTCGCTGATTTGGCGACGGATCCGGGTCGTCCGCCCGCGAGATGCGCGGCACGGCCAACGCTACCGAATGGCCCGAGCGTTCCGGTCGGCGATCGTCCTGCTGCGTTCGTCCCGATGTCGCGGGCCGGCGTCGCAGGCGGACGGCAACCCAGAGCCGGCCGGGCCACGAGACTCCGCTCTATTTCCTGGCAATCGATTGGAGTCCTGTGAAGGTTGTACCGCCTCTTCCGATACACCGCCCGGACGGGACAGTAGGTGCGTTCGGGGCGGCGTCGAGCTACCGTTCGATGGCCGGCCAGTCACTGAACCAACCGACGGTGGGGATCGCCGCGACCCCCGACGGCAAGGGGTACTGGCTGGTGGCTCAAGACGGTGGCATCTTCGCCTTCGGTGATGCCACCTTCGAGGGATCGCTGCCGCAGACAGGGATCCCCACCGACGACATCGTCGCCTTCTCGACCACCGGGACTGGTCAGGGGTACTGGCTCGCCGGCGGCGACGGCGCCGTCTACGCCTTCGGGGACGCGCCGTTCAAGGGGCCAGCGGCGTAGCGGTCCGCTCAGCGGATCGGGCCCGAGTCGAGCCACGTTTCGGCCCCCGGTGCTCTCGCAAGCCGGATTGCAGTTGACGCCGATAGCCCAATCCGCCCTTGCATGTTCCTGGTAGCCGACCTGGACTCCCTCTCGGAAGATGCCGTCTGTGACGGAGTCGGGTGAGTTCCCGCCGGTGGGTCGACACCCCCAGCACAACGATCCGCGTTGAAAAGCGCAGATAACAGGTGGGTCGAGCGAATGTCTCCCGAATGTCGCCAAGGGTGCACACCCAGGGGTATGCAGGGGGTGTGCATCAAGGGTGTGCAGGGGTGTGCAGGCGCAACGGGCTACCCTCTCGCCAGGGATAACTCACCAGGAGCAACGAAAATGGCGCTGCATCAGAACATGCAGCGCCCACTTAGTTCATATAAACAACAAATAAATATTAAGACGTAAGTTATTTTTCCACTAGGGATTTCCTTCCCGCTCCGAGTTCCTGCCATGGCCGCGTATGGGGCGCTCCTTGCCAAAGAGAAGGTCATCCCGCTCCGTCCTGTGGGGTGAAACAGAAGCTTGACGAGAACCTGCCGGCTGACGCCGTACGGGTAGCGCGGACGTCATGCGGCCAGTGCGAGCACCCCAGCCCACGCCGAGGATCGTCACGAGTAGGGGCTCGGCCGGGTGGTCAGCCCCGGGCGGCGGAGCTCGACCTCAATGCCGGCGATCTGGCCGTAGAACGTGTCGATGAGGCCGAGCGCCAGCGACGTCGGAAGCCCAAGGCCTCGGGGAGCGAGGTTCCCATCGGGGACGAGGCCCTAGTTCGTGGCATTCAGTAGAACCCCGGTGTCGCCACGGTGAACCCGTGCGATCTGCCGAGCACCGACCGCCTCGGCGTGTGCTCAGAAGAACTCTGGGCCGTGGTCCGTGTACGCGAGGCGACCGATCGGGTCGTCGTCTTCCAATTCCTCGGCCATGAGCACCCTCAGGCGCTCTCGCCATCCCAGGGTGCGGAGGGGGACCGGCTTCGTTTCGAGCTCCATGGAGACAGTCTACCTTAGAAAGTTGATCGGACAAGTAGGGATTAGAGCCATTGGGCGTCCAGGATGGGTGCGTCCCGCCCGGCCCTCCGGCGCGGTCGCCTGCGAGCCTTCGGAGGTGCGGGTGCGCAGGTCTCAACCGGTTGGCGTCCGAGACCCGTTCGAGGTGCGCCGTGAAGTGCTGGTCGGTTCGTAGCCCGCCGCGTCGGCCCGCAGGCGCGCAGCACCGGCCCGTCCCGCACCGTGCCACGCCGTCCCCGCACCGTCCCGCCTGGACGCCGTCCATGGCTCGTAGCGCTCGCGTCAAAACTGGCGTCAGTCCCGGACAACGGGCCCATGGGGATCGGTGGAGCAGGCCCCCATCGATGCGGCGGAGGGGCCCGGAAAAGGAAAGGGGACCTTGGTCCCTGGCCCCGGCCCACGTCCGGCCCGACCATTAGGGGGTGCGACCCGCGACCCGCGCTCTGCCTGCCGACGGCTGCGCCGCTGGCCCTCGCCGTGGACCGAGCGGAGCTCCGGGCGGAGCCGTTGCGGGCGGCGACGCCGGCGCACACCGACGGGCTCCGGCAGGCGCGGCTCGCGTCGGCCGCCCAGGACCGCGGGGACCGCTGGTCCGGGGGTGACATGGTGCCCGAACCACCGTCGACCTTCGTTGCCGGCCTGCACGACGTCCGCATCCCGGTCAGCGATCCCTGGGCTTCCCGGGACTGGTACGTGGCCCTGCTCGGCTGTACCGCGGTGCTCGATCTCGAGGAGGAGTCGGGGGTCGTCGGCGTCGTCCTGCGGCACCAGAGCGGCCTGACCATCGGGCTGCACCGTGACCGCGTACGGGCCGTCGCGTTGCGGGGGTTCTCGGTGCTGGGCCTCACGGTGGAGGGACCCGAACGCCTCTCCAAGCTCACGGTGGCGCTCGACCATCTGGGGTTCGGCCACCTCCCGCCCGCCCGCGGCCACCTGGGCGAGTACGTCGACGTTCCCGATCCCGACGGGTTGCTGGTCCGGTTCCACACCGGCTGGACGCCGGATGCCGAGGAAGCCTGAAGCTGCGGTCAGTCGACCGGACCGAAGACCTCGTCGAAGAGCCCGATCATCGACCGCCACGACCGCCGGTCGGCCACGGCGTCGTAGGCGAGCGCGTCCATGCCGAACGACGCGGCGTGCGGGTTGGTGAAGCTGTGCTTGACGCCCCCGTAGAGCTCGATCCGCCAGTCGGCCACCTCGGCCGCGGCCAGCTCGGCCTCGAACGCGGTGCGGCTCTCGGGCGGGATGATCGGGTCGGCCGCCCCCAGGCACAGGAGCAGGTGCGCCCGGATGTTCCTGGTGTCTTCCGGCGCCGGTTGTGGCAGCCCCGAGTGGAAGCCGACGATCGCCTTGAGGTCGGCGCCGGTCCGCCCCAGCTCGATGGCCATGGTGCCACCGAAGCAGAACCCGATGGCCGCCGCCCTCGACGGGTCGGCTCCCTCCTGGGCCAGCATCTGCTCGAGGCCGGCAACGGCCAATTCCTGGATACGCGGCCGGTCGCCGATCAGCGGGCCCAGGGCGGCCATCGCCTCCTCCCGGGGGAGGTTGCCGAGGTAGTCGAGGCAGAACGCCAGGTACCCGAGCCCGGCCAGGCGGATGGCCTTGCCCCGGACGTTGTCGGCCAGGCCGCCGCCCTCGTGGCAGAGGAGGACCGACGGACGCGGGCCCGGCCGGTCGTCGTCGACTGCGAGGAATCCCGTCAACTCCATGCCGCCGACCGTGTAAGGGACATCCTGGATGTGCATGGGGGGATTGTACGCAGCCCGCGGAGCCCGCCTCGAGGTGCTCCGGGGTGCGATCCCTCCGGGCGCCGACTCGCCGGCCGAGGAGCCGTCCACCCACTTCGGCACCACGCCGGCCGGCATCGTCGCCTGCATGACCCCGCCCAGGTGCTGACCCCGGTGCGCTCCGCTACGCCGTCGAGCGGGTGAAGCCGTAGGCAAGGACGACGTCGCTCAGCCGGGCGACCGCCGAGGTCGCGATCATCGTTGCCGGCAACGCCGGAGCCGGCTTCCGACCGACCATCCGGATCGTGCCGGCCCCGAATCGGGTAGGAGGCCACCATGGAGTCGTCAGGCGGAGCCCGGATCGGCCAGCCCGTCGGCCCCACCGACCTCCCGAAGCCGTCGTTGGTGGCGGTGCTGAAGCGGTCGCGGGTGGAGTTCCGGAACGACAACCTCACCACGCTGGCCGCGGCGCTGACGTACTACGGCGTCCTGGCCATGGTGCCCGGCCTGATCGTCCTGTTCGCCGTCCTGGCCCTGCTCGGCAAGCACGCCACCGACCGGATCGTGGCCCAGGTCGATGCCGTGGCGCCCGGTTCCACCGGGCATTTCGTCCATACGCTGCTGGTCCAGGCCCAGACGCACAAGACTGGCTCCGGCATCACCGCTGTCGTCGGGGTGCTGATCGCCCTGTGGTCGGCATCCAGCTACGTCAACGGCTTCCGGCAGGCGTCGAACGTCATCTACGGCATCGGGGAAGGCCGCCCAGCCTGGAAGACGGTGTCCCTCCGCGTCGCGATCACCGTGCTCGCCGTGGTGGTCCTCGTGGCCTGCGCCGCCATCGTGGTGGTCAGCGGCTCCGTCGCCGACGAGGTCGGCAACGCCATCGGGGCCGGCCATGCGGCCGTGGACGCATGGAACATCGCCAAGTGGCCGGTGCTGCTGGTCCTCCTCTCCGTGCTCCTCGCCGTCCTCTTCTGGGCCAGCCCCAACGCCAAGGTGGGAGGGATCCGGTGGGTGAGCCCCGGCGGGCTTCTGGCCACCGCGCTGTGGCTGGTCTTCTCGGCCCTGTTTGCCGTCTACGTCACCGAGCTCTCGTCGTACAACCGGACCTACGGGCCGCTGGCCGGCATCGTCGTCTTCCTCGTCTGGCTCTGGCTGAGCAACGTGGCCCTACTGCTCGGCGCCGAGGTCAACGCGGAGCTCGACCACGCCAAGGCCATCGCCGAAGGGCTGCCCGACGACGTCCGCCCGTTCGCCGAGCCGCGGGACACCCGCAAGCTGGACGAGCACGACAAGCGGGCGGTGGCCGAGGCGGAGGCCAGGCGCCCCGGTTGAGGCCAGGCGCCCCGGTTGACGGGTGCCGTGGAGATTGGGGGGCCTGGGGAGGCTTGGAGATCCGGTGTCAGGGCAGCGGCGGCCGGGTATCGCCCCAGGCATGACCGACGAACGACGAGCGGGCCGCGACCCGGACTGGACCGACGCGGAGGCCGAGGGACAGCCCGACCTCGACGACCAGCCACCGGGAATCGACGACCAGACCGCTTCGGAGGGGCCCACCCTGCCGCGGGACCACCCCATGGGCGTCGAAGAGCTCGGGGTGACCGCCGCCGGGGAGGCCGTCCCCGAGACCGTCGAGGAGCGGGCCCGACGCGAGCGACCGGACACGCCGCAGCGCCCGCCGGAAGACCCGGCAGGACGACTGGAGGCCGTGGACTCTCCCGAGGAAGCCGCCGAGGGCGAAGCCTTCGCCGAGTGGGAGGCCGACGCCGCTGGGCTGAGCGCCGAGGAACAGGCCGTCCACGTCCGGCCGTCGTCGTAGGCCGACATGGTCGTAGGCCGGACATGGTCGTAAGCCGACACCGTCGTAGGCCGGACGTCGGCGTGTAGGCCGGACATGGTCGTAGGCCGAACATCGCGGGCCCGACCTAGCGGTACTTCGTGGCCTCCTCCGAACCGACCTCGTCGGCGGCCTTGGGGTCGGCCCGACCCGACCCGGGCCCCGGTCCCGTCGACGGGTCCACCGGATCGGTCGCTTCCCGGGCGGCGCTCCGCCGGGGTCGCAGCCGCCTCTGGTCTTCGGGTTCGTTCGGCGTCAACTGGTCCCGGTCCTTTGGCATGACCACTGTCCTACCCTGGCTGCCCTGCGGCCACGCCCGCCCCGACGGACGGCCGGGCCAAATCGGCGGCTGTCGCCCGTCGCCCCATAGCATGGACGAGCATGGACGCCATGGGCCGGTGGCAGCCGGCCGCCCGCGGACGACGGCCCGGGCGGCCCTCGCCGGACGGCAGGTGAAGGACGACGTATGGCCGTCTTGGTCGGAACGTCGGGGTGGCAGTACGACCACTGGCGCGGCACGTTCTACCCGGCCGGCCTGCCCAAGGCGCGATGGTTGGAGTACTACGCCGACCGGTTCGGCACCGTCGAGTCCAACAGCGCCTTCTACCGGCTGCCCGAGCGGCGGACCCTGGCCGACTGGGCGGAGCGCACCCCGGACGACTTCGTCGTCGCGGTAAAAGCCAGCCGCTACCTGACCCACGTCCGCCGGCTCCGTGACCCCGGCGAGGCGGTACGCCGGCTGGTCGACCGGCTGGAAGGGCTCGGCTCGAAGCGGGGCCCCGTCCTGCTGCAGTTGCCACCCACCCTGCAGGGCGACGCAGACGCCCTGGCCGCAACCCTGGCGGCGTTCCCCCCGACCATCCGGGTTGCCGTCGAGCCGCGCCATCCGTCGTGGTTCGTCGACGACGTCCGCCGACTGCTCGAACGGGCGGGTGCGGCGCTGTGCCTCACCGACACCCGCGGCCGCCACCCGCCGCTCTGGCGTACCGCAGACTGGGGCTACGTGCGCTTCCATCAGGGCCGGGCCGCCCCCGAACCCTGCTACGGCCGTACGGCCCTCGCCGGATGGGCCGAACGGATCGCCCGGCTGTGGGGCCCAGCGGACGACGTGTACTGCTACTTCAACAACGACCCCCGGGGGTGCGCGCCGCGCGACGCCGTCCGGTTCGCCGGGGCCGCCGGCCGCATCGGGTTGCAGCCAACCCGGGTGCCGTCACCGAGGACCTTGTCGGTCGACGGCTCGTGAGCCGCCGGGTCAGGACCGCCGGGCGCGCTTGAGCAGGCGGTCCCACCAGCCGTGGCTGCCCCGCCCGAACCAGCGGTCCTCGCTCTCGGTGCCTTCGGAGTCGTCCGTCGCCGGATCGGCCCCGACGTCCTCGAGCTGGTGCTTCGTGTCTCCGTGCGCCTTGGCCATGAGGGATCCATACCCCGTAAGGTCCGGCCCAGCCCGCCAGGCCCAGCGCCTGGAGCTGAAGGCCGGCCCGCCCCCGTCAGGCCAAGGCGTCACGGACCCGGTCCACCATGGCGGCGATCGGTCCCAGCACCAAGTTGCCCGGTGGGGTGTCCGGCGCGTGGGGGTGCGGATGGGTTGGTGCCGCGGCCTTGGCCTTGGCGTAGCGGATCCCCAGGGTCGGTCGGTCGAGGGTGTCCGCATAACGGTCCAACAGGGGGAACACCTCGTCTTCTTCGGACCGGGCGTGGGCCAGGACGGCGTCACGGAGCTGGACGAAGGCGTCGCCGAACTGCCCGGAGGTCGGGTCCATCCCCTCCATGTCGGACAGCAGCCGCTCGGCGGCGGCCTGCTCGTCGAGCCGGGCGTCGATCACCGCGGCGGCGGCCTCGTCCCGCCCCCGGATCGCCGGGTACACCACCATCTCCTCTGCGACCTCGTGCCCGACCAGCACCGGTGCCAGCTCGCAGAAGTACGCCTCCCGGCCCTCCACCGGGGTCCGGTCCCACTGGTGGAAGAGGTCTCCGACGGCGCGGTGGTCGGCGAGGAGCTCGGTGAGGATGTCCACCCGGCTCCGGTCGATCCCTGGGGTGTAGGTCATGCGGCCGACCTACCCGGCCACCGGGCACCGAAACCGCGACACCCGGTTCGTCACGCGTGGGCCGTCACCGCCTTGATCAGGGTCATGGACACGGGGTGCCACACCGGCGACCGGAACCCGGCCTCCTGCAGCAGTCGGGTGCACCGCCGAACGGTGCGGGCCCTGCCCCGGCGACCGGCCCACAGGGTCGGCGCCGACCACAGCGACCAGGGCGAGAACTGGTCCACCAGCACCAGGGCTCCACCCGGGCGGAGCACCCGGGCGCACTCGGCCAGCCCAGCCCGCTGGTCCTCCCAGTGGTCGAACGAGGTGACGGTGGCCACCAGGTCGAACGTGTCGTCGGGGTACGGCAGGTGCTCGGCGACCCCGGACCGGCACCGGAGCCGCCCTGTCTGCGCCGACGCCGTGGCGACCGCCACCATGGACGGCGCCGGGTCGACGCCGTCGAGCCGGTCGACGTCGGGGAAGGCGCCGGCCAGGGCCCGGAGGAGGTAGCCGGTGCCGCAGCCGACATCCAGCACGCGCCGGGGTGCCGGCACGGTTGCCACCGCCAGCGCCGCGGCCCGGTCGGCGATGTCCCTGTGAAGGCGTCCCAGCCAGCCGTCCTCGTAGCCCGCGGCCCGGGCATCGAAGGCGTCGACGTCCCGTTTCGGCGTCACCCGGCGAGTGTGGCAGGTGAGGGCGGTCCCGGCAGGCCGGACCGCCCGACCCGACCGCTCCCGCCGATCCGACCGCTCCCGCCAACCCGACCGGTCCCGCCAACCCGACCGGTCCCGGCAGGCCGGACGGCGCCCGGCCCGCCCGCTCCCGGCGGGCTCAGCGCCGGTCCGGGCGCTCGACGGTGCCCAGCACCGCCAGCCCGGCGTCGGGGCCGATGACGGTCAGCCGGTCGGCGGGGAGCAGGGTGGTCCGGCCGGTGGGGACGACGACGTCGTCGCCGCGGGTCACCGCCGTCACCAGCACGCCGGCCGGCAGGGCCAGCGAGCCCAGCTCCCGGTGGGCGGCCGGGGAGGCGTCGGTGACCCGGACCTCGTAGAGGCCGGTGCCCGGCCCGGGGTCGCTCAGCCGGCGGACGTTGTCGGCCAGCTCCCGGCGGTAGGCGTGGACCAGGTCGGACGTGGACAGGATGCCGACCACCCGCCGGTCGTCGTCCGTCACCGGCACCCAGGAGGCCGGGGCGGCGGTCAGGGCCTCCAGCGCGGTGCCGAGGTCGGTTTCTTGGAGGGCGACGGGCGCACCGGCGTCGGCGGCGTCGCCGCAGGGGCGCCCCTGGCGTTCGGTCCCTTCCAGGGCGGTACGGGCGACGGTCCCCTCGAACCGGCCGTCGCCGTCCACGACCGGCGCTCCCTGGACGCCGGCGGCGTCCATCCGGCGGAGGCCCTCGTCGGCGGGGAGCCCGGCGGCCAGCACCAGCCGCGGCGGCGCCATGGCCCGGGCCGTCGGGATGGCGGCCAGCAGGGGCAGCCCGGCCAGCAGGCGCTGGGCCGGGGCGTCGGCCCGGCTGCGGAGCTGGCTGCGGTAGATGGTGTCGTCGCTGCGCCGCACGATCAGCCAGGCCAGGCCCACCGCCACCATGGCCGGGGCCAGGATGGACAGGCTGCCGGTCATCTCGGCCACCATCAGCATGATCGCCAGCGGCGCCCGGGCGATGCTGCCGAAGCAGCACATCATCCCGACGATGACGTACGGGGCCGGGTCGTGGCCCATGGAGGGCACGACCGGCTCGAACAGCCGCCAGACGCCGGCGCCGACGAAGGCGCCGATGACCATGCCGGGGCCGAAGATGCCGCCGGAGCCTCCCGAGCCGATGGACAGGCCGGTGGCCAGAATTCGGGCGAGCGGCAGCACCAGGACGATCCACAGCGGGATGGAGAGGAGCTGGGGCCCGAGGCTCTCCTGCACCCACCCGTAACCGGTGCCGATGACCTGGGGGATGACGATGGCGATGGCCCCCACCATCAGCCCACCGATGGCCGGGCGCACCCACTTGGGCAGCGGCACCCGGCCGAACAGGTCGGCGATGCCGTAGAACCCCTTGGCGTACAGGATGCCGATCACCCCGCCGATGACGCCGATGAGGGCGAACCAGGCCAGGGTGACGGGGTGGCCGAAGTGGTAGCCGCCGGCGTACCCGAACAGCGGGGCGTACCCCTCGACGGCGCCGAAGATGGCGTAGCTGACCGCCGAGGCGATGAAGCAGGGGAGGAGGGCGGCGGCGTCGAAGTCGTCCCGGTAGAGGATCTCGGCGGCCAGGACGGCGCCGCCGAGGGGGGCCCCGAAGATGGCGCCGATCCCGGACCCGATGCCGGTGGAGACGGCCACCCGGCCGTCCGCCGGCGACAGGTCCAGCGCCCGGGTCATGAGGGAGCCGAACCCGGCGCTGATCTGGCCGGTGGGCCCCTCCCGGCCGGCGGAGCCACCCGACCCGATGGTGAGGGCCGACGCCACGATCTTGACGACGACCGCCCGGAACCGGACGCCGCGGGGGTTGTGGTGGACCGCCGCGATGGCCGCGTCGGTGCCGTGGCCCTCGGCCTCCGGGGCGAACCGGTAGACGAGGAGGCCGCTCAGCAGGGCGCCGAGGCCGGCCACGAGGGGAAGGGCCCAGGGCCTGGCCGGAGGGGCGGTGCCCATGACGCCGCCCATGGCGCCGCCTTCGCCGACCGGCGTCGGCGGGTGGTAGCCGGCCAGCACGCCCAGGAAGAGCTCGGTGCAGGCGTGCAGGGCGGCGTAGAAGGCGATGGCCCCCAACCCGGCGATGGCCCCGATGGCCACCCCGAGGACCAGCCACTTCCGCAGGTACGGCGCCCGGGACACCCACCGGGCCGCCCCGGCCGCCAGGGCGCGGGCCCGGTCGGAGCGGCCCGGGGTGAGCCGGGTGCCGCCTTCGGCCGTCACAGGTCCCATCCCGTCGTCCACTCCTGCTCGGGGACCTCCCCGGCGCCCTCGGCCAGGCGGGTGAGGGCGGCCGCCACCGACCGTTGCTCGTCGGCCGGGATGGCGTCGAGGAGGGAGCTGATCTCGGCCCGCCGCCGGCCGGTCACCGTGTCCACCAGCCGCCGACCGCCGGCCGTCAGCGCCAGGTGCACCTGCCGCCGGTCGTGGCGGTCGGACCGGCGGCGGACCAGGCCCTTGCGGACCAGCCGCTCGCACAGCCGGGAGGCCGTCGGCGGGGTCACCCCCAGGGCTTCGGCCAGCGGGCCCACCCCCTGGGGACCCCGGGAGGCCAGCACGACGAGGGCGCGGTACTGGGTGAGGGTGACCTCCTCGCCGATGTCGGCCAGGGATCGGGCGGCGATGGCCACCAGCACCCGGCTGGCGCTCAGGACGGCGTCCACCACCGCGGACTCCCCGGCCGTCACCTGATCGTGCATACGACAACTATTGCATAGGGCAACAGATGCGGTGACCGCCCGGGCCGGACGTCGGCGGTCGGAGGTGGCGGTCCGGAGCGGGCCCGGGTGAGTCAGCGGGCCCGGAGGTTGACCGGGGAACCGACCTCGGCGAAGAAGTCGTTGCCCTTGTCGTCGACGACGACGAACGCCGGGAAGTCCTCGACCTCGATCCGCCAGACGGCCTCCATGCCGAGCTCGGGGTACTCCAGCACCTCGACCTTGCGGATGCAGTCCTGGGCCAGCCGGGCGGCGGGGCCGCCGATGGAGCCGAGGTAGAAGCCGCCGTGGGCGGCGCAGGCGTCGGTGACCGCCTTGGACCGGTTGCCCTTGGCCAGCATCACGTAGGACCCGCCGGCCTCCTGGAACCGGGCGACGTAGGAGTCCATGCGGCCCGCGGTGGTGGGGCCGAACGAGCCGGAGGCGTAGCCCTCCGGGGTCTTGGCCGGCCCGGCGTAGTAGACGCAGTGGTCGCGGAGGTACGCCGGCATCGGCTCGCCGGCGTCCAGCCGCTCGGCGATCTTGGCGTGGGCGATGTCGCGGGCCACCACCAGCGGCCCGCTGAGGGACAGCCGGGTCTTGATCGGGTACTGGCTGAGCTGCCGGCGGATCTCGGCCATCGGCCGGGACAGGTCCACCCGGACGACGTCGCCGGCCACCTCGCCGTCGCCGGGGTCGGGCAGGAACCGGGCCGGGTCGGTCTCCAACTGCTCCAGGAAGACGCCGTCGGCGGTGATCTTGGCCAGGGCCTGCCGGTCGGCGGAGCAGGACACGGCCAGGGCGATCGGGCACGACGCCCCGTGGCGGGGCAGCCGGACCACCCGGACGTCGTGGCAGAAGTACTTGCCGCCGAACTGGGCCCCGATGCCGAACTGCTGGGTGAGGGCCAGCACCTCGGCTTCGAGCTCGATGTCGCGGATGGCGTGGCCGGTCTTGTCACCCTCGGTGGGCAGGCTGTCCAGGTACCGGGCGGAGGCGTACTTGGCGGTCTTCAGGGCCAGCTCGGCGCTGGTGCCGCCGATCACCAGGGCCAGGTGGTACGGCGGGCAGGCCGCGGTGCCCAGGGTCTGCAGCTTCTCGTTCAGCCAGTCCCGGAGCTTGGCCGGGGTCAGCAGCGCCTTGGTCTCCTGGAACAGCAGGCTCTTGTTGGCCGATCCGCCGCCCTTGGCCATGAACAGCAGCTCGTAGGCGTCCCCGCCGACCGCCGCGAGGTCGATCTGGGCCGGCAGGTTGCAACCGGTGTTGACCTCGTCCCAGGTGGACAGCGGGGCCATCTGGGAGTACCGCAGGTTGAGCTGGGTGTACGCGTCGTAGACCCCGCGGGAGATGGCCTCCTCGTCCCGGCCGCCGGTCAGCACCAGCTCGCCCTTGCGGCCGGACACGATGGCGGTCCCGGTGTCCTGGCACATCGGCAGCACCCCGCCCGCGGCGATGCAGGCGTTCTTCAGCAGGTCCAGCGCCACGAACCGGTCGTTGGGGGACGCCTCGGGGTCGTCCAGGATCGTGCGCAACTGGGCCAGGTGCCCGGGGCGGAGCAGGTGGGAGATGTCGTGGAACGCCTCCCGGGTCAGCAGGGTCAGGGCGTCGGGGTCGACCTCCAGGAACCGCCGGCCGGCGCCCTCCACCACGGCGACCCCGTCGGTGGTCAGCAGCCGCCACGGCGTGTCGGGGTGGTGGTGGTCGACGGGCAGCAACTCGGTGAAGGCGAACTCCGGCATGGCGCCGATGCTATTGCCCCCGGCCGGGAGGCCCAGTGCCCTGGCTGGAGGCCCCGGCGCCCCGGCCGGGAGGCCCCCGGCGGATTGGGCGGGATGGGCGGCGGCGGGCAGGATGGGCCCATGGGCGCGAACGACGGGCGGTTGGCGGGCAGGACGGCGTGGGTCACCGGGGCGGCCCGGGGGCAGGGGCGGGCGCACGCCCTGGCGCTGGCGGCGGAGGGGGCGGACGTGGTGGTGTCGGACATCGGCACCGGCCGGGTGCCGACGCTGCAGTACGCCCTGCCGGACCCGGCGGAGCTGGACGAGACGGTGCGGCTGGTCCGGGAGCTGGGCCGGCGGTGCGTCGGGGTGCCGGCCGACGTGCGGGACAGCGAGCAGGTCGACCGGGCGGTGGCCACCGCGGTGGACGAGCTGGGGCACCTGGACGTGGTGGTGGCCAACGCCGGCATCTGCGGGTTCGGGGACTTCTGGGAGATCACCGACGAGATGTGGGACGACATGATCGCCGTCGACCTGACCGGGGCGTTCAAGACCATGCGGGCGGCGGCCCCGCACATGATCGACCGGGGCTACGGCCGGATCGTGGTGGTGTCGTCGATGGCCGGCCGCCGGGGCAGCCCGCACCTGGCCCACTACTCGGCGGCCAAGTGGGGGGTGATCGGGCTGGTGAAGACCCTGGCCCTGGAGGTGGCCCGCCACGGCGTCACCGTCAACGCGGTCTGCCCGGCGACGGTGGACACCCCCATGGTGCACAACGACGCCTTCTACGGCCTGTTCGCCCCCGACATCGCCAACCCCACCCGGGAGCAGGTGGAGCCCCGGTACGCCCGGCTGAACCCGCTGCCGGTGCCCTGGATGGACCCCTCCGACGTGTCCCAGGCCGTGGTGTTCCTGGCCTCCGACGAGGCCCGGTACGTGTCGGGCACCACCATGGAGGTCAGTTGCGGGTCCTCCGCAACGATGACGTGACCACGAGATGACCACGACGGAGGGACCGGCCCGGGCACTTTTTTTCCTGGGCACGGGCGCTCCAGTTTGGGCAGATGTGCTCAAACTCCACCGCCGGTGACTTGGGGGAAAAACTGCGGCGGACCGGTCAGCCGCGGCCGAGGCAGTCGGCGACGACGTCCTCCACCAGTGCGACCGCCTCGGTGCGGGCCCGGTCGGGACCGACGCGGTCGGCCAGGACGACCAACTGGAACGTGGGGCCGGTGCCGGACGCCGCCGGGTCCGCTGTGGGGGCGGCCTCGCCGACGACGCACAGGACGGGAACCCGGCCGGCCACCCGGCGGACCACCCCGCCGACCACCTTGCCGTCGAACGACGACCGGTCCAGCCGGCCCTCGCCGGTGACCACCAGGTCGGCGCCGTCCAGCCGGCGGTCCAGGCCGACGACGTCGGCCAGCAGGTCGAAGCCCGGCACCACCGACGCCCCCAGCGCGGCCAGCCCTCCGGCCAGCCCACCGGCGGCGCCGGCGCCGTCGATGCGGTCCACGTCCACCCCGAAACGGTCCCGGTAGGTGGCCGCGAGCCGGTCCAGGCGGTGCTCCAGTTGGCGAACCTGTGCCGCCGTCGCCCCCTTTTGGGGGCCGAACCGGCGGGCCGCCAGCCGGAACGGGGTGGCCACGTCGGCGGCCACCAGCAGGTCCACCCCGGCCAGCCGGTCCGGCGACCCGATGGCCTCGACGGCACCCCACCCACCGTCGGTGGTGGCCGACCCGCCCACCCCGACGACCACCCGGCCGGCGCCGGCCTGCACCGCGGCCAGCACCAGCTCGCCGACGCCGACGGTGGACGCCCGTACCGGGTCGTCGGCCGCCGGCGCCGGCACCAGGGCACGCCCGGCGGCCCGGGCCATCTCGATCACCGCCGTCGGCCGCCCCTCGGCACCGGTCGCCGGGAGCAGGCGCCACTCGGCGGCCACCGGCCGGCCCAGCGGTCCGGTCACCACCGTCTCATGGACCGCCCCGCCGACCACCTCCAGGGTGCCTTCCCCGCCGTCGGCCATGGGGACCTCGTCCGCCGTCCACCCCGCAGCCCTGGCGGCCCGACCGGCGGCCGCGGCGACGTCGGCGGCCGAGGCGGTGCCCCGGAACTTGTCCGGCGCGGCCACCAGGTGGGGGCGGCGGGGGTCGGTCATGGCCGGCACCACCGTAAGCCCGTTTTGAGGGAAGTCGGCTTTGGGGTGCCCGGCCGGGCTGCACCTGCCGGCCACGGCTGGTGCCTCGGCCGCGACGTGCTGCCCGTCGATCCGGTGGTTGTTTGACAGTCACCGGAACCGGACGTATATAGGAAAAGGCCGTGGCCTCAACGTCTGGGGCCTCAACGTCTGGGGCTGGCCGAAGGGGGGTACCGGGATGGACGCCGGTGAGGTGTCGCATCGAACCTCGGGCCCGGCGGCGCGGCGCGAACGGGCCTTGGCGGGGTTCATCGCCCATGTGGCCCGGTACGGCTATCGGGATACCCGCGTGGACCGGGTCTGCCGGGACGTCGGCATCTCCTCCCGCGACTTCTACACCTGGTTCACCACCAAGGAACGTTGCTATCTCATGATCTTCAGCGCGTTCGCCAACTACGTGATGCGCCAGGCCGACCAGGCCTTCGCGACCACCGACGGGCCGTGGGAGGACCGGCTGCGCGCCGCCCTGGTCTCCGCGGTCGACCACCTGCGGGCCAGCCCGCGGATGATCCGCTTCGTCGGCGAGCTCTACCAGGTGGAGCACGGTCGGGCCGTGCTGACCCAGTTGGTCGGCCGTTACCGGCGCCTGCGCTGCGCCGACGAGTGGGGCCGCGAGACGCCGGCCGATCCGGTCGGTCCTGCCGATCGGGGGGAACCCGTCGAAGCCATCGTGGCCAGCGTCGCCGCGGGTCCGATCCTGCGGTACCTGCGAGACGGCCGATCCGACGACCTCCCGGAGCTGGTGCCGTGGATCGTCTACCACCTGAGCCTCGACCTGCTCGACCCGGACCGGGCCGCCCGGTTGCTGCCCCGGGACACCCGGTCGGCGCCGACGTTCGACCCGGGCCCGGCCGGATCGCCACGTCGCCGGTCCGGACGGGGTCGATAGCAGGCAGAAGCTCGGCGATCGCTGCCGGCCGATTTCTCGGTCGACGCGCCGGAAACCGCATTACCAATTCTCTCCACCGCGGAAGGGCCTAGGGAATGGCATTACCATCCGGCGACGGCTCCGGCGTGGCCTTCCCGTCCTTGCTCCGGCCCGGTTCTGGCCGGAAGATCGTGTCGACGAACGCCGGATGACCCGTCGTTCGATCGGTGGGGGGAAGATGGGCAAGACCACGAACGCCTGGGTTGCGGCGGCCATCGCGGCAACGACCGTCCTGCTGGCCGTCGGCACCGTCGACATCGCGGGCGCCGTCGGCGCCGGGGGCACCGGGCCGACGGCGGCCGGTGGTGCCGACGCCGTCGCCAGCCGGGCGACAGGCACAGACTGCCAGGCGCCGACAGTGACAACAACAGCGACAGCAACCATGGTGCGGACCACAACAACACCCACAGTCGCTCCCGGCACAGCGCCTGCCACACTGTCCACCGGCACGACAACACCGGTCGCGTTCGAGCCGGTGTGCTCGTGGCGGGTGACCTACTCGGCATCCGATCCCGAGCCCAAGGGGCTGCTGGCCACAACAACAACACCGTCGGTGACACAGGTGTACCTGGGCACCGTCCACATGACGCTCGGGACCCAGTACACATTCAGCGGGAACGGCACACACGGGGTGCACTGCAACGGCAAGGTCAAGGTGCTGAACGCCTTCGGCGGCGGAGCCGCCCAGGGGGAGATCGTGTCGACATTCTGCAACACCGACACACACCTGGCCGGCAACAGCCGGGTCCGGGCGGTCGGCACCACATTCGCGACCACAACAATCCAGTACCTCCACGCTTTCAGCACCGTGTACACCAGCTTCGTCACAGGGCACACAATCTTCTTCGGGATCTTCACCTTCTGCTCGGAGAGCCCGGTGGGGTCGCACACCCATTGGGACTGCGTCTACTTCGACGGTGGTCCCCTCTTCTGAGGCCATGAGCCCCCCGGGCGCCGGGTGGCCGGCCAGGGCTGCCAAAACCCGTTCCTGAACTGGGAAGGAAAGATCCGGCCCCCCTTCCGGTATTACAGGGACGTGGGGAGGGAACGGGGCAGCGGGTTGCCGGACGACCCGAGGGGCCAGGACGCCCGGGAGCGGTTCCGCGCCGTCTACGACGAATTCGTCGGCCCGGTCCACGACTTCTGCCGCCGCCGGCTGGGCTCGTCGGGCGGCGTCGCCGAGGACGTCACCGCCGACATCTTCACAGTGGTGTGGCGGAACATCGACAAGGTGCCGCCGCCGCCGGAGCGGCGCACGTACGTGTTCGGCATCGCCTGGCGCCAGGTCCGCAGGCACCGCCAGAAGCTCTGGCGCCGCCGGGGGCTCCAACGGCGCCTCGAGGCCGAGTGGACGGCCGGCGGCGCCGCCGGTCGGGCCGCGCCGGTGCACGACGCCCGCCAGGAGCTGGTGTACGCGGCGGTGCAGCGGCTGCCGGCGGCCGAGCGGGACGCCCTCCTGCTGGTGCTCTGGGACGGGTTCAGCCACGCCGAGGCCGGCCAGGTGCTGGGGTGCACCGCCAACGCCGTCGCCCTCCGCCTGCACAAGGCCCGGGCCCGCCTGCGGCTGGACCTGGAGACCGAGGCCACCGGTCGCTCCGAGCCGCCCGACCTCCACCTGTACCAGGAGGGGAGCTGAGCGATGTACGTGGACGACCTGGTCCGTGACGCCGATCCCGTGCGGGTGCCCGGCCGGCACCCGGCGCTCGGGGCGACCTGGAACCGGCAGTTCGACGACATCGCCAGTGGCCGCCGCCGGACCCGGAGGCGGCGGCGCCGGGCGGCCAGGGCCGGCATGGCCGGCGCCGCGGCCGCCGTGGTCGCGGTGGTGGTCGCCGTCGCCGTCGCCGCTCCGTGGTCGTCGGCGCCGCCGTCGTCCGCCGGGGTGCTGGACGACGCTGCCGCGGCGGTGGAGTCGGCGCCGGTCCCGGTGCTGGGCGCCGGCCAGTACCGGTACACGGCGACCAGCGGGCTGGACCAGGTCACCCTGTATGCGCCGGTCGGGACGACCGGCGGCCGGACCACCTACCGGTCGGTGGCCGAGGCCACCTACACCGAGCTCGACCAGGTGTGGGTGGACCGGACGGGGGCCGGCCGGGTGGTGACGACCGTGGGCCCGCTGCGGTTCCCGTCGGCGGCCGACCAGGCGGCCTGGGAGGCATCGCCGGCGGCGCTGCAGTGGGCGTTGCTCACCACCGCCCATCCGGTGACGACGACCACCGACGTCCAGCAGGTGGCCACAGACGTATCGGCGTTGCCGACCGATCCGGTGGTGCTCGGGCAGTTGCTCGCCTCCGGCGACACCGGGACGGCGGTCGACGACGTCCCGAGCGGGCCCGACAGCACCTTCAAGCGGGCCGCCCACCTGCTCACCGGGCCGACGGTGGGGATGACGCCGGCGCTCGAGAGCGCCCTCTACCGGGTGATGGCGGCCCAGCCCGGGACGACGGTGGCGACCGCCGTCACCGGCCGGTCCGGGGTGCAGGGCACCGCCGTGTCGGTGTCGGCCCAGGGCATCGACCGGGTCATCGTCGACCCGCGGTCCGGCGCCCCCCTGGAGGCCGACTTCGCCCCCTCGTCGGCGGTGGTCGCGGTGGACGACGGCGGCCACCCGGCCACGGTCTGCAGCGCCACAGCGCCGTGCACCACGCAGGGGCCGGCACGAGGCCTGGTCAGGCAGTCGGTGGCCTGGAGCGCACCGGCCGCGCCGGTGGTCGTGGGCTCCGACACGTCGACGGTCCCGGTCGCACCGTGAAGGGCGACCGGGCGGCGCGTCGGGCGCGGGCCCGCCGCCGGGTGCTCGGCAGCTTCACCCGGCGGGTCATCCGGGTGGGGTTCCGCAACACCAGGGTGGAGGACGTCTGCCGGGAGGCCGGGATCTCCAACCGCGACTTCTATAGCTGGTTCGGCAACAAGGACGGGTGCTACCTGGCGGTGTTCGACGCCGTCGGCCGAAAGCTGCTGGAAGGCGGCCGGGGGGCGTTCGACGCGGCCCCGGGGCCGTGGGAGACAAAGCTGCGGGCCGGTCTCGACTCGGTGGCCTGCCGGCTCGGCACCCACCCCCGGGTGGTGCGGTTCCTGATGGAGCACGAGGCCGTCGACGGCGGCGCCTCCGCGGTGTGGCGGCTGATCGCCGGAGCGGAGCAGGTGTACCTGACCGAAGAGCTCCGGCACGGTTCGATGGGGATGCCCGCGGCCACCCTCGAGGCCATCGTGACCAGCGTCGTCGTCTACCCGATGGTGGGGTACGTGGAGTCCGGCCGGCTGGACCGGCTCCCCGAGCTGGTCCCGTGGATCGTCCACTACTCGACCCGCCACCTGTTCGGCCCCGAGCGGGCCGCACGGCTGGCCCCGGTGGCCACCGGCCGCCTCGGCGCCGGGTGAGCCCCAGCCCCTCCCGGCGGGACGACCTTCTGCGCCGACGACCCCGCCGGCCCGCAACGGATTGCCCTCCCCATCGCTACCGAATTTGACAGAAATGTCGTCGGAGCGTAGACAGGAACACGAGGGGTAACGATCACCATAATTTGCTCAGTCTTGGCTATGGAGATGGGGCAGACCAGGAACGATCCAGCAAGTCCCGGTTGCCGTATCGGCCAAGTTCGAGTGGATGTACCTCTGCGGTTGATGGACATTGGCCAGCCGTATGGAGAGGGAGAGAACGGCAAAGGGTGCTGGGCCTGACGGCCCGGCGGGGGGATGAGCAAGGTGACGTTGGCTCGGGATGGGCGGCCAACAATTGTCGAGCCCGGACGCGGGACGAAGCGAGAGCTGCTCATCGCCACCTTCATCGAGCGGGTGGCGACCGTCGGCTTCCGGCGCACCCGGGTGGACGACGTCTGCCGTCAGGCCGGGGTCTCCATCAGGGAGTGGTATGAGTGGTTCGGCAAGAAGGACCCGACCTACCTCCTCGTCTTCGGCACCCTCGGCGGCGCCCTGCTCCGGAAGGCCCGGACCGCGTTCGAGGAGGAGGGCGGGCCGTGGGAGCGGCGAGTGCGGGCCGGCCTGGAGGTCGTGACCGCCGAGTTGGCGGGCAAGCCGGTGCTGACGCGGTTCTTGATGGAGTGCCCGCACGTCGACGGGGGCGATGCCGCCCTGGCCCGACTGCTCGGCCGGGCCCACCGGGTCTACCTCACCGACGAGATCCGGGGCCGCGCCCCTGCGGTCCCGCCGGCGGCCCTGGAGAGCATCGCCACGAGCCTGGTGGTCCAGCCGATGATGCGCTACGTCGAAGAGGGCCAGTTGCACCGGCTGCCCGAGCTGGTGCCGTGGATCGTCTACTACCTCACCCTGGACCTGCTCGGTCCGGAGCGCGCCGCCCCGCTGCTGCCCGGCCGCGGATCGCCGGCCGGGCAGGACTGAGGCCGGCGGACGCCGAGCAACCAGCCCGGCCCCCGGGGCTGTGGTCGTCGGATTTCCGGCCCGGCACCGGCAGCGAGCACCGCAAATTCCGGGAGCCCCTTCGCCGGCAGCTCCGGCGGGGAGGTGGCCCGAAAATCGCGTTACCATCCGGTATGGCTTGTCGGCAATATCGGGGGAAATGCCGAGAATGCTGACGCGAACGCTCCCTGCAATACCGCGGTCCATTCGGGTGCCATCCTCCCGGCCGATGGGCGGCGTCCCTGTAGGAACCCCAGTTGGTGACGGCATTCATGGGCCTTCTGGCGGCGACGCCGTCGACGGGCTGACGGATCGGGCAGCACTGACCGCGGCAAGCTCGGTGGCTATATTTCCTGGTATCAGCCATGGTATTCCACCGTAATAGTTGCCAGAGATCGCCGGTCGATGGACAACAATCCTTGACGGACTTGGGAATCCAATTTACGGTACCGTGGCAAGTTTCCGTCGGTCGGGGAGCCGGGCTTGCCCATGGCGTTCCCCGTCGGACGTGGTCGTCGTGGAGGTCGCATGGTCGGGGGAGATGGCGGTGGCCGGGAGCATCGTGGCGTGGGACCGTCCGGGTTCCGGATCGCCTGCCCGCCGTCGCCGGGACCGCCGGGCCGGGACCGGTGCCCGGGGGTGTCGGGGTCGGGCCGACCGGTCCGCCGCCACCCGGCGATGAAGGCGGAGGCCCGGGCGGTCATGGCCCGGGACGCCGGCCGCCGGGAACGGCTCGTCGACGCCTGTGTCCGGATCGTCGGCGAGGACGGCTACCGACGGGCCCGGATCGCGGACATCTGTTGGGTGGCCGACATCCCGTCCTGGACGTTCTACGCCTGCTTCGAATCGAAGCGGGCCTGCTTCGAGGCGGCCGTGGCGTCGATCGGCTCCGGGCTGCTCCGGCAGGCCGGCCAGGCCTTCGAGCAGGCCCCCGGGTCCTGGGAGGACCGGATCTGGGCGGGGCTGGAGCAGCTCGCCGCGACCCTGGCCGACGACGCGACCCTGGCCGCGTTCTTCGCCGCCGCGTTGGACGCGGTGACGATGGAGGCGCCGGTGGTGGCCGCGCTCGTCGACGGGGCCGAGCAGGCCTTCGCCCGGCCGGACCACCGGCAGGGCGTCCCGGTCCCGGAGCTCCGCCTGGTGCTGGCCGGCGCCGTGCTCCGCCCCATGGCCGACTACGTCCGCGACGGCAGGGGGACACGGCTGGCGGAGCTGGTGCCGGCCGTGGCCTACTGCGTGGCCGCCTTCGTCGTCGGCGTCGAACGGGCCGACGCGCTGGTCCGCCGTCACCTTCCGGCCCCCCGTTCCCCCCTGCCGCCCCACCCGGCAACCGGTCGCGAGCCCATCTGCCCATGACGGACATTCACGCTGTCCTCAGCCGAGGCGTTGCGGTTCGTACGGCGCTGGCCCCCCGAGTTTTCCCCATTCCCCAGGGGGGCCAGCGCCGATCCTCCGGCCGCGGGCCGGGCTGACCCCCGCCGGCCCCACCGGTCCCGCCGGTCGGTGCCGCCCGCCCTGGCCTGACGGCACCCCGCCGGTCCGGGCCCCGACCGGTACAGGCCCCGACCGGTACAGTTGCGCGGTGCCGCCAGACCGTGGTCACCGCCAGCACCCGCGGGCCGACGCCGAACGGCCGCCCGTCGACCAGTCGGTGGCGGTCCTGTTCGCCGAGGTGGCCGAAGCCCTGTCGCGGGCCACGGCGGCGCTGCTGGACCAGAACGTGGAGCTGGCCGAGCTGGTCATCGACCGGGACCGGGTCATCGACCGGCGGTGCGACGACCTGGCCTCCTTGTTGAAAGAGCGGTTGGCCGACGCGGCGCAGGACCCCGAGGAGCTGGAGTCGACGGTGGACGTCCTCCAGATGGTGCCCGAGCTGGAGCGCAGCGCGGACCTGGCGGAGCACATCGCCCAGCGGACCCTGCAGGGCCTGGGCGGCATCATCACATCGCGGAGCCGGGGGCTCATCCAGTCGATGAGCGACCTGGCGTTGCGCATGTGGCGGCTGACGGCCCAGGCCTACGACGAACGGTCCCGGGACGCCGAGTTCCAGCTCTCGGAGGCCGACGACCAGTTGGACCGGTTGGCCGCCAACCTGGTGACCCTCGGCGGGGAGCGGGCGGAGCCCAAGGTCGCCGTCGACCTGGCCCTGATCGCCCGCTTCTACGAGCGGCTCGGGGACCACGCGGTCAACCTGGCCCGCCGGATCGACCGCATGGCCGCCCCCCGCCGGCTGTCGTCGGCCCGGTTCTTCTCGGCCGCCGTCCCGGCCAGGACCGCGGGTGGCTCGGCGCCGGCCCCGGCCGGCCGCGGGTGGCTCGCCCGGTTCAAGCGGCTGCGGTTCACCCCGACCGACAGCCGGTTCTTCACCCTGTTCCAGGATGCGGCCGCCAACGTCCGGGAGTGTGCCGACGAGCTGAACAAGCTGACGACCTCCTTCGGCGACGTGGAGGGGCACTGCGACCGGATCAGGACCCTGGAGCACCGGGGCGACCAGATGACGGTGGAGGTCCTCCGGCTGCTGGACACCAGCTTCGTCACCCCCTACGACCGGGAGGACATCCACGCCCTGGTCGAGGAGCTCGACGACGTCGTCGACGGCATCTTCGAAGCCGCGTCCCTGATCCAACTGGCCGACCTGGCCGAGCCGTTGCCGGAGCTGGCCGAGCAGACCACCGTCCTGGTCGCCATGGCCGACCAGTTGGTCGACCTGATGGGCAGCCTGCGGTCCGGCCAGGGGGCCCGGCGCCTCCTGGAGCAGATCGACCACCTCGAGCGGGAGGGCGACGCCGTCTTCCGGCGGGCCATCGGCCGGCTGTTCAGCGGCCAGTACGAGGCGCTGGAGGTCATCATGTGGAAGGACGTGGTGCAGGCCCTGGAGACCTCGATCAACACCGTCGAGGACGTCGCCGACGTGGTCGAGTCCATCCTGGTCAAGACGTCCTGATCACCCGGTGACGGCCCGCACCACCTGGTAGGCCAGCCAGGCGCAGGCGCCGGCGCCCGGGATGGTGAAGACCCAGGCCACCCCGATCTGCCGGGCCACCCCCCACCGGACGGCGGTGGTCCGCCGCGTGGCCCCCACCCCCATGATCGACGACGTCATGACGTGGGTGGACGACACCGGCAGGGCGTAGGCGTAGGCGGACACCAGCAGGACCGTGGACGTGGCGGCCTGGGCGGCGAAGGCGCGGGGCGGGTCGAGGTCGGTGATCCGGTTGCCGAGCGTCCGGATGATGCGCCAGCCGCCGGCCAGGGTGCCGAGGCCCATCGACCCGGCCGCGGCCAGGATGACCCACAGCGGCACGTCGAACCTGGCGAGGTGCCCGGTGGCCAGCAGGGCCAGGGTGAGGACCCCCATCGTCTTCTGTGCGTCCTGGGTGCCGTGGCTGAACGCCACGGCGGCGGCCGACACGGGCTGTGCGGCCCGGAACTGCCGGTTGGCGCTGGCCGGCCGGGACCGCCGCCAGCCCCACAGGATGGCGAGCATGAGGACGAACCCCAGGAGCAGGCCGATCACCGGGGAGGCCACCATCGGGATGACCACCTTGGTCACCAGCCCGGACCAGTGCACCGCGGTCGCCGACGCCAGCCCGGCCCCGACCAGGCCGCCGATGAGGGCGTGCGTCGACGACGACGGCAGCCCGAGCCGCCAGGTCAGCAGGTTCCAGGCGATGGCCCCCAGGAGGGCGGCGAAGATGACCCCCAGCCCGTGGGTGCCGGCCGGGGTGGTGATGATCCCCTGGCCCACCGTGGCGGCCACCTTGGTGGACACCAGGGCGCCGACGACGTTGAGCACCGCCGCCATGCCCAGGGCGGTCAGCGGGCGCAGCGCCCGGGTCGTCACCGAGACGGCGATGGCGTTGGCGGCGTCGTGGAACCCGTTCGTGAAGTCGAACCCGAGCGCCACCAGGCAAAAAAGGACGAGGCCGGCCGTCTGCATGGTTGGGGGGAGGGTATCCGACGGCATGACGCCGGACGGGAACCGGTAGAATTCAGGTGCTGACCGTTCCGTCAGTCACAATGCGTCGAACCCCCCGGTTCGGCGCGTCCTGCCCTCTCCGGCGCCGGCGCCCGCAGGCCGTCGACCATCACGCCGACCGCGTCGACCGCCCGGCGCACGGCGGCCGGGCCGTCGTCGGCGGCCATCACGTACTCGCCGGCGCTGCGGACCGCCCCGTAGACGGCCATGGCGGCCGCCTCGGGATCGACCGGCCTGGCCTCGCCGGTCCTGACCGCCTCGTCGAGCTGCCGCCGCAGCAGCGCGTAGGTGGAGCCGGCGACCCCCTGGCCGGGCAGCAACCGGGGCGCGTCGGCCAGGACGATGCGGGCGAACGACTCGTCGGTGCACAGCGCCAGGAAGATCGCCGCCCCCTCCCGCACCCGGGCGAGCGGCGACGGCAGGGCCGCCACCGCGTCCCGGCGGTCGTGGTAGGCGGCGTTCACCTGGTCGTAGACGGCGGCGAACAGCTCGGCCTTGCCGCCGGGGAAGTAGTGGTACAGCGCCCCCCGGGCCATCCCGGCCCGCCGGAGCACCTCGGCCACCGTGGTGCCGTCGTAGCCGAGCTCGGTGAAGCAGGTGCGGGCCGCCGCTACCAGGTCCGCCCGGGAGGCCGCGGCCTGTTCCCTCCTGGTCACCCCCGCCCCCGGACCGGTCGTCCCACGCCTGGCCATGTCGGCTCCAGTTCTAGACCATCCCGGGCACCGACCCGGCTAGTTCATTGACCGACTGTCGGTCAATGAACTAGGGTACGACGAGCGCAGTGGTGCAGGGACACAGGAAGGTGCACGATGAGGACCGGTCAGGCCAGCCGGACGGCTGAGCACAACGCCCTGTTCCGCTTCCTGGAGGGACGGGCCCGGCCGGATCGCCGGCTGTTCGACGACCCGCTGGCCGCGTCCTTCCTGGCCTGGCCGCTGGCCGCGACCCGCCCGCTGGCCAGGCTGCCGGGCGGCGCCCCGGCGCTGCGCAAGTTCATCGACCATCGCTGGCCCGGCGTCCGGTCCGCCGTGGTGGCCCGGACCCGGCTGATCGACGACACCCTCGACAGCCTGGACGACGGCCAACTGGCCCAACTGGTCATCCTCGGCGCCGGCTTCGACTCCCGGCCGTACCGGCTGGACCGCCTGCGGACCGTGCCGGTCTTCGAGGTCGACCACCCCGACACCCAGCGCGAGAAGCGGCGCCGGCTGGCCCGGGCCCTCGGGGAGGTGCCCGGCAACGTCACCTTCGTCCCCACCGACTTCAACCTCGGTGACCTCAGCCACCGGATGGCGGCGGCCGGCTACCGGCCGTCGGCCCCCACCGTGTTCCTCTGGGAGGGCACCACCAACTACCTGGACGCCGACGCCGTCGACGCCACCGTCCGCTGGTGCGCCGCCGCCCCGGCCGGCAGCCTGCTGCTGTTCACCTACATCCACGCCGACGCCCTCGACCGGCCCGGGTCGTTCGCCGGCAACCGGCAGCTCATGGCCACCCTGGCCCGGGTGGGGGAGCGGTTCACCTTCGGCATGGACCCCGCCGCCATGGCCGGCTACCTGGCCGCCCGGGGCTTCCACCGCCGCTGGGACCTCGGCGCTTCCGAGATCCGGGCCCGGTACTACGGCGACCGGTCACGGACGATGGTCGGCCACGAGTTCTACCGGGTGGCCCTGGCCGACCGGGCCCCGTAGCCCGGCCGGACCAGGGCGCCGGTGCCGTAGTGCCGTCCCCGGCCTGCCGCCGGGGCCACCGCCGGCTGGCCTGCGCGCCCCTCGCCCGAAAGGCCGCCCGGCCTCCGCCGTTCCCCTTCATGACGGCCCGAACCGCCACGCCCGAACCGCCACGCCCGAACCGCCATGCCCGAACCGCCATGAAGGAGCGCGCCGCCCATGCGCATCGCCCGCCGCAGCGACACCCGACGAGCCCGACCCCGGCCGTTCCGGTCCCCGGGGTCCCGGCCCCGGGGGTTCCGGCACAGCGCCTCGGGGATGGTGCTGGCCGCGGTCACCGTCGCCGTCACCACCGTCGCGGTCACGGCCGTCGCGGTCCCGGCCGGCGCCGTCACGACCGGCGGCGGGGCCGCGGGCGGCGGGGCCGCGGGCGCTGGAGCCCCGACAGGCAACCGGCCGGCGAGCGGGTGGGCCCCGCAGCCGGCCGCCTACGGCGAGGGCAGCTCCCTGAACCAGCCGGTGACCGCGGCCGACGGCACGATGCTGCGAGCCGACGTGTACTACCCGACGGACCCGGCCACCGGGGCGGCCGCGCCGGGGCCGTTCCCGGTGCTGCTGCAGCAGACCCCGTACGGCAAGCAGAACATCGCCGGCGGAGCGGCGGCGTCGCTGGCCAACACCGACGTGCCCTACTTCGTCGACCGCGGCTACATCGTGGTGGTGGCCGACGTCCGCGGCACCGGGTCGTCGGGGGGCACCTGGGGGCTGTTCACACCGGTACAGGGCACCGACGGGGCCACCCTGGTGGACTGGTCGGCCACCCTGCCGCACAGCGACGGCAAGGTGGGCCTGTTCGGGGAGTCCTACATGGGCATCGACCAGTTCCTGACCGTGGCCGACCTGCCGGCGACGTCGCCGGTCAAGGCCATGTTCCCGATCATCGCCGGCAACGACCTCTACCGCGACACCGTCACCCAGGGCGGCCTGGTCGACCTGGAGTTCTCGGCCTTCTACCTCAGCCTGGTGGCCGGGCTGAACGCCGCCAACCCGGTGGGCACCCCGCTGCAGGACCTGGGCGACGGCACAACGTCGGCCGGCGCCGGCACAGCATCCGCCGTGGTGTCCGAGGAGCTGCAGCACGACGCCGGCGCCCTCTCCTACGACGCGCCCACCCTGGCCACAGTGGAGACCGGCGGCCCCGAGGCCTACGACGGCCCCTACTGGGCGTCGCGCAGCCCGGTCGACCTGCTGCGCGACGTCGTCGCCGACCACATCCCGGCCTTCCTGGTCGGGGGCTGGCACGACCTGTTCCAGCGCGGCGAGCTGCTCAACTACACCGGACTGCAGAACCTGGCCGCCGGCCGGCCGGTGCTGGCCCCGATGACACCGCACCAGCGGGCCACCCCGCGGTACCAGTTGCTCATGGGGCCCTGGACCCACCTCACCACCGGTGCCGGGGTGGACCTGGCCCAGGTGCAGCTCGAGTGGTTCGACACCTGGCTCCTCGGACAGAGGACGCCGCTGGCCACCACCGCGGACCCCCTGCACCTCAACCTGCTGGGCACCGACCAGTGGATGAACGCCGCCGCCTGGCCGCTGCCACAGGCCGCGGCCACCCAGCTCTACTTCGGCGCCGGCCCCTCCGGATCGGCCGGGGCCTCCACCAACGACGGCACCCTCTCCACCGCCCGGCCCACCGCAACCACCGGGGCCGCCGGGGCCACCGGCGCGGACCCGGTGGTGTTCACCGGGGCCTCCAGCGCCTGCGACCTGCAGACCGACCAGTGGAGCGCCGGCCTCCTCGCCGCGGCCAGCGACCAGGCCGGGGTGGCCGACCCGTGCACAACCGACGACGTCACCCTCGGCGCCGGCCCCGGATCGCTCACCTACACGTCGGCCCCGATGGCCACCACAGAGGTCGTCGGTGGCCCCATCGACGCCACCGTCTACGCCACCTCCACCACCGCCGACACCGAGCTGGTGGCCACCGTGGAGGCGGTGTCCCCCACCGGGGACTCGGTGCCGCTCACCTCCGGGGCCCTCCTCGGGTCGTTCCGCCAGGAGCGCCCCGACGGGACCTGGACCGGGACCGACGGCCAGCCGCTGCTGCCGTACCACCCGTACACCCAGGCGTCGGCGCAGCCGGTGGTCCCCGGCGCGGTGACCCGGTACGACATCGAGGTGTTCCCGACCTTCGCCCAGGTCCCCGCCGGCTGGCGCATCCGGGTGACCCTGTCCACCTCGGACACCCCCAACCTGGCCCCCACCCTGGCCCAACTGCCCCACCTGGTCGGTGGCGTCTACCAGGTCCAGCGCACCGCGGCCGCCGCTTCGTTCGTCAACCTGCCGTTGGCCCCGCAGCGCGCGTTCGCCACCCCCTGCACAGCGGTCTGCGCCGGATAACCGGGAACGCCGGGCAACCCGGGCCGCGTCCCCCCAGCTCCCGGTGGTTTTGGTGTCCGGATGGTTAACCAGAGGTTAACTCAGGTGTAGTATGTAACCTTGGTGTAACCAAGAGGACAGGCGGCACGTACCGTCACCGATGGCGCGGAGGAGGTCCGCGATGACGAAGCAACCACGACGCGGCCACTGCGCACGGTGTGGCCGGCCGGCCTCGGTGGAGATCGTCTACCAGGGCCGGACCGCCGACGGCGTCCTCGCGGAGCCCGTCGCAGAGCGGCTCTGCGACCGCCACCGCCAGCCGAAGGGGGACGGGCTGACCATGCAGGTCCGCACCCTCGCCGTCGGCTCGGCACCGACCCGGTCGTCGGCACCAGCACCAGCACCAGCACCCGTACCCGCGGTCACGGTCACGGGGGCCCGCCGGCGGCTGTTCCCGGGGCACCGCCGGCCGTGGACGCCGCTGTCGCTGCTGGCCGACCGGCCGTCCGGACCCGCCGGAGGGTCGTCCGGACCCGCCGGCGGGTAAGGGGCGGGTGCAGGTAAGGGGGGCGGGTAGGGACCCGTTCGGATGGCGGCCGGGTTCGGCCGGTGGCCGGGTTCAGCCCAGGATCTTGGCCTTGGCCTTCTCGAACTCGTCGTCGGAGATGGCCCCCTTGGCCTTCAGGTCGGTCAACTTGGCCAGCTCGTCGGCGGCGCTGGGCCCGCCGGCGGTCTGGCGGACGTAGTCCGAGAAGGCCTTCTCCTGGGCCTTGGCCTCCTGGACGGACCGCTCGTGCATGCTGCCGCCGCGGACGATCAGGTAGATGAACGCCCCCAGGAACGGCAGGATGATCACCAGCAGCACCCAGAAGAACTTGGCTGCCCCGCCCATGTCGTGGCTGCGGAAGATGTCCATGAAGATGGAGATGATCAGCCAGATCCAGATGAAGAACAGGAAGAACTCGAGCATCGTCCAGAAGATGTCGAGCAGCGGGTAGTCCGTTCCGAACATTCCTAACCCCTCCTTGGTGGTCCCCCCGGCGGGCGCCGGACGAGGTTGGCGCCGGGAGAATTCAAGCATGCGGTCCGGCCGGTGGCGTGGACCGGCACCGGGGCCGGCGCGGGGACTGCCGCGGACCGGCACCGGGGCCCGGCGCAGCGACTGCCGTGGACCGGCACCGGGGCCGGCGCGGGGACTACGGGGTGACCACCGCGAAGCTGGAGCTCGGGGCGTCGGTGAGGGACAGCAGGGTGCCCAGCACCCCGGCATCGCCGGTGGTCTCGACGCCGTCCGTCGACCCGGACCCCATCAGGCCCAACAGTTGGGGGCGGGTGAGGGTGACGGTGAGGTCGGCCTGGTGGTCCCGGCTGGTCGGGTGGTGGATGAGCACGCCGTTGGACAGCTCCATGAAGTAGTCCTCGCCGGCGTCGGTGAACCGCCACAGGACCGACAGGGTGGTGCCGGCGGCCCGGGGCCCGTCGATGCGGATGGCGATGCTGTCGAACAACTGGGTCACCGTCATGGCCGGGGCGATGCCGGCCGCGGACACCGCGGTGGCCTTGACGCCGTGCTGCAGCTCCCGGGCGCCCATCAAGAAGCAGTTCCGCCAGGTGGCGCACTCGGCGCCGTACCCGAGCCGGGTGAGGGCCTCGGCCAGGACGTCGCGGGCGGCGGCGCAGCCGGGGTCGGCGAACACGGCATGGCTGCCCAGCTCGGCGGCGAACCGGAGGTCGCCGTCGTCGAGGAACTCCCGGGCCTTGGCGGCCAGTTGCTCCGGGCCGCCGACCAGCGTGGCGTACCGCTCGGCGGCCGCCTCCGGCGGGTGCTGCCACAGATGGGCCGGGTTGCCGTCGTACCAGCCCAGGTACCGCTGGTAGACGGCCTTGATGTTGTGGTTGGCCGACCCGTAGTAGCCGCGGGCGTGCCAGGCCGCTTCCAGGGCCGGCGGCATCTGGACCATCTCGGCGATCTCGCTGCCCACGTACCCCTGGTTCATCAGCCGCAGGGTCTGGTCGTGGAGGTAGCCGTAGAGGTCGCGCTGCTCGCCCAGGAACCGGCGGATGTGGTCCTGTCCCCAGGTCGGCCAGTGGTGGGAGGCGAAGGCCACGTCGGTGCCGCCGAGGAACAGCTCCATGGCCTCGGCCAGGTACCGGGACCAGATCCGGGGGTCTCGGACCTGGGCGCCCCGGAGGGTCAGCAGGTTGTGCAGGTTGTGGGTGGCGTTCTCGGCCAGGCACAGCGCCCGGAAGGCCGGGAACCAGAAGTTCATCTCCGCCGGGCACTCGGTGCCCGGGGTCATCTGGAACACGATGCGGACCCCGTCCACGACCTCCTCCTGGGAGGTGGCCGTGATGTCCAGGGTCGGGGCCAGCAGGCCCACCGACCCGGTCGACGTCCGGGGTCCCAGCCCCATGCCGAGCACCCCGGCCGGCCCGACCGGCAGGGCGTCCCCGGCGTAGTACATGCCCCGGCGCAGCATGGCCGGGCCGGCGTACACGTTCTCGGAGATCGCGTGCTCCATGAAGTGCTCCGGGGCGATGATCGGCACGGTGGTGCCCGCCCCGACCACGCCGAGCACCCCGCCGAAGTGGTCGATGTGGGCGTGGGTGTAGATGACCGCCGTCACCGGCCGGTCGCCCCGGTGGGCCCGGTAGAGGGCCAGGGAGGCGGCGGCGCACTCGGCGGAGATCAGCGGGTCGATGACGATGACGCCGTTGTCCGACTCCACCAGGGTCATGTTGGACAGGTCCAGCCCCCGGGCCTGGTAGATGCCGGGGGTCACCTCGAACAGCCCCTGGACCGCCGTCAGTTGGCACTGCCGCCACAGGCTGGGGTTGACGGTGTCCGGGCACTCGCCGGCCACCGCACGGCCGACGGCGTCGATGTCGTAGACGACGTTCCCCGACGCGCCGTGGACCACACCGGGCTCCAGCCGGGCGATCAGGCCCCGGTCGGCGTTGTCGAAGTCGGTCCGGTCCTGCCAGGCCAGGTTGTCCATGGCCAGCCTCCCTTTCTCGTCCCCGCCCCGCCGCTGTCGCTGTCGCTGTCGGCACCAGCCTGTCTAGCTGTCCGGAGGCCGGCTGTCAGCACGCACCCGCCGGCGGGTCACGTGGCGGCGGAAGGGTTACGGGTGGGGGAGGGTCACGTGGCGACAGTGGGTTACGGGCGGCGGCGGGTCACGTGGCGACAGTGGTTACGGCCGGCGGAGGGTCACGTGGTCTGGTGGTGGTGGTCGCGGTGGTGGTCCCGCTTGCGGAGCGGGAACACCAGCTCGGCCACCCAACTGCAGACCCCGACGATGAGGCCGCCGAGGATGGCGGCGCCGACGTTGTCGACGGCCAGGTCGCTGGAGATCCAGGCGGTGAGGGCCAGCAGCAGGGCGTTGACCACCACCAGGAACAGGCCGAGGGTGAGGACGATCACCGGCAGGGTGAGCAGCCGCAGGATGGGCCCCACGACGGCGTTGACGACGGTGAACAGGACGGCCACCCACAGCAGGGACCCGAAGCCGCTCTTGACGTGGATGCCGGGGACCACGTGGGCGACGAGGTAGAACACCGCGGCGATGGCCACCAGGCGGAGGGCCAGCCGTACGATCACCATGCGGTCACCA
Organism: Acidimicrobiales bacterium; assembly: GCA_035547695.1. Taxonomy (GTDB): domain Bacteria; phylum Actinomycetota; class Acidimicrobiia; order Acidimicrobiales; family RAAP-2; genus DASZUK01. The sequence goes on from DASZUK010000008.1 coordinate 171,351, forward strand.
TCGAGGGGCCCGCCCTTTCCCGCCGTCGGCCATGCCCGGTCCGGCGCCCTTAGACGCCCGGCCGGGCGGCGATCCGGCCCTCGTCGATGGCGGCCCGGAAGGCGGCGTAGTCGCGGGCGTTCTGGTCGGCGTAGGCCTCGGCGAACTCGGCGATGGCCCGGTCGAAGGTGGGGCCGTTGCCGAGGTAGCCGGCGATGACCATGCGGTCGCCGGACCGGGCGTGAGCCCGGGCCAGGGTGGCCCCGCAGAGCTGGCCGTAGAGGGCAAGGCCGACCGGCTCGGCGGTCTGCGGGTCGAACGACCCCTTCCAGTCCCGGAGCTGGCGCAGGTAGAAGTCCCGTTCCTGCCCGTCGAACCCGACGGTGCGGGCCCACCCCAGGAACAGGTCGCTGACCGCCTGCATCAGGTGCTGGCCGGCCACCACCCGCTCGCCGTTGTGCCCGGCTCCCGGTTCGGCGGGCAGGAACCGCTCGATGACCGAGGCCTGGGCCTCCTTGGCCTGGATGAACAGCGGGTCGCGGCCGTCGCGGCCGAGGAACAGGCCGACCCAGGCCCTGGTGCCGACGCTGCCGACCCCCACCACCTTGTGGGCGACGTGGACCAGTTGGTAGCGGGCGAACAGGTTCCGGACGTCGGGCCGCAGGGTGGCCCGGTAGGCCTCGGCCACCTCCATGAGCACCTCGGCGGCACGGGCCGCGTCGGCCTCGGACAGCATGTCCTCCACCGCCACCACCACCGGCGGGTTGCTGACGATGCGGACCTGGCCGTCGACTGTCCGGGTCAGCTTCCCCAGGGCCTGCAGGCTGTCGTGGCTGCGGGCCTTGGCCAGCAACTGCTGGACCTGCTTGCGGTTCGGCGGCCGCAGCGCCGGGGCCACCGACGCCAGCACGTCGTCGGCGTCGACGTGCTGGTACCAGGCGTCCAGGTGGCCGAGCGAGGCCAGCGACTGCATCTCGGCCCGGTACCCGTTGGCGGTCTGCAGGACGGCCCGCCGGCGCTGGGCGGTCGAGAACCCGCGGGCCCGGCCGGCGATGGCGATGCTGGCGGCCAGCCGCTTGACGTCCCACTCCCACGGCCCGGGGTAGGTCTCGTCGAAGTCGTTCAGGTCGAACACCAGGTGGCGCTCGGGGGAGCCGAAGAGGCCGAAGTTGCACAGGTGGGCGTCACCACAGATCTGGGTGATGACCCCGGTGCGGGGGGTGCCGGCCAGGTCGGCGGCCATCACGACGGCGGCGCCGCGGAAGAAGGCGAACTCCGACTCCATCATCCGGCCGTGCCGGACCGGGACGAGGTCCGGCACCCGGCTGGCCGCCTGCTCCTCCAGGAGCGCCACCGGGTCCGGCCGGTCCGGTCCCAGGGACAGGTCGGCGTGGGAGGACCGCGGGGCCTGCCCGCGGAGGCTCTTGCCGACCTCCATGCGCTCCTGCGGGGTACCGGCAGCCGGCATGGTGCCCGGCACGGTGACGGCGGTGGTCATGGCGTCACAATATTGAAATTCGGGTCGAACTCGTCCATGAGGCCGGCCAGGGTGTCGAGGACGCCGGCGTCGCCGTCGACCGTGACCTGGCCGCCGTCGATCAACTTGCCGGCGGCGGCTGGCTGCAGCAGGACGCCGACCAGGGCGGCCTTCGGGCCGGACACGGTGAGCTGGGCGGCCGGCGACGCCCCCCGGCGGGCGTTGAGGACGCCGCGTTGCACCCACATGGTCCAGGTCTCGGCCAGGTCGGTGAACGCGAAGTCGACGCGGAGCTCCACCTCGGCGGCCCGGTCACCGACGAGGTGGACGGCGGCGAAGTCGAACAGGATGTCCACCGGCATCCCCATGACGGTGTCCGGGCTGGCGGTGGCGAACGTCGCCGGCTGGACGCCGTCCCGCAGCTCCCTGGCGGCGGTGAGGAACACCCCCCGCCACTGCGGCCCCTCGGCCTGGTAGCCCATCTGCTCGTAGGCGTCCGCCTGCAGCTCCCGGGCGGCCTGGTTGTCCGGCTCGGCGAACACCAGGTGGTGCAGGATCTGGGCGGCCCACCGGTAGTCGGCGGCGTCGACCGCCCGCCGGCCCTCGGCCAGGATGTTGTCGGCGCCGGCGAACGCCACGAACCGCTTGGCCGCCTCCGCCGGCGGGTGGGGGTGCAGGGACACCGGGTCGCCGTCCCACATGCCGAGCTCCTTGGTGAACACCGCCCGGACGTCGTGGTGGAGGGTGCCGTGGTAGCCGCGGTTGAACCACTTCCGGCCGAGGCTGTCGGGCAGCTCGATCTCCTCGGCGGCCTCCAGCGGGGTGTACCCCTTGTTGGCCAGCCGGAGGGCCTGGTCGTGGATGTACTTGTAGGTGTCCCGCTGGGACTCGATGAAGGGGACCACGTGCTCGTTGCCCCACACCGGCCAGGTGTGCGGGCCGTAGTGCACCTCGGCCTGGTCGCCCCACCGCTCCAGGGTCTCGTCCAGGTAGCGGGCGAAGTTGCGGGCGTCCCGGGTGCGGGCGCCACGCAGGGTCTGGATGTTGTGCAGGGAGTGGTTGGCGTTCTCGGCGCAGGACAGCGCCTTCAGCTCGGGGATCCAGAGGTGCAGCTCCTCGGGCGCCTCGGTGTCGGGGGCGTACAGGAACTCGAACCGGAGGCCGCCGAGCTCCCGGGTCTCGCCGGTCCGGGTGATGCCGTCGGTGGGGGAGAGGTACGACACCGTGGGCCCCGGCAGGCTGACGACGCCGATGCCGCAGGTGAGGTGGCCCCTCGGATCGAGGTCCAGCAGGCTGCCGAAGGCGTAGGCCGCCCGGCGGGCCATGGCGTTGCCGGCCACCACGTTCTCGCCGATGGCGTACTTGTCGAACGAGGCGACGGTGCCCGGGGCGACGATCGGCACCTTGCCGGAGGCCACGTCCTCGGCGTCGACCACCCCTTTGACCCCGCCGTAGTGGTCGATGTGGGTGTGGGTGTAGACGACGGCCACCACCGGCTTGTCGCTGACGTGCTCCCGGAACAGGGCCAGGCCCTGCTTCGCCGCTTCGACGCTGGCCATGCAGTCGACGACGACCAGGCCGCCGGGGGCGTCCACGACGGTCAGGTTGGCGATGTCGTTGTTGCGGACCTGGTAGAGGCCGTCCACGATCTTGAACAGCCCGGCCCGGCGGAGGAGCTTGGACTGCCGCCACAGGCTGGGGTGCACCGTGTCCGGTGCCAGGGCGTCGTCCTCGATGTAGTCCAGCGCCGACAGGTCGAACATGACGCTCCCCTCGTCGCGGACCACCCGGCGGTCGGGGATGTCGGCGACGAACCCGCGCTGGGTGTCGAAGAAGTCCGCCAGGTCCTCCATGTCGTAGTGGCAGACGGCGTCGTGGTTGGCCCCGGCGGTGGCCTCGGTGGCGTCCTTGGGCGTGTACGGCATGGTCGGCTCCCCGGGGGTCGGTCCAGCTCAACGAAGGGTTTTGTGAACTGCTTCACGACCTCCTGGGACCACGCTGAGAAGACGTGGTGGTCGGCAACTTCCGTGCAACCATGGTGCGCCGAGGTCGCATGTTCGTCAACCGGCGGCGTCCGCTGCGGGGCGGCCGCCGGCCGGCGGGGACGGTCGGCGCGAGGACGAGGGGGCCGATGGCCGATCCGACAGGGGCAGCGCGAACGCCGGGCGCAGGGCCGGGCACCGGACGCCGGTGGCTGCCGTCGTGGCTGTTCGGGTCGCTGTTCCCGTACCGGAGGTCGTGGCTGGCCCACGACGTGGTGGCCGGGGTCACCGTCTGGGCGGTGCTGGTGCCCGAGGCGCTGGCCTACGCGTCCATCGCCGGGGTGTCCCCGGCGGTCGGCCTGTACGCCGCGCCGTCGGCGCTGATCTTCTACGCGGCGTTCGGCAGCTCCCGGCACCTGGTGGTGGGGCCGATGTCGGCCACGGCGGCCCTGTCGGCGGCGGCGGTGGGGTCGACGGTGGCCGGCAACAGCGGCATGTACGCCACCCTGACGGCCACCCTGGCGGTGACCGCGGGAGTCCTCGCCCTGGGGTTCGGGTTGGCCCGGCTGGGGTTCATCGCCGACTTCATCTCGGAGCCGGTGCTGAAGGGGTTCATCATCGGGCTGGCCCTCACCATCATGATCGGCCAGGTGCCGAAGCTGTTCGGGGTGGCCAAGGGGGACGGCGACTTCTTCTCGCAGCTCGCCCACCTGATCGGGCACCTGGGGGACACCAGTGGCTGGACCCTGCTGGTCGGCGCCGGGTCCCTGGGGGCGGTGCTGGTGCTGCGCAGGGCGGCCCCGGCGGTGCCCGGCTCGCTGGCGGTGGTGGTGGTCGCCATCGTGGTGGGCTGGGCCGCCCACCTCGACGACCACGGGGTGGCCCTGGTGGGCCACATCGACAAGGGGCTGCCGCACTACGGGTTCCCGGACGCCCCGCTGCACGACTACGTGGACCTGGGGTCGTCCGCCGTCGGCATCGTCCTGGTCGGCTTCGCCGAGGGGCTGGGGGCGGCCAAGACGTACGCGGCGGCCCGGCACTACGACATCGACGCCAACCGGGAGCTGATCGGGCTGGGGGCGGCCAACGTCGCCGCCGGGCTGAGCTCGGGGATGGTGGTCAACGGCAGCCTGTCCAAGACGGCGGTGAACGGCGCCGCCGGGGCCCGGACGCAACTGTCGGGGCTGGTGGTGGCCGCCCTCACGGTGCTGACCCTGCTGTTCCTGACCGGCCTGTTCCAGTACCTGCCGGAGGCCACCCTGGCGGCGGTGGTGGTCGTGGCGGTCAGCGAGCTGGTCGACGTCGGGGCGATGGTGCGGCTGTACCGCACGGTGACCGGCCCGCTGCACGCCATCTACGGCCACGTGGCCCGGGCCGACTTCATCGCCGCCCTGGCCGCCCTGTCGGGGGTGGTGGTCTTCGACACCCTGCCGGGGCTGTTCATCGGCATCGGCATCTCGGTGGTCCTCATCGTCTACCGGGCGTCCCGGCCCCACGTGGCCGAGCTGGGCCTGGCCCCGGGGACCGCCGACCACTACGTGGACCTCGGCCGGGACCCCGGGGCGGTGGCCCCGGACGGGCTGGTGGTGCTCCGGGTGGAGAGCGGGCTGTTCTTCGCCAACGCCGACAACGTCCGGGCCGTGGTCCGGGGGGCGGCCGCCCGGCCGGGGGTGGCCGGGGTGGTGCTCGACGTGGAGTCGGTGCCGGCCATCGACGTGACGGCCGCCCGGATGCTGGGGGAGCTGCTCGGTGACCTGCGTCGCGACGGGGTCGACCTGGTGCTGGCCCGCAGCCTCGGCCAGGTCCGCGACGTGCTGTCGGTGGCCGAGCCGGACCGGCCGGCGCTGCCGGTGTACCCCACCGTCCGGGCCGCGGTGGCCGAGCTGCGGCGCGGAGGCGACGATGGCGCAGCCTGAGGGCGGGGAGGGCCCCGGTGGGGGCGGCGGCGAGGACGGCGGCGGGGGACCCGGCGGGGAGGACGGCGAGGGGCGGTACCCGCCGGCCAGCCGCCGGACGTACTTCGCCGAGGAGCGCACGTTCCTGGCCTGGTGGCGCACCGGCATCGCCGCCGCGGCGGTGTCCCTGGGGGTGGGTGGCCTGGTGCCCCGGCTGGGCGACCTGCCGAAGGGCCGGTTCCTGGCCCTGGGCGCCGCCTACGGGGCGTTGGCCCTGTTCTTCGTGGTGGGCGGCACGGTGCGGGCCCGGAGGTCCGGCCGGGCCCTCGAACACGGCGCCTACGCCGCGGCGTCGTGGACCGTGGTCGTGCTGGTCACCGTCTACACGTCGGTCCTGATCGTCCTGACCGTCGTGGCGCTGTTCTGACGGCTCTGACGGCCGGACGTGGCGGTCCGAGCCGGGGTCCGGGGAGACGGGGGGTCCGGGGAGAGCGGGGGGATGGGGGGAGAGAAAGGAGCGGCCGGGGAACGCACAGTGACGGAGAGTGACCGAATGGCCGATCGACGTTACCGATCGACCGCAGATGCCCGGGGCCGGGACCGGCCGCCGGGGGAAACGGAGCAGACATGTCAACGCAGTTCGCGGTGCGCAGTACCGGCTGGAGGACGTTCGCCGGCGTCCTCTTCGTGGTGGTCGGGGCCTTCAACTTCATCGACGGCATCGTGGCCATCGCCAACGCCCACTACCTGAGCGACCACCTGGTGTTCGGTGACCTCAGATCCTGGGGGTGGACCATGCTGATCCTCGGGATCATCGTGTTCCTGGTCGGCCTGGCCATCCTGGCCGGGCAGGCGTGGGCCGGCTGGGTCGGCATCGTGCTGGCCGCCCTCAACGCCATCGGGCAGTTGCTGTTCCTGCCGGCGTACCCGTTCTGGTCGGTCATCACGATCGCCCTGGACGTGGTGGTCATCTACGGCCTGGCCGTGTACGCCACCACCCCGGCCGAACCGAGCTGACCCTCCACCGGCCGTACCACCGGCCTCGCCACCGGGCGCCCATCGTGGCG